>JBAYMR010000001.1:0-164273 GCA_041663445.1 Candidatus Micrarchaeia archaeon
CTCGGCCCAGCCGAGATTACGCTTGGCAGGAGGGGCAGGTGCGTGATTGAGATTGGCGTGCCAGGGAAGTCCGCGCACGGGGCGAATGCCGCGCTTGGCACCAATGCCATTTCCGAGGCCGCGCGCCTTGCCCTTGAGCTTGAGAGGATGAACGGGCGGATGGGAAAGCACCCGCTCCTTCCCCCGCCCACGCTTTTCGTGAGGAAAATATCCGGGGAGAGCACCTCGCTCTCGGTGCCTGACGCCGCGATGCTCGAGCTGGACATCCACCTTGTGGTGCCCCAGACGCCGCAAAGCATGCTTGATGACGTGAGGGCGTTCATAGGCGGGCTTTATGCCGCCGGGAAATTCACTGCCATGGACGGGCGGAAGATAAGCGCGCGCCTGAAGGAAAGGAAGGTGCCCTACCTCGCGCCCTACGCCACTTCCCCTAAAAACGCGCACGTGCGGCTGCTCTCCGCCATCGTGAAGGAGAAGTTCGGAAGCGCGCACTATGCCTACGGCGCGTCTGTTGCGGACGACAACGTGCTTGCCGCGCACGCGCCCACATTCTCCATCGGCCCGCTCGGAGGCGGCGAGCACACCTGCAACGAATGGGCGTCGAAGGAAAGCTGCCTGCAGCTCGCAGACATCGCGCGCGAGTTTGTGAGACGACTGTGATTGACGAGAAGACATAGAAGAATGGGCAGTTGCCAGGTTAGAACATCGCAATAACCTTCTTCGCTCCGACTGAGCGACGATAGAAATGTTGTCGCCCACGCCCTTCCAGAGAGTGGTTTTTATTTACTATTGCATAATTATATGTCAAAAATATATAAAATTACAAACATATCAGTCAAAACCGATTATGACACTGGGCTTTGAAAAAATAACGAAAAATAATCTTTTAACTTTCTCTTAAGACGTAATAAGCACCGCGATAGATTCCAACTCTTTTTATGAATCTAAGTGTTATCATCTCATTTACATCAAGCCGCGCAGTGCCAAAAGATACCTTGTTTAGTTTTATGTAATCCTTCATTTTCATTGTTTTGTTCTTCTTTAGAAAATCAATAGCGGCAATCTGTCTCATATTTAGCACATCATATTTCTTCGTTTTATTGGCTTTAAGGACAACTCTGAAGAAAGATGGATAAATCCCAAATTCTGGATCGTCAAGGCCATATTCTCGCATCTTCGCCCTCATTCTCGGCACACCTGACCCAAGTCCTTCCACATAATCATAGTCTCTAAGTATACGATAAGTCAGCGGATTTCTTTGGACAGAAAGTGTTCCAAACAACTCCTTTGGCAAAGCATTCGGAAGAGAACCCGGGTTGGTTATCTCTATTCTATCGTCAAACACGTAAATCTGGATCGCATCCTTGCTGAAATAGTCACGATGAGCAACTGCATTAACTATGGACTCACGGATGACTTGAATTGGGTAGAGATATTTTTCCTCGCTTTTTGTTTGCTCCCCAACTTCTATTCGTTTAGGTATGTTTGCCTTAACAAACGCCATAGCACGGTCAATCGCCTCAACTAGAGTTGTTTGAACAAGCTCGTGAGCAGCAATATCAACAGGCTCAATTCCAGAAAAGCGAACCATCTTGATTTCAATCTGTGGATTGAATTGCATTGGATTCCTGGCAAAAAATAGCAGTGCCGCACTCTTTATCTTCAGCTCACCGTTTTGGACTGCAAGCTTTTTACTGATAAGAAAATCCTTGATTGCATGGGATTGCAGAAAATCATGCTGCTTTCTCAAGTTCAAGTAGTTTGTTATTTTCTGATTATCAAGATCACTAAGTTTGGCATTGGTTATCGTGTCATCAAAGGAAAGCACTTGCTTCATTCTGAGAAATTCCGCTATTTGCGGACCTTCAAATTTATGGAGCGTTGAACCGATTTTTCCATAGATTACACCGTCAAAAGTGTGGTAAGTGCAGTCCGGCGCCTTTTGGACGGTTATTGCAACAATATTTTTACCATTATAATGAATAACTTCTACAACAGGAACTATTGGAGAGGCTATCGCTTTTGCTGCCGCGGCTATTTTCTGTTGTAGCTTGTCAATATCTTCAGTTATACCCGTTATCTCTTTTTTTGGAGATATGCCGATGAAAATAAGACCGCCGTTCGTATTTGCCAAAGCGCACATATGCTGAGACAACTCTTGGTGACTATGGACAGACTGTTTGAACTCGACATCCTGGGTTTCCCAGACCTCTATTATCTTCACCAATTGTTCTTCGCTGATCATTGCACCACTCATTTCTAATATTAGTAAATAATAGAAAAGTATTAGTATTTAAAGCTTTTGGCTTATTGGAAAAAATATGTAGAACGAGAATAGTAACTCATAGTATGAGTTAGTATTTAGAAGTATTAATAGTTACTGATAAATAACGAATACTAAAAGCAGTAATCATAATGTGATCTTCGCCCGCCCCATCCCCTTCACCGCACCTTTCAGCACGGCAATCGCGCGCCTGTAATCGGCGATGTCTATCACTTCGTTCGGCGTGTGGTCGAGCGCGGAATCGCCCGGCCCGTACGCGATTGTCGGGATGCCTGCGCGCGAGGTGATGTTCATGTCCGCGCTTCCGCTCTTTTTCACGTAGCGCGGGGAGAGCGCGCACTCGCGCATGGAGGCGACCATCGCGCGGCAGAGGGGGTGGTTGGTGTCTGTCTCCACGCCGGGGAGGCTTTCATGCACGCGCAGCGTCACGTTCTGGGGCGCGAGCATGCGGAACTTGCGCACCACGGACGCGTTTTTCACCGAGGGGGGAAGGCGCACGTCCAGCACGAAGTCCATGTTCTCCGGCACCACGTTTATCGCCTCGGACGAGCCTGCGTGGATGTTGGTGAGGTTGATTATCACGCTGTCGAACTTGCTGTGCTGCGGGTATGCCGCGCGAACGCGGGTGTAGAATTCGAACGTGCGCTCGATTGGGTTTTCCGACGCCATGCCCGCGTGGAGCGCCTTGCCGTGCGTGCGGCACTCCACCACCAGCCTTCCCTTGTAGGCGATGGTGATGCCGTTCGTGTTGGATGGCTCGCCGTTTATCGCCATTTTCGGCCTTGCATAGGTGAGGAGGTGGCGCGTGCCCTTGGAGGTGGTTATTTCCTCCTCGGTGACGCCCGCCACCATGATTTTGAGCGGGGTGCTGCCTGCGCACTCCGCGCCTGCGGTGAGGAGCGCGGCGAGGGAGGACTTGGCGTCCACTGCGCCCCTGCCGTATATCTTGCCCCCTTCGCGCCTGTGGGGCAACGGCTCGGCAATGGTGTCCATGTGCCCGAAAAGCAGCAAGTCGGGCGAGTCGCCTTTCCTGTGGGGATAGTTCGTGGCGACTGCATTGCCTGCAGCGTCAATCCACGCTTTTTCGAATGCGAACTGCGAAAGGTAGCGCTGGCAAAGCTCAGCCGCCTTGCGCTCGTGCTTGGACGGGCTGGGAGTGGCTATGAGGGAATCGAGAAAGTCCACGGCGTCCGTTTTCATTGCAAAACCTCGGAAATCGTTGCTGCAACATTGTCAAGGGACTCCCGCGGGATTATGTAGGGCGGGAGCAGCCTCACCACCTGCTCGCCAGCCGGGAGCGCGAGCACGCCTGCAGCCGCAAGCTTTGCAAGCGGCTCTTTTGCGGGCACCTTGAGCTCAATTGCCATCATGAGGCCCAAACCGCGCACCTCGCGGAACTGCGCCTTGCCGGAAAGGGAGGAGGACAGCTTCTGCATCATGTAGGCGCCGTCCGTTGCCGCCTTGGCAAGCAGCCCGCCATTTTCAATGGCGTCAAGCACGGAATTCGCCGCAGCGCAGGCAAGCGGGTTGCCGCCGAACGTGGTGCCGTGGTCAAGGGGCGTGAAGGCGGAAACTTCCTCGCTTGCGATTATGGCGCCGATAGGCACGCCGCCGCCAAGCCCTTTTGCAAGGCACACGACGTCGGGCTTAATGCCGAAGTGCTCGTATGCGAAGAATTTGCCCGTGCGCCCGCTGCCGGATTGCACCTCGTCGCAGATGAGGAGCGCGCCCTTGTCCGTGCAGATGTCGCGCGCGGCTTTCAGGTATTCCCCCTTTGCCACCCGCACCCCGCCCTCGCCCTGGACGGGCTCGAGTATGAGCGCGGCGGTCTCGTTTGTCACCGATGCCTTGAGCGACTCGACGTCGTTGAAGCGCGCGCGCACCACAGGCCCCAGCAGCGGCTCGAAGGGCGCGCGGTATTTTTCCTTGAATGTCACCGAGAGCGCGCCGCTGCTCCTTCCGTGGAATGCGTTCATGGCGGACGTGAAGGATTTCCTGCCCGTTTTCTTGCGCGCGAGCTTTAGCGCGGCCTCCACCGACTCGGTGCCGCTGTTGCAGAGGAATACCCTGGAAGGCGTCCCGAAAAGCGCGCTGAGGCGCGAAAGAAGGCGCGCGCGCTGATTGTTTGCGAATGGGGATTGGCAGGTCATCAGGGTGGAAGCCTGCTTCTGTATCGCTGAAACAAGCGAGGGATGGCTGTGCCCCAGTATGGCAACACCCACGCCCGTGTTGCAGTCAATGTAGCACTTGCCTTCCACGTCCCAGACGAATTCGCGCTCGCCGCGCTCCAGGGCGATGCCGCGCTTGCCGTAAAGGTTCATCTCGTACTGGAGCTCCTGTGCGCAAAGTTCTGAGTTGTTCATGGTACCATCCTTTTCATTTCACAAAGTGCGTGCCGCTGCCAGCAAGCGCGCTGCTTGCGGGCTTTTCCCCGGTGCCGCTGCATATCACCACTTCAGGCACGCCGCCAGACAGCGCTTCCGACACGGCAACGAGCTTGCGCTTCATGCCTGCCGAGGCGCCCTTCTGGAAGGCGGGAATTTCCGATGCGGTTGCCTTGCTTACCAGGTCGTTGGGGAAATTGCGGAAATAGCCTTCAACGTCCGTGAAAAGCATGAGCTTTTGGGCGCGGAGGGAAGAGGCGATGGCTGCTGCCGCGCGGTCCCCGTCAATGTTCAGTGGCTCGAACTCCTCGCCCTGCGCAATGGGCGCGACGATGGGGACAAATCCCTTTTCCAGCAGGGCAAGCAGGGGTGCGGAATCTATGCGCAATATTTTGCCGGAGTAGTCGTCGCGCACCATCCTTTCCTTGCCGTTCTCCACGCCCACGAGGATTTTGCGTTTTGCGAAGACTATGCCGCTTGATGCGGACACCCCGACTGCGTTCACGCCTGCCTTGCGGAGCTGGAGCACCAGGGAGGAGTTCACGCCCCCGCCCACTGCCATCACGAAGTTCTGGATGGTTTGGAAGTCAGTGTGGCGGGATTTGAAGCCTTCCTTTGAGTAGATGTAAGAGGGTTCCCTGCCAACTGCCTTCTCAAGCGCGGTCACCTGCGGGCCGCCGCCGTGCACCAGCACCACCTTTTCGCCGGAGGAGAGAAGCGAGGCGATGTCTGCGGCAAGGCTGGCTGCAGAATCTGCCATGCTGCCGCCGATTTTCAGTACAAGCATAATAGCACCTATTGCCCATGAGCCACTATCGCGCGGCTGCATGGAATGCTGCCGCCGATTTTCAGTACAAGCATAATAGCACCTATTGCCTATGCGCCCCTATCGCGCGGCTGCCGATTTCCAGTACAAGCATATGCGCACCATTTTGGGAATCAGAGCGGGTGGAAGCCTGGCATCCAAAGCCCCGTCTTCTCGTCAAACCCGTTCATGAGGTTGAAGCACTGTATTGCCTGCCCGCCGCTTCCCTTCACGAGGTTGTCAATCGCGCTCATCACGATTATGCGCTGCTTTTCAGCGTCTATTTCAAACCCGATGTCCGCGAAGTTCGTGCCAATGAGCGGCTTGGGCTCGGGGTAGCGGTAAAGCGTCTCCTTGTCCTTCACGAGGCGCACGAATGGCGAGCCGGAGTAGAAGCTGCGGTATGCCTTCCACACGTCAACGTCGCGCGTTTCGTTGGGGAGGCGCGCGTGGACAGTTGACATGATGCCGCGCACCATCTCGATTGCGTGCGGCGTGAGCCCCACCGATATCGGCGCGCCCGCGATTGCCGAAAGCTCCTGCTCTATCTCCGCGGTGTGGCGGTGCCCGTGCGGCTTGTAGGAGCGCACAGACCCCGAGCGCTCGGGGTGGTGCGTGGAAATGTCGAACGAGGCGCCCGCCGCTGCCGAGCCGATTTTTGAGTCTGCGATTATGCCGTCCGTGGAGATTATCCTGCTCTTCACGAGCGGGGCGAGGGCAAGGATTACCGAGGTGGCAAGGCAGCCTGCGCATGCCACGAGCTTGGCGCCCTTTATCTCTTCGCGGTGGAGCTCGGGTATCCCGTACACGGACTTGTCAAGAAGCTCGGGCGCAGGGTGCTCCTGGTAATACTTGGCGTACGTTTCCTTGCTCTTGAGGCGGAAGTCCGCTGACAGGTCAATTATCTTTGCGCCAGTTTCCCAGAACTGCTTCACGTACGGGGCCGCGGCCTTGTGCGGCGTGCAGATGAATACGGCGTCAATGTCGGTGGAGAGCTGCTTTACCGGCACGAAGGAAAGGGATGTGAAGCCCCTAAGGTTCGGGTTGAGTTTCGTGGCTGCCTGGCCTGCAAAGCGCTCGGAAGTTATCTGCGACACTTCCATTTCGGGATGCATGAGCGCCCAGCGAAGGAGCTCGCCGCCGGTGTAGCCGGAGGCGCCGATGATGGAAATCTTCTTTTTTGCCATAGAAATTACCTCGTGGATGCGATTTGCGCGCAGCGCCTGCAGTTGCCTGCCGCTCCGTCTGCCTGCGCCGCCTGCGGGCCGCTTTACCTGCCTGCCGCAGTTTTTGCCTTCCCCGTCATCTCTTTGCGCGCTTCAGGAAATATTCAATCATTTTGTCGCCGATGTCCACGCCAGTCACCGGCGAGGAGTTGCGGAACTCCGTGGTGTGGTTCACCTCGTGGACAACAAGCCCGTTTTCGGATTCCATGAGGTCCACGCCATAGATGCCCTCGTCGAGGAATGAGACCGCCTTGAGGGAAAGCTCGCGGATTTCGGGCGTGACGGGGCAGTTGCTTGCAGTGCCGCCCCTGCCGGTGTTCGTTATCCAGCCGGATTTCTCGGTGGAGTGGCGGTAGATTGCAGCGACCACCTCGCCCCCCACCACGAATGCGCGCAGGTCGCGGCCTGGCTTTTTGATGTGCTCCTGCAAATAGTAGACTTTCTGCGACGGGCTGCCCATCTCCTCGCGCGACTCGAGCGCGGCGTCAAGCGCGTCGGTGTCGTTTATCCTGTGCACCATGCGCGCCCATGAGCCGGTGGTGGGCTTCATCACCAAAGGGAAGCCGAGCTTGCCCGCCGCCTGCCTCGCAGTTTCCGGCGTGAGGGCAACATAAGTCTTCGGGGTCGGCACGCCCGCCTTCGCAAGCTCGATGGACGTGAGCATCTTGTCCCCGCAGATGCGCGCGGCATCGTAGGAGTTCATCATTAGCGTGCCCTGCCGCTCAAAGTAGTATGTGAGCGCCTGGCTGCGCGAATACGACACCGAGCGCTGGAGGATTGCGTCGTATTCCTTCCTGCCGTTGCCCGTGATTGCAAGCAGTGCCTCGCCGTCCACGATGCGCTCGAGCTCCGCCCCGCGCTTTTTCGCGGAGTCCAGAAGCATCTTGTTTTCGACAGAGACTATGGTGTAGCACAGTGCAAGCTTCATTCAGTTCGCCCCGCATGCCGGGGCAGTGCCGCGCGCTAGTCGCATTCGTCGTCGCCCCATTGCTTGTCTTCGTTCCAAACAAATTGCATACTCCCGCCTCAAACATGTAATATAATATGCATGATGGTTACTCGCCCCAGTCCTCTTCCACGCCGGGCGCCTTCTCGAGCTTGGGGGGCGTGAGTGCGCGCACTTCAAGGCGCGTGCCGCAGTCGGGGCAGGTCAGGATTTCGCCGACCTCGGCTGTTGCCGAAAGCTCTATCGGCGATGCGCATTCCGGGCATTCTGCGTTTGACATGGGACATCCCTCCTCTCTGCTAGGCATGTGGAATGAATGTTTTATATATGTTTCGCATGTTTTGCCTTTTTACAACTAAAAAAAGCACTAGGAGCTAAAAAATAGGCTAAAAACGGCAAAAAGAGGGAAGAAAGCGGCGAAAAACGCAATCTACTTCCACTTCTTGAGCACCATGTTCGTCTTGGTAGCGGTGACTTCCGGGTGGTGGCGGAGCGAGTCTATCCTGCGGTTGAGCTCGTCCATGTCGGGCGCAGCCAGGCGGACAACCAGGTCGGTGTCGCCGGAGATTTCGAAAAGCGAGGTGACGCCCGGCGAGCGCATGAGCTCCTTGAGTATTTTTTCGGAGGCTGCCGAGGGAAGGAGAGTAACGAAGACGATTGCCTGCACCGCGCCGCCTTCCTCCACGTCCACCGTGAAGCGGCGTATCACGCCCCTTGAGGCAAGGTTTGCCACGCGGCGCCGCGCGGCAGGCTCTGAAAGCCCTACCTTTTTCCCGAGCGTAACGTTCGCAATCCTGGCGTCCTCGCGGAGGATTTCGAGTATTTGGCGGTCAATTTCGTCCATTTTCCATGCCATGGCATACAATTGGGGGCAAGCAATTTTAAGCCTGGCGGATAGGAAATATTGCGGTGGAAAAATGAGGATTGCGCTGCCGCGCGTGCAGAGAGGGAAGCTTGCAGAGAGCGTGCTGCCGTTTGCCGCGCTCCTCGCATTCGCCCTCGCCTTCCTGCTTTTCCTGTCGGTGGTGCGCGCAAGCATCTTCACGGACGTGTCGGAGGGCAAGAAAATCTGGTTCGAGCTTTCGTTCCTGCTGCTTGCCGCCATACTGGCGCAGATGCTGGTGCACTACCTCAAGCAGCCGTTCGTCATGGTGCTCTTGCTTGTGGGCGTGGCGATTGCGCCGCCCACCATTGCGGCAATCTACCCGTTTTTCACGTCGCTTTTGTCCTGGCTGCCTCTCCAGCTTCCGCAGAATGCGCCCGTGCTTGTGCAGAGCGACGAGATGGTGATGGTATTCGCAAAGCTCGGCTCCATACTGCTGCTTTTCAAGATAGGGATGCATTCGGAGACGAGGAAGGTGTTCAACCTGAAGAACCTGGTGATTGCCGCCCTGGGCGTGATAGTGCCTTTCATCGGGGGCTACCTGTTCGCGGTTGCGGGCGGGCATGATTTCTATTATGCGATGTTCCTCGGCGCTGCGCTCACCGCCACCTCGGTAGGCGTGACGGTTGCGGTGCTCGAGGAAATGAAGATGGTGCAGTCGGACATGGCGCAGGCGATACTTGGCGCTGCGGTGATTGACGACATACTTGCCCTGCTTGTGCTGTCCGTGGTGTTGCAGGCGCCTTCCGGCTTTGGCGAGGGCGCGCTGGCGTCCCTTGCCACGCTCGTCGGCACTGCGCTGGTGTTTGTCGCGGGAGGGATACTGCTCGGGAAGTTCGTGGTGGAAAATTACCTGGACGCGTCTGTCGAGGGCAACAGGAACAAGGGGTTCCTTGCCATGCTCGCCTATCTTCTCCTCTATGCGTATGTCGCCGAGTACATCGGCCTGTCCGCCATCGTGGGCGCGTTCGTGGCAGGCCTCACCATGGGCTACAGCGGGAAAACCAAGGAGCTTTACGGCATGTTCTTCCCGCTCGAGGCGCTGTTCGTCCCGGTGTTTTTCATCTCGCTCGGCCTGCTCGTGGACATAAACGCGCTTGCGGCGAACATCGTGCCCGTGCTTGCAATCACGCTCATTGCGATTGCCACCAAGATAATCGGCTGCGGCGCCGGGGCGCTTGCCATGGGCGCAAAGGCGCGCGAGTCGCTTGCCATTGGCGCGGGGATGATTCCGCGCGGGGAGATTGCGCTCATCATCGGCCTTTATGGGCTGACCGCGCTCACGCCTGCGGGCACGCCTGTCTTGGGCGCCGCCGAGTATGCGGTGATTGCCTCCATGGCGTTCTTGACCACGGTGGTGGCGCCGGCAATATTGCAGATGGCAGTCAACAACCCACGCCTAAAGGCGGGGGCTTGTTGATGAGCATAGGAAAATTTTTGTGCGAAAGATTAGCTGCCTTTACCCATGCCTGAAAGGCATGGGCTTCGGGCGTGGGTTGTTGTGAAAATGAACAGGAGGGCTTGAGATGCAGGGCAAGCGGCAGTTCGGCGCCGGGCAGACTGGCTACAGCGCGGGCGAGAGATTTTTCCCCCATAGCAAAAGGATGGGCCAGGCGGCAAAGGATTTCAGATTGATGTTCGACAGCGGATGCGGGCTTTTGACAGAGGGGAAGTTTGACGATGCAGGCAGGGAATTCAGGAAAAGCCTGGAGCTTTGCCCTGACGACAGGAATGCCAAGGCGCAGCTTGCAGCGCTTGAGTTCTGGGAAAAATCGCAGAAGGCGGCGAATGATGCGATAGCTGTGATTGCGGAAAATGGATGCGCGCGCATGTTCGGGGAAAAGGAATTCGGGGCGCTGCTTGAGGCGATTGGGAAGAAATATGGCAACGGGCCTGAAGCGCTTTTCGGGGCAGGCAGGGCTTTTGCGGCAATGAGGAACAGTGCCGATTGAGACGTGTTTGCCGGGAAGGCATTCGGCGCGGCGATTGGCAGGCTGGACGGGGAGAGGGGGAGCAAGTTCAGGAAAGCACTCGTGCACCTTGTGTGGTCGGAAATCCCCGGCTGCGGGGCGCATTTGGCCGAAGCGCACAGGCTCAATCCCGAGCTGAAGCCGTACAAGACATTTTAATGCCTTGCTTTCAAAAGGGAAAATAATGCGGATGTAGTATAACCTGGCTAGTATTTTGGCCTTCCACGCAGTTGAGCGGGAGACCGCTCGATGTGTGGACAAGCCGAACGAAGTTCGGCTGCGTCCATGGCCAAATTTTGGCTGAAGACAGTCAAAGGTCCGGGTTCAAATGACAGCCCAAGGGGGACAAATATGCCCCCTTAGTCCGTCACCGCCCAAACCCCCGCGGGTTTGCGGCTTTGAAAATCCCGGCATCCGCAAATTTTCTTTTCAAAAATTTGAGGATTCATTGCACGAAGTGCAATGTGCATCCGCAAATTTTCTTTTCCATTTCAGAAAATGAGGATACGTTGCCAACGGCAACGAGCATCCGCACTCTTTTTCTTTTTACGTCTTAGAAATAGCAGTTTGTGAATGTAGTGTTAGGGATTTGAAGTGCGGCGGCGTATATAGATTAACCCTTTCGCTATTCCACCAGATGGAAATCGTCTTTAACTAGAACATTTTTAACTCGAGGAAGTTTCATTGCAACTGCCCGAATAAATCTGTCGCCAGAAGGGACCGTTCCGTGAACGCTTCCAATTGGAACTGATTTGAACGAATTTTCTGGAACCTGAATCTCTTTCCCGTTTATATGAAATGTTACTGAGTCTATAAACTTGAATGTCTCCTTGTACGTTTCATGATAATGCAATGGTAGACGACCGTCTGGAAGGATTATCAGGTGCTGAACCGGCATCTTGCCAAGGGTAAGCGTGTTTCGTAGCATCTGATAAATGAAAAAACCCTCCTTGGGGGTAAGTTCTGGTTCAGTTATGCTTATTCTTGGGTCTGTTGCACGAAACAAGAAACTGACTGCTTCAAACATTTCCACAAGCAAGCGTGTATTGCATGCGGCCTGATTAATTAATATCGCATTTGAATGGCGTTCCAGTTCTATCTTGCTCGAAATTATCGGCTGCTTGGATATATCTTCAACCAGCATCGCGTGGCGCAGAGGCATCAGGATACGCCCCTTTTTGGCGTAGGTGTAATCTAATCTCTGGATTCTCTGGATTTCCGCTCCAGTGAATCTTAGTGGAATTGCCATAAGAATAAGGTGTGTTGGTATATGTTTAAAAATGTCTCTATTACGAGGAAACTTCTGAGCAACAAGCAGAGCTTGTGAGAGCAGTAAATGGCAAAGAATAGGAAAAACGTTCGAGATTGAGTATTAGGGATTATACGCTGAATTATATGCCCGGCATCCGCATTTTCTTTTTTCAAAAAATTTGAGGATACGTTGCCAACGGCAACGAACATCCGCAAATTTTATTTTTTCGTTTCATTCCGTTTTCCAGTCCGATGTTTGCCATTTCATCTGGCGACATTGAAAACCACAAGCCTTAAAAGGTGGAACCGCCATAAAATAGTTGGAGGGAGCATATGGCAAATCCTAGCATAGTCACTACATTCAAGCCGGAAGGCAAGCCGCAGCCGGCTTTTGCTGATGGCTCGTGGAAGAACCCGGGCACGTCTGGGCTGATAAGCAGGGCAAATCTTGGCGGGGTAAAAACCGAAACAATAGCCGCCCATGCGGGAGTTTCGAGGGACGGGAAGAACCACGCAGTCATGCCCACGTATACCGGCACCACGGTCTCCACCGCCACTTGCGAGGAGCTTGCTGATAATTTTTCAAATGCGGTGGTCGCGGGAAGGAAAGGCCAGATATATTCCAGGCTGGGAACCCCGAACACGTTCGCGCTCGAGTGCACCCTTGCAGACATGCACCCCGGATGCGCGGATGCCATGGTGTTCGCAAGCGGAATGGCGGCAATCAGCCACACGCTGCTTTCCCTTGTTGCGCCCGGGGACAACGTCGTGGTGCACAGGGGCGTCTATGGCTGCACCGACAATCTTTTGAGCATGAAGTTCCCGAGCTGGGGCTTTGAGGCGAGGTTTGTGGACATGCGCGAGTCGGGCGCGATTGAAGCGGCAGTGGACAATCGCACCAGGGCGGTGTTTTTCGAGACGCCTTCCAACCCCGTGCTGGACATCATAAATATTGCAAATGCCGCGAGGGATGTGAAAGGGAGATGCCCGGTGATAGTGGACAACACTTTTGCCTCGCCGGTTGGGCAGAACCCGTTCGAGAACGGCGCAAACATCGTGATATATTCCATGACAAAGTCCATAGGCGGGAATTCCAACGCCACGGGCGGCGCGGTGCTTGGCTCGGGCGCTTTCCTGGAGCACCTGTTCTACACGAGGAAGGATTTGGGCGGCATGCTTGCCGCAAAGGAAGCGGCTGCATTCCTTGACGGGCTGAAGACGCTGCCGTTGCGCTACCCCAGGATGGCGGAAAACGCCACCGAAGTGGCGCACATGCTCATGAGGAATCCGAACGTGGAAAAGGTGCATTACCCCGGGATGGGCATGGGATACCCGTATGGCCAGATGAAAAGCCCCGGGCACATGGTGGCATTCGAGCTCAAAAAAGGGCTGGAAGGCGGCAAGGCGCTGATAAACAACCTCAACATGATAGTCAACGCAGTGAGCCTGGGGAGCGTGGAAAGCCTGATAAGCCACCCTGCAAGCACCACGCATGCGTGCGTGCCAAAGGAGCAGCGCGAGGCAAAGGGCATAACGGACGGGTTGGTGCGCCTCTCGGTGGGAATCGAGAACATCGGGGACATAATGGGGGACCTGGAACAGGCCTTCAGGAAAGTCGCCTCGCTCTGAGGGAAAAAGGCACACATTTAAATTCTGCTGCCGCGATAATGCCTTGTGGGAAGTCCGTGGCAAGTTTGTTCGAGCTAGCCTGAGGACTTTTTCTCACTTTTTGAGCAGATGGAGGTTTTCCCATGGTCGTGTCTCCCATCGAAAGCAGGTACAGAACCGAGATGAACGCTCTTTTTGACGAGTCCGCGAGGATAGACTCGTGGATGGAAGTGGAGGTTGCCCTGGCGCGCGCGCATGCAAAGCTCGGGGACATGCCATCCGCAGCCGCGGAGGAAATCGCCGCAGGCGCGAAAAAGGTTACGCTTTCGCGCGTGAATGAAATCGAGGCGGAAATACACCATGACCTCATGGCGATGGTGAAGGCGCTGGCTGAGCAGTGCCCGAAATACGGGGGGTACGTGCATTACGGCGCGACTTCCTATGACATCGAGGACACGGCGACGGGCCTGACGATGAAACGCGCGATACAGTGGCTGAGGCAGAGGCTGCTTGCCACGAGGAAGGTGCTGGGGAAGAGGGCGCTTGAGACAAAGGCGCTCGTCTGCATAGGCAGGACGCACGGGCAGCACGCGGTGCCCACCACCTACGGCATGAAGTTCGCAATCTGGTACAAGGAGATTGAAAGGGACCTCCTGCGGCTGGAGCAGGCAGAGGAAATGATTTCGGTAGGCAAGATGGCGGGCGCGACAGGCACCATGGCGACATTTGGCGGCAAGGGAAGGAGGATACAGCAGCTCGTGATGGACGAGCTTGGCCTCAGGCCCGCGGAGGTCTCCAACCAGGTGGTGCAGCGCGACAGGCACGCGCAGGTGATATTCGCCCTCGCGCTCGTAGCAGCGACGCTTGAGAAAATCGCGAAGGAAATCAGGAACCTGCAGAGGAACGAGATACAGGAGGTCGCGGAGCCGTTCGGCGCAAAGCAGGTGGGCTCGTCCACCATGCCGCAGAAGAGGAACCCGCACAAGTCCGAGAGGGTGTGCTCGCTTGCGAGGCTGGTGAGGGGCAGCGTGGCGGTGGCGATGGAGAACATTGCGCTGGAGCACGAGCGCGACCTTACGAACTCGGCGAACGAGAGGTTCATCTTCGCGGACAGCTTCATCATAACCGATTACATGGCGTCCGAGATGAACAAGATACTCGGCGGGCTCACGTTCTATCCCGAGAACATCGAGAGGAACCTGGCGCTCACCGGCGGCGCGGTGCTGTCCGAGCGCGTGATGATAGAGCTTGTGAAGCGCGGGATGGGAAGGCAGGAGGCGCACGAGCTTATGAGGACTGCGAACATGGAGGCATTCGAGGGGAAGAAGAAATTGCCCGCGGTGCTTGCAGGGAAGAAGGAAGTTTCAAAACTTTTCAAGAAGGGAGAGATGGAAAAGCTGTTCGACCCGAAAACTTACATCGGGGAGTCTGTGGAAATCGTGGAGGCGGCAATCGAGGAATAGAGGGGGGGACTATGACGAGCTTTTTGCAAAAAGTGGACCCGGAAATGTACGGAATAACGCGCGACGAGCTTAAGCGCCAGCGCGAGGGGGTGGAGCTCATCCCTTCCGAGAATTTCGCCTCGCTCGCGGTGATGGAGGCGCAGGGCGGCGTCTTCACCAACAAGTATTCCGAGGGCTACCCGGGCAAGCGGTACTACGGCGGCAACGAGTTTGCGGACAAGTCCGAGACGCTCGCCATCACGCGCGCGAAAAAGATATTCCATGCCGACCATGCGAACGTGCAGCCGCACGCAGGCTCGCAGGCGAACATGGCGGCGTACTTCGCGCTCCTCAAGCCGGGCGACAAGGTGATGGGGCTGAACCTGTCCTCGGGCGGGCACCTCACGCACGGCTCGCCGGTGAATTTCTCCGGAAAGACGTACGCGATAATCGCATACAACGTGGATGCCAAGACGCACCTGCTTGACTTTGACGCCATGGAAAAGCAGGCGAGGGAGGAAAAGCCTGCGCTCATCGTGGCGGGCTTCACTGCCTACCCGCGCCAGGTGGATTTCAAGAGGTTCAGGGAGATTGCGGACGCGAGCGGGGCAAAGCTCATGGTGGACATGGCGCACATCGCGGGCCTGATTGCGGGCGGCGCGCACCCGCAGCCATTCCCTTATGCCGACGTCGTCACAACCACCACGCACAAGACGCTGCGCGGGCCGCGCGGCGCAATAATATTGTGCAGGCAGGAGTATCAGGTACCGATTGACAAGGCGGTGTTCCCGGGGCTCCAGGGCGGGCCGCTGGACCACGCGATTGCCGCGAAAGCTGTCTGCTTCCACGAGGCAATGCAGCCCGATTTTTCCGCCTACGCGCGCCAGATAGTGAAGAATGCGAAGGCGATGGCGGATGAGATGATGGCGCAGGGGATGGCACTGGTGTCCGGCGGCACCGACACGCACCTGCTGCTCGTGGACCTGAGGAGCATGGGGATTACGGGAAAGGAGGCGCAACTTGCGCTTGACGAGGCGGGCATCACATGCAACAAGAACACCGTGCCCTATGACACGCAGTCGCCGTTTGTCACCTCGGGCATAAGGCTGGGCACGCCCGCGCTCACGACGAGGGGCATGAAGGAGGGCGAGATGGAGGAAATCGCGCGCATGATAAAGAGGGTGTGCAGCGCGCCGACGGACGCGGCGCTGAAGAAGAAGGTGAAGGAGGAAGTGCTTGCGATGACAGCGCGCTTCCCGCTTTACCCGGAGCTGGGATGATAAGTGCGATGGATGGGGTGGATGCAATGGCTGCAAAAATCATTGACGGGAAAAGGATGGCCGACGCGCTCCTGGCAGCCTCGGCTGAAAAAGTTTCCGCGCTCGGCTTCAAGCCATGCGTTGCCATCGTGCTGGTTGGGGACGACCCCGCCTCGCAGACATACACCAGGAAAAAGCACGACGCGTGCGCGCGCGTGGGCATGAAGTCCAAGAACATTGCCATGCCCGCAAGCGCCAGCCAGAAGGAGATAATCGCACAGGTGCGGCACCTCAACGAGGACCCGGAAGTGGATGCGATACTGGTGCAGCTTCCCCTTCCGCAGGGGATTGACGAGGACGCGGTGCTTGCCGCGGTGGCGAAGGAGAAGGACGTGGATGGATTCCACCCTGAGAATTTCGGCAAGCTTGCGCTGGGCATCGGGAAAATCGCGCCGTGCACGCCTGCCGGCGTGATGCACATGCTCCGCGAGAGCAATGTTTTGGTTTCCGGCAGGAACGCGGTGGTGATTGGCAGGAGCAGGATAGTGGGAAAGCCGCTTGCGCTCCTGCTGATGAACGAAGGCGCCACGGTGACGGTCTGCAATTCGAAGACGCGCGACCTTGCCATGCACACGAGGAACGCTGACATAATCTGCGCCGCAGTGGGAAAGCCGAAAATGGTAACTGCGGACATGGTGAAGAACGGGGTTGTCGTGATTGACATCGGCACGAGCAAGCAGGGCGAGAGGCTGGTGGGCGACGTGGATTTCGAGGGAGTTGCCAGGAAGGCCTCGCTCATCACGCCTGTGCCTGGCGGCGTGGGGCCCATGACGATTGCCATGCTCATACAAAACACGCTTTGGTGCTATGAGGAGAGGCGGAAGAAAAGAAGTGAATGATGTGGCCACCTACGCGCGCGCCCTGCGGGAAATCTACTCATTGGACAAGTTCGGAAGCAACCTGGGGCTGGAAAGGATGCACGCCATCCTGCAGAAGCTGGGGGAGCCGCAGAAGCGGTACAGGTGCGTGCTCGTGGCAGGCAGCAACGGGAAAGGCTCCACCACGGAAATGATTGGCGCCATTTTGCAGGCGGACGGAATGAAAACAGGCACTTATTTTTCGCCGCAGGTGGAGGAGTTCCCTGAAAGGATAAGGGTGGGCGGGAAGAATGCGGGCAGGCATGAGATTGCCGCCGCTTACGATGAGGTTCGCGCGGCTGCGGACAGCGTTGCCCCCCGGGCGACTTTTTTCGAGGTAGTCACCGCGATGGCGCTCCTCGTTTTTGCAAAGAGAGGGGCGGATGTTGCGGTGCTGGAAGCCGGCCTGGGCGGGAGGCTGGACGCCACCAATGCCGTGGAGCCGGAAGTGTCGGCAATAACCTCGATTTCGCTTGAGCACACGGATGTGCTTGGGAAAACCGTGGGGGCGATTGCGCGCGAGAAGTGCGGGATTGCGAGGAAGGGGAAGATGCTTGTTTGCGGGGAGCTGGGGAAGGAGGCGAAGCGCGCGGTGAGGAAGGAGGGAAAAAGGATTGGCACGGCTGTGAAGTTCGCTTCGCCTGTCCGCGCAGTGGTGGCTGCGCCGGGGGAGTTCCAGCGAAAGAATGCCGCTGTTGCCGCGGAAGTCTGCAGGGCGATGGGCGCAAGCGCAGGGGCGATTGGCAGGGGCCTGGGAAGCTGCGTGCCGAAGTTCCGCCTGGAAATGAGGGGGAATGTCCTGCTGGACTGCGCGCATAACCCCGAGGCCGCAGCCGCGCTTGCAAACGAGGTTGCGCGCGTGAAGGTGCGCGGGAAGAAAGTGCTCCTGTTTTCCGCGATGAAGGACAAGGACTATGCTTCGGTGCTGGGCATGCTGGCGCCTGAATTTGACGAGGTTATTATCACAGAGGTGAAGCTTGCGCGCGGCGAGAGGGCGGAAAGGCTGGCATTTGCTGCAAGAAAAGCCGGCGCAAATGCGGCGGCTGGAAGGGCGCATGCAAAGGGAGGCAGGGCGCCAGGCTGGACTGTTGCCGTGGCGAGGGAGGCAAGAAAGGCGCTGGCGCTTGCAAAGAGGCGCGCGGGAAAGGGCGGGCTTTGCACGGTGGCTGGCTCGATATACCTGCTGGCGGAGCTGTACGGAAAGGATAGGATAAAAATACGATTGGCGCAATAGATGGGCGTGGGAAAATGGACAAGAACAGCATGAGGAAGGAAATGATTGCGAAGCGCGAGGCGCGCCATTCCGAGGGGAAGGGGCACATGCTTTGCGTGGAGATAATGGACAGGTTCGTGAGGCTGCCCGATTTTGAGAAGGCAAAATGCATCCTGCTTTATTCGGCGATAAAAGGCGAGGTGCACACGGATTTCATCATCCAGTCTGCGCTGTCGCTTGGCAAGAGGGTGGCAATGCCGGCCACCAGGAAGGAGAGCCACTCGCTTGAGCTTTACGAGATAAAAGACATGGGCGACCTTTCGCCAGGCGCATTCGGGATACCCGAGCCGCAGGCGCTGCCTGAAAGGCGCGTGCAGCCGTCCGAGGTGGACCTGGCAGTGGTGCCGGGCGTGTGCTTTGACAGGCGCGGCTTTCGGATTGGCTATGGAATGGGATATTACGACAAGCTCCTCAAGGAAGTGCCCGGCAGGAAAATAGGTCTCGCCTACTCTTTCCAGGTAATGGATAGCGTGCCTGCGGAAATCCACGACGTTGCGATGGACGCGGTGCTCACGGAGAACGGGGAGCTGGAATGCAACGGCGCGGCGGCGGGCTTCAGGGTGGCTGTGCTTGCGTCCGGAAGGGGAAGCGACTTCCAGTCCATTGTTGATGCCGTGAAGTCGGGGAGCCTGCGCGCGGATATCGTGGGGCTCATCACCGATAACCCGGAAGCAAAGGCGATACAGAGGGCGAAATTGGCGGGCGTGCCGTCGTTCGTGGTGCAGCATGCCACGCGCGAGGAGCTGGACGAGGGCGTGCTTGCAAGGCTTGACATGCTCAAGCCTGACCTGGTGGTGCTGGCGGGCTACATGAAAATAATCAGGAGCAAGTCTCTCCTGTCGCGCTACGCGGGCAGGATAATCAACATCCACCCGTCGCTCCTGCCAAAATACCCGGGCGCCACGGCGCAGAAGGACGCGTTTCAGGCTGGCGAGAAAGTGTCGGGCTTCACGATACATTTTGTGGACGAGTCGCTTGACGGCGGCAGGATAATCTACCAGGAGAAGGTGGACATTTCAGGGTGCAAAAGCGCGGACGAGGCTGCGGAGAGGATACTCGCGCGCGAGCATGTTGGGCTGCCGATGGTGGTGGGAAGGTTCGCAAAGGGCGAGATTCCGCAGTAGCCACCTACCTTCTGCGCGCTGATTCGGCTTTATAATTTTTTACCATGGAATAGTGCTCACGCGTGGTATAAATGCTCGAAAAGCTGCTGAACTGGCTCAAATGCATATTCAAGAAGAAAAAGGCAGTGAGCCTTGGCATTTACGGAAGCCCGAACGTCGGGAAGACCACCCTTGCGAACAGGATTTGCGTGGACTTGGCAGACGAGCCGATGGGCGCGGTAAGCCCGGTGCCGCACGAGACAAGGCGCGTGCAGAAAAAGGAGAACATGACCCTGAAGCTCAACGGGTTCACGCTCACCATGAACCTTTTGGACATGCCGGGCATTGCGGTGAAGGTGGACTACCGCGACTTCTTGCAGTACGGAATCGACAAGGGCGAGGCGCAGAAGAGGGCGCGCGAGGCAACGCTCGGCGTGGTCGAGGCGGTGCGCAACCTGGACAGGATAGACGCCGCGCTTTTCGTGATTGACGCGACGGAAGACCCTTATACGCAGGTGAACATCACGATAATCGGGAACATAGAGGCGCGGGACATCCCCATCGTGGTGGTGGCGAACAAGATAGACCTGCCCAACGCCAACACGCAAAGGATAAAGGAGGCGTTCCCGGGCTACGAGTGCGTGGAAGTCTCGGCGATGACAGGGGAGAACCTTTCAAGGCTTTATTCCACGATAGCGAACAAGCTCTCCTGAATGGGGCGGGAAAAACATGCACAAATGCTCAAAATGCGGCAGGGCTGCAACAAGCCTTGAGGAAATCGAGGCGGGCTGCCCTTGCGGCTCCAAGGTTTTCATTTTTGACAGGCAGATAGCGCAGGCCGTGGCTGCCGAGGCGGAGGGCACGGGCAGGATGGATGGCGCGCCGGCAGGAAACAACGGGGGAGCGGCGGCCATCGGCATGGAAGTGAATGGCAGCGGCGCAATTGCGGGGAACGGCATCAGCATGGCACCAGCCACGGAAAGCACTGCCGCGCCCGCAGCGTTTGCAGTGCCTGAGACGGCAAAGGGCAAGGCGCCTGATGCGCCTGGCGCCCCTGAAGGGCAGGAAGGCAAGGTCCCCGATTCCTATTTCGCGCGCACCTCGTTCACCAACGACGACATCGAGAACATAAAGGTGCTCACGCAGGGAGTGTTCATACTCGACGTGAATGCGATTTCCAAGAACCCAGTGGTGCTGAAGGACGAGGACGAGATATACTATGTGAAGCTGCCCCTTGTGCAGAAAAGGGCGCCTGCGCCCGGGAAGGAAGAGGGGGACGGGAAGAGGTAACTAGTTCTTGAGCCGCTCCCTTTTCGCCGCGTTGGCGGCAAGCGCAGGGATAAGCGCGGATATTTTCCTTGCAACTTCGGCAGATTTGCGCCGCTCGTCCATGCGCCTGTCGATGTCGGCAATTGCAGTTTTCAGCATTGGAATGGCTTTTTTGACCTTGGCGTCGCACTCGTCCATTTTTTCTAGAATGGCGAGATTGTTGAAAAGATAGGCTCGGAGCGCCTTTCCGCCATATGGGGAGAACGCCTCGAGCCCGCAGCTCATTGAATGCTGGATGCTTACACTGGCAAAAACATCGAGCTGGGTTAGAAGGAATTGCTCGTACCGTTCGTTAAACGGAACATTGCCTTTGTCAACCATGTGAAAAATCCTGATGAAATTGAAGCGGTCTTGCTTTTCGTCCACTTCCCCCCTGAAAGACTTGAATGCTAGCCGCCACAATTCTGGCGGCTTGTTGTCCATGTATTCCTGCATGCGCTTGAGATATTCCTGCTTCCCTCCCACGCGCTCAATTATGTCGCTATTAGCCACCCAAAAAAACGAGCAAAATGATGTGCAGTCGTATGTCGAGTTCAGCGCCAGAACAAAAAGCGCATCGAGCGACTTCTTTCCCCCGAATTTGGCCATGACTTCGCAGAAGCCTGCTGCGATATCAGACGCGAGCTCGTCTCTATCAATCAGCCTGGAGGAACCGATGAGATTGTATCTTTCTGCATAGTCCGGGGCAGCCTCGATTTCTCTGATTGCCGAAAGAAAAGCTTTCTTTGTCTGCGCATTTACCCTGCTTTGGGGAATCATCTTGTCCATGCACGCAATCATCCTGTCATCGTCGATTGCAAACGACGAGGTGGGAAGCTTTGCGATGTGGCTAAGGACGCCATCTGCTGCAAAGCCCCACCCGGATAACGGCTCATCAGTTTCGGCAAGCCAGAAGAGGAATTCTTGCAGCTGTGAGGTGGCTCGCCTGTCTCCGGCATTCGAGCGGACGCAGAGGTCGGAAAATACATGAGATTCCTGCTCGCCACCCGCACGGAACGCATCTTTTAGTGCCTGAATATCAGCGCTTGACTTATCCATCCTTCCACCCGCCGGAATTCGGACGAGATGTGGTTAAAAATAGATATTATTGCGAGCAAATCAGACGTCAAGCAGTATCCGTATCGTCCAGCCTTCATTGCCTTTTTTCACCATCAGCTCGTGGTAGGTGACGGCCTTCACCGTGTCGCGCGGGCGCTTTTTCTCGCCGAAGGCTGTGAACTCGATGTGTTTTTTGCCTGCGTCGAACGCGGTTACCTGCACGCGCGAGAAGACGATTTCGTTGGTGTCCATGTAGGCAAGCATGTCAGCCAGTGCCTGCACGGTGAGCTCCTCGATGTTGTGCGCGGTGACTGAGAAATTCGCGCGCGCCTTCTCTTCCGCAGTGCCGAAGACAGAGAGCATGGCGTGCGCGGAGTTCTGGAAAGCCTCCTCGTATGCCTGCCCGTATGCCTCGAACATTACGTCGGCAGTGTGCTCCAGGAAACGGTACTTTTCTTTCTGCATCATATCACAAACAGGAAGGGAATTGAAACAGGGAAATGAAAAATCAGGAAAATGAAAAACGGGAATGGAAAAAAATCAGGAGATGTCCACTTCCGTGCCGATTGCCTGGCCCGGAAGCCCCTTGTCGAAGCGTACGAGCACTGCGCCGGAGTTGCCGTGCGCCTTGGATATCTTGCCGACTATTTCCTTGCCGGTGACGGTTTTCCAGCACACGCGCTTGCCAATCACGCCGTTGGCCGATGCCCTGTCTGCAACGCCGTCTATCTCCACCACGTACTGGTTGGTGGATGCCGTGTGGACGCCGCGCCTGTTGCCTGAGAGAATGCCTTTCATGATAAAACCCTCCTAATCCCTGCCTGAATGTGTCATCTATTAAAGCAAGCCTATTTAAAGCTCACCCCTTCACTGCGTCGGGGAAGGCGGGCTGGGCGCGCTTGGCGGGGCGCGCCTTGCGGAGCGCAAAACGAAGGAATACACCATAGCCGCGGCAAGCACGATTGCCGCAATCCAGGCATAGTCGGGGATGGCAAGCGATTGCTGCGAAGCCGCAGGCGCCGGAACCGAGGGAGTTTGCGAGGAATTCCCCGCCTGCACCGCCTTTGAGGCGATTTCGGATGCAAGGGATGCGTCCAGCCCGGCAAGCGCGGCGTTTGCTTCGGACAGCTGGGGAAGGGTGAGGGGCGCAGTGTAATTTGCCTTGAGGGCGGCAATCAGCCCCAGGTGCGCCGAAACGGATTGGTTGCCAATCAGCCAGGCGCCGCTTTTTGCCTTTTCGGAAAATCCCGCCATGCCAAGCGTGAAGGCGGAGTATTGCGCGCGGTCTGCGCCCAGCCGGGCAGATGTGGAATTGGAAAGCGACCCGAACGCCGGGCGCATGGCGAGCGCCTGCTTGTAAAAGCCCGAGTCCGACAGGTTTTTCGCCTCGGCTGAGATGTTTTCAAGCCGGGAAATCATGACGGCTATCTGCGGGTCCTTTACCGTCTTTGCAAGCTCAAGCGATTCCGCCCTGAGGGCGCGGACGCCATTTTTCATGCTGAGGCGGAATTCCTCGTAGTCCTTGCCGCGCGTGGCTAGGTAGGCGTCGTTTTCCGCGCTCCTGTTCGCTATCGCCTCCGCGCGTGGGCGCTGGCGCGCCATTTCGGAAAGCGTGGCTTTCAACTCGGCAAGGTGCTGCGATTGCTCCGCGATGAGCGAAGCGGAATAGTCTATCTGCGGGCAGTACTCGTAGCACCGGCGGGTGGTGTTGCTCCCCGAGCAGCCGGTATCGTTCTTTGCGAGGAAGATGTTGTTTTGGGACATGTTCGCGGCAAGGGAGGAGAGGCGGGAAAGCAGGGATATCTTGCCGTCGATTGCCGATTGGTCGAAGCGTATGGCAGCTATACCATCGGAATACTCGTCAAGGACTGCGGAAAACTCCTTGCGCTTGGCATCCCAGTCCATCGCAGCCTCCAAAAAGCCGTCGGACTGGACGATGATTTCGCATTGGGGCACGGAAAAGCAGGAGACAAGGCACGTCTGCTTGTCGGTGCAGCCCGGGTCCGAGTCGTCGCCGATGTATTGCAGGCATTTTGCCTCGCTTGCCTGCTTTGCCGCTTTCGCCTGTGAGGGGAATGATGTTGCGGATAAAATCTTTGCGTCGTACCCCTGCCTGTTCTGCACATCCTGCTGGAGCAGCGAAGTAAGCGTGAGGACATCTCGGACCGTGCTTCCGTTCGAGCCGTCCACGACGTATGTTTCATTCCCGCCTGCGCTCACCAGATAGTAATCGCCATCGCACATCATGGGAACGTACGCCGCGCCCGCGTCGGGCTCGAATGAGTACGAGATGAACATCTGCAGGGGAGAAGAGGCGGATGCGCACGCTGCCAGGAGCAGCAGGGGAAGCGCCAGGGAAAAATGGGAAACTTTCATGAGGGCACTTCGCCAGCAATGGTTTTAATCCTTGGCGTGGGAATCCCACTCGGAGTGGATGCCATGAAGATTCCGATTTTCGTATTCGCATTTGCAGCGCTGTTTCCGTGCGCGTTTGCGTTGAGCGTGCTTGCGCCCGTGTCTGCGCAGGTGAACCAAGACTCGTCAATCATCATAGGGGATGTGGGGCCGGGGCAGACTTTCTCGGTTGTGGTTGACCCGAAGGTTTCGACAGGCGGGCCTTATGGGACGGGCGGCGCATACGACCAGCTTTCGGCAAGCTCACTCCCGGACGGATGGACGTCCACGCCTTCCAAGCTTTATGCAACCCCGCTCCAGGCGGACATCACCGTGCCGAAGGACGCGCAGGATGGCGACTATATGGTTGCACTCAGGCTTTGGGACGAGGCAGGCGAGCTGGGGCTTGGCGATGACGTGGAATTCACGGCAAAGGTGACGGTCACGCATGACGTCATGGACATGACGGTTTCGCCGGTAAGCATAAGCACGGGCGCAGGGCAGCCCGCAAGGTACACGATAACGATTTCAAACAAGGGGATGGCAAACGACGTGTTCGTGGTGGGCTCGACAGGGGTCCGCACATGGGAATTCCGCAGGAGCATCTACATCCCCTCGCAGACCACGAAGACGATGACATACGAGGTCGTGGGGGACGACGAGGCGGATTATGACGTGGCGCTCTGGGCGCGCTCGTCCTCGAGCGACAGGATAAGCGCGGAAGTGCCGGTTACGCTTCGCGTGAACACGGATTTGCTTTCGGACTTCAAGTCCGTTAACCGCGGCGTGCTCCTCTTCCCCTCGGCAGAGGCGCCGCTGTATTTCGTGGTCGGGCTGCTTTCGAACTTTTTGCCCTGAGGTGTGGTTTTGCCAGCCAAAGCAAGCAATGCCCGCTCAGCCGCAAGGCTGATGGAATCAAGCGGCAGCCTGCCCGCTTTTTCCCCGAAAAAGCGAAGCTATGGGGGAAGCGGGCGCAGGCGCGCGGCAAAGGAGGCGGCTGAAGCGCTTTTGGAAAATCCATCGCAGGACATCGAGAGGCTGAAGAACAGGATTTCGCGCGCGCATGGCATAAGCTACCTCAAGAATTCGGAAATGCTTGCCTTTGTCCCGCGAAGCGAGGCGGCGCTTTGCCGCGCGCTCCTCAAGTCCCCCACGCGCACGCTGTCCGGGGTGACGCCGATTGCGCTCATGCCGCCGCCAACGCCGTGCCCGGGCAGGTGCATATACTGCCCCAAGGGGGAGAATGCGCCGCAGTCATACACCGGCTACGAGCCGACCACCATGAGGGCGATTGAGTGCGGCTACTCCGCGAGGAAGCAGATAGAGGCGCGCATCGGGCAATACACCGCGCAGGGACATGGCACGGACAAGTGCCACCTCATCGTGATGGGCGGCACCTTCCTCTGCTCGCCGGTGAAGAGGCAGCAGGCGTTTGTGAAAGAGGCGTTTGACACCCTCAACGGGAAGCGCAGCGGCACGCTTCGCGCCGCGATTGATGCGAACGAGCGCGCGCGCCACAAGGCGATTGGCGTGACGTTCGAGACGCGGCCGGATTTCGGAATGGAAAAGGAGGCGGACGCCATGCTTGGCCTGGGCGGCACGCAGGTGGAGCTTGGCGTGCAGGCGCTTTCCGATGCCGTGTACCGCAAGGTGCATCGCGGGCACACCGTGGACGACGTTGCGCGCTCGACTGCCATTCTCCGCGACTCGGGCTTCAAGATTTGCTACCATATGATGCCCGGCCTGTTTGCCACTCCTTCGCAGGATGTCGGATATTTCAAAAAGCTGTTTTCAGACCCGCGCTTCCAGCCCGACATGGTGAAAATCTACCCCGTGCTCGTGATGCAGGGCACGCCGCTTCATGCGCTTTGGAAGCGCGGCAGGTTTTCGCCTTATTCGACAGAGGAGGCCGCCGAAGTTATTGCCGATGCCACGCGCTTCATCCCGCCATATGCGAGGGTGCCGAGGATACAGCGAGACATACCGTCCCCGCTTGTTGCGGCGGGCGTGAAGAACTCGAACCTGCGGCAGATTGTGGACGGGCTCCTGCGCAGGCGCGGGGAGAAATGCAGGTGCATCCGCTGCAGGGAGATTGGCAGCGAGGAGAGGGAGGGGAAGGAGCCTGGGAAGCTGAGGCTGGAAATGAATTCGACCGAAGGCGCCCCGCTGCAAGCAGCGGGGTATCATCGCCATTCGGTCGAAATGTTGCCAGTTGGGCCCCGCCGCAAGCGGCGGGGTATCACCCAACTGGCAATGAAGAGGCGGGAATACCTTGCGGCGGGGGGAAGGGAGATTTTCCTCTCGTTTGAGGATGAGGGAAAAGACCTTATCGCGGGATTCTTGAGGCTGCGGCTGCCCGCGTCGCCGCACAGGGAAGAGCTGGCGGCGTCGTCCATTGTCCGCGAGCTCCACGTTTATGGGCAGGAGGCGGCGATTGGCGAGCGCGCAGAGGGGAAGGAGCAGCACAGGGGGCTGGGGGGAAAACTGCTTTTGGAAGCCGAAAGGATTTCGCGCGGCGAGGCGGGCATGGAAAAAATATCCGTGCTTTCAGGCCCTGGCGCGCGGGGCTATTACCGCAGGCTGGGCTATTTTCTTGAGGGCGCGTACATGCAGAAGAAGCTGTAGGCGCGCGAGGGCGGGAAGGCGCCCATCCCAACGTCCGCAGCCGGGCGCCCGAGGGAAATCACCATCGCCCAAACTTTTGCGCGTGGAACGGGCCGCGCACCTTATGCAAGCACGCACGCCCCATGCAGGCACATGCGAATTATGCAAGCACTTTCTCCACTTTTGCGCTGCCTATTGCGCGGGGCATTGCCTCGGGGAGGAAAAGGCACAGCGATTCGCCCTGCCGCAGAGACATGGGCGCGGTGAGCGCTATTTCGTATTTGCCACCGTCGAGCCTTTTCGCCTTGCAGGCAACGTACCTCAGGCCGGAGAGCACGAAGAACTGCGGCACGGTTATGTCTCCCTTGTAGAATTTTGTGAGCGAGATGCTTGCTTCTATCCTGTTTGCAGCGGGGAATTTTTCTTCCACTGCGAGGTCGCCCTTGCTTACGTCATCAGCCTCAAGCCCGCGCAATGAAAGCCCCACGCGGCTCCCGGTCCCGGCTTCCCTGACGTCCACGTCCTGCACCTGGATGGACTTTATCTCCGCTTCCCTGCCTGACGGGAGGAAGCACAGGTTCTGGTGCACCCTTACCGTGCCCTGCTGCATGATGCCAAGCGCAACCGTGCCTATCCCCTTCACGGCAAAGCACGAGTCTATCAGCACCTCTGTCTTCCCCTCGCTTTTCCGAAGGCTTGGGAGGGAAAGGAGCTTTGCGCGCAGGGCGATTGCATCGCCGTCGAAGAATTCGTACTGCTGCACGCCCGCGGACTTGATGAGCGGCTCGATGTCGCTTTTCCCAACGCGGTCGGCGAGCACCACCAGCCTTTTGCCGAAAACTGCACATGCCACGAGCATCTCGCCGGCGAACTTGTCAATCCCGTTCGGGCGGAAGTATGCAACGTCGCAAAGCGAGAGCGCGTAGAGCAACGGCTGTATCTTCTCGGGGTATTTGCTCGCCTGGTAGAGGCAGACCACGCTGTCCCCCTCCTTGAAGTTGTAGATGGAAAAGTCGCTCTCGCTCCCTTTCTTGCCGATTTTCTTGGCGAATTCCGCATCCGGCTCGAGCGCTGCTACGTGTATGTGCTTCATTTCATCAACCTTCTCTTCTCATTTGTGGTAGCTCCTATTATTAATTATCATGCAGGCGCGGTAAATCTGCTCGATTAAGAAAAGCCTGCACATGTCGTGCGTGAACGTCATCCTGGAAAGCGAGATGAGCTTCGCCCCCTTTTTCAGCCCGGGCGAAATCCCGTCTGCGCTGCCGATTATGAACGTGGTTTGCCCGAATCCGCGCGCCTTTATGAAATTTGCAAATGCGACTGAATCCGTTTCCTTGCCTTCAACGTCGAGGATGTAAGTGCCGTCGCCAATGTATTTCCCAAGGCGCATCGCCTCTTCCTTCATGCCGAGGTCGCGGATTTCCACCCACTCAAGCTTGCAGTAGGGGCGCAGGCGCTTTTCATATTCGACAATGCCTTCGAGGAGGTATTTCTCCTTTACCTTGCCGATTGCGACTATCCGTATCTTCTGCATTTTGACCAGCTTTTAGAGAGGGAACCGGGCAGTTGCCGCGCGCTTAATTGCCCTGGCTGCGGGCGTGCTGCATCTTGGACATCGCGAATACCACGAGCACGGCAAGCAGCGTTACCAGGAAGGCGACCAGTATCTCGTATTGCCAGGCGCCGCTCACGGGCAGGAATGCCTTTATGGTGTCCATTATCGCGGTCTGCCAGAAAAGCGCCGCCACCACCCCGAAAGCCGTGCTGACGAAGACGACCATCCGGCTGCGGAACTCATCCTCGAACGCGTCGCGGATTTTTTTCGCCTTTTCAAGGCGCGCGCGCACTTGCCGTATATTTTCCTTGGCGCGCAGGCGCCTTTCAATATCATGCTCGTTTTCCTCGAATATCATGGAAGCACCTTGCGGAAACGGAACGGTTCCGGCGGGGAAAAAGTGCGGCGCGATTTTCCCCGAGGGAAATGCGCCCCAAATTTTCCAAGAAAAATTTGCGGCGGACTTCGGCTTCAGCATCGAGCTTTGCTCGATGTCTGATGCATTTTGTGCCGCGGCACAAAATGCACATGCAGCCGAAGTGCCGACCTTTTTTGCTGAAAGCAAAAAATGCGGCTGCCGGGATTTGAACCCGGGTCGCGAGCTTGGGAAGCTCATATCCTACCAGGCTGGACTACAGCCGCATCTTTTCTTGTTGTTGGAACTGGGCCGGTGCCAAATGAGCCACCCGGCAACTCATATGAAAAAGAAAAAAATGCGACCGCCGGGATTTTCAAAGCCGCAAACCCGCGGGGGTTTGGGCGGTGACGGACTAAGGGGGCATATTTGTCCCCCTTGGGCTGTCATTTGAACCCGGGTTACGAGATTTATGCGGCCAATTCCGCAAGAATCACTGCCGAACAGCCATGGCAACCTCGAGTCCTACCAGGCTAGACTACGGTCGCACCTTTCCCGATGGGAAAGTCCGGTCATGGGCACGGTTGGGCGCCCAAGCCTTCGCAGTCGTGAGGTGATTAAAATCCTCCATTTTAAAACTGTTTCGTTTCATTTGGCGATAAGGGAAAGAATACGGCGGCGCACCAGCATATACTTTATATTCTATTCTTGCGCAATTGGAAAGCATGGGTGCACGGGGCTTTGTTTTCTCGCTGGACGCGTTTGTGGCGTTCATTCTCATCATGATTACCATCAACCTGCTTATTTTCACCATTGGCGCGCCCAAGCCATATTATGCGGAGCTTGAGGCTGCGCACGTCATTGCGCATGACACGCTGCAGGTGCTTGCCACGAGCGGCAGCGCAGCGCAGGCAGGCGAACCCCATCAGACGTACCTTGAAACGATACTGCAGGGGGACGGTTCGGCGCCGGACATAATGAGAAAGGTGGCCGGCGGCAACGAGGGCTATCCGCCAATAATACCGAAAGGGTACGGCTACAGGCTGGAGTACCTGAACCTGGACGGCACGCACGGGGAAACATCCGATGACTGGGTGGCGATTTACGACGCAGGAAAAGACCAGGCGTCAGACCGCTTTGGCAAGAGCTACACCAAGCTGCAGGCGTCAGCAACCATATTCCTGTCGGCATACGTGCTCAAGCCGATGCCAGGCCAGTCGCCATTCTGCTATGCGGGATGCCGCGGCTACGGGATAAACGGAAGCGGGGAATATGTCTATGCCCAGCCTTGCGACACAACACCATGCAATGTCACGACATCGAATTTCCGCGTTGGCGAAAACACGGTGAGGATAGTAAGGTTGGTAGTATACACGTGATTGCATGGCAAGGACAACAAACAAGGCACGGGGCGGTTTCTTTTTCGCAGTCATGGCGCTCGCCATACTTTCCCTTGTGCTCATGACGGTGCAGGTATGGGTGAAAACGTCCGAGCAGGCGGACTACCATTCGTCCCAGCGCTTCAAGGGAGAGGCAATGAGGTCCGTCCTCGCCAGCCTGTCGGACAAGACGCTTGCCGAGTTTGCAAATGCATCGGCATTCTATGCCACGTACAAGATGGTGAACCGCACGTCGAACCAGGGGCTGGAATTGGGGCAGGCACCAGGCACGGACGAAAAGCAGAACAAGAACACCGGGCTTGTGGAAAACATCACCATAGGGCTTATGACAAACGGCAGCAGCCCGTCGAACTGGGGCTACAGCATAGAATACAGCAATGATGAGAAAAATGCGTACACACTTGAGGGATGGAAAAACAGGACAGACGCCGCCGCAAACGCGATGGGATTTGACATCCAGTTTTCAGATGCAAAAAACTTCAGGTATTACCAGATTGACGCCTGGACCGTGGGCGTGTCGTTCGACATGGACATGAACATCACGGACAGGGAGGGCACCATGCGCCAGAACAAGGCGATGCGCGCGGAGAGCAACTTCTCGATTGAGGGGTTCTTGGACCCGATGGTGACCAGGAAAGACATGGAGCACCGCAGGGTGGAACGGGGCGTTGCCACTGAAAAGCAGATTTTCAAGAATGACAAGTACAATTTTCCTGAAGATGTGCAGCCAACCATGGTGAAGGAATATGGAGAGGAGGGCAATGGCTGGTTCTTCGGGCCAATTACAGACCTGACCCCGGATGAGATAAACTCGCATGAGACAGAAACAGGATGGACAGGAGGAGTCAGCATTGAAAATCTCAAGCAATATGTGCTTGTGAGCAGTTACAATGATAGCTTGGCGAGCATTGCAGAGTCTTATGGTGCGGTGATTGTTACCCAAGAGCCGCGCACGGAGACGGTCATTGAACATGGGTGCAATGTCACAAGGCAGACAAACTGCCTTAACTGCATGAAAAAGACAGAGGCGGGACAGGGCTGCACCGAAACTGGATGGGAACTTTTCGGCAACATTGTGGATGTTCCCGTCATTGCGGTGACCAACTGGGATACCAAGAACGTGACGCCCGTAACAAGGGCGCAGGCGGGCGGCGGAAAGATTACCGAATACTCTGTGCTGATTGACAATGAAAAGGAGAGCAAAGATGACAAGAGGACGGGATACCACAGGGTGTGGGACGTCACCAGCCTGCGGGACATGGCAATATGCGGCTTTTATGTCGAAGGGAATGGACCGTCGTTTTTCCAGAGGATGTTAACTGGCGCGGAGAGGATTAACAATCAATATTTCGGCATTGAAAGTTTCGTGGTGGGCCAGTGGGCAGGCGGTGCAATAGACAAGGAAGATAACTATGCCGCAGATCAGTATTCACGGCTTGATTGGGAGTTTTACCAAGGATTGGAAGGGAACAGTGTTGCCAAGGTAAAGGGCATGATGGGCTGCAAGAGCAAGGAGATGTGCAGCACGAAGAATGCGACCGAAATGGGGCTTGGCCATTTTAGGCTTTCAGATGAGGCAGCCACGAGGTATCTTTCAGAGGATATTTCCTGCAAGGCGACGCCATCCGCGCCTTGCGAATGATGGTGAAAAAATGAACGGGAAAAACATTCACGGGCAAGCGACCACGGAAATGCTCGTGCTGGTGGGCTTTGCGCTCGTGTTCATCATACCCCTTGCCCTCCTTTTCCTTTCGGCCTCGAACAATGAGCTTGGCAAGACTTCAGTCATGCAGGCAAAAGCCACTGCGCGCACCATTGCAGACGGCGCAGGGGAAGTGTATTTGCAGGGCCCTGGCGCGACAAAGTACATCACGGTCAACTATCCGCAAGGCATAACCGGCGCGAGCGTGGGGAACGGGATGGTGGTGCTCACGATGGACTTGAACGGATACAGGCAGGACATCGTGGCAGCCACGTTTGCAAACATAACCGGCAATCTGTCCGGCAAGCGGACAGCAGGCCTCCAGGCAATAAAATTGGTGAATAACGATGAGAACGTTGTCAACATCACATACCAAAAGTGAGCGCGCGCAAGCGGCAGTTGAAATGCTTGCGTATGCCGCGTTCTTCTTCGCGGTGTTCGTGACAGCCGTGGCTGTGTTCCTCCAGGCGCAGAACCAGGAGCTCACGCGCACGGAAAACACATACGCGCAGGAGATTGCATACGGGTTTGCGGACAACATACACATCGCCTTTGTGGCAGGGCCGGGCTTTGTGGAAAGAGTGGAAGTGCCAAAGGACATACTTGGCAAGAAGTACCTGCTGCTTGTGAGCATATCGCCCGACGCGTCATTGCAGGAGACGGGGAACGTCTATGTGAACTGGGAGTCCGCCGGGAAGAATGCGAGCTTTTCCGCGCCAACAGTAACGGCAAGCTATGCGCCTACAACGGATGGCGGCATGGTGACTGTTCCAGAGGAATCCCCGTACGGGGGCAGATTCATCATAATAGACCCGTCGGCAGGGAGCGCCCTGAACATCAGCAACAACGACGGAATAATAGGGATAATGAAGGGATGAGCATGAAGGGGCAATATTTTTCATTTGACGCGATAATCGCCACCATAATCATGGTGCTTGCGTTCTCCTCGCTTGTTGCCTACTGGCATGGCGCGCAAACGGTGATGGAGTCGCGCACCAGCAACAATCTTGCTGACGCGAACAGGGTGGCTGAGTCGCTGATGTCGCCGGGCTCGCCCTTGGAATGGGCGAACGGCAGCTATACATTGGGAGATGTGAGGCAGATAGGCATTGCCACGGGCTTCAACAACGAGCTTGACGTGAACAAGGTGATTGCGCTGCAGAGAATTGCATCACAAGAGAATTATTACAAAGAAACGGGCAACCTGCTGCGCGCGGGCGGGGAATATTACATATTGATAGAAAGGTCGGACATACCGAAGTCGGAGTTTGCGCCTGTTGCCGAAATAGGCCGCCGCCCTGAAAACGCAACCTATGTCGCGGTTGCAAACAGGGGCGCGACTTATGACGGCCATCCCGTGAGCGTGCGCGTGTTCCTCTGGAAGTAGCTTGGTTAATTAAGCAAAGAGGCAAAGAAAAGCAGCGCGGGAAACGCATAGCGCTTGAATTGGACAAAGTCTGCAGACAGACTTTGTCCGCATATGGAAATCCGATGTGCATTTTGCGAAGCAAAATGCATCAGACATCGAGCCGCGGCTCGATGCCGATAGGAGTTACATATGCAATGAAAAACTTCCAGAGAAGTTTTTCAGCAGTGGAATCATAGGAATTCCACAACAAGGACAAATTTCCAGAGAAATTTGTCCGCATTGGAATATAGAAATTCCACTACAAGGACAAATGCGAGAAGATATCATGGATATTTCAGGGATTTCGTCAACCGCGGAAATCAAGATACCACTTGACCCGCTGCAGCAGATAATCGGCCAGGACGAGGCGGTGAAGATTGGAAGGATGGTGGGGAAGCAGAGGAGGAACCTCCTTCTCGTAGGCCCGCCAGGCACGGGAAAGTCCATGCTTGCGCAGGCAATCGCCTCCACCCTTGAAAAGCCGAAGGAGGAAGTGCTGGTGCTCCACAATCCCGAGAAGCCCGAGCGCCCGCTTATCCAGGTCAGGGCTGCGCCCTCGAAGAAGGCGGACAAGCGCCCTGCGTGCGAACTGCTCGACCCATACAGCGTGCCGGCATTTGTCTCCGAGAAGCTGGGTTTCCGCTGCAGGCGCTGCGCGAGGATGTCCTCGCCAGACGCGTCATCGTGCTACTTCTGCGGCGCGGACAAATACCGCCGCGTGCGCGGCCCGTTCGACGATTTGCTCGTGGGCGGCGCAACCGAGCGGCAGGACAGGGTGAACACCACGCGCGTGCGCGACGGGAAGGAAGAACTCGTCGTTTTCGAGCGGCGCGGCGAGAAGGTCGCATTGCTCACGCAGAAGGAGCTTTCGAAAATCGCCGAGCTTGAGAAGAAGGCGCAGTACAAGGTGCTGCTTCCGCTCGACAGGGCGGTGTTCGTGCAGGCGACCGGCGCGTCCGAGACGGAGTTGCTCGGCGATGTGCGCCATGACCCGTACGGGTCGCACCCGCAGATAGGCTCGCTCCCGTACACGAGGGTGGTGCCGGGGGCGGTGCACGAGGCGCACGAGGGCGTGCTTTTCATAGACGAATTGTCCGCGCTCGGAAAGCTGCAGCGCTTCCTGCTCACCGCCATGCAGGAGAAGAAATACCCCATCACGGGCAGGAACCCAACGTCCACAGGCTCGTCCGTGCGAGTGGATTCCGTGCCTTCGGACTTCATACTTGTCGCTGCGGTGAATTTCAACGACGTGCAGAACATCCTTTCCCCGCTGCGCAGCCGCATCCTGGGCAACGGGTACGAGCTTTTGATGAATGCATACATGCCCGACACGCCCGAGAACCAGATGAAGCTCGTTCAGTTCTTCGCGCAGGAAATCACGCGCGACGGGCGCATCCCGCACGCGGATGCCGGCGCGATAGATGAGCTGCTCGGCTTTGCGCGCAGGAAGGCAAAAGAGGTGGACGGCAAGAACGGACTCACCTTGCGCCTGCGCATGCTCTCCGGCGCGGTGAAGATGGCGGGCGACCTTGCTTCAGGCGAGGGGAAGCCGCTCATCACGCGCGAGGACGTGAAGTTCGCGCTGGCAAACGCGCGCCCGATAGAGGAGCAGGCGGGCGAGAAATACGGCAGCTGGTACCGCGCGGGGCTTGCGGACGCGGGAATGAAGCGCGAGGGCGGCGGGAACGAAGTAGGTTAACTTTTTTTATATTCCCCGTCTCGTTGCTTCGCCAGAATCAGGAGAAACTCTAGAGTTTCCCAAGCCCCCAGACAAGGAGCACTGCGCCTGCTATGAACATGGCGGGCAGCGCGAGCTTGAGGAGCGCGACCACCGCGTTTATGGTTGATGCGATTTCCGCGGATTGCCCGGTGCCGAACACGCGCAGCCTGAAGCGCTCGGATGCCGCGCCGAACTTCACAGCCTCAAGCCGCGAAAGCGCTTCGCCGAAAAGACGGCGCACGGCGCCTGAGACCGCGCCCTTGTCGTCCACGCCGAGCGGGTGCAGCACGCCCTGCACCGTGTTTATCTGGTGCGTGTCGGTACTCATCACCTCGCCGTTGCACGAGTAGCCGTGCTCGCGCCCGAGCTCGGACATGAGCGAGATGAGCGACTCGCGGAATTCGGGCGTGACGCTGTTTGAGTCTGCAAGCAAAAGGGCGGTGAGCTTCCTGCCCTGCGCGAAAAGCGCGAGCTTCAGCCCGTTGCTGCCAAGCGTGGCGATGGGAAGCCTTGACTCTGCGCTGCCGAACAGGAATGGCGCCATCCTGCACGGAGAGGAAAGGAGCTTCTCGGTTGCGTCAAGCATCTCGAAGCCTATGGGGCTCCCGACTTCCACCGAGGAGATGTCGCCGGTTTCGGCGTTGTGCTCGTCCACCACGCAGGCGCCCTCGACGTATTTTTTCGCCTTCTCCATGAGCGCCAGGCCCAGCCCGAAGTTTATGTCCTCGGTCGTCTTGGGGGCGCGCGTGTAGGAAAGGAATGCGAACTTGCCTATGCGCATTGCGGACGCCCTCACGCTCCCCACCCTGCAGACGTCGTGCGAAAGCCCGGCAGGCGCGGCGCGCAGGCGCGCAAGCGCGCGGCTGCAGGCGGAAATCACCTTGCCAGCCTCGCCGGATGTTACCGGGTTGAGGTCGTGCGTCGCAGTCCCGTGGAAAACGAAAACGTTGCGCCTGCCGCCCTGCGAGAGCGCGTCGGATATCGTGTGCGTGAACTCGCTTCCGCCGAGGTTGCCGAACGGGCCGAAGTGGATGTAGGGGACCACGAAGAGCGTTTCGCGCCCCTTGCCGGAAAAGCGCGCCAGCCACACCAGCGTTTCAGCGTCCTCGCCTATCTCGTCGAACACCTCCTCGAGGTCCTTTTCGCCGTAGAGCCATTGCGAGAGGAACATGGAAAGCGCGTCCATCGAGGAGACGCCCAGGTTCTTCTTCATTGGCGCGGAGACGATGTAGAACATCAGGTAGATGCCGCAGATGAAGACGAACGACGAGAGGAAAACGCGCAGCAGCACGCCCGCCGGGTCGAAGCTGCCGCCGAAGTTCGCGCCGGTCAGGAAGAAGAATGCGAACAGGGCAAGCTGCATGAGCGACAGGAGCGGCGCGCTTTTCCTGAAGTCGAACGCTATGATGAGGAGGAAATACCAGAGCGCGAACGAGACGCCAAAGCCGACGAACACGAGGTTGGAGGCGCCTGGCACCATGCTTGAGAACAGGAACGACGCGAGGTAAAATGCGCCATAGCATGCGACTGTGATGAGGGCGAGGAAGGAGGCGCGGCGGAAGATTGCCTTGCGGCGAAGGATGAAAAGGGCGGCTGCGGAAAGCACGGCCGGGAACGCAAGGAGATAGACGCCGTCAAAGCCGCCGGCGAGCGCTGAAAACGCGTCAAAGGAATTCGAGCGCGCCATTGCGAAAAGTATCCCGAAAAGGAAGGAGAGCGCAAAGATGGCGATGATTGTCTTTGCGGGATGCGGCAGGGAGACAAAATACTTGGAAAGCGCAAGGGCGTTCTTTTTTGTTTCCTGCATAGGCTCGCCTACTTGTTGCCCTTGCTGGAAGCCCCCTTCTTTTTCTGCGACGGGGAAACGTCCTCCTCGCCGATTATCATTTCCTGCAGGAGCGCGGTGTTCTCCATGTACTCTTCCGCCACTTCCCGGAAGCCCCTGCCAGATTTCTGGGCAAGCTTCATCAGCTCGAGCGAAATGTAGCGCATTTCAGTGTTTGCGCTGTAGCCTTCGTCATCTTCACTATCCATAAAACTCCCGCATGACGTTGGGAGATACGGATATATATACCCCTAGGAAGCAGAAGCCAAGCACGGAAACCATTGACGGTGCGCCCGGTTGATGTTCATGGCCAGATATTGCCCGAAGTGCGGAAAACCTGACACGGAAGTTTCATTCCACGGCGAGCTGTGCATGGAGTGCACGAAGACGATGATAGGGGAGCTTCCCAACGTGCAGGTCACCATCTGCGCCAAATGCGGCGAAGTGCTGGACAAGGGAAGGAAAAAGAAGGAAACCACCGTGCAGGCGGAAGCCACGCGCCTGTTGAAGCTCAAGGGCACCAACCCAGTTTATGCCGAAGACATGGCAAGCGTGGAGTACGACACGCCATCGGGCAGGATAAAGCGGGATTTGCTCGTGCTCATCAGGAAGGAGCAGTGCGTTGCCTGCGCGCGCTCGAACTCGCAGTATTTCGAGGCGATAATACAGATTCGCGGCGACGACAGGCTGAAGGTGGAGAGGATGGTGGAAATCCTCACAAAGAGGGTGGAGTCGCGCTCGTTCATCCCGAAAATCGAGGAGCTGAAGGAAGGCATTGACATCTATTGCGGCTCGAGAAACGAGGCCATCGCCTCGCTCAACGCGCAGAAGCTGGGGTTCGTGAGGACGGAGAAGCTCGCCGGCGAGAAGAACGGGAAGCGCCTCTATCGCACCACCCTGCTTGTGCGCCTATAAGTGCCCTTCTTCTTTCAAAAAGGCAAAAAACATCTCTAGCGTGGGCTTTTCCTTGTGCAGCACGTTCCACTTGCGCACTATCTCGCCGTGCTTTATCAGGTCCGCGCGCAGCGCCGAAGCGATGCGCGGCATGCCTTCCCCCTTTGCGAACTTCACCGGGCAGAGCGCGCGCTTTTTCATTTCCGCGCCGTCAAGGTCGAACGGGTAGAGCCGGCAGACGGACGGGCGGTCATTGTAAAGCGCACAGGCAAGGTCGCGCCCAAGGAAGATGCAGTCCTCGCCGGAATGCCTTATGACCAGGAAGTAGTCGCGCAGCTGCCCGTTTTCAAATGCGAGCACGGGATAGTGGGGCGTGCGCCTGTAATCCACGCCGGAGGTGAATTCCAGTATTTCCTGCGGCGCTTTCCCCGACGCGCGCACCAAGCGCACGGCTTCCGGCACGGTAAGCACAACCGAGAGCACGCGGCAGCAGCGCGCGGTGCAGCTTTTGCACGAGTTCACTATTTTTGGAGATGGGGCTCCTGAGGGATTTCCATCTGCAGGCAAATTTCTGCTGAAATTTGTCTTTGGCGGGATTTTTTCCTTTTCCATCTGCTCACTTGCCTTGCGGTTCAATCGGCATTCAGCTGCGGATACTCTATCGGGATGTCCCTGAACTGGTCTATCTTGTAAATATAAGTTGGCTCCACTCGCTCTATGATGCCAGAGAACTTGAATTTCATTTCCCGGATGATTTTCCTGAAAGGCTCCCCCCGCTCCACCTCGATGTCAAGCACCAGGTCCCAGTAGCCTATCACGCGGATGTGGTGCACGATATTGGGATGCATCTGGCAATAGGTGAAAAGCATCCTTTCCTTCTGCGTCGTGATGTTTGCCAGCTTGAAAAGCACGCGGTGGCGCGGCTTGCCCAGGAGGACGTGGTTGGGCAGGATGGTGTAGCTTTGGATGATGCCGGAGCGCTCCAGCTTTTTGACTGTGTTTTTTGCGGATATCTCGGAAATGCCGACTTTCCGCGCGATTTGCACCAGCGGCACCCGCGCGTTGGAATTCACCATGGAAAGCACTTTCCTCCCGTTTTCATCAAGCGCCTCTTCGCGCACTTCCGCCCCGGTGAATGCGGAATACTCCTCCTTCGGCTGCTTCTTTTCGGCATCAACAAGATAGGAGCGGTGGAACTGGGTGAAGCCGATTGGGATGGTGGCGTCGTATTCGCGGAAATTCCTGCTATAGCGGTTGTTCAGTTCCGACATTATCTCCTTCAGGTGGAACATCCCCTTGGCGCAGATGGCGATTATCAGGTCGGCGTAGCCCTCGCCGCGCATTATTATCGGGATGAAACGGTGATTGTTGAGGTATGCGAAGAGCTCCTTTTCGGTTTTCTCGTCCATGTTCTGCAGCTTGATGAAATACATGCCGAAGAAGTAGCCTGCCTTCCGATACTCAATCATGGGCCAGCAATACTGCAGCGCGCCGGATGCCATGAGGTTTTCCACCCTGTACTTGACAACCTGCGGGCTGGTGCGGAGCGTCTTGGCAATGGCGCTGTAGGACTGGCGCGAGTCCTGGTCGAGCGCGTAGAGTATCTTCCTGTCCGTCAGGTCCATAATTTTAAAATATATAAGAAAATGTATAAATAACTATGTTTTTTAAAGAAAATAGCTAGGGCATTTTAAATATACCAAACCATATAGACACCACAGGCAACAGGCAGGGGGCGTTTGCATGATGCACATGAACAAGCACGGCAATGGAATCACGGCAAGCCGCAGGGCGGATGGCACGTGGTTCCACAGGAAAAAGGAATGGGCAAAGCTCAATGCCTGCGCGCTTACCGGCGTGGCGTTCGGCATCACTTCGGCATATGTTGCCCCGCAGCTCGCGCAGCAGGCAGGCATGGACAGGATGCAGGCCGCCACGTGGGTGGCAAGCACGTCGCAGTATGTGATAGGGACGGGCGCCATGTTCGCGGCGTCCTGGGTGGTGAACCGCAAGGAATTCAAGGGCGACGCCAAGGGCCTGCTTTGGCACAATCTCAAGCTTGTGGGAAAGTCAACTATGGCAGGAATCGTGGCAATGGCAGCAATGGCGGCAAGCGCGGCTGCCGCAACATATTACGGGGCTTCGGAAAAGATATCGCTCACCATCGCCCTCGCAGCCAATTATGCGGCTTATCTTACATTGTTCAACCTGTTCAACCGCAGGAAACACGGGGGGCAGGGCGAGGCGATGGAACGGGACGGGGCGCCGGACGCAAGCGCAGGCGGGAGATTGCATGGATATTGACTCTGCATGGAAATCGACCTGCCGCGTGCTTTTGAGGCGCGAGATTGGCGGCATGGGGGAGTATGAGGCTTACCTGAAGAAATACGTGGGGCCGCTGCGCATGCAGAGGCGCTCCTGCCTGTCGGGCAAGGCAGTCACCACTGCGGATGACGACTGCGGGGAGGAGGTGCGCTACATTTCGGACTCCGAGCGCGGGCAGTACTTCAGGCTCCATTCCGCGCCGTTCCCCATTGACGACATAAAGGACATTGATTCCCTGCGCGCGGCAATTGGCGAGAGGTTCATCTATTCAGGGGACATCGTGCTCGGCAACTCCTGCGGCGTGGAAGATGTGCAGCGCTGCTCCAATGTCTCTTGCGTGTATCATTCGCAGGACGTTTCCGACAGCAAGCATGTGGCGCACTGCGCAATGCTGCGCCGCTCAAGCCATGTGTTCGGCTCGGATTGCACGGGCGAGATAGAATTCGTGATAAAGAACTTCCAGGGGTGGAAGAGCAGGAGGATGTTCGAGACCGCGAACACTCAGGACGTGTCCGACGCGTATTACTGCGCGAACGTGCGCCAAAGCCAGGAGTTGATGTTCTCGTTCAACCAGGATGCCAAGAGGTTCATGATTGGCAACCTTGAATTGCCCAAGGAGAGGTACATGGCGCTCAAGGAAAAGCTGGTGGCGGAGATTGCGGACGAGCTGGAGCGCAGGAAAGACATTGTCTCGCTTGCGGAGCTGCTGGGCGCGCCGGCGAGAAAGTCTCCCGAGGAGAGGCCGGAAAGCTGGGACACGCACGGCAAGCCGTACTTCGGAAGGCCCGCCGCCTACCCTGCTGCGCTGGATGCCGCGTTTGCGGGCGCATGCAAGGCAGTGCTTGGCAGGCAGCTGTCGGGGAAGCTCACGGACTATGAGGGGTGGCTCATGCGCCATGTGCGCGCGCCCCCGAAAGGGAAATCCGCCGCTAGCGGCAAGCCGCTCCTCATCCTGCCCATACTTTTCAACGAGCCTGTGAGGGGCACGCACCTTACCGAGGGCGAGGCAAGGGAGGCGGGGAAGAAAAAGCTATCGGAGGCGGATGTGGAAAGGCTGGCGCTGGCAAACGCAAAAAAGGCGCTGGCCCCGATTGCCTATTTCACGTGCGACGTGGCGCTTGGGAACAACATGGCATTGGAGCAGGTGGTGAGCCACTCCGGCTCCAACACGGTGTTCGGCGCCTCGACAATGTACGACTCCAAAAGGTGCGCTTATGACTGCTGGGTATCGCACGAGGCCGATTGCATGTTCGGCTGCGACCACGTGTTCTACTCGCAGTTCTGCATCAACTGCTACCGCTCGCTGAGGCTTCAGCGCTGCTTCGAGGTGAGCGACTCGCTTGACTGCACCGACTGCCATTTCTGCCACAACTGCGAGGGCATGAGGGACTGCATGTTCTGCTTCAATGCCAAGGGGCTGAGGAATGCGATTGGCAACGTGGAATTGCCGCGCGGGCGCTACCTTGAGGCGAAGGGGAGGCTGCTTTCGGATATCGCTGCAAGGGCGGAGAAAGCGCGCGGGATGGCGCTTGACATCTACAGCCTCGGCTCCGCGCGCCCTGTTTTTAATATTTGACAGCAAAAGTGTGCCGATAACATGGACGCCGCGCTTGAAAGGCAGCTTCAGAAGGGATGGGACGGCACCTGTAGGGTTGTGTTTGGCACTGAATTGGGCAAAGTAGAGGATTTCCGCCCCTGGTTCTCGGAGTATTTGCCCAAGACTGCAATGCGCAAGTCCTGCCTGTCGGGCAAGAATGTGCTGCTGGCGGCGGACAACTACCCGAAGCAGGCGAAATTCCTCTCCTCCGATGAGCTTGCCTTCAACAAGGATTATGCGCTGTCAATCAACGAGATAAAGGATATTGATTTGCTAACGCGCGCGCTTGCCGAGAAGTGCGAATACACCGGCAACAAATGCCTGGGCACGAGCGCGAATGTGGGGCAGTCCGACCTGGTGCTGGACTCGCAGCAGGTCTGGAATTCCACCAACATAGAGTCGTCCATGTGCTGCGATTCCTCCTTCATGATGAGGAGGGGCAGCAAGTACTGCTTTGGCGCGGGCTGGGGCGCGATGACAGAATTCGCAATACGCTCGGTCGCGCTTCTGAACATCAAGCGCTGCTTTGAAACGCATTTTTCAGTGAATGACAGCGACTGTTATTTTGTTTTCAACTGCTTTGGAAGCCATGACCTGATGTTCTCGTTCGGGCAGAGGAACAAGGGGCACATGATTGGCAATCTTGCACTGCCGAAGGAAAAATACTCTGCACTCAGGAAGAAGCTGGTCGGGGAAATTGCAGAGGAAATTGCTGTGAAAAAGCGTTATCCTTCCCTTTTTGAACTTATGCCAAACGCCCCGCCATTGCCAATGCCTTCCATCAGCTTGCCGGAAAGGAAGGACGTGAAAAATGTGGCAACTGTGGAGAAGGGGTTTGCCAGCACGTACAAGCTGATTTTCAAAGTTGAGCCGCGGCGGAGCATTGAGAGATATGCGCCATGGCTTGAAAGAGGCACTATCAGCGCAGTGAAAACAACTTCAATTTTCGGCTCTGAGACATGTTATCCGCAAAACATGCCCCTGTTTTCCAACCTACCGAAAAAAAGGACAGTGAGCGAGACAGAGTCAATGGCGCTTGCATCAGTGCATATGGAAGAAAACGATGTGGAAACGCTTGGCAGTGTGCTAGGGGCACTTGGGAAGATTGCCTACTTCACTGCGGAAATGTACGAGGGCGAATGCCACAATATTAATGGCACGCCTTTGGTGCTTGATGCCCATGACACTTATAGGGGCTATGAGTCCACTTGTTCCATGAACACGGCATGCACTTCCCTTTCCCTGCACTCAAAGTACGTCTATGGATGCGGAAGGATACTGGAAAGCGAATTTTGCATGAAATGCTACAACTGCCAGCATCTTACACGGTGCTTTGAGATGGACACCTGCCAGAAGTGCGCGGATTCGTATTTCTGCCACAACTGCGAGGGCCTGTCAGACTGCATGTTCTGCTTCAACATGAAAGGCGCGCGCAATTGCATCGGAAATACGCAGCTCACGCGAGAGGAATACATGAAAGCGCGGGATGCCCTGCTGAAGGGGATGGCGGATGAATTGGACGCCACGCGCGCGCTGAAGATGAGCATCTACAATATCGGGGCGAAGAGATGAACGAACCGCTTGAAAGGCAGCTTCAGAAGGGATGGGACGGCACGTGCCGGGCAGTTTTCGGGGAGGAAGTGGGCGCGCTTCACGAGTTTGAGGCGTGGCTGTCAAGCGGAGGGTGGAATCCCAAGGCCGCGCGCTCGTCCGTTTCCGGCAAGGAAATTTACTTTGGCGTGGACTGTTGCCCTAAGGGCGCGAAAAATGTTGGCTTTGACGAGGTTGGCACGGGCAAGAAGTTCGAGCCGCTTTCAATAAATGGCATCAAGGACATGGACTCGCTCATCGAAGCCGTGCAGGAGCGCGCGCAATACGCCGGGAGCGTGATGTTGGGCAACTGCAGCAATGTTGAGAAAAGCTCCAACATCTCGGACAGCCATTACATCCTCGGGTGCGACGGCTGCGGCGACTCGAAGTGCCTGGCGCACACAAGGTTCGCGCGGCTGTGCGAGTCGGTGTTCGGCTCGGATGCGCCCGGCGAGTCGTCCTTCTGCATAAAATGCAACGACACCTACCGCGCGGTGCGCTCATTCGAGCTTTGGAGGGGCGGGACCTCTTCTGACTGCTATTATGCCTACAATTTGGACGACTGCGCGGACTGCATGTTCTGCTTCCAGCTAAAGGGCAAGAGGCACCACATCGGGAACCTTGAGCTTCCAAAGGCAAAATACCTGGAAATCAAGCGCAAGCTTGTTGCGGAGATGGCGCAGGCGCTTGGGGAAAAAAAGCGCCTGCCTTCGCTTGCGGAGATTGCGGGGAACTGCCCAAAGCCCGATGTGAAAGGAGCGCTTTTCGGAGTGGGAAGAAAGAGGATGGAAGAGAACAAGGCACGGATTGAAGAGGCGTTTTCGGATGTTTCAGGCATGCTGCTGGGAAAAAAGCTTGCCGGCATGGACGGCTACGGCGAATGGCTTGAGGCGCACACCCGAAAAATCGAGGAAGGAAAATCGGCTTTCAGCGGCGAGCGCGTGCTGATAATGGACTATGCGCGCCAGCTCGACCTGCCGAAAGGCAGGCTTGCCACTTATCACGAGGCCTATGCATGGGGCGAAACTGCGAAAATAAGCGAGGAGGAAGCAGGGAGAATCACGCTTGGGAACGCGCACGCCATAATCGGCAATATCGCATATTTTTCAACCGAGCATTATCTGGGGGTGAACAGGAACATCATCGAATGCCCCGTGGTGGGCAATTGCACGGATTGCTACAGGCTGTCGCCGTCAGTGCTTACCAAAAGCTCGGCATTCTGCTTCTGGCCCAGAAGCTCTGAGCGCTGCTTCGGCTGCTCAGTGGTATTTGACTCCGGCTTTTGCATGGATTGCTACCACTCCGTGAAGCTCCAGCGCTGCTTCGAGTGCGACTCGTGCAGGTCGTCGTCGGATTGCTATTTCTGCCACAATGCCGAGAACTGCCATGACTGCCTCTTTTGCTTCAACGTGAAGAACCTCCGCTACGCGGTTGGCAATGTGGAGGTGGGCAAGGAGGAGTACGCGCGCGTGAAAAGGCTCGTGCTTGCGGAAATAGGCGCGCGGCTGGAAAAGGACAAGAAGCTGGGACTGAGCATCTACAGCATCGGGGCGAAGGGATGAACAAGGTTTAATAAGATATCTATTAATAACTATTTGATATCAATAAATAACAAAATTATACGAATTTTGTTAGACGTCGAAGCCGACTTCGACGAGGATAACAAAAAGTGATTTATATGACAAAAGGGATCCAAATCATGAAAATGGAGCACGCCCCCACCCTGAACACCGTGATAATGGTGGAAAACACGCTTGCAAGGGCGAAGGAAAGCGTCATCACCGTTGCCGCGCTCAAGCGCGCGCTTCCGAAGCAGGTGAACCACAACACCCTCAAGTCCATACTCATTTACCTAGAGGAAAGCAACAAGATTGCGGTGAGCATGCGCGGGATTACCTGGATGCACAACGCCAACGCACGGATTGGAAAGGCGATTGCGAGAGGGATGGAGATATGAAGGCGGTGCGGGTTGTCCTGTCGAGCGAGGCGGAAGAGGTATACCAATACCTGAATGAAAAGGCACCCAACTCGAAAAATGAGCGTGCTATCCTGAAAGCGATAAATTACAAGAAGGAGCTCATCAAGGTCAACGTGCATTATGGCGAGCCGATTGCCAAGGCAAAGATACCTGCGGATTACATCCGCAAGTACGGCGTGAATAACCTGTTCTGGGTGAGCCTTCCGAACGGCTGGAGGATGCTGTACACGCTTACGCCGAATGGGGAAGTAGAAATCGTGGCGTTTGTTTTGGACATCATAGACCATGGAAAATACAGCAAGAAGTTTGGCTACGGATAGGATACCCATAAGGTGCGGAAATGAGCAAGGAGCAGGACGAGATTAACAGGAAGTGGAAGGATGGAAAATCCGCGAAAAAGATTTTCCAGAAGGACGGCGAGCAGCGCGAGCTTTTCTCAGACAGGAAAGTGAAAGCCGCCACCATCGGCTTTTACCACCAGGATTGCCAGACCTCAAAGAGCACGGAGAAGTTCCCGCATGTGAGGCTGGACGAGGTAAGCAAGGTGGTGTACCTTGACAAGAAGCCAGGCAAGATTGACTATCTCCTGATGTGGAACGTGAGCGCGGAAAAGCCCTCGGAAGTGGACGAGTACCTGGCATATATCAAGAAGAACAATGACACCAAGAGGCTCACTGTGCTTGAGAAATCAGGCAACCAGGCGCTCATACTCCTGAATGCGTACATGCCCTCCTCAAGCTATGAGAAGGTGCTGCAAAGCGGCACTGTGCCGTCCGCGCCCGTTGTTGCAAAGGAAGGCTATGAGACGTACAACGTAATTGCGCCAGACCCCAGGGGGATAAAGAAACTGGCGCACGAGCTTGAGGCGATTGGGGATGTAAAGATAATGCGTGTGGGGGATTACCGGAGCAAGGTGTCTGGCCCCTCGCTTACAGACAAGCAGAAGGACGCGCTTGCCGTTGCGCTCATGAACGGTTACTATTCATGGCCGAGGAATGCCGGGCTGGAGGATTTGGCGCGCGCTGCCAAAGTGAGCAGGAGGAGCATGCAGGAAAGGCTGAGGCGCGCCGAGGCGAAGCTGTTCCCGCACCTCGTGAAGAACTACTTGGACAAAAAAAAGTAAGGAAAAGCGTGACATATGCCCAATAAAGGATTATTTCCTGTGAGAGCCATATCTGCCGCATGGAAAAACCATCAGAGGCAATGCCAGCCCTCCAGAAGAGATGGGACAGCACATGCAGGGTGCTTTTTGGCATGGAAGTTGGCGCGCTTCCCGAATTTGGCGGGTGGCTTTCAGAAGTGGGTGAGAGGCTTGTGCACCGCCGCTCCTCTGTTTCAGGCAAGGAAATCACTTATGCCATCAACTGTTATGGTGAAGGAAGCAGGGGGATTGGCTTTGAGGAGATTGACTTCACAAAAAAGGCGGCAGCGCTCCCTGAAGGCGTTTTGGAAGCCAGGGGCATCGAGGCAATCACCCCACTGCTGCAGGAGCGGTTCCATTACGCAGGAAGCGCGGTGCTTGGCAATTCGCAATACGTGGAAAAAAGCTCGGGTATCACGGACTGCTTCTACATGCATGAGACAGGCAAGCTCACCGAATGCAAGTACACGGCGTATTCCGTGCTCGGGAGGCTGGGCGAGGACTGCTTTGGCGTGAACGGCATTGGCGAGAGCGCGATGTGCGTGAAGTGCTGCGAGACTTTCCGGGACAGGCGCTGCTTCGAGCTTTGGCAGAGCCGCTCGTGCTCGGACTGCTATTACTCGCATAATTTGGACGACTGCCAGGAATGCTTCTTCTGCTTCAACGCCAAGAACCTGCGGCACGCAATCGGGAACGTGCAATTGCCCAAGGAAAAATATTATGAGGCGAAGAAGAGGCTACAGAACGAAATGGCAGAAGCTCTCAGGCGGGACAGGAGGCTGCCAACACTCGTGGAGATTGTCGCAAAATGCGGCAAGCCATCGCCCCCGAAGGTTTCTGCGCCCGCAATGCCCGGGAAAACCGACAAGGCAGTTATCGAGGAGGCTTTTGCCAAGACGTGCAATATCGTGCTTGGCAGGCGGCTGCCGGGCGGCATTGACGATTATGCCGGATGGCTGAAGAGGGACATCAAGAGGAGCGAAACGCTGAAGTCCGCTGCGAGCGGGAAACCCGTGAGAAGGTTTGATTATTGCGAGTATTTTGCGCTGCCTTCCGACAGGCTGCTTTTGAGCGAGGAGGCGCGCGAGGCAGGCGAGAGGCTGAAAATAGGGGAAGAGGCTGCGGAGAACCTCACGATTGCAAACGCACACAGGATGTTGGGGGGGATTGCTTTCTTCTGCCCGGAGTATCGGGACGGGATGAACCTGAACATCATCGAATGCGCGACAGCGGGGGACTCTGCGCACTGCTACCGCTCCTCGCCGGTTGTCTTCTCAAAATATGCAGGCTATTGCTTCTGGCCGCGCTCAAGCGAGCACTCGTTCGGCTGCGCAGCGCTGCTTTCATCGGAATTCAATGTGCGCTGCTTCAACTCGGGAAAACTGGCGCGCTGCTTCGAGGTTGATTTCTCGCGCGATTGCTCGGGCTGCTACTACTGCCACAACATCGAGAATTGCACCGACTGCATGTTCTGCTTCAACGCGAAGAACCTCCGCTACGCGGTTGGCAATGTGGAAGTGGGGCGCGAGAGGTTCATGAAGGCAAAGGAGGCGCTGCTGAAGCAGGCCGGGCAGGAATTGGAAACGAAAAAGAGCCTGCGCTGGAGCATTTACAATATCGGCGGAAGAGAATAGCTACTTTTTCCTGGTTTTGCTTTTTGCCGCTGCCTTTTTGGCAGGCGCCCCTTTGCTTGCAGGCGCTTTTGCCCTGGAAGCCTTGGGCATGGCGGCGGCTGGCGATGGCGCCTCTTCTTTCTCAGGCTCAGGCACGTCATCTTCGGGCATGGAAACGGCGGGCGTGCGCTCGCGTGCGCGCGCGGCGGCCTTTTCGCGTATGCGCGCAAGCTTTTCGGCAAGCGACGCGTCCTCGTCCGCCTCTTTTTGCAGCGGGGAGCGCCCTTCGGGCGCGCTTTCCTCCTGCCCTTCATCGGCAGGCGCATCTGCCTTCGCTTTTGCGCGCCTGCCCCTGCGCGCGGCGGGCTTTTCTTCTTCAGGCTCTTCAGGCTCCTGCACCGGCTCGTATTCAGGCATGTAAATGGGCTTGTGCTTGTGCGGCTTTGCCTTCTTTGGCGCGGGCGCCTCCTCTTCATCGCCAGGAGATTCATCGCCTGCTGGCGTCGCTTCCCCATCAGTAGGCGCTTCCTCGTCTTCGGATGGAACGCCTTCCTCGTTTGAGGGGGCTTCTTCCCCGCTTTCTTCCGAAGGCGCTTCGGCATCTTCATTGCGAGGCGCGGGCTCTTCGTTCTCCGGCTCTTCCTTGTATGCGGGGTCTTCGTCAAGCGCAAGCTCCTTTTCCTTCTCAGCGATGTCGTTCTCGCTCTCCTCTTCCTCGTGCGGCTCCTCGCCGTCTTGGAGCTTGATGGGCGAATCGTCCTCGAGCTTCATGCCCATGAGCTCGTCGCGGGGCTCGCCCTGCTTTTTTTCTTCGCCCTCATCGCCGCGCCCTTCCCTTTCCTCGTCATCACGTTCTTCCCTGTAAATCCTGGGCGGCTGCGGCGCAGGGGCGCCATAATGCACGTTGTAGCTTGCAGATGACTGCGATGCGCCGGTGGATTGCGAGTAGGCATTTCCCTGGCGGGGAGCCTGGCGCTCAGGCTCGTTGCCCGCAGGCGGGCGCACATTGCCCGACCCGTATTGCGCCGGGGGCTTGCCGCCCGAATCGCCGGTGTCATGCGAGGCGTCCATCTGGGACAGCTCCATGGAGGGCTTGTAGCCCCAGCGGGCGACGTCAACCACGTGGAGCTTCATGGGAAGGATGTATTTCTTGCCGTCGAAAAGGCGGACGATGCACTCGCGCTGGTGCAGGCGGACGAACATTTCCTTCTTGCTCTCCTCAAGCTCGGTCTGCGTGCGCGCCTTCTTGAACGATTCCTCTATCTTGATTTCCATTATCGAGGAAATCATGGTGGCGTCCTGCCTGTTGAGCTTGAATGAGACGATGTTCCTTATGTTAGACACGATGCTGTCGTGCACCTCCTTCGTCATCTGCCCGAGGTACTGCATGGAAAGGTAGGCATAGAGGTTGAACTTGCGCGTCTCGGAGAGGATGTCCTTCACCACCTTGGTCTCCACGCGCTGGAACTCGTCCATCACGAGGATGGTGGGCGTGTCGAGCTTCTCGGTGATTGCGAGGATGTACATCTGGTTTATCACGGCGCCGGCCAGGAAGTTTATCATGCGCTTGCCGAAGAAGTTGGGGTTGAAGGAAATCACGGTGACGTTGTTCTTGCGGATGAGGTTGAGGAGGTCCTCCTTCTTCTTGTCCCCGCCAAGGTAAAGCTCGTATTCGCCCACGAAGTTGAGGACGGGCAATATGGCGTCGTTGAAGTGGTGGATGTAGATGTCATTGAACTCCTCGTCGAAGAAGCGCTTTATCTCGTCGTTCTCGACGGAGGAGACGAATTCCGCGCGCTTGGAAGAGTCCGTGAGCAGGAGGGAGACGTTCTTCAGGTTCATGGCGTCAATTGAGGAAAGCAGGTGCACGGCGTAGAACAGCACGCGCTCGGAGTATTGGTTGTCCCCGCCTATCGCGGAGGAGAGGAGCTGCGAGATGAGCTGCGTCATCAGGGGCGTCTTGTTCCCGCCTACGTCCAGGGGCTCGATGTAGTTGTGCACGAGGTCCACGATGTAGTCGTCCGGGAACATGCGCACGAACTCCCCGTGCGGGTCAATCATCACTATGCGGACGTTGCTGCCGTATTTCGCCTGGATGGATTTTATGAGCGCGAAAAGCCCCTTGCTTTTCCCAGTGCCGGACGCGCCTATCACCAGCGTGTGCTGGAAGATGTCGAAGTTGTCCACGCCCACGCTTATGCCAGTTTCCTCGAACACCGGGTACCGGGAGGTTACCGACATGCGCTTGGGGATGGGGTCAAGTATCTCTATGTACACCGCGGGGTTCTTTTCCAGGTCAACCTCGAAAAAGCGCTCGGGCGAGGTGGAGATGACCACGCTTTTCCTGCCCCGCTCGTCAACCGCGGTGCCGAAACCCAGCGTTTTCCCAAGCACCCTCCACATCTTCAGGTCAACCTCCAGGATGCGCTCCTTCAGCGCAAGGGAGAGGAAGTCCTGCCCGCCCCCGAGGAAATAGAATTTCGGGAACGGGAAGAGGCTGCCCTTTTCCTTCTCGAGCAGGATTGGCTCGGACACCTTGTAGGGGAAAACGAGCATGGACATGTCCGCAAGCCCCTTCCTCTCGCGCGCGAAGAACTGCACGGTGTTTATCTTGCGCTTGGTGATGACGTTTATGAAATTGGGGGAGAAGAAGTCGCGGAAGTCAATGAACCCCAGGAACGGCATAGTGGACTTGAGAATCTGGTTGAAGAGGTTCCTCACGTCCGACTCCTTTATCTTTTCAGAGTAAAGGAGAAGTTCGCGCGCTTTCACGTTTGCCATTCAATGCCCCGTGACAGCACCTTTGCCACGCATTATTAATAAACGTTATAGAGATGCGAGGCTCACTTCCGCTTGAAGAGCCAGTACCAGAGCGCGGCAACGAACACGAGCCGCAGCGCAACGCTCACAAACCCGCGCTGCAGGCCGAACACCTCGATTTGGGGGATGGATATCAGCATGGGGTGGATGCCGAAGCCGAAAATCCCGAACGTGACCGCGTCCCAAAGCGCGTGCCCGACAGCGCCGGGGGCGATTGCGCCGGACTTGAGCCTTATCAGCCCCCAGACCATCCCGTCCAGGAGCACGCCCGCAAGAAACACCGGCATCATGTTGGCGGACACCATGTAGTCAGGGTCTATGAAAAAGAGGGGGATGTGCCACATGCAGTAGGCAAACGACGTGAAAATCACGACTTCCTTTGCACCGATTTTTTTCCCCTCCATGAAGCCAAAAAGCCAGCCGCGGAAGAAAAGCCCGGTGGTGAAAAAGTTCAGCACTATGAAGATGACGAACATGCCTGCGAACGAATATGCCTGGTCAACGGACAGTATGGGGTTCAGGTCCTCGCCGGTCAGCACCATCACGGCCACCACCCCGGCAAGTATGCAGAGCGGATATGCGACTGCGATTGCGTAGTCCTGCAGGCTGCCGAGGCAGAAGCCCATTTTTTCCTTTCCGAGCCTGGAAACGAACAGCCAGAGCGCGGCGGCCAGGAAGAACAGCCCGCCGGTATACCACGACGGGTCGCTGAAGGCGAATGCAAGAAGGCTGCAGACCGCCAATGAGGCCAATGCCCAGAAAGCCGGGAAGGCGTATTTTGACAGCGGGGATATTGATTGCTTGCCGGATGCCTGCTTGTTGCGCTTAGCCATATGCCCACCCTTATGAATACCTGCCCAATACGTTTTTCGTCCCGCGCTGCACGCCCGCCACCCCGAAGGGGGAGGTGTAGGTTATGTTCAGTGAAAAGTCATAGTATGCCCCTGCCGTGCCCGCCTGGGCCCCGCTGAACCGCAAGGTCTTCGTCTCGCCCGGCCCGAAAGTGGTGGCAGTGGTGTAGGCGCCGCTTGAGATGCTCAGGCGCGTCATCGTGTATGTGCCTATGGCGTCCTTGTTCTGGACCACCAGCGTCACCGTGCCGTTTGCAAGCACGGTGCGCTCAAGGATGCCGAAAGGCCGCGCCTGCCCGCGCCAGTATTCGTCGGACTGCGAGATTTTCGCGTCCGATGTCACGCTGGGCACAAAGCCCACGAGGGATACGCCTATCAGCGCCACAAGGAGCACGACGGCCATTATGACGAGATATTCAGTGGCCCCTTGCGCGCGCATTACAAAACCCGATGCCAACAAAAACACCTTCTGGTTCGGACGATTGGCACGCAACTTTTATATTCGTTGCACTGGGCAGGGGGGATTGGAAAGAAGAAACAGGGCGGGATTGCAGGATTTTGCCCGAACCCCAACATGCAGGTTTTTAGTGGGATCGTAGGGATTTGCGTCGTTGCCGCTTCGCGACAACTTTGCATCCAAAAGCTTTGCTTTTGTCTGACCCCTAACATGCAGGTTTTCAGTGGGATCGTAGGGATTTGAACCCTAACATGCAGGTTTTTTCTTTCCCCGAAGGGAGATCTGGAGCCTGCCGCGCTACCAAGTTACGCCACGACCCCCTATTTAACTACTTTTTACCACATAATTTCCGCCCTGACCCGCCGCTCTCTTCCGGCGGTGCCGCAATGGCTTATTATAGCGCTCGGTTTTTTAAATCAGCTTCAGCGTTTTGGAATGCTGAATTTTTCAGCCCCAGGCTTGAGCCGGACAACCAGGGCATCATTCTCTTCCCCGGCCTCAAGGTCATTCCAGTTCTCGTTTATAGCGATTCTCAGGCAGTCCAGCCTCACATCAAAGCCCATCGAATCACCTCCGGTAGGTGTTTATCGTGGTTCACTCCAAATTCTATGCCGAAACAGACTGCCCAATCCGCACTTAACACTCAGGAAATGGAAGTTCAATCCAGCTTCGGGAACGTTTGCTTGCTCTTGAACACTTCGTAGGTCGGCTTCAGCGCCGCAAGCACGAATACCAGCGCATACCATGACCAGTCAAGCGAAAGAAGCGGCGGCCAAAGCTTTGCCAGCAAAAGCGCAAGGAAGAAAACGCTGATCTTCACCAGCCCCACGTCAAGCGCGCTCATTTTCTTTGCCTTCGCATCCGCCCATTTCCAAAAGCCCATGCGCTCACCTTGATTGAGTTTTTGCCAAGAAGCTTTTACCTCTTGCGGTCGAGCCCGTTGCCGCGCTATCCCTGCGGGAAATAGCAGAACCTGTATTCCTTCACTATTCGCACCCATGCCTGCGCGCTCATTATCCTGTGGAAGCGCCTCACCACGGACTGCGTGATTTCGCGCACCTCGCGCTCGCCGCTCGCGCGCACGTCGTACATCAGCTCGTACTCCGACACTATGCGCATGACGCGGCGCACCTGCGGCATGGAAAGCAGGAAGGAGGAAACTGCGCGCACGTTCTCATCCGTGGGTGCTGACAGGTTGAGGAGCACGCGGTAGTGGCGGAAGCCCTCCATCTCGCTCCCCAGGTTTATGGTATAGCCCCTGATTATCTTGCGCTCCTGAAGCGACTTGAGGTGGTAGCGCGCAGTTTCGGGCGGCATGCCAGTTCGCTTCCCAAGGTCAGAATAGGAGATGCGCGTGTTGCTGGCAACCGCGGAAAGGATTTCCCTGTCCTTCTGGCTTATCCTTTCCTGGCTGCGCTGCACGCCAAGCGTCACGGGATGCTTGGGCGAATCGGAGCTGCTGGAAAATGCGCGCGGCACCACGGTGGTCGTGCTCAGATGTACTGCCCAGTGCATGGATTGCACAATGCCCCGTAGGATGCGGTGCAGCCTCAGGCTTTTCCTGGCAAGGTCCGCGGTCCCTTCGCTTGCAATGCTCAGGGAAAGGTCCCACTCTCCCTCGCACTTCAAAAGCGAGAGGACGCCAAGCGAGAGAAGCTCGGATGCCACCTGCTTCTCCTTTCTGGTCGACACCGGCTTGAGCTTGAAGTTGAAGATATGGACGCCGTAGCCGACGCGTTCGCAGTCGATGAGCGCGGCAAACGAGCCGATGCTTCCGTGTGCAAGCAGCGAGGCTATGCGGCTCGAGGCGTTCTGCTTTGACACGCGGGCACTTGCCGCAATCCTGGAAATCGGCTGGCGGCTGTCGCAGAGCAGCTGCGCAAGGATTTTGCGGTCTGTGGCGCTAAGTTCCCCTCCCATGCTTGACTTCCAGCAATATAATTAAAAAAAGTTGCCATCTGTCAAGCATTTCACCCCGGAACTGCTTTTAGGGGCAGGCGAGAGTATCTACTTGGTGGGCGCAATGGGCATAGAGTGCGCGGCAAAGAGCGACAGGCGCGGACTAGGCACGCCTGCCCGGGCCTTTTTGCAAATAGTCGCCGCAAGGAAGCGAGGATGCAGCATAAGCACAGACTTCTTCGCGTGTGGGCATGCATAGGGAAAAGACCGACTGAAGACGACTGCAATGCTGTCCAGCCCCTCGCGCGTGCCCATGCGCCTGCCACCTCCAACTAACAATGAGGAAATCAAATGGGCGTACGAAACATTGCAACCAAGAATGCGGATCAAACTGGGAAGAAGTTGACATGTACCGCATAATCTGGTATTATTTCTAAATGGTGATTTATTGGAAAATGAAATTGTTGCACAGGCGGCAGGATTTGACGCGGGCAGCCTGCTGCCTTTCCTGCTGGCGCTTGCTGTTGCGCTTGTCGCGGCAAAAGTTGCAAACGCCCTGGTGAAAAAGGCGGCGAAAATGCTCGTTGGCAGGACAAAGACAAAACTGGATGATTTCCTGCTTGAAGCGCTTGACCTGCCGCTTACGATATTCTTCACAGGTGTTGGCATATATGCTGCCGCTTTTCTTGCTGGGCTGGACACGCATCCCCTTTTCGGGTTTGCCGCAAAGGAGTTTGTGATATTGGCGGGCGCTTATGCCGTGTATCAAGCGTTTTCAGCGCTGCTGCGCTGGTATGTGGAAGAGGCTGCAGCTGCAAGGAACCTGCCCTTGGCGGACCTCCAGTCCACGCTGCGCAGGGTGGGCGCGCTTTTCATCTTCTCGATTGCAGTCATAATGGCTCTGGACACTGCAGGCATCGAAGTGAACCCGCTTATCGCCTCGCTTGGCATCGCAGGCCTTGCCGTGGCGCTTGCCTTCCAGGACACGCTTGGCAACTTTTTTGCAGGCATCACTATTTCCGCAGACAGGCCGGTGCGCGAAGGGGACTACGTGCAGGTGGAGGGCGGCTATGAGGGATATGTACACAAGATAGGCTGGAGAAGCACGCAGATTCGCGCGCTTGCCAACAACATCGTGGTGGTGCCAAACTCCAAGCTTGCAGCAAGCATCATCACCAACTACTATGCTCCCGACAAGTCGCTCGCAGTCATTGTGCCAGTGTCAGTTGCATACAGTTCTGACCTGAAAAAGGTGGAGCGCATCACCTGCCAGGTGGCATCTGATGCCCAGAAAAGGGTAAAGGGAGCATCGAAGGACTTCGAGCCTTTCATACGCTATGGGGCATTTGGCGATTCCGGCATATCCTTCAGCGCCATCCTCCGCGCGAATGAGTATGTTGACAGGTACCTGCTCACGCACGAGTTCATCAAGGCGCTGCACGCGCGCTATGCAAAGGAAGGCATCGAAATACCGTATCCCAAGCGGCACGTGTATGTGGAAAATCTGGGCAAGCGGAGGGGAATGAAGTGACAACTGACACAAAGGACATGCTCCGGATACTCCTGAAGGACAAGCATCTGGTAATGGCATCGCACACTGAGCCCTACACCCACGTCCACGAGGACGGGGTGGTGAAGCTTCGCACAGGCACCGGCGGGGTGGTCACTGCGCTTGACCCGCTCATGGCTTTCAACAAGGGCACGTGGGTTTCGGTTGGCACCGGAAAGGCTGACAAGAAGGCAGTTGACCGCGAGAACAAGGTGCGCGTGCCTGACGAAAATGGCTATTCCCTGCGCAGGATTTGGCTCACCAATCAGGAAAGGGACGGCTATCTTGACGGCGTGTCCAACGGGGCGCTCTGGCCGCTTTGCCACATGGCATACGTAAGGCCAAGGTTCGTGGACGCGGAATGGGAAGAATTCAAGAAGGTGAACCGCAAGTTTGCAAACGCAATATCCAAGGAATGCAGGCACAACACATTGGTGTGGATACATGACTTCCAGCTCTGCATGGTGCCCAAATACCTCAGGAAAATGCAGCCTGACATCACCATTGCCTTTTTCTGGCACATACCCTGGCCCAACCCGCAGGCGTTCTCGATATGCCCCTGGTCGAATGAAATCCTTGAGTCCCTGCTGTGCAACGACCTGATGGGCTTCCACACCCAGCAATATTCATTCAACTTCCTGGACAGCGTGGACACTTCGCTTGAGGCTAGGGTGGACCGCCCCTCGCTTGCGGTATACCACCGGAAAACGCCCACGTTTGTGCGGTCAAACCCCATAAGCATAGACTCGGAAAGCGTGAAGCGGCTTGCAGCACTGCCTCCTTCGGAATACGTCAAAAACCTCCTGGCGGAAAACGCCCTTGACAGCATGGAATTCGCAATAGGTGTGGACAGGCTGGATTACATAAAGGGGCTGCCCGAGAAAATCAAGGCGATGGACGCATTCTTTACTCTCCACCCGGAATACATCGGCAAATTCTCGCTTCTGCAGATAGCCTCCCCGACAAGGGTTCACCAGCCCGCGTACCAGAAAGCGGCTTCCGATGTCACGAGGCTGACAAACGAGGTGAACGAAAAATACCAGGGCATGGCAAAGCACAATCCAAATTGGAAGCCCGTTGTACTGGTGTTGGAGCAGATAGACCGCGCCGATGTCTATTCCCTCTATTCCCTGGCAAGGCTGTGTATGGTGACCTCACTCCACGACGGGCTAAACCTCGTGAGCAAGGAGTTCGTGGCATCCCGCGCCAAGCGCGACGGGGCGCTCATACTCAGCAAGTTCACAGGCGCCGCAAACGAGCTTGCGGGCGCGCACCTGGTGAACCCCTACTCTGTGGAGGAGATTGTCAAGGCGATGCATTTTGCCCTCACGCAAAGCCCGCGGGAGCAGGCAAGGGACATGGCACTCCTTTCCCGCCAGGTTGCGGAAAGCGACGTCTATGCCTGGTCATTCAACTTCCTCAAGGAGCTTCAGGCCGCGCACATGATGCGCAGGGTGGCATAGATGGAAATCAGGACAGTGGTGCTTGACTTCGACGGGACGCTTGCGCCCATCAGGCGCGACCCATCAGCCGTGCGGCTGCCCGCCTCGATGCGCAGGCAGCTCGCTGTAATGGTTGCCGCCGGGCTTGAGGTGATGGTGCTTTCAGGCAGGCCATACTCTTTCCTTAAAGCACAGGAATTCCCGAAGGGCGTGCGCCTGTGCGGGAATTTCGGCAACCCGTCCGGCAGGCGGCAGGCAGGATTTGGAAAGGGATTCCTGCTTGCGCTTGGCAGGCTCGCAAAAATACGCGGCGTGGAAGTGGAGCGCAAGGCAGGCTATGCCGTGCATTACAGGAAGGCAAGGCAACAAGACATTGAAAAAGTGAAGAAGCTTGTCTACATTGCGGCTGATGAAGCAGGGGACGGCGCGTCCATGCTTTATGGGAGGAAGGCAGTGGAAATACTCCCCGCCGGGGTCATGCCCAAAGAGGAATTCCTGTCAAAGCTGGCGGGCGAAAGAAACCACGGCGTGCTTTTCATAGGCGACGACCCGTCCGACCTCGCGGCAATGCACGCGCTTCGCAAAAAGGGCAACTTTTCCTGCGCGCTTGTAAAGTCGGGGGAAGTGGACTCGGGAGTTGGCAGCTGGCCTGCAAAGCTTCTGAACAGGCGCGCGCTTGAGCGCTTCCTCAGCCGGCTTGCGCGCGCACAAGGTCGACGTAATTCACATCCAGGCTAAGTGATACCCGATTGCCGAGGTTCTTCTCAAGCGCTGCGCGCATCTCCTCCGCCTTTTCCTGCGTGATTGGCTTTGGCGAGTCAAGGGAGGCTGCTATGGCAAGGGAGCCGTCCTTCGCATGCTCGAACGAAACGTCCGTGAGCCTCGCGCCGAGTATGCCGTCAAGCTGCGAGGCAAGCACCTTTTCCGAGGTGGAGCTGATGCTGGAGGACTCGATGCTCTGCCACATTATCCAGGCAAGCGGCACCAGGATGAGCAGCAGAAGCACTGCGGAGGTCTGAAGCTTTTTCTTTGTCTCTTCCTCCGCAAACGACCAGCGCGGGCTGAATTCCATAAGCCAGAAAACTGCGGACGCGGCAAAGTTTATGGCAACGATGTTCGCAAGGAACGTGAGCCCGCCGCCAAGTGCGATCACTGGCTGCTTGAGCGCAAAGCCGATGCCCACCACGCAAAGGGGAGGCATCACCGCGACCGCGATTGCCACGCCGGGCAGCGCGGCGCCTATGCTTTTCTTGGTGAGCGCGTACGCCGCCGCCGTGCCGCTTGCAAGCGCCACGAACAGGTCAAGCGGGGTGGGGGCGGTGCGCAGCAATATCTCGCTGGTCACTGTGGCGTTTGGCACAAGAAGCGTGAGGAGCGCCACCAGGACTATCACAATCGCAACCCCCTTTGCCTCTGCCTCGATGGCGCCCGAGAAAAGCTTGATGTCGCCCTTCACCGCGCCAAGCGAGATGCCAATTATGGGCATGAGCAGCGGGGAGACCAGCATGGCGCCGATTATGACAGCAACGTTGTTGGTGAGAAGCCCGATGGTGGCGATGATTGCCGAAATGACGAGCATTGTGAAATACTCGTTTGACGGATGCGAGCCGCCGCCTATTTCCAGGCTTATCGCATCCTTTTCCTTCGGGCTTATGCCGCCAAGGTAGTTCTTGAGCCATTGGATTATGTCCATATGCGCGATTTTTGCGCCAAACTTATTATTCTTACTGTGGTGCGTGCCGACGCAAACGCATTAAAGCATTGGCGCGTTACAGAACCGCATGGTGCTTGCCGAGCTTTTCACCCTGATAATCTCCATAGTCGTGCTTTCGCGCGCGGCGTCAGTCGTGGTGGACAACGCATCAAGGCTCGCGCGCTTCTTCAACGTGAGCACGCTTGCCATCGGGCTGCTGTTGATGTCGGTTGCCACTTCGCTGCCCGAGCTTTCAGTGTCCGTGATGTCATCGGTCGCTGGCGAGGGCGCGATTGCCGCCGGAAACGTGTTCGGCTCAAACATTGCAAACGTCCTGCTCATACTCGGCCTCGCCGCGGCGCTTTACGGCTTCAAGGTGAGGAGGGACATACTGCCGGACATTGCGATAGTGCTCCTTGCCACCACAGTGATTTCAGTATATATAATATACAAATCAAGCGTGGATGGGGGCGCGCTTTCCTTCTACGAGGGGGTTTTGCTGCTCCTGGTGTTTGCCTGGTATGCAAACAGGATACTGTCAAAAAAGAGGATTGACGAAGCCCCCGCGGCGTCAAAAATGAGCCTGCGCGACGGGCTCCACGCGTTCCTGTTCTTCGGCGCAGGCGTGGTGGTTGTGATAATAAGCTCCAGCTTTGTGGTGGACTCTGCTGTGTCGCTTGCGAAAATCGCAGGGCTTGCGGAAAGCTTCATAGGTGCCACCATAATAGCGATAGGCACCTCGCTCCCGGAGCTGTCAGTCGACCTTGCCGCAATAAGGAAAAAGCAGTACGGGCTTGCGCTCGGGGATGCAATCGGCAGCAACATGGCGAACCTCACGCTCGTGCTCGGCACTGCCGCGATAATAAGCCCCATAGTGGTGCAGCTCAAGGTATTCTCTGTCGCGCTCCTATTTGCAATAATAGCGAACATGGCATTCTTCTACATCGCCGTGGTGAAGAAGGAATTCGGCAGGAAGGAAGGCATCGCCATGCTTGCGCTTTACGCGATATACATCATTGCGATATTCTACCTGCAGTTCGCATGAGCCGCGCGGCGGGGTGCGTTGGGAAACCTGCCGGTGCACATTCTCCATTTGAGTTTCCTATCTAGTAGAGCCCCGATATCTGCGAGAAGATGACAATCAGCAGAAGCGCAATCGGGACGAGCACGCGCGAGGCGAATGCAAAATAGCCATCGTAGCGGGGCGGGAGCCCGATTGCACCCGAGATGCCCTTATGGGGCAGGAGATAGGCGCAGGAGATTGCCACCGCAAGCGCTGAGAACGGCGCGAGGAAAGACCCGAAAAAGAAATCGAACAGGTCCAGGAAAGGCTTTCCGAACATCGAAAGCGTTAGCGGGGAATATGAGAGTGCAGAAAGCATTCCCACAAGGAAGATTCCCGCGCCGGCAATCGCGCCCCATTTCTTCCCGAAAGTGACGAACGACACGTTTACGTGCTCGACCATGGAGATTACCGATGTAAAAGCCGCCGCGAAGAGAAGCCCGAAGAAAAGTGCGCCGACGATTGCACCTAGAATACCTTGCGACAGGAAGAAGAGCGGGAGCGTCTCGAACGAAAGCGCAAGCCCGGTGCCAGGGGAGGAAAGCGTGGAGGCGAGCATTGCCACTGCGACGAATGCAAGCGCGGATGCTGCGGTGTCGGCGCCTGCGACCTGGATTGAGGATGAGAATATGTCCTTTCCGCGCTTCAGGTGCATCCCGTATGTGAACATTATGCCGTACCCCACTGACAGGGAGAAGAGCACCTGCGAGAGCGCATAATACCATGTGCGCGGCTCGAATATCTTCTCAGCCCCTGAAAAAGCGTTTTGCCGGAACGAATCAACCGCGCCGTCGAGCGTGCACGCGTAAGCCGCAAGGATGACAAGGGAAATGAAAAGCAGGGGGACGAGCTTCCCGGTGATTGGCTCGATGCCCTTGCTGATTCCGCGGAAAACCGTGAAATACGCTGCAGCGAAAATCAGGATGAAGTACGCGATGGGTGAAAAGTCGCTTTGCATGTGCTGGAACGAGGGCGCTGAGCCGAGAAGGAAATTCCCGGCAAACCAAAGCGTCCACGCGCACAGGACCATGTAATAGCCGGTTATCACAAGGCTCACGATGACCGGGAAAAAGCCGAGTGCCTCTCGGATTGGCCTTTTCAGGAACGGGATGTTCTTGGTTTGCCAAACCGACTTTGCAAAGCTTTTTTTCTCCCTGAACCCCTGTCCCGTTTCCATGAGGAAAAGCGGTATGCCTATTATCGCAAGGCAGGCAAGATAGGGTATGAAAAACCAGATGCCGCCGTTCTCCGAAGCTATGTAGGGGAAGCGCCAGATGTTGCCAAGCCCGACTGCCGCCCCGATTGAGGCAAGGACAAATGCAGTCTTCGAAGACCATTGCTCAGCCATGCATCTATGATTCTTGGGAAAATCAAATAAACACGCCTGCAGGGGGGAAATGCCTGCCGCCGACACTCTTTTTAATGCTCAGCCGCTTTATCTGCCCATGCAGAATCCTGTTCCCAAGCTGGTTTCCCGCACAAAGGTGTGGTCGGGCTACCTTTTCATACTCCTGGGGCTGCTCATGGTGCTGATGGTTATCCGCGCCGCCTTTTTCGGGAATATACCTGAAGACAAGAGGATATGGGTGGAAATCACCCTGCTTCTCCTGGTGGCGCTCGTGGCCGAAAGGCTGGTGCAGCAATGGAAGCAGCCGTTCGTGATGGTGCTGCTCCTTTTGGGCGTCCTGATTTCGCCATACACGCTGAATGCAGTATGGCCCGCTGTGATGGGGGCAGCCACGCCCATCCTGCAAGGTGTTGGCATACAGCCGCCAGCATCAACGCCCGAGCTTTTGGGTGAAAGCCAAATCGTCAAGGTCTTCGCAAATATCGGTGTCATAATACTCCTTTTCAGGATAGGCATGCACTCCGAAATAGAAAAGGTCTTCAACATGAAGAATTTCCTGGTGGCATTGGGGGGCGTAATTCTTCCCTTTGTGGCAGGATTCATGTTTGCGCAGTGGAGCGGGGGCGGGTTCGCATTCTCGCTTTTCGTGGGTGCCGCGCTGACCGCCACTTCGGTCGGCATCACGGTCGCCGTGCTTGAGGAAATGAAGGCAATAGACAAGCCGTTTGCGCAGGTGATACTCGGCGCCGCGGTCATAGACGATGTCTTGGCTTTGGTCGCGCTCGGGCTGGTAAGCAGCATGCCATCCGACCTTGCGGCAATCTCAATCGCCCCGATTGTGCAGGTGATGGGCATTGCGCTGGTATTCGTGGTGTCCGGGCTGATGCTTGGCAAGATTTTCGTGGAGCGCTTCTTCAGTTATGAGGAGGAAGAAATTTCCAAGCGGACGCTTTCTGGCATGCTGGCGCTGCTTTTCTTCTATTCCTTTGCCTCCGAGGCGCTGGGGCTTTCTGCCATAGTGGGCGCGTTCATCGCAGGGCTCGTGATAAGCTATTCGCCCATGGCGCACAAGCTGAACAAGGCGCTGTTCGCAATGGACGTCATTTTTGTCCCGATATTCTTCATCTCGCTCGGGATGCTGGTGAACGTTTGGGATATCCCTGGCGCGCTGGTGCCTGTTATTGCGCTCACCGCAATCGCCATAATCACCAAAATGATAGGCTGCGGCCTGCCCGCCGTGCTCATGGGGATGAAACCGAAGGAAGCCCTGCTGGTCGGCTGGGGGATGGTCCCGCGCGGCGAAATCGCGCTCGTTATCGCACTGATTGGCATAACCACGCTCGACCCGACGGGCAAGCCTGTGCTCGACGCCGCGGAATACACCATCATCGCCTCGATGGCGTTCCTTTCCACGGTGATTGTGCCCGTGGGGCTGAAGGCGCTGGTTGCCAGGGCAGAATCCTCATCAAGCCAGGGCTAATGCGCGTGCTTGATTATGGGCGCGCCGCGCCAATATCCGCGCTCTTGCCGCGCATGAAAATTTCCTTGGTGTTTCGTGGCAGCGCGTATGGAGCCAAGTATAAATGGGCCAATTTAGGCGCCTGAATCGCGCTCGGCGCATAATCTTGCCCAATTGTACACGAGGCAATAAGGTCAGTACGGCACAAAAGGAGGACATGGCACTTGGCATTCGCCTAGATCTGAGTGCATATGAAGCCAAAGGCAACCTGACCGTCCAGCTCAAGGAGAGCTTGACGCCATGTGGCAAAAAAGCGAAAAGCCAGTCAAAAAATCAAAAGTTTATCTCGATGACCCCAGGACAAAATGTAATAAGTTACGCCACGACCCCCTACTTTTGGCACTAAGTCACGTCGAAGGGGCTTTCACCCCCGATTCCATGACTTGGTAGCGTTAGTTTATGTATAAAGTTAAAAAAGAGATGCAGGTCTTCTGGCAACTAAAGCGGCTTTGGTTCGATTACCTTCCCGCCGGATGCCACCACCATGCGGCGCCCATCTTCAAAGATAGCATAGACGTCAGCCCGTATCGGCGAGATGGGCGCGTAAACTACATCCTGGTGCGTGCTTGCATCCACAACTCCGCTCCACGACCCTTTCGTTCCGAAATGGATGTTTTTCCCGTACGCTATGTGTACGCCTGCTTTTTCCTCTTCTAGTATGTTCCCAAGCCTGGCGCTCGGATTCAAGCCAAATCCGAGTTCGGCGACGTTTGCGGCATTCGGGTCCTTTTCTATCAGAGCCAGGAGCTTCCTCGCAAAAGCAGAGTCGCCCGGCACCCCCACTATCCGGTTTTTCTCTACGAGCAGGAGAACTGTCTTCCCGTCCTCTGCAGAATAGACGGGCCATACGCCCTCGGTTTGCGAATTTCCAATCGCCGCAAGGGCGCCAGGGTGCACGCCTTCATAGGGCGTGCAGTAAAATTCAGCGCCTGGCAGGTTTGTAAACCCGTCGCCCGGATTCCTGCTGAATCCGGGGCTCATGTGCCAGTTCGCGTGCCTTGTGTCGACATACAATGAGAAGACCAGTCCCGGGGGGACATTGAAAGTTATTTCAAACCCAACAGCATCCTTCACCATGTTCATGGCTTTGGAGCCAAGCTCATTCATGGCGTCATGGTCCACAGACATGGCGCCCTCATTGCTTGAAACCACTGTCGGCATGCTAAGCCCGCGAACCGACCCTGTTTGTTTTGCTATTTCTTTAAGGTCAGCGGTCTGCGAATAGGTTGTCATTGCGACGACAATGTCCGCAGATTTTATTATGCCAACCACATTGGAGACTGGTTCGCCTCCAAATAGTCCGTCGGAAGGAAAATTGGCATTGTGTTTGCCGGGTTCCGCATATTTTAGAAGGGGGAGCACCTGAAAGCCAATCCTTTTTGACAGGACGGAAGCGGCTTTCACCCATCTAAGCAAAAGGTCGCGCCTGTCCTGCCTTTCAGGGTCAAGAGGGCCGTTCGGCTCATCGGTTACAAAGAGCAGCTTTTCGCCTTTCTTCGGCTGGAGGGCGCTGATGATCAATTTTTGGATTCTTTCCTGAGACATGTTCCCCGACAGTTTTTGTCCTGAGAAGTCTTTTGTTGAACCGCTACATCCTTTTTGACTGAAATAAATGTTTTTTCTGAAAATCATGTACCCACCCAGTCCATTTTCTGCATAGAAGTGCTTAAAAAGAATGGGTTGTGGAAAGTGCTCTTTCCAGTCAAAAACAGTTTTCTTTCTCGATGGCCCCAAGACAAAACGTAATAGGATACGCCATGCCCCCATCGTGCGCTACCGGGTTATGACGTGCAACACTTTAAATAGGTTTCAAAAAACTTTGGGCTTGCTCGCCCGCCATTTCTTTCTCAAACCAATCCAAAATGACTATCATTTTGTCTTAAACCAAGACGAAATGATATCTCCAGATACCCTTAAAAACACTAGTTACCTAATAGGTAACTATGTATTCCGAAATTCCCTATGCCTGCATGCGCGCGTACGCGCTGCTCTTTTCTCGCTTCGGGGCAAGCCGCCCCTTCGCCCAATCGGAGCTGGATTTCGTTTTCTCCACCCCAATGAAGAAGAAGGTGTTTTCCATCCTGCTGAATGCAGGCTGGATAAGAAAGCGCGACAGGCTGAATTACCTGTGCAACGAGCCTGGCGAGGTATTCCGGCACCTGCTGGACTTCAAGGTGCCGCAAATGCTGGGGAAGGCGCAAAAGCCCTATGCGTTTTCCGGCCTCTCGGCAATCGAGGTGTGGAGCGACTACTCCTACACGCAGCGAAGCGTTGAGCGCTCGCCGTATTTCATCAGGGTGCTGCGCAGGGATCTGCCTTACTGGAAGGGATTCTTTGCCGCAAAAAGGGTGCCAGTCTACGTTGGAAAGGGAACTTCTATTGGGGAGTTTGCTATCTTACAGCCAGCGGCAAAGCTGGAATCGGTTGAAAAGGACGGGCTGTCTGTCGAGCCGCTCCAGGATGCGATGGCCGAGGCAAGGGCGAATGAGATGCATTATTATGCGTATGAGTATATGAAAAAGAAATACGGGCGAATCAATGGATAAGTTTGCTGTACGCGAAAAGGAAGTGTTCGGCGCGCTCGAAGCGCTTGTGCACTCAAAGTGCAAGTTTGCCGTGATAGGCGGCTATGCAGTGAATGCCTATGCCTTGCCCAGGTTTTCAGTGGACTGCGACCTTGTGGCAAGCAAGGATGGCGCGCGCAAGGTTGCTCACAAGCTGCTTGCATGCGGTTTCCATCGCGTACCTCTCCCAAAGCACGCGCCATACGTGAACTTCGTGCGCCTTGAAAAAGAAGTTCTGCCAAGTATTGTTGCGGCATTCGACATCCTTTATGATGAGGTGCACGACAGGCAGTCAGGCACAACTTTTACCGCGGAGTGGATATTTCTCCATTCATCCATAGTTTCTCTTCCGGCAAAGACATTTGCGGGTCAACTGAAGGTGCGCGTAGTAGACGCAGATACGCTTTTTGTGATGAAGTTCTGCTGCGCAAGGGCAACTGACATCCGGGACATTTTCATGTTCTGTGACAAGGTGAAAGACTGGGAATGGGCCAGGGCTGAAATTGCGGCGAGAATGGATTTGGCAGCGCAGCACAGGAAGATAATGCAAAAGGTGTCTGGCACGGAATTCAGGAAGGATTTGGGCGGCGTTTATGGCTATGTGGAGCCTGCGGCATTCGGAAAAAGGCTGAAAATCTTGGAAAGCGCGCTCAAAATTTCCTAGGAAATGTGCTCTGCCGCAAGGTTAATTAACGCCGTACACAAAATAAGATTACATGGCATCGTCGACGAAGTTCACGCCATGCCCTCATCGTGCGCTACCGGGTTATGACGTGCAACACTTTAAATAGGTTTTAGGGAACTGGCGCAAGCCATTGGGAAATGCGCGGACTGCGCAGGCCAAGCGCTTTACCTGACCGGCAGGTATTTCCTGTAGTTCAGAAGCCTGTTGAGCGGCATTTTCGGGAAATCCGTTACAAGCCCCAGGTTTGCGTAGTAAAGCGCGGCCCTGAAAGTCCCGCTGCTCTCCAGCCTGCGCGCGGAAGTGGTGACCGTGGGCTCGGGAAGGAAAATCACCCGCCCGGCCTTGTGGAGCCTTTTTGCGAATGCACCGTCCTCAAGCGGGGCGTTCGGGAACCCGCCCGTCCGGAAGAATGTTTCGCGCCGCACTGCGTTGTTGAAGCCGAGTATCTCGCCCCTGCCGAATGCGCCCTTGATGAGCAGGTACTTGTTTGAAAGCTCCTGCACTGCGCCTAGCGTGCGGCTGCTTTTGTCGAACCGGAACGCGCACGACAGGCCCGAGATGCTTTTTTCGCGCATGACCGCGTGGACAGCCTCCATGTAGTTGCTCGGGATGCAGGTGTCGGCGTCCACGAATATGAAAAGGCTTCCCTTCGCCGCCTTTGCGCCCGCGTTCCTGCCGAAGGAGATGCCCTTCTTTTTGGACGTGACGAAGCGGTCCGCGCGCCTGAGGGCTATCTTGCGCGTCCCGTCCGTGCTTTGCCCGTCAGCCACAATAAGCTCATAGTCAAGGGAAGTCTGCTGGCGCCTGATGGAGCGGAGGCACGAGGCAAGCAGCTTTTCCTCGTTCAATGCCGGAACTATTACCGAAACGTCCATGACGAACCTCTGCGATGGCTTTCCCTTGTGCGATTTCTGCGCCAGGCAAGATTAAATAGGCATGTCAGCTTAAGGCAAATGCGCGGATGAGGATAAGTGGATTCTCTGAGCAGGGGCGGTGCTATCACACCGCCTTTGCCATGACGCCTAACACAATTACTGACGCGCAAAAAAAAACAGTAAAGCCCGGATTCTGTTGGCGCGCCGCGCAGCTCCTCTCGCGCAAAAATCAGGAAGGCTCGTAAAGCTCTATAGGCAGCCCGTCGGGGTCGCGCAGGAAGCAGAACCAGGCGCAAGACGTGCCCTTGGAAGGCGCGTCTATGTCAAGCCCCTTGGCTGCAAGCTCGCGCTGCTTTTTTCTGACATCGGCAACCTCGATGGAAATGTGCTTGAGACCGAGCACTGACAAGTTGGACAAGTCGTCTTTCCTGCCCACTGCATTTTGAAACTGGAAGATTTCCAATTGGAAACCCTCCAACTGCAGGACAACTGCGCTGCCCTTCCAACCGGGCTTGGTGAACCGATTCACCTCAGTGAAGCCAAAATTTTCCTTGTAAAAACTGGCGGATGCTTCCAAATCCCGGACAGTCATTGCGATGTGGTGCACACGCATTGAAATCTTCCCCGCTTTTATTTCCGCCGAGCTATCCCGCGCGGTTTTTTCCGCAATCAGTTCTTATTTTTCCTTCCGGCCATTTCGCGCGCTTTTTCGGAAGTCATTTCTTCTTCGCGACCATTTCTTTTGCTTTTTGCGCAATGTGCTCTGCGGACAGGCCGAAGCGCCTGATGAGGTCCCAGGGCGCGCCGGTTTCCCCGAACCTGTCCTCAACGCCCATCATGTCGAACACCACAGGCTGCGCGCAATTGGTGAGTATGGCAGCGGCCACGATGTTCCCAAGCCCGCCCTTCTGGTGCTCCTCCACCGTCAGCACGCAGCCGCATCCGCGCGCGGCTGCGAGGATGGCTTGCTTGTCAAGCGGCTTGAGCGTGGAGAGGTTCACCACGCGCGCGGCGATGTGGAATTCCTCTTTCAATATCCAGGCCGCGCGCATTGCCTCCGCCACTTCGGGGCCGCAGGAGATTATCGCGATGTCCTCGTGCGCCTCTTTTGCGTCGGTGGAAAGCTGGTGGGTGAAGGCGTCGGCGAACTTAGGCTGCTCGCCGTTGTAGCGTATGATTGTCGCAATGCCGAACCTGTATGGGGTGGAGGGCGAGGTGATGATGGGCGTGGGCTCGCGCGCAAAGCGGAGGTAGCACGGGCCGTTTATCTGGTCAATCATCGCGGCGGTTGCCTTTTTCGTCTCTGCCATGTCGCAGGGGATGAGAAGGCTCATGTTGGGAAGCCCGGCTATCTGGAAAATCTCCTCAAGCGCCTGGTGCGTGGCGCCGTCAGGCCCGACGGATATCCCGCCGTGCGCGCCCACAATCTTGACGTTCCAGTTGCCGTAGCACACTGTCGTCCTCACCTGGTCAAGCGCGCGGCCCGCGGCGAAAACGCCATAGGTGCCGAAGAACGGTATCTTGCCCTCCTTCGCCATGCCCGCGGCAACGCATGTGCCGGACTGCTCGGCGATTCCCATTGAGAAAAAGCGGCCCTTGCGCTCGGGCCTGTTCTTGTAGAACATGTTTATCGAGATGGAACCGGAGATGTCCGCGCCGAGCGCGACCACGTTCGGGTTTTCATTCTGCTCAAGCTCGTCGCCAAACCCGTCCTTGGTGGATTTCATTTCCACTTTCATTTTCTCCTGCGCGTTCCACCAGTAGTTGCGCGAAAACCTGGGCATTGCCGCTTCGATGGCGGCGCCCACTTCCTTTTGGTGGGCCGCTGCAAGCGCAATCATTTCGTCCTTGGGAAGGCGCTGCATGCCAAGCTCGGAAAGGGCCGCTTCCAGCTCGTCCTTTTTCGGCGCGCGCCCGTGCCAGCCAGCCTGGTTTTCCATGAATGAGACGCCCTTGCCCTTCACGGTATTTGCGATTATCACCGTGGGCTTGCCTTTTGTCCGCGCGGCTTCCTCGAACGCGGCGATGAGTGCCTCGATGCTGTGCCCGTCGGCAACGATGACATGCCAGCCGAACGCGCGGTATTTCTCGTCAATGGGGTCAATGCCCATCACGTCGCGCACCGCCCCGTCAATCTGCAGGGAGTTCTTGTCCACTATGCCCACGAGGTTGTCGAGCTTGTAGTGCGCAGCCTCCATCGCCGCCTCCCAAATCTGCCCCTCCTGCTGCTCCCCGTCGCCCATCAGGCAATAAACGCGGTAGCCTTTGCCGTCCAGGCGGGCGGCGAGGGCGTCGCCGACAGCAATGCTTAAGCCTTGCCCGAGCGAGCCGCAGGATGCCTCGATGCCCGCGCATTTTTTCCTGTCAGGGTGCCCGCAGAACGGCGAGTCCATCTTGCGGAGCAGCGCGGTCTGCTTGACGTCGAAATAGCCCGTGTAGCCGAGGGGGATGTACCATGCCGGCGCCTTGTGGCCTGCGGAGAAAAAGAGCCTGTCGCGCGCATCCCAGGCAGGGTCGGACGGCTTGTGGCGCATGGTGCGGAGGTAAAGGGTGGAAACGACGTCCATGCAGGACAATGTGCCGCCCGTGTGCCCGCTTCCCGCGCAGTGGAGCGCGATGAGGGAGTAGCCGCGCATTTCAGCAGCGGCCCTTGCAATCTCCGGTGCGGAATAGTTTTTTTCGTTGCCGTTCGCGTCGAATATCCCCATATTACCAACCTTGACCTGCATTTGTATTGTGATTTTCGTGCAGCCTTCACCACGTGAGCGTGCCGTCTTTTTGGTCCTTGGTGCCAAGCACCGCCTTCATGCGCCGGATGCCCTCGACGATATTGTCCTTTGAGGTCGCATAGGAGAGGCGGATGTGCTGCTCCGGGTCGCCCGGGTTCCGCCTGCCGAAGTGTATATCCGCAAGCACCGCCACGCCGTTTTTCAGTAGGAGCCTGCGCAGCTCCTCGGAATCCTTGAGCTTGAGCTTTTTCACCGCTGCGGTGACATTGGGGAACGCGTAGAACGCGCCGCCCGGCACGAGGCATCGCACGCCGTCCACTTCGTTGAGGAGCCTGACGATGAGGTCTCGGCGCTCCTTGAAGGAGGCAGCCATCCTTTCGCTTTCGTCCTGCGGGCCGTCAAGCGCCGCGGCAAGAGCGTATTGGGACATGTGGTTTGCGCAGCTCTCCGTGTTGGTAACCCAGCGCGCGATGTGCGGGGCGAGCACGGGGTTTGCGATGTAGCCCATGCGCCAGCCTGTCATTGCGTAGGATTTCGATGCCCCGTCGGAGACGATGGTGCGCTCGTACATTTCAGGCAACGAGGCGATGCTCCTGAATTCCTTGTCGTACGAGAGCGTGCAGTAGACCTCGTCGCTGTAGACCCAGAAGTCGTGCTTCTTCGCAAGCGCCGCGACTTCCTTCAGGTCGTCCTCCTCCAGTATGCCGCCAGTCGGGTTTTGCGGCGTGTTGATGATGAGGAGCTTTGTCCTGTTGGAGATGCGCGCCTTCAGCTCCTCGATGTCGAAGCTGAATTTCCTTTTCTCGGACAGGGGCAGCGGCACCGGCACCGCGCCGTTCGCGATTATCTGGGACTGGTATATCGGGAAGCCGGGGTTGGGGTAGATTACCTCGTCCCCCACGCCGTGGTCGGTGGTGCAGGCAATCGTGTATGCGATGAACGGCTTTGCGCCGTTCGCTATCACCACGTGCTCGGGCTTCACGTCTATCCTGCGCGTGCGGGACAGGTAGCGCGCCACGGCCTCGCGTGCCATCATGGTGCCCGCGGAATCGGTGTAGCCGGTTTTCCCGTCGTTTATCGCCTTTATCGCGGCGTCCTTGATGTGCCGCGGCGTGTCGAAGTCGGGCTGGCCGATGCAGAAGCTTATCACGTCCTTGCCTTCCCTCTTCAGGCGGTTCACTTCCGCAAGCACTTCAAAAGCAGTCTCGGTTCCCAAGTCCGTTGTCCGTTTAGAGATGTCCAAATAGCTCACCTTGAATCAAGCAGCGCTAAACCGCACCGCCCACACATGTTGGGATTTGCGGCAATATAATTTATATGTGATGGTTGCCCGGGCAGCAATGAATAAAAACAGCCATGCGCGAAATGGAGGCATGCTTCAAAAGATAATGGCGCAGGCAAAGGGGACCTGGGACGACCCGTTCAGCCGGTTCCTCGTCCTCCTCATCGTGGTTGCCGCGGGCTATGCGCTTGCCTTTTCCGCGACAGTGGAGCCTGTTGCGCCGCAGCAGTTTTCCGGCAACGCCACGCTAGACGTTCATTTCTTCTACCACCCGTCATGCCCGCACTGCAAGGAGCAGATGCCCTATAACCAGCAGATTGCGGAGGAATACCCGGGTGCGAGATGGATTTACCACGACACGTCCGACCCTGTGCAGAACGAGCTTATGGAAAGCACGCTTGCGGCACTCGGCAGGAAGCAGGAGGGCGTGCCGACCACGATAATAAACAAGACGGTGATTGTGGGCTTTGACAAGTCAAGCACGCCGCAGAAAATCCGGGATGCGATTATCGCAGGCAATGGCGCGGGAAACACTGAAGGGAAGAACGGGACGGCGCAGGGAAAGGCAATCACGTTGCCGCTTGTCGGCACCATAAACCCGTACGAATATTCCCTGCCGGCGCTCGCGGTTACCCTCGGGCTTATAGACGGGTTCAACCCGTGCGCGATGTGGGTGCTTGTTTACCTCATCTCCCTCACGCTCACCCTCAACGACAGGAGGCGCTTCCTCCTGGTGGTGGGCACTTTCCTTCTTGCCTCGGGCGCGCTTTATTTCCTCATAATGGCGGCGTGGCTCAACGCGTTCCTGTTCGTGGGCTATACGCGCCCGGTGATGATTGGCGTGGGCGCAATCGCGCTTTACTGGGGGGCGGTTTCGCTCCGCGAGTTTTGGAAAAACAGGGGCGAGATTGCCTGCCAGGTGGGGGACGCCAGGGAAAAGAGGAAGCTGGCGGGGGAAATGCAGGGGCTGCTGTCATCGCCCCTGACGATTGCCACGTTTGCGGGCATCGTGGTGCTGGCGGTCACGGTGAATTCCATCGAGTTTGTCTGCTCGGCGGCCATCCCGGCTGTTTTCACGCAGGTGCTTTCGCTGTCGGGCGTATCGGCGCTGGAGCATTACTTCTACATATTCGTCTATGTGCTGATGTACATGGCGGACGACATCATTGTCTTCGCGCTTGCCTACTTTGCGGTGGGCGGCACGCTCGGCAGCAAGGTGGCGTCGTACGGGCATGTGATTGGCGCAGCCATACTGATTGCGCTCGGCGTGATGCTTTTGTTTGCGCCAAAGCTGCTCATGGTCTGACCCCCGCCGGGTTCTCCGCCAGCTTGCCTGCCATCGCCATGGCCGCCCGCAGCAGGGCTGCCCATTCCCCACCCCGGGGCGCAGGCTTTTGCAGGCAGCCGCCACGCGGGCGGCAGGGGACGCCTTTTTAATATTTTAGCGACTGATAGGGAACAAGAATAAGGGTGGTTATTTGTCGGGCAAACCGTTTGCAGTTCCTCTTTTGGCGATAATCGGCATTTTTGCGCTCATCCTGCTTTCAGGCTGCCTGGCGCAGGGCTGCTCTTCGGACAAGAGCTGCAAGGCGTGGCAATTCTGCGACACCGCGAAAAAGGCATGCGCGCTGCGCGACGGGTACTGCAACGCTGACAGCGAATGCAACGACGCGCTCAAGGCATGCCCGGCGGCAACGCACCAGTGCGCGTTCCTTGAGAACAGGTGCAGGAACGACGGCGACTGCGGAAGCTGGCAGGTTTGCGATTCAACAGGCAACAACACCTGCAGGCCGCGCGCAGGCTATTGCGACGACGACTCGGTTTGCGACACCGCCACCGAGGTCTGCAGCCAAAGCAGGCACGTCTGCGTGCCCAAGCCCGGCGGCTGCTCGAACCAGTTCGACTGCGAATCGTGGCAGATGTGCAACATGACGTCCAAGAGGTGCATACCGCTCACCGGAAGGTGCGCCTCGGACGTGGACTGCTCGCTATGGCAGGTGTGCAACACCACAAGCATGGTATGCGCGGTGAAGCCAGGCTTCTGCAACAACGACCTGGACTGCGAAAGCTTCATGATTTGCGACAGGGCGCTCAAGCGCTGCGTGGTGTCGTCCGATTCATGCCTGACCGACACGGACTGCCGCGACTGGGAGCTTTGCAACACAGGGACGAACAAGTGCGAGGCGCAGCGCGGGCTATGCTCGTCGCTGGCGGACTGCGAGAGCTGGCAAATCTGCAATGCGGCAAGCAGGCGCTGCGCGAGCAGGCCGGGCTACTGCACCAGCAACTCCGAATGCAACTCGGCATACCAGCAGTGCGATGTGCCCACCCACAAGTGCATGGTGATGGCGGGCTACTGCACCAAATCGGCGGAATGCGCGTACAACGAGCGCTGCGAGCTTGACCCGCTTTCCACAAGCGCATACAGGTGCGTAAAGGCGGTGTGCGGGACCAACGACGACTGCCCGGGCGGCTTCTGCGACCTGGTGGACCACCAGTGCAAGAGCTCGCCCTGACCCGGGCGCGGCACCGCAAGCATTTTATTCTTGAGCAGTTTTGTTAGCTGCAACAACCTCTAGGAGATGAACCATATGGCAACCATAAAGAATGACGAGTTCGGGCCGGAAATGATAGTCCATGTCTATGACCCGAAGACGGGAATGGAAGGGATTGTGGTTATTGACAACACGGCGATAGGCCCAGCAAAGGGAGGCGTGAGGCTGGTGCCGGACATCACTGTCGAGGAAGTGTACGGGCTTGCGCGCGCGATGACATGGAAGAACGCGCTTGCGGGAATCCCGTTCGGAGGGGCGAAGTCCGGCATCAAGGCGCCGGGCAACGCGCCGAACAAGGCGGAGCTTGTGCGCGCGTTCTCCGAGAAAATCGCCCAGCTGGTGCCCTCGAAATACGTGCCCGGGCCGGACATGAACATAGGCGAGAACGAGATGGCAATCATATCAAAGACGATAGGCACGCCAAAAGCGTCCACGGGCAAGCCGGCCAGCATGGGAGGGCTGCCGCACGAGCTTGGCTCCACGGGCTACGGGGTTTTCCTTGCCACCGAGGTGGCGCTTGAGCATGCGAAGATACCGCTCGCAGGCGCCACTGTCGCCATCGAGGGGTTCGGCAACGTGGGGACGTTCACCGCGAAGTTCCTCACCGGGAAGGGCGCAAAGGTGATTGCGGTGTCCGACTCGAAAGGCACGGTTTACCTTGAGGGCGGGCTCAAGTACGACACGCTCATGCAGGTGAAGAAGGAGAAGGGCACGGTCACAGCATATCCGGGCGCAAAGGTGCTTCCGGCTGCCGACCTGTTCGGCATCAAGTGCGACGTGCTCATACCCGGCGCGCGCCCAAACGTGATACGCGCGGACAACATGGGCGCCATAAAGGCAAAGGTGATTGTCGAGGCTGCAAACATCCCGATGACGCCGGAAATCGAGCTTGCGCTTGTGAAGAGGGGCGTGATAATCGTGCCTGACTTCGTGGCAAACGCGGGCGGCGTGATTTCATCATACGTGGAGTTCATCGGCGGGACCGAGCAGCAGATGTTCGCAATGGTCAAGGAAAAGATAACCGCGAACACGCGGCTCGTGTTCGAGCGCGCAAAGGGCGGGGACCTCCGCTCGGCGGCCCTTGCGATTGCAAAGGAGCGCGTCCTTGACGCAATGAACAGGAAAAAATAATGGGGTTATGACATGCTTTGCTTCGTAGCGCTCGCGGTTTTCCTGCTGCTTTCCGTATTCTCAGCGAAGTACAGGCCGCTTGCGCGCCGCGCGCTTGATTGCGTGGCAAAAAAGGCCACGCTCCGCCCTTGCGACACCGGCCTTGACGAGGAGATAAAGGCGGCGAGCATCGCAGGCATCATGAAGATATCGCCAAAGGGCGCGTCTTTCCTCAACAGGCACTTCGAGGCGTTCTCGTTCCTGTTCACGCTGCTGTTCTTCGCCTCGCTGTTCTTCGCGCTGCAGGGGCTGTACAATTTCGCGGTATACGGGAACTGCAACGGGTTTGAGGGCGGCTTCTGCATCTACTCGGGACTGCAGAACGAGGCGTTCCTCAAGGCGCCGACCTCGCTCCAGGGGATATCCGCAGGCAACCCCGGCGCAAACATAACCGTGATTGAGTTCGGCTGCTACACCTGCCCCTACACCAAGGCGGCGGAGGATGGCGTGAAGGGGATAATTTCCAGCTACGGGAACAGGGTGCATTATGTTTACAAGGCATTCCCGCTCCCCGCCCACCCGTTTTCAAAGGAGGCTGCGCTTGCGGCGCTCTGCGCAAACGACGAGGGGAAATACTGGGAATACAGGGCTGCGCTCTTCGGCAGGCAGCAGGACGTGATGCAGAACGGCACCGCGGCGCTGTACGGCATTGCAAGCGGGCTCAACCTTACATCTTTTGATGCGTGCTACGCGTCGGGCAAGCACAACGACTTGCTGCAGAAGAGCACGGACGAATGCACAGCGTCGGGCATCTACGGCACGCCCACATTCTTCGTGAACGGGAAGGCGTTTGCAGGCCCCGGCGCGATAAACGACACCGAGAAGGAAGTGAAGAGGCTGCTTGGCGAGTAGGATGGATGTTGACAAGCTACGCGCGGATTTCCCTGTTCTCCAATCCTCCAAGGCAATCTATTTTGACTCGGCCTGCACGACGCTCAAGCCGCGCATTGTGATTGATGCTGAAAGCGGCTACTACTCGGAGCTTTCCGCGTGCGCGGGCAGGTCGCACCATTCGCTTGCCAAAAGGACGGAGGAGAAATTCGAGGCGTCGCGGGAGAGGATTGCGCGCTTTGTCGGCGCAGGGAAAGGGCAGCTTGTTTTCACCAAGAACACGACGGAAGCGCTCAACCTTGTCATCCGCTCGCTGGATTATTCCTCGCGCAAAAAAATCGTCGCCACGCCGCTGGAGCACCACTCGCTCCTGCTGCCGATAATGGAGCAGCAGAGAAGGGGCGTTGCGAAGATGGAAATGCTTGGCGTGCGGCAGGACGGCACGATTGACGAATCGTCCCTTTCGCTCATTGACAGGGGCACTGCGCTCGTTGCAGTCCACCACACCACGAACACCACGGGCATGCGCGCGCCATTGGAGAAAATCGTGAAGGCGGCGCATGACGCCGGCGCGCTTGTGCTTGTGGACGGCGCGCAGGGCGTGCCGCACTCGCGCGTGGACTTTTCAAGGCTTGGCGCGGACTTCCTTGCCTTTTCGGGGCACAAGATGTGCGGCCCGACGGGCATTGGCTGCCTCGTCGGGAAGAAGGAGGCGTTTGAGGGGCTGGACACGTTCATTGTGGGCGGGGAGACGGTGGAAACCGTGAGCCTGCAGGGCGTGAAATGGAAGGCGGCGCCCAAGCGGTTCGAGGGCGGCATACAGAATTATGCTGGCGCCATCGGGCTTGCCGCGGCTTGCGATTACCTCGCGAAAATCGGCATGCAAAACATCGAGGAACATGAAAAGAGGATGGCGCGCGCGCTCATCGAGGCGATAAACGCCATTCCAGGCTCGGCAATCTACGGCAGCCCAGACCCGTCAAAGCGCTGCGCCCTGGTTTCCTTCAACCTGAAAGGCGTTTCCGCGCACCAGGCCGCGCTCATGGCGGACTCGCTTGGCAAAATTGCGATGCGCTCGGGCGTTTTCTGCGCGGAGCCGGCTGCCAATGCGCTTGGCTTTGGAAAGGGAGCTGCGCGCGCATCGCTCTACCTGTACAATACCGGGGAGGAAGTGCGCATCTTCGCCGAGACGATGGGGAAGATTGCAAAGCTCTGATTTTACAGCTCGGCACAAACAGGAATGCGGTGGATGACTGGCTCGCGTTTTACCAGTCCAGCACGTAACCGAACACGAGCGGAGCGACTATTGTCGCGTCCGACTCTATCACGAAGCGCGGCGTGGTGGAGTCAAGCTTGCCCCAGGTGATTTTCTCGTTGGGCACCGCGCCGGAGTAGCTGCCGTAGCTCGTGGTGGAATCGGATATCTGGCAGAAGTACGACCAGAAGGGCGTCTTCTCCATCTTGAGGTCCTGGATTAGGAGCGGCACCACGCAAATCGGGAAGTCGCCCGCAATCCCGCCGCCTATCTGGAAAAAGCCAATCTTGTGCGCGGCGGACTCCTGCTTGTAGTATTCGATGAGCGAGCGCATGTACTCAAGCCCGCTCTTCATGGTGCGGATGTTCTTCAGCCCGCCTTTTATCGTCTGGGAAACGAACATGTTGCCTAGCGTGGAGTCTTCCCAGCCGGGCACGAACATCGGGAGGTTCTTCTCCGCGGCTGCAAGCAGCCAGGAGTCCTTGGGGTCTATTTCATAGTGCTTCTTGAGCACGCCGGACAGGAGAAGCTCGTACATGTACTGGTGCGGGAAAATCGGGTCGTTGTCGCGCTCGTGCTTCTGCCAGAGCTTGAGCACCTCGGCTTCTATCCGCCTCATTGCCACGTCCTCGGGAATGCAGGTGTCGGTGACGCGGTTCATGCCGGAATTGTAAAGGTCCTCCTCTTCCTTGGGGGAGAGCTGGCGGTAGTGGGGCACGCGCTTGTAGTGCTTGTTTGCCACGAGGTTGAAGACGTCCTCCTCAAGGTTGGCGCCAGTGCACGTGATTGCGTGCACTTTGCCCTGGCGTATCATTTCCGCGAGGGATTTCCCAAGCTCCGCGGTGCTCATTGCGCCGGCCATGGTAAGGAACATGTGCCCGTCGGCATCCAGCAGGTCGCACCAGGCCTGGGAGGCGTCCACGACCACCGCCGCGTTGAAGTGCTTGTAGTGCTTCTTCACGAAATTCCTGATGTACCCTGCCATGTTCCCACCCCGATGGACCGCACCAAAAAAGAACGCGCGACAATGAAAAAATGTTTTTTGCACTCTGAAAGACGGCGTGAAAATATATAAGTGTTTGGGCTTTACGGGGTGAAAATGAGGGTATTTTACATGAACTCCTCGACATACTTCGTGATGTCGGTGGATGAGATGTCGTGCTTCACGAGCGGCGCGTCCTTTATGAACGGTATTTCGTCGGTGTAAATCGGCTTTTCGGATTTGTAGAACACGCCGATTGGCCAGCGCTCGGTTTCCTGCGCGCGCTTCATTGCCGCGTCCAGGCTGGACGGGTCGTGCCCTTCGGCTTCGAGCTTGTAGATTTTCTTCTGGTACAGGTCGTATGGAAGGTCTTTCCGCCAGCTCACGCAGGGCTGGAACACGTCTATGTGGGCGATGCCCCTGTGGGCGATGCCTTGGGAAATCAGGCCGGTAAGATGGGGAATGTCCCCTGCAAAGCCGCGCGCGACAAACGTTGCCCCGGCGGAAAGGGACATCAGGATGGGGTTGATTTCGCGCTCTATCGCGCCGTTGGGCGTGGACTTCGTCTTTGTGCCCTGCTTCGTGGTCGGCGAGGTTTGCCCCGTGGTCAGCCCGTATATCTCGTTGTCCTGGACGATGTATGTGAAGTCCATGTTGCGCCGCATCGCGTGCACGAAGTGCCCCATGCCGATGCCGTACCCGTCGCCGTCCCCGCCCACCGCAATCACCGTGAGCGAATTGTTTGCGAGGTGGATGCCCTGCGCAGGGGGGAGGGAACGGCCGTGGAGCCCTTCAAAGCCGTATGCCTTTATGAAATGCGGGAGCTTGGAGCCGCAGCCCACACCGGAAACGACCACGGCCTCGTGCTGAGGGATGTTGAGCTTTGCAAGTGCGCCTTTCAGCGCTATCAGTATGCCGAAGTCGCCGCAGCCAGGGCACCAGGTGGGCATGTGGCCGGAGTTGAGTTCTGCAACGGTAACCATGGTATCACTCGCTTTCCATCATTCACTTTCACTTTCGCCCGACGAGCCCAGCCACGTGCCCGGCAATCTCCTCGGGCGTGAACGGGCGCGCGTCGTAGCGCAGGTACGCTTTCTCTATGTAATAGCCGGTCTTCTGCAATATGAGGGTGCGCATCTGCGCCTCGGAATTGCCCTCGATGATGACCGTGTTTTTCGATGCCTTGAGGGTCCGAAGCACGGCGGACGCCGGGAACGGCGAGGCGTACCTGATGTGCATGAGCCGCGCAGCCACGCCCTTCTGCTCAAGGAGCCTGAGCGCCTCGAGCGCCGGCCCTTTCGTGGAGCCCCAGCATACGATTGTGATGTCTGACAGCGCCACGGACGCCCCGTAGAACGAGGGCGCGATGAAAACCTCGGGGATTAGGGAGAGCTTTCTCGCGCGCTTGTCCACCTGCTTCACGCGCTCGGCGCCATCCTCAGTTGAAAAGCCAGTCTCGTCGTGCTCGTAGCTGGAGCAGACGTGCATCCCGTTCTTCTGCCCCGGCAGGCAGCGGTTCGAAATCCCGTTGGCAGTGTATTCGTAGCGCTTGAAGGCGGTTGCCGCCTCCATCTGCGCGTCGGCCATGAGCTTGCCGCGCTCGACCTTGAGCGGGAGCTTGCGGAAGTCCTCCACGGTCTGCGAGCTTTCGGAAAGGTACTTGTCAAGGAGCACGATGACCGGCACCTGGAGGAGCTCGGCGATGTTGAATGCGTTGAACGCCTCGACGTAGCATTCGGTGGCGTCGCCAGGCGCGACCACCACGCGCGGGAACTCGCCTTGCGAGGTGTGGAGCGAGAAGAGCAGGTCTGCCTGCTCGGTATATGTCGGGAGCCCGGTGGACGGGCCTGCGCGCTGGGAATTGAATATCACGCACGGGGTTTCCATCATGCCCATCATGCCGATTGCCTCGGACATGAGCGAAAAGCCGCCGCCGGACGTAGCTGTCATGGAGCGCGCGCCCGCAAACGCGGCGCCGGCAATCATGTTCGCCGCCGAAATTTCGTCCTCGGTCTGTTTCACGATTATCCCGTAGTCGCGCTCGTGCCCAGCCATGAGGTGCAGTATCGCTGTGGACGGGCTCATGGGGTATTCCGCCACGAACTTGCAGCCCGCAGCAATCGCGCCAGCCACGGACGCCTCGTTGCCGTTTATGAAAAGCGTTTTCTCGCGCTTCACGAATTCCACCCTTGCCGGAAAGCTGCCGTTCGTGACGGACTTTGAAAAATCATAGCCTGCACGGGCCGCCGCGATGTTGGCGTCCACCACGCCCTGCCCTTTCCGCATCCATAGCTTGTGCATCATGCCCTCGATTATCGAGAAATCCATGCAGAGGATTCCCATCGCGGCGCCGAGGGCGACTGTGTTGAACATTATCTCCCCGCCGGCTGCGGCCGCCATCTGGGAAAGGGGCGCGCCGACGTAGGCGATGTCCTGCCTTTTTGCGATTTCCTTTGCATCGCTTACCTTGCTTGAATCGTAAATGAGCGCGCCGCCCTCGGACAGTTCTGATGCGCGCACCTCCACCGTCTTCTTGTCAAGCGCAATCAGTATGTCGGGCTTTCCCAGGAGGGAAAATATCGGCGTGGGGCTGGCGCTTACCGCGTATGTGTTGTGCCCGCCCTTGATGAGAGACGGGTAGTCGTTTGTGCCGAATACCTCAAGCCCGCTCCGCTGCAGGCATTTTGCGAAAAGCGTGCCAACCGAAGCAACGCCCGCCCCGGCAGGGCCACCTATGAGAAAGTTCACCCTATTCACATCAGCCATGGAATCACTGTTGGTCGCGCAGGAAAAGCGGAATTGAAATTAATAAAGGTTCTTGACGGTGATTGACGTAGTCGGAAAGAAGGAAAAGGAACGGGCGGCGCGGAAAATCAGATGAACTTGCCCATCACGGTCTGCGAGCCATACTGCTTTACGCCGGCGATGCCGCTTGGCGTAGTGTACGTGATGTTCACGCCCCAGTCATAAACAGCCCCGGGGGTGTTGACGCCGCACCCGCCAAAGGACATCTTCTTTGCTTCGCCAGGGGCAAATGTCATAGAAGTGGTGTTTGCCGTGCATGGCCCGACATTGAGGGAGGTGATGGTGTATTGCCCGTCCGCCTTCATGGTCTGGATGGTAAAAGTCCCCGTCCCGTTCACGGTTACGTTCCCGGTTATGCTCCCGGCAGCCACGACGTTCTCCATTATGGCAAACGGTGAGGCGCTTTTCCAATAGGTGCTTGACTGCGTTATCTGCGCGTCGGCAGCCATCCCCGGGAAAAACCCGAGAAGCGCAACGGAAACGAGCGCGACAATCAATACTACCGCCAGCAGAACCAGATATTCGGTTGCCCCTTGCCCTCGAAATAAACCCATAAGATGACCCTATGGAACCGGAATTCGGGTTGAAAATATATAAACGCTTGCCAACTATGATTGAAAATAAGGCATAGGCCAGGCTCTCAATACAAAAAAGAAAAAAATCAGTTGCTCTTCGCGCGCTTCCTGCTCTGGCGCTTTCCGCTTGCCGAATGCTTTCCTCTCTTCATATTTTCACCTCGAAATCTCCAGATAGCGCCCTCGCAGGGATTTGAACCCTGATCTCAAGCTCCGCAAGCTCGCATTCTATCCAAGTTATACTACGAGGGCACGGGATGATAAGAGACTAAACCCTTATTAAGTTTAGGCACCCACAGATTTCCCACGTGGGAACATGTCTTCAAGCTCGGTTGCGCGCATAGACGAAAAGGGCAGGCTCATCGTGCCCGCCGCCTACAGGGAGGTTTTGAACCTCAATGAGAACAGCAACGTGCTCCTTACGCTTGACACTTCGAAAAATTGCCTTGTCCTGCTCCCATTCGCCTCGGCAGGCGACGAGCTTTACAGGGTGGGCGTGGCGCTCTCGGACGCGCCTGGCTCGCTTTCGCGCCTGCTTATCCTGCTTGCAAAGTCCGGCGTTGATTTGGTGCAGTCGGAGTCCATCGCCTCGGACAGGGGCAGGAGCGCGCAATGGCATGCCACGGTGGACCTGTCCAAGTGCAAGGCAAAGCCAGCGGCGATAAGGGAGCTTCTTCTTAGGGAAAAGGTGGCGACGAAAGTGGAAATCGCGCAGGTCTGAGCTGCCAGCGTTGCAGGAAGATTTAAAACATGGTACTTGCTTAGCGATACGGGAGGCTGTTTTATGGGGTTTATGAATTTGTTCGAAAAGAAGGAGCCGATGACTGAATCGAAAATAATGGCGTTGATTCCCGAAGCCACTAGCCTGAGAAAAGTCAATAGGATAATCGAGTGTGTGAAGGGGTTCCCATACTCAACTAGCACAGGCATCTTCAGTGCCCTTGAAAATCAGGTCAAAAGCGGGTCTTTCCCAAATAGAAAGCAGGAGACCGCAACCAACAGCATAAGAGCGGCAAGGATGAAATTGGTGAGATAACTTTTTCTGTTTCTTCGCTTTTTTGCCCGTTTAGCGCCTAGCCTAGCGCACGTTTTATAAACCCTTTGCCCACTAACATGGGAAAATGGGAAAAAGGTGGGAATATGAGAAATGTTAAAACCATGACGAACCTGGCAAAAGTGGAAGCCATTGTGAAGGGGATGGAAAAGAACGGAGGGCGGGACAGGATATTCTCCGCGGAGAAGGGGCTGGCTCTCCTCCGGCAAGTGCCGCTTGGGAACGGCTCGCGGGAAAAGGCCATCGAGGCGGCAGACGGCCTGGCGCGGGAATTGAGAAAGGATTATGGCTGCCCGGAAAAGCGCATCCGGGCGGCGGTTACGGTGACTAAAATCACATCGTTTGCAAGGGAAATAACGCCGTTCGGCGGCTGCAAGGCAGGGCAGATGATGGTGGAAACGCTCTGCCTTGCCTGACATGAATTTGCGTCTTTTCATTTTTGTCGCACCTGGAGCGCAAGCTTTAAACGCACCGCCTGCCCACGTTATGTGGGAATAAGGTGGGATGATGAAGAAGGCGAAGAAAGAGGAGGAACGGAAGCGCAATGTCTCAATCGGCGGCGCGTTCGAGCTGGTTGACAGCATAAACGAATACGCCCGCCGGAAGAACTCCGTGCTTGGCGCGCTTGCCGATTGAGGCGCATTGGAGGATTATTCCCATTTGAATAAAACAGGCAGCGCAGTTTATAACGGGGCTTTTGGAAATTCTTCTTGGTGAGGCTCCATGGCAACAAAAATATTCTCTTCAGAGTCGGTGACGGAAGGGCATCCGGACAAGATTTGCGATGCTGTGTCTGATGCCATACTCGACGCGATTTTGGGCAAGGACCCCAAAGGCAGGGTGGCTGTGGAAACGCTGGTCACGACAGGCACGGTGATAGTTGCGGGGGAAGTGACCACCAGGACGTATGTGGACGTCCAGAAAACCGTGCGCGAGACGCTGCGGGACATCGGCTACACCAACCCCGAGTACGGGCTTGATTCCAAGGACTGCGGGGTGCTCACCGCAATACATGAGCAGTCGCCGGACATCTCGGTAGGGGTGGACGGGAACAAGGAGCACGAGCAGGGCGCAGGGGACCAGGGGATGATGTTCGGGTATGCCTGCGACGAGACGCCGCAGCTCATGCCCCTGCCCATCATGCTTGCGCATGCAATCACGCGGCGCCTGTCGGAAGTGAGGAAGAAAAAAATCCTCCCATGGGTCCGCCCCGACGGCAAGAGCCAGGTGTCGGTGGAATACGTTGACGGGAAGCCGAAGCGCGTTGTTACCGTCGTAGTTGCTGCGCAGCACGACCCGGGCGTCCCCAGGGAAAGGATAGAGAAGGAAATAATCGAGCAGGTGGTGAAGCCAGCGTGCGGCAAGTGGTTCACTCCTGAGACGAAGTATTTCGTGAACGGCACGGGCATCTTCGTGGTGGGCGGCCCCGAGGGGGACACGGGCGTCACGGGCAGGAAAATCATCGTGGACACCTATGGAGGCATGGGAAGGCACGGCGGAGGCTGCTTCTCGGGAAAGGACCCGTCGAAGGTGGACAGGTCGGGCGCGTACATGGCGCGCTACATCGCGAAAAACGTGGTGGCGTCAGGGCTTGCCAGCCGCTGCGAGGTGCAGATTTCATACTGCATCGGCATTGCAAAGCCCACGTCGGTTTACGTGGACACGTTCGGCACCGGCAAGGTGCCGGATGAGAGGATAGAGGCGCTTGTTGAGAAGAACTTCGGCCTCAAGCCTGCGGAGATAATCTCGCACCTGCAGCTTTTGCGCCCCATATACAGGAAAACGTCGGCTTACGGGCATTTCGGGCGCGAGGAGCCGGAGTTCACCTGGGAGAAAACGGACAAGGCCGCGGAGCTTAGGAAGCAGGCGGGAATCTAGGGCTTGGCGGCAAGCGAGAATATGGAGCGGCTGCAGCGCTTCTTCGCGCTTATTTCAGCATTCACGTAGCCAAGCACCATCTTCTTTACGCGCGCGTATTCCTCGCGCGGAAGCTGCCTGTTGAGCACGGCATGGCGCATGCCCTTCACATTGGAGCAGAGGATGCACTCCTCGCAGCCTTCTAGGTTGTGGCAGAAATAGCAGTCGCTGCAGCGGCTGGAGCTGTCAATCTCGAAGCAGCGCTTGCACTCGGTCATGTCGTAGCAGTTGATGCAGAATTCCGAGTCGAGCATGCGCATGTAGCCGCCGAAGATGTACTTGGACTGGATGATGCCGGTGGAGCACGCGGACTTTTGCGACGTGGTGGAATCCCAGCTCGAATAGACCTCGCTGGACGAGATGCACTGGGAAACGTTCACGTAATCCCGGCACGGCCCGTCCACGAAGTCAAGCGAGAGCGCGAAATTGGATGCGATTATTTTTTCCAATTCCACGAGGGGCAAGTGCAGCTGCTGCTCATTGGCGAGCGGCTTGTTCTGCGAAAGGGCCTCCTCGAACGAGCAGAGGCAGGACGCGGGAAGGCCTTTCACCAGCGGAAGCTCGGGCTTTGATGCAGGCGAGCCGAATTTCCCCTTCACCACCTTCACAGGAAGCGCCCTTTCCTGGAGGTAGGGCACGTACGGGGCGATGGGCTTCCTTTCCTGCCCAAGCACTATTTTCGTGGCGTCGGAAAATGCCTTTTCCACTCCCGATGGCGCAGGAAGGGTCGGGATGAATTCCACGCCGCCGTCCTCGCCGCCTTTCTTCGCTGCGAGGCGGGCAATGTCGGAAATCGAGCGCGCGCGGCCTCCCTTGTCAAGCTCGTCCGCGATTTCCAATGTGAGCTTTTTCTTGAGGGCGAGGTACTTGCCCTTGGGAAGCTCGAGGTTGCCGATTACGTTCTTCCTGCCGCGCAGGTTGTAGGCAAACATGCAGTCCAGGCAATTGGTGCAGTTGAATGAATAGTACATGTCGGAGGAGTGCGTGATGTAGAAGGACTCGAAAAGCCTGTTCACGTTTATGCCCTCGTGGCATCGGATGGAGTAGTTTATCTTGGGGAACGCGGGGATGCCGAAGACGCACTCGGACTCGCGCACGTGGGAGATGTATGCCGCCTTTTTCACGTTCCTGACGTTGTGGGAGTAGTAGACGTCAATGCAGTTTATCGCGTTGTCCACGAGCCTTGTGTTCATGTTCTTCTCGAACACCTTGTTGCCGCAGTACGCCACGTTCTCCCCCGCCGCGCGGAAAAGCGAGTCAATGTCCTTTATGTCGTTGATGGAAAATGCTGCGGGCGGGAGGGAAGGCACCTCGTCGGAAGAGACGAAGCGCGCGCCGGAAGGGTAGAGGTGGTGCCCGAGATAGACGTCCTTCCCCGAGACGCCGGACTTTGCGATGGTGTAGGGGAGCATCGCCTCCTTCAGGTAGGGCTCGAACTTCTGGAGCCCGCCCACGTCCCTGCCGAAAAGCAGCTTGCACAGCCCCCTCCATGCCGCGTCTATTGGCGCGATGTTGAAATTTTCCAATGTGCCACCGAGCATCTATTGCCGGCAAACGTTTTAGGCGATTTCGGTGGCGGAAAGGCACTCTTTTAACCCTATCGCCTCTTAACCCCGTACCGAAGGATACAAGGTGAATGATTATGCTGAAAAACTGCGTTACATGCGGAAAGCAGACCAAGGAATACTCGGAGTTCCCGTGCGCAAGCTGCGGCGAGAAGATTGTGCGCTGCAAGCACTGCAGGCAGATTTCGCTCCCCTACACGTGCAAATCATGCGGGAAGAACGGGCCGTAAGCGCGCTTTTTGCCCCCTAGAGGTGTTTTGATGGGACAGGTTGCAGTAGTAATGAAGATAATGCCGGACGACATGGCCCAGTTCGACAAGCTGAGGAAGGATGTCACGGAGACGCTCAAGCCATACAAGATGGAGGAGCAGCCGGTTGCGTTCGGGATTGTCGCGCTTTCGCTCACATTTGTCGTCGAGGACGGCGTGGGCGGCTCGGACCTGCTTGAGGCGAAGGCTGCCAAGATTGCCAACGTCTCGGGCGTGGAAATCGTTTCCGTGGACAGGCTGTAGATTTTTGTTTTGTACTTTTTGGATTTTTATCTTTTTCCTCGCTCTTTTTTCTTTTGCAGGTGTCATCCTTTATATAACATTTGTTACTTAATGGATAACATGCTTGAAAGGCTGATAAAATCAAGGACCGCCGTGAATGTGATTGGCGTGGCGCTTTTCCATGACGGGCTGCATCTGCGGGAGATTGCAAGAAGGGCGGGCACCGCGCCGTCCCAGGCAAAGCGCGAGCTTGATGCGCTCGTGGCGCTCGGCGTGTTGGGGAAGGAAAAGAAAGGGAACATTTGCATCTATCACCAGAGGAAGGAATGCCCTATTTTTGGAGATTTGAGGAACCTGTACCTCAAAACGGACGGGGCTGTTGGGGAGGTTTGCGCCAGGCTTTTGAAAGTGGACGGCATCAGCCGCGCGTTCATTTACGGAAGCATGGCAGGCGGGGCATTTGGCGAGCGCTCGGACGTCGACGTCATGGTGGTTGGCACGGCAGATGATGGCGTGCTCTCGCAGGCGATGTTTGAGGCGCAGAAAAGGACAGGCAGGGAGATAAATTATATATTATGGGGCGAAAAGGATTATGCGCAAAAGGCTAAGGAGAGGGGCGCGTTTTTCAAGTCCGTTGCAGCGGGAAAGAAAATCTGGCTTGTTGGTGAGAAGGTTGGATTTGGCTGAAATGCTCAAGCGAAGGGCGTGCGCACCCTAGTAGTTGAGTCGGCAATCAGGAAAGCATGTGGCGCGCAGTAGCTTTTTATTTGCGATGTGCCTATAGTTACATCAACTTCCCAGCCGCGCAGGTGCAAAGCATGATAATTTACTTCTACGACCTGAAAACCAAGCTAAAGGACTACAACAGGATAAAGCGCATGTTCTACTACGACCTGAAGAAAAGCCGCCTTTCCACCTATCCCACGAAAACAAAGTCCGTGATAATCGTGGACGACAGCGGCGAGGCGATGGCTGACCGCTTCTTCATGCGCCACCGCAAGCACATCGAGTGCTACAAAGCGCGCTGCACGAGCATTGAGGAGATATTTTAACATTTCAGATATAGAATTGACCGGGAGACGCGCATGATTACAGAACTGTCGCTTGAGAACTGGAAATCCCATTCTTCCTCGTCATTCAGCTTCGGCAAGGGGACCAACGTGCTCCTGGGCAGGATGGGCGCGGGGAAGTCGTCCGTGCTTGACGCGCTTTGCTTTGCGCTTTACGGGACTTTCCCGAAAATGAGCAGGCGCGACCAGTCCACGGAGTCGGTGGTGAACATCGCCTCGGGCGCGGAATATGCCTCGGTGTCGCTTGCGTTCGAGCGGCAGGGGAAGAGATACGGGATAACTCGCAGGGTGGGGAAGAAAACCGCGGAGGCCGAAATCCGCGCCGACGGGAAGCTTGTGCAGAAGGGCGCGAAGCAGGTGACGGATTATGTCACGGACGCGCTTGGCGTGGACTATGAGCTTTTCACGCGCGCAATCTATTCCGAGCAGAACAGGATGGACCATCTGCTTTCGCTCACGCCGAGGAACCGGAAGACCGAGATAGACTGGCTGCTGGGGCTGGGGGACTTTGACACCGCGCGCGAGGCTGCGCAGTCCGCATCCGGGAAGCTGTCCGAGCAGGCCGCCCTCCTGCGCGCGGATGCCGACCCGAAAAAGGCCGAGGAGAAGTCGAAAAAGGCGCAGGAGCAGCGCGAGGCCGAGAAAAAGCTTTCGGAATCGTGCACGGCGCTTGGCAAGAGGAAAATCGGGCTTGTGGAAAAATGCAGGCATGCGGGGGCGGCGCTGTCTGCGCTTGAAAAGGCGAGAAGCGAGTGGAGGAAGAGGAAGACCGAGTGCGACCTGCTGTCCGGAAGCATGCAGAGGATGGCGCGCGAGGCCGAGGGCAGGCAGAGATTGCCCGAGGAGAGCATTGCAATGCTCGCGTCGGAAAGGAAGTCGCTTGAGGAAAAATTGTCCTCGGGCAAATCTTCGGCAAAAAAGCTCGCGGAGAGGCTGTCGGCTGCAAAAAGCGGTTTGGCAGTCGTCCAAAAGTCAATAGAGCTGTCATCCGCGCAGGAAAGGAAAAGGGCGGAAATGGAGAGGCGGCTGTCCTTGCTTCTGGGAGGGAAGACGGAGCGCCAGATTGAAGCCGAGCTTGCGGCGCACAAGACGGATGCGGAGAAGCTGTCGTCCGAGCGCGCGCGGCTCGCGGCTGAGGCGGATGAGCTTGGGAAGGCTGCCCACGCGCTGCACACGGCTGGCGCAAAATGCCCGGTCTGCGATTCCGCGCTTGAGCACGGGAAGGCGGAGGAGATGTCGCAGGCAAAGAAGGCAGGCGCATCCGAGAGGGAAGCCAGGGCAAAAGCCTGCGCGCTTGACATTTCAAAAAAGAAAGGCGTGATTTCCAGTCTTGAGGCCGCAATTGCCGACATCCGGCTGTGCACTGCGCAATTGGAGCGCATGAAAGCCGAGGCAGCCGACATCCCCGCGCTTGAAGCGAGGAAAAAGTCCGCGCAGGAGCAGGCCGCCCTGCTTGAAGCCTCGGCAAATGCCGAAGAGGAAGGGATAGCGCGCACTGAAAAGCTGCTTGAGGGCGCAAGGGAAACGCATGAGGAGGCGGTGCGCACGGGGAAGCTCTTTTCCGAGCTTGAGGCCGTGAAGAAAAAGCATGCGGAAGCGTCCGCTGCGCAATCCTCGCTCATGTTTGACGAGGAGAAATACGAGGCAGCGCGGAAAGCCGCGGAGGAGCTGTCCGTCTCGCTTGCGCGCGTGGAGTCTGATTTTTCAGGGGAGGAGAGGAGGCTGGAGCTTGTGTCGAGCCTCCGCGAGGTGCTGGAAGCCGAGCTTGCCGAAATGAAAGGCAAGGCGGCGCTTGCGGGGAAATTTGCGGATGCCGCGCAGGAGATGATGATTTACAGGAACAGCCTCTCCGCGGCGCAATCCGAGCTCCGCTTCACGCTTGTCGGGGAGATAAACGAGGCATTGGCAGAGGTCTGGCCTGCGATTTACCCATATGCGGATTACGACGCCGTGAAGCTCGAGGCCGACGAGAAGGACTACCGGCTCCTGATGCATAAGGATGGCTGGCGCGAGGTGGACAGCGTGGCGTCAGGAGGCGAGCGCGCGTGCCTTTGCCTGTCGCTCCGCATCGCGTTTGCCACCGTGCTCACGCCCGACATAGGCTGGCTCATACTTGACGAGCCCACGCACAACCTTGACGCCGAGGCGGTCGGCCTGCTGGCCGAGGCGATAAACCAGAAGATACCCTCCATCGTGGAGCAGACGTTCGTGATAACGCACGACCCTGCGCTTGGCGAGGCTGCGGAGGGCTCGGTTTTCAGGCTGGAGCGCGACAAGAGCAAAGGAGAGGACACGAAAGTGGAGAAAATCTGATTTTCAGCAGGCGCTGACAGAATGGGGAGAATAATAGCTAGAAGAAAGGTATTATTTTCATCGCCGACTGCACGAGCGCGTCCTTCGGAGCGGCGCGATTCCCCTTTTTCCGCAGGTGCTGCGCTATTTCGTGCCTGCAGACTGGCGAGTGCGAAAGGTAGGCTGATGCAAGGCGCGGCAAGTCGGCCTCCGACGACATGCCGGACGAGACAAGCGCGCGGAGCGTGGAGACTGCCTCGTAGAACGTGGTCTCGCCTTCGTGGAGGGCGAATACCTGCGAGGGGTTGAGGAGCTTTGCCTCCCTTCCCGAGAATTCCACTGCCCCGGGGGAAAGCCCGCCGCAGCCAAACCCCTGCGTGTGGAGGGCGGCAAGCCTTTTCACGACTGCAGCGGAAAACGCCTTGCGCTCGTCGCGCGCGATTGCCTTCCCTTTCCTGCCGCAGGAGCGGCACACCACGAATATTTCGCCCTGCTGTGCGCATACGTAGCCCACCGGCTCCGCAGTGTGCTCGGAAAGCCCCTCTGAGCAAACGAGCGCCATCTGCGCGTGGGGCTCGGACTGCGCGCGGGAGAAGCTGAACTGCTCGCTCCGCTCGGCAAAGGAAGCCCCTTCCGCGGCATTGTGCCGGTCCAGAGGGTAGCTCAGGTGCTCAAACCCCTGCGCGAGCACCGCAAACCTGTTACTGCCCATAAGCGTACCTCTGGAATGTTTTCTTGCCGACCACTAGCGCCGAAACGTTCACCGCGCGAACGCGGGCAAGCGGCAGGCGCGAATTCATGGGAAGGTAGTTGAAGTCCTCCTTCCTTGTCTTGACCCTGAAGAATTCCTGAACGCCGTTCCTGACATTTTTCGCAACTTCCTTGAATCTTAGCATTTTTCCTCACCGTTTTTTTTTGCCATAATCCCGTTTCTAATCGATATTCGTCATTGCAAGCCAGGCTCAGCCCGAAAAACTTCTGCCCGGCTCTCTTTTTTCCAGAGGCCCCTGCAATTTGCCAAGGTCACAAAGGCCAGTCTTCAAGATGGAAGAATATACTTTCCAAAAATAGGGCTAGGCATATGGCAATCCGTAACATTGCATTTGTTGCAGTTTGACACCATGTCAAGCCTCCCGCTTATTTCCATTAGGGAACAATTTAAAAAAGAATGGGGAGGTGCACATTTTTGTGCAGATGCGATGGCGAAAAACGTCAAGAAACCGCATTTTTGTCCTTGATTTCCGCAAGCTTTGCCTTCAGGAGCATGGCCGATTCTTTCGGTATTTCCGAGACCATCACCACTTCGGTGCCAAGCTCAAAGCCCGCCCAGATGGACAGGCGCGAGGCCACCTCGATGTGGAACGGGAAGGCTCCGCCCGCGTGCGGGCAGGAATGGAAGACGAGATTGTATGGGCCAAAGCACGTCGCAGCGTCAAGCGCGGCGAGCACGGACTTGAGGATGGACGCGAGCGAGCGCAGCTGTTCGCCGGAAAGCTCGTGAAGGGAATTTGCGTCAGCCACGGGGGAAATCCACGTCTCGAAATGGTAGCGCGGCGCTGACGGGCAGAATGCAATGAAGTGCGCATTCTGCGCAAACACGTTCTTGAGCGGCTTTCTCTTCATCGCGGCGACCTTGCCCGCCTTCTTCGCAAGCTTCCTGACATAGTCGGGCACGAACGGCATGCCCACCAGCTGGGTGTGCGAATGCTCAAGCGAGGCCCCGGCAGCCTCGCCCTCGTTCTTGAACACGATGGTGTAGGCGAGCTTCGGGTCGCGCCTGGCATCCGCCATCCTGCGCTTCACCATGGAAAGGTAATCGAAAAGGTTTTCCTCGCCAAGCTCCGAGAGCGCCTTTTGGTGCTCCGGCGTCTCCACGATGATTTCATGCCTGCCATAAGCCTTCTTGCTGCCGGCGCAGAATGCCGGGAACTTGTTGGGGAAGCAGCGCACTTCCCACTTGCCGCCCTTTTCAATCCTGTCAATCTCGGTGGGCGTGAGGCTTTCGTTCCCGGGGCAGAAGAAACACTTGCCCGGGACGGCAGCCTTTACAGGGCGCTCCCTCGGCGGATAATCGTACGGCCTTGCCCCGCGCACCGCGGTTATCACCACGCGCCTGCCTATGATGTCCTTGCGGACCTCGTTGACTGGTTTTGCCATGAGAACACCCCGGCTTGCATCCTGGCCAAGCATAACCGCGCCCGCCATTTGCGCCCGCTTCGCCGCCCGCAGCCGTCTGCGCCTTCCTTTTCCGCGCCAGCCATCCGGCCTACAGGAACGCTTCCACGTCCTCTTTCTTCTTCACGCTGTCCTCCTCGAACTTGCGCGCGATGAGCTCAAGGTCTTTGCCCTTGGCTGAGAAAACGACCCTGCGCTTCCGTATCTTGACAAACACCGGCGAGCCTACAGCCTCGCCCACGAAAAGCGCCTCGCCCACGCGCAGCGTGGTGATGGAATCCAGCATCGCCTTGTCAATCCCCTCGCACGACTCGCCCACGTGGTCAATGTCGAACGGGTTGGTAATCCTCAGGATGATGTTTGTATTGCACTGCGCGAGCGCGGTGGTGGCAAGCTGAACGGGCCTCTGGGAAATGAGGCACAGGCACGCGCCGAATTTCCTTCCCTCGCGCGCAATCGTGATTATCGGCCCCTTGGCAAGCGCATGGCGCTTTTCCGCCTTCTCCGGCGCATAGTTGTGCGCCTCCTCCACCACGAGGACGAATGGCGGGATTTTCTCCTTTTTCCGCAATTTGAAAAGCCGCCTGCACAGGTACGAGACGATGAGCTGCTTTTTCTTGGAGTGGTCTATTTCGGAAAGGTCGAACACGGTGAGCTTCCCGGGCGACACGACATCCTCCAGCTTTGGGGAGTCGGTTGCGCCGAACAGGCGGAGCGAGCGGAGCTCGGAAAGCCAGGCAAGGAGAGGGCGCTTCACGTTGTCCTTTTTCTTGTCGGCCATCTCGGTTTCCACGCGCGAAATCAAATCCTCAAGCGTGTATGCCTCGTGCTTTTCCTTGCTTTCCTTCCTCAGCGCCTCCATTATGGGGGCAAGCTCGCGCATCTGCGTGGAGGAAATCTCCGGCGCCCACTCTGCAAGCATGGAAGGCGTGATTTTCCTGAAAGCAATCCTGAATTTCTTCGCGCCGACGACATTCGTGCTCTTGGAATATTGCGTCTGGCGGAAGCCCACGTATTCCCCGTGGCTGTCAAGCACCACGACGGCCATCCTGCCGTCCTCCGGCTTGCGGTCAAGCAATTCCTCGATGAGCACCGATGTGAAATAAGACTTTCCGCTGCCGGACATCGCCAGTATTGCAAGGTGCTTCTGGAGCAGCCTGCCCATGGAGATTTTCGCTGGCAGGGAATGGTGCTGGAGGTTTCCAAGCATCAGCCCGTTGTCGTCAAGCAGCAGGAATTTCTTGAGAAGCGCGTCCTCGGCAAGCACCACCTTGCTTCCGGGCGCGACAGGGTACGTGGAGCGCGAGATGTTTTCCCCCTCGAACACGCCGTGCACGCGCGCGTTTGCCACTGCGTATTCCCACTCGCCGGTAGGGAATGACTGGGAAAGCGGAAGGTTGCGCTCGTATTCCGCGACGGATTCCGCGCGCTCGAAATAGCGGTTCGCGCGCGTGATTTCGGTCACGGACGCCAGCACGAATCCGGACGGGGATTGCACCTTGACAAACTGCCCCTTGCGCACTTTTTGGGACAGTATCACGAATGAGAATGCGATTGTTGTCGGGCCCTCCAGGGTGGAGACCACTGTTCCGGCTTCGTCATCTGCCATGCCATTTTTTCCGCATTATACCTTTTAAACAGGAGCCGAGAATTCATTGCGAGATATATGCCTCAGGCAAACGAGCTTCCATTTTCCGCGCGCTACTCGCTTCCGGCGCAGGTCAGCCAGAACCTGGGAGACGTCTCATGGGAATCCGTGGTGCAGCTTTCCACCGACTTCCAGGTGCGCACCGAGGAAAAGAGGACGAAGGTGCGCAAGCTTGTCAAGGAGCTCCAGATGTCCCGCCTCATACTGATGGAAAGGATAAGCAGGGGCACGAAAGAGGGGAGGATTGACCCGAAGCTCCTGGTTGACGTTGTCAGGCTGCTGCAGCGCTGCGAGGAGGCGATGGAGGAGCACGACATTGACCTGAAGGAGTTTTCCACCTACCTTTACATAGTTGCCGAGAAGCTGAAGAAGGAGAAGATGACACGGCATGAAGGCGCGGGCATGGGCGGCGCCGTGCCCATGAAGGAGGATTTCGCGCGCCTGAAGAGCGGGAAGGGGCGGCTGCCTTTTGGAAAGATGATGGGAAATGCAAGGAAAAAGTAAAATCCGCAACGGTAATTATTATGGAATGGAAATTCGACAACGACTCGTTGGAATTCTCAGGGAGGAAAATCAAGCCGTCCGTGCGCAAGCTCCTGGAAATGACGCCGGTGCTTGCAACGCCGAAAAAAGACACGGGCCTTGAGGCGGATTCGCCGACATACTACATGTACCGCGATGTCGCGCACTTCGGGAAAATCCGCTACGACGTCACGAGGATACTTTCGCTTGACCTTGCGGGGGAGAGGAACAAGACGCTGGGGCACGTCCATCCGCGCTCGCCCAAGGGCACGCCGTGGCCGGAAGTTTATGAAGTTCTCTCCGGCGAGGCGCATTTCCTATTGCAGAAAGTGACGCAGCTTGGCGTGCAGGATGCCGTGCTGCTTTCGGCGAAAAAGGGCGAGTGCCTCCTCATCCCGCCGGGATACGGGCATGTCACGATAAACGCTGGCAAGCGCGAATTGGTGCTGGGCAACCTGGTCTCGTCCGACTTTGACGCGGACTACTCCCAATTCCTCCGCCTGCGCGGCGGCTGCTATTATGAAATGAGCGACGGCAAGCTTGTGAAGAACAGGAACTACGGCGGCGACTTTGAACTCCGCCAGCTCCGCGCGCCCGAGTTCTCATCCGCCTTCGGCGCCTACGCGCCGTTCAGGAAGGGGCTGCTTGAGGCCGTGAAGAACGTTGCGGACATTGAATTCCTGAAGAAGCCCGAGATGTTCTACTGAGCCTTGCCATGCGCTGCTTGCCCGAAGCCGCCTTGCTCGTATTGTTTTTCCCCTTGCAAACTTGCCGCGCGCCTACACGACCTTGCCGCGGGCAAACGCCTCGTTCCCGCCGCCCTTCCCACCGTGCGACTTGAGAAGCTCAACCGCGTTCATGCCGCTTCCCTTGGGCGCGGCTGCGGCAATGAAGCCGTCCGCTACCGAAACCACCGCCGCGAGATTCTGCGCGGAAAGCTTTGCGCAGATTTCCTCTGCAAGCTTTTGCGTGTAGGGGGCGTTGAGCAGCTCGACCACGTTCTTGCCGGCTGCCTTTGCCTTCGCAGCCTCTGTTTCGCTGATTTGCTGCGCAAGGAGCGCCTGCAGCTTCTCCACTTCCTTGCCGCGCTCCTTCCATTCGTTGAAGAACCGCATTATGGCTGGCTTGAGCTGGTCCTCGGGCACTGCCAAGGCTTCGGCAGCCTCGCGCAGCAGCCTTTCGCGCTCCTGGATGTGCTTGACGGCCTCAGGGCCGCATTTGATGACCACTCGTTCCACCCCGTCCTGCACCCCCTCGCGCCTGACAATCTTCACAAGCTCAAGCTCGCCGGTGCTTTTGATATAATTGTGAGTGCCGCCGCACGCCTCGTGGTCTATATCGCCGATTGAAACCACGCGCAGCACCTTGCCGGGCACTGCCCCGCCCTGATACAGCCTGAAGCCGTATTTCTGCTCGGCTTCAGTCCTGCCGAGTATTTCCGTAACCACTGGCAGGCCCTCAAGCACGTACCTGTTTGCAAGCTGCTCGATTCTCTCAAGCTCGTCCCACGTTATCTTTTTGTAGTGCGTCAGGTCGATTTGCGCCTTGTGCTCGTCCTTGTATGAGCCTGCCTGCCAGATGTGCGGGCCGAGCACTTGCCGCGCGCAGGCGTTGAGCAGGTGTATCGCGGTGTGGTGCCTTGTAACCTGCCTGCGCCTTTCCCCGTCCACCTTGCCATGCACGCCCATGCCTGCGGAGAATTCGGCGGGCCTTTCCACCTCGTGCAGGACCACGCCCTTTTCCTTCTGGGTGTTTTTCACCTTGATTCCGTTGAGCGTGCCGACGTCGTAAATCTGCCCGCCGCCCTCCGGGTAGAACGCGGTGGAATCGAGGATGACGTACTTGCCCTTCACGGCAAGCACTTTCGCGTCGAATTCCTCGACTGAATCATAGAACAGCGTTTTCGTCCTCTCGTGCCCGGCAACGTCAATTTTCTTTTCAACCGGCTCGCCGGTTTCCCCGCTTTTCTCCATGAGGGTGTAGAAGTTCTCGGGCACGTTCACCTTGGCGCCCTTCTCCTTGCCAAGCTCGGAGACTAGTTCGGGCGGGATGCCGTCGGACTCGTAGAGCTTCTTGAGCTCCTCAACGCCGATTGGCTTGCCGCGCGACAGGAGCGACGCCACCTTGCCCCTGCCCTTTTCCTTGCTGGCGGCGTATTTCTTCCTCTCCTCGCCTATCACCGCGATTGCCGTCGGCACGCCTTCCTTGAGCTTGGGCGCAAAATCGCGCAGGTGGCGCGCGTGCGCCTCAAGCACGCCAGCGTAATCAAGCGAAAGCGAGAACTCGCCGTCGAAGCCGAACACGCGGCGCAGTATCATGCGCAGGTTGTAGCCGCCGCCGGAGTTCGACGGCAGCATGCCGTCCGTCGAAGTGAACAGGATTGTCTTGAGGTGGTCGGCGCATGCGTAGGCCGCGTGGAGGGGCGCGAATGTGGATTGCATCTCATCTGCGGACATGCCGAGCTTTTTCGCAACAGACGCCTTTTCCGCGCCGATGTCGGCAACGTCGTCAATGTCCAGCGAGCCTGAAAGCTTGGAGTATTCGAGGAACAGCTTCTGGTCCACGCGTATCCCCGCTTTTTCCTGTATCATGGAAACCGCATCGCCGAAGACAATGTCATAGCTGACGGGCGAGGCGTGAGTTATCCACGACAGCCTCTCAAGCCCAGCGCCCATATCAATCACTTTGGTGGAAAGCTCGCGGCTGCCGCCGTCCGGCGTGTTCTCGTACTGCATGAACACGCAGTTGCCAAGCTCGAGCCCGTCCGCAAAATACTCTATGCACGGGCCGAAGTTGCCCCCGCCCATCCAGACGTCCTCGAGGAAAACGATGTTCTTCTCGTCAATGCCGAGGTGCGACAAGTAGCCGATGTCGTGGCGTATCGCCTCGTCCTTCCAGTAGAAGTTGCCTGTTTTCTTCGTGTTGAAGGCGTGCTGGCCCACCATGACGAAGTTCGTGTAGTGCCTGCCCGTGACGCCAACGTTAGAGATGTCCGGGAAGCGTATGCACTGCTGCGGCACCACGAGCGGGTTGGCCGGCGGGTCAAGCTCGCCCGAGACCACGTAGGGCTGGAAGTCGTTTATCGAAGCTATTGAGAAGTACAGGTCGTCGCGCCAGCGCGCCACGGTCGGGAACGATTCGATGGACGCATGCCCGTTCTTCGTGAAATATTCCTCTATCCTTTTCCACGTCTCCACGTACCCGAGCGGGTTTTTCGCCATCTTCTTGCCGATGAACTTGTAGCCCATGCAGGACGCGTCCGAGCATATTTCGCGCGCCTCGACAGACCAGAAGTGCCGCTTGCATTTCGCGCACTGCTGGCGGGTGTACCCGCGCTCGACAAGCGCGCCCACCTTGTAGTGCTTTTCCCAGTCGCGCCCGAATTGCGCGCGCAGCTCCTTCTTGTCCATAGTCCACCTCTGACGAAGAAGCTTTATATTTCTATATTCATAGAAAAATGTCCGGCATGGGCTCGTGGTGGAATGGTTAACACGCTGCTCTCACACAGCAGAGATTCGCGGTTCGATCCCGCGCGAGCCCATTAGACAAACCTCACAGGGGGCTGCCGCCCCCTCGCGGTTTTTCCTTGATTTCCCCTTCACCCCCTTAAGATAAAGAAGATTCGCGGTTCGAGCATCGAATGAGAAGCATTCGGTGCGAAGTCGTCATCAGCACGACTACGATCGCCAACTTCCGCAGAAGTTGGGGAGACAGAAGGGCCGCAACCCTTCTGGATCCCGCGCGAGCCCATTGAAAATAGGCATAGTGCAAACAGTGCCGCCCTAGGCGGCATGGAAAAAGCCGATGTTTATTCCTACTTGACGCCCTTGACGGCAGGCACGCCTTTGCTGAAGGCGAAGTCCACCGACATGTGCCCGTTGTCAAGTTGAAGGCTGAAAGACCCGTTCTCGTTCTTGCTCAGCGGGGCAACGTAAGTGCCGACGATCTCCCGTGTGAGGCTGAGGCTGAGCGCGTCAATCTGGCGGTGAACCTCTAAGCGGACTTTGGCAAGCGCCGCGCGCTCGGAAGGCTTGGGAGAATATGCAGCCAGGGACGTGTCCAGCGACTTGAGAATTTCGAGATATTTCACTACGTCGCTCCTCTTGCTCCCTTCGCTCCAGTTGTCAACACGCTTGCCGACCAGAAGCCCGGTGTTCGCCTGCAGCGTGAGGGAGATTTTCTGGTTCAGCAGAGGGTTCTCAGTTTTCTTCTTCACGGCGTGCTCTTTCATCATTTGGAAAACGAACATCATACCACCTGCACCACTTATGCACACTTCAATATTTAAAGCGAGCGCCGGAGCCTGCAAAATGCGCATCCGCTGCCAAAAATGGCCTGAGGGCGCTTTTTTATTGCTTTCCCTGCTTATCTCCCTTGCGCTCCCATCCAGGGGAATCAGTCCCCTGCCTGGAAGCGCTAACGCGCTCCCATAGTCTAGTGGCTGACTTCGGTGCAATTGTGCACCGGCGCGAGCCGGACAACCCGGTCAAGGACGGAGCCCTCTCATGGCCCTTTTCGACGTATCGAAAAGCGTTCACGGAAATTTTTCCTGAGAAAGGCTCTAACTCGGGTTCAAATCCCGATGGGAGCGTTTTATTTTTTCTTCAGAAAAAATGAAACAGGTTGTGAGGCATCACGACTGCGAATTTTCTTTTTTTACTTTTAACACCTCAACGACGTAATACACTTTGAACAATTCTTTATATACAGCAGCCGCGATAGTTGAGCATGCCTACTCCAGGTATGGTTCAGATTGACCCTGTGCAGAGACAGACGTCTGCCACAGCAGATGTGTTTGATGCACGGCAGACAGCGCTTCAGGCGAAGCAGGATGTCAACCTTCTTATTGAGAAGTTGAAAAGCGAACTTCAATCATCCAAGCACGAAAGTCTTCAGATATTAAGCTCATTTCCAATCCCGATAAAAAAAGGACACGAATGGGAAATGAGGGAGACCTATCGTAAGGCAGCCTGCGATGCCAATGACCTTCTGAGAAAGGAGGGAGCGCCCATTGCCATCTGGCTAGAGGATGTTGGTGACAAGTTCCATATTGTGACTGGAAGATATGAGGAGCGAACGCCCAAAGTAATGCAAATTGAGGAAAAGATGCCGCAGGTCGTGCAGAGCGAAGAAGGTGGAAAGGCAGTTCCAGCAGTCACGCCCATATTCGACTTGACCGAAACTGATAGAAATGAACTTTGTGTCACAAATGAGGTGCTGGCAGGCATGAAGCCCAATCAGTTGACAGATGGGCAATGGAAAGTGCTGAACAAGATTATGGATAAAACAGCGGAGCACATATATGGGAAGAATTTCGACAAGCTTTCACAAGGCAGGAAAATCAATGTGCTGCGACACATATTCTCTCCCCACACCGATGAGGGAAAGGAACTTGGGTTTACATATTCTGGGAGCGCCGAGTTGAAAATAGCTGCGGAAACATTATCTTCTCTGAAGGGAGACTGTGATGACTTCTCGTTCTTGTACATAGCTTGCGCAAACCGCCTGGATGGCGAAGGCAGGCTGCATGTAAAAGACATAAAGCTGGCAGTTGTTGACTATTACGACCCAAAGAACAATGAAATCGGGGCGCATGCAAATGTCTTTCCCGTCGTCCTCAACAAGGTTGGCGGAAAGAGGGCAAAGATATTCCTTGTCGATTTGACTTTCAACACATCTACAACGCCGTTAGGACATAAGGAAAATGAGATTGATGCGAAAAACGACAAGTTCAGAGACAAATTCCTTGGACACATGAACGAGAGCAGGGAAGAAAAGAAAATCGAGGTAATGGAATTGCGCCTCTATGACGGTTTCACGGGGCTGCTTGCCTACTATTACACAAACAATGGGGCGACTCTTGCAAAGGAAGCTAAAGATATTGGCAAAAACTCCGAGAAGCAGATCGATGCACTCATGAAACTCGATGAATACGACAAGGTAGTGGCGATTTACCAGGACATAGACAATAAATTTGAGGATGCAAAGAAAGCCCTCAATGGAGCAATCGAGATTGGAAAAGAGAGCGGCTGCAACTATGGGGATGCGCTTGTTAGGATGGGCATCCTTTACTATGGACAGGGCAGCAATCTGATAAACTGGAGCACGCCACTATCCGCAAGCGGGAAATCGGAGGATGGCACAAAGAAAACAGCGAAAGGCATTGAACTCCACAGCGATTGCTACGCATATTTCAAAGAAGCGCTCGAACTACCAGACGTCAGTTCATTCGTGTTGAACGAGGGGGCAAAAGTGCTACGCGAGAGCCTGAACTCGGAAGGATATCTAATCGCAGAACAGATGGTTGTCAAGGCAATCAAGGCAGCACCATTCAAGCCAGAACTCTACGAAACGCTGCTGTCAATCATGAACAAGGAGGGCAAAACCTCAGAGGCTTTGAAGCTTTTGCAGGAGTATATAAAGGCCCCTGGGCTGCCTCCAGAAGTCAAGAAAATGATTGATGGTTTGATAACCGAGGCAGCGGGAGTACCCACTGAGCACTAGAGGGCGCTATCTTGGGACTGGTTCAGTTACTTTCTGGTTTCTCAGATGCTTGAGTTCCTGCCATTCTTCAAGCAATGCCTTCACTTCCGCTGGTGTGTGGATTTTGAAGGCGTTCGATGGGGTTGCGCCCTTGTCGCTGAGAAAAGCAACACGCAATTCGTTCTTTGCATTCTCCCAGCGGCGCTCAAGTTCCACCCTATCTTCCTTGGAATATGAATTGAGGACTCTACCAGACAGACCGAAAGGCGGAGTGTAGTTTTCTGCATCCAGCCAAGCAGCACGGAAAGCGCCTAGCTCTGGTTTTTTCTCTGAAAATGTCTTGTCACTTAGCGAATTGGAATACGGCATGTAATGTTCAAGCGTCCTTACATCTGGAATTACCAGTTTAGGGATAGTGTCCATCGTCTTTGTCGTGTCTTTCTTCGCCTGTTCTATTGACTTGAAAGCCCCGGTTTGCATCAACAGCACGGTGTCACCCCCTTTTTTTGTTCCTTTGTTCTGCGAATATACCTTGGTAAATATGCCCGAAGTAAGTAAAAAAGCACCTGTAAGGAAGATAGCAGCGCCCACTCTGGAGACATGACCTGTTTTTTGCCTGAAATGAGCCGTCTTGACGTGCATGCATCTATTCTGTCTTCTGGGCTATATAAAGGTAATTTCTCAGAAGAAAATCAGCACATCACCCACTGAGAGTTTTTATTTTTTTACCCGATTTCTCACTAAATAAAACTATATTTAAAAAGGCTTCGCAACAGGAAACGATTCAGGTGAAAAGATGGCGACGCTTGAAACAAAACCGCTAGAAAAAACCCTGCCGATGGCATTCAAGGTTTCAGGGAACAGGTACCTGGTGATGGCGAAATCCAACGATGACGGGAGGCTGAGGGTTTCAGCTTTCATAGGGAAGATACTGGACAAGGAACCGCCGCTGAAGGAAGGCGAACGGATATACTGGATTGCCGCCGGGCAGATGGACGACGGAAGGAAAGACAGCCCGAGAAAAGGGCACATATTCTACAAGGGAGTTGACGACAAAGAGGCTGCCGGCGTATGGAACGCAATTGATTCCGACAGGGCACGAGTAGACTGGGCATTCATCTCCAGAGTGCTTAAGCCAGGGACTCCGATAACTCCGTTTGTGGAGCTGAGCAAGGCCGGAAAGAACTAAGGCGTGCGTCGCAGATGCCAGAATGAAGGTGCTTAAATGGTCAATGCCCCAAGTATAGTAAGGAAAGGGATGGTGAACGACAAGGAATCGGCAGGGGACGCGGCGCTTGATTCGTTCCACAAGGTGATGAAAAAGATGCCCCGGCTGCGCGAGGGCAAGGCAGGGGATGGCAGCGCATGGCTGGCAGGGGCCTGCAAGGATAGGGGCGCGGGCTTTGGCATGGTCGTGGCGGAGGGGCCGCAAATCATCTCGGCAATCAGGCTTGGTGGCGGGAATGCAACCGCATTTTCCAAGCGCGGGATTTCGAAAATCGGGGAAATCCATGAATGCCGCACCTACTGCGTGGCTACGGTGGAAGGCGTGGAATTCGCCTCGAAGGGGGCGTTCTGGATGTGGTCGGCGTCAAAAGACTACCACGACATATGCGGGCACCTCAACGGGCTGCAGGCATATGACGCAACCGGCGGGGTTGACATCGCGATTATTGGCGGCGCGGCTGAACTCCTGAAGGGAAGCGTGCAGACAAAGCATGGCAATTACAGCTTCAGCTTCTTCGCAAGGAATTTTGCCGAGGGCAAAAAGGCAATCAGGTGCGACTATTCTATGCTGCTTGAGGGGGAGAACGTCTGGAACGCCGCTCAGGCGCAGCAGGACGGCACGCTGGAAAAAATATTCAACAAGATGCGGGCGGCTGCGAAGAAAATGTTCCCGAGCGAAATGTGGGGGCAGGTAAAGCTGGAAAACGTGATTGGCGCGCCCTAGCGCACGTATTCTTCCGCCGCTTTCACGATGTTCTGGAAGAAGCGCAGGCTGTTTTTCTCGTAGGAGATTCCCGCAGTGAAGCGCGGGAACTGCGTCCTGTACATGCTGCATTCGGGGTGGGGCATGAGCCCCAGAATCTTGCCCGTCCTGTCGCAGATGCCCGCGATGTCATAAGGTGAGCCGTTCGGGTTGGCAGGGTAGCCTGGGGAGTCGGACATCTTTTCATCGGTGTAGCGCAGCGCCACCATGCCCTGCCTCTTGAGCGAGGCAAGAAGCTCGGAGTCGCGCGGAACGAACTGCCCCTCGCCGTGCCTGACAGGGCACTGGATGAATGATACGCCCTCGAAGTATTTGCACACCGACTTTTGCGGCTTGAGGTAGACCCAGCGGTCCTCGAACCTGCCGCTCTTGTTGAACGTGAGCGTGGACTCCTGGGAAGACGAGCCGGACAGGTTCGGCAGCGCGCCAAGCTTCACCAGTGTCTGGAACCCGTTGCACACGCCGAGCATTGGCTTGCCGGATGACACGAACTCGTCGAACTGCGCCCGGAACGTGCTCTTGAGCTTGTTGGAAAGCACGCGCCCGCCAGCGATGTCATCGCCGAACGACCAGCCGCCGGGTATTGCGAATATCTCGTAGTGGGACAGCTTTTCCCTGCCCGATGAAATGTCCGAGAAGTGCACTATCTTCGCATCGGCCCCTGCAAGGCAGAATGCGTGCGCAAGCTCAGCCTCGGCATTCAGGCCAAAGCCGGCGAGCACGATGCAGCGCGGCCTGCGCTTTTCCGCTGCGGACGGCAAAGCATGCACGGCTGCAGTGCGCCTTTGTTTCGCAGGGGCACTGGCCGGCTTTTTCGCAGCGCCCGCCCCGGATGGCTTTTTCGCATTTGCCGCCCTTGCCTTTGCTTTTGCCGCCATCATCTTCACCGTCTTTTTCTGCGCGCGCCGTTTGGCCGCCATATTTTTCGCCGAGGGCTTGGCTTTTTTATTCGCCGCCCCGCCCGCCATCTTCTTCACTGCCACTTTGGTTTTTTTCTTCGCTGGGGGCTTGGCTTTTTTCCTTGCAGTTCCCCTGCCCGCTGTTTTCCCTGATGCCATATGATTACCAGTCCATTGTCACTTTCCATGCCGATGCGAGCGCGCCTACCGAGGCCTCCACTTCCTGCCTGCCGTTGACGGACACCTTAAGCTCGCCGCCCTTCACCTCGCCCACGCGCTCGCACGCCGCGCCGCGCATGAGCGCGGCAAACGCGCGCTCGTCCTTCCTTTTCACGGACACCACGAACCTGCCTGCGCTTTCCGAGAACAGGAGCTGCACCGGGGTGAGCTTGGCTTTCGGGAACGAGACGTCCGCGCCGACATTGCCGCCGATGCAGCATTCGGCAAGCGCCACCGCCAGCCCGCCCTCGGAGCAGTCGTGGCACGAGGACACCAGGCCGCGCTTTATCGCGGACTCAAGCTTCCTGTAAAGCGCGAAATTCCTCCTGAAGTCCACGCACGGCACGATTGTGCCGGTTGAATTGCGCATGGCGTAATATTCCGAGGCGCCCAGCTCCGCGCGCGTGGTTCCCAGGACGTAAATGGCATCGCCTTGCGACTTGAAGTCGGTTGTCTGCGAGAGTGAAACGTCGTCCGTCCTGCCCACTGCGGAAATGAGGAGGGTTGGCGGGACGGATATCCTCCACCTGCCGTGCTTGTAGTCGTTTTTCATGCTGTCCTTGCCGGAGATGAGCGGCGCGCCGTATGCAAGGCAGGCGTCGTAGAGCCCGCGGCATGAGGCAACGAGCTGGGCGAGCCTGTGCCGCCCGTCGGGATTGTCAGGGGACGCTATCGGGTCGCACCAGCAGAAATTGTCAAGGAGCGTGAGCCTGTCAAGCGAGCCTCCGGCGGAAACATAGTTCCTCACCGCCTCGTCAACGGCGTTCGCGGCCATCTGGTATGCGTCAATGTCGGAATAGCGCGCGCATATCCCGTTCGACACCACCAGGCCTTCCTTCCTGCCAAGCAATGGCGCGACCACTCCGGCATCGGAAGGCCCGTCGGCTTTCACGCCGCACAACGGCTTTATCACCGAGCTGCCCTGCACCTCGTGGTCGTACTGCCTGATTATGTATTCCTTGGAGCAGATGTTCGGGCGGGAAAGCAGCGAGATGAGCACCGCGCCGAGGTTCTGGTTTTCAGGGAGGGCAGGCTCGGACAGCTTCAGCGTGCGGAGCTCGGCCTCAAGCTGCAGCTGCGGCACGCCCTTGTGCAGGAACTGCATGGAAAGGAATGCGACAACCCTTGCGCCGTACATCACGCGCAGGAAGCCGGAGGCGTTGAACTCCCCGAGGTCGGAAACCTCCACGTCGCGCAGGCGCGCAAGCGAGACAAACTCCCCTGCCTTGCCGGGCGGAACCGCAATGGTCATCCGCTCCTGCGACTCGGAAACGAAAATCTCCCACGGGTCAAGCCCGGGGTATTTGAGCGGCGCGCGGTCAAGGTGCACGCTGCACCCCCCGCTCATCTCGGCCATCTCGCCGACAGAGGACGATAGCCCGCCCGCGCCATCGTCGGTTATCGCGTTGTAGAGGCCCAGGTCGCGCGCCTCGAGCACGAAGTCCACCACTTTTTTCTGCGTGTAGGGGTCGCCGAGCTGGACGGCGGAAACAGGCGAGCCTTCGTTCATCTCCTGGCTTGAGAACGTGGCGCCGTGTATGCCGTCCTTGCCAATCCTGCCGCCCACCATGAATATCCTGTCACCGGGCAGCACGCGCTTCTCGTGCGTTTTCCTCCCGTCAGGAAGCAGTGAGGGCATCATCCCGCCCGTGCCGCAGTAGACCAGCGGCTTCCCGAGGTACCGCCCGTCAAAGTAAAGCGAGCCGTTCACTGTCGGGATGCCGGAGGCGTTGCCGCCAGCAGCCACGCCCGCCCTCACGCCTTCAAGCACGCGGCGCGGGTGGAACAGGCGCGGCGGGATTTCCCCCTGATAGTGCGGGTCTGCGAAGCAGAAGACATCGGTGTTGAAAATCGGGCGCGCGCCCATGCCGCAGCCGAGGATGTCGCGGTTCACGCCAAGTATGCCCGTGAGCGCGCCGCCGTACGGGTCGAGCGCGGACGGGGAGTTGTGCGTCTCCACCTTCATCGCCACGCTCCAGCCGGGGACGAATTCGAACACGCCTGCGTTGTCCGAGAAGACCGAGAGCAGCCATTTCCTTTTCCTGGCAAGCCTGGTCGTGGCGCCCTTTATGTACGTCTTGAAGATGGAATCCACGACTTTCTTTTTCCTGCCCTCGGTCAGCGTGATTTTCGCGTTGAATATCTTGTGCTTGCAGTGCTCGGACCACGTCTGCCCGAGCGCCTCAAGCTCCACGTCGGTTGGCACGGGCATGAGGCCCGCCTTCCTGCGCTCCTCGGCGACAGCAGGGTCCATGTAATATGCCTTGATTCTCTTCATTTCCTCGAGCGAGAGCGCAAGCAGCCGCTCGCGCGAAATCTCTACGAGGCGCTTGTCGGGTACGTTGAGGTCAATGTCCGCCACCTTGCCCCCGCCCATCGCGCCCACGCGCGGGACGTCCGCGGAAAACCCGGCAGCCCCGAATTCCTGCGCCGTCTTCACCTCGAAGCGCTGGATAAGCTCGTTTGCCAAAAGTTCGCGCGCGGCCTTTTCGCCTTCCTGCTTCGCCATCTTGCCCGCTATCAGGTAGTGCCTGCTGGAATACACCGCGCCGGAAAGCTTTTTCCCGAGCAGCTCCTCCATCGCCTCGCGCGCCGTGCCGCCCACGTTGTCCTTCACGCCCGGGCGGAACGAGACTGCGATGGCGACGGAAAACTTCGGGGGGAGGAAAAGCGGCCTGTCAACTGAGAAGGATTGGTTTATTGGGTCGCAGAGAAGCTCCGCGCCCACGCGCGCAAGCTCTGCTTCGGGCAAGTCGTCATCAATCGTGTAAACGTCCAGCACGCGCACGGATTTTGCGTCGGCAATGCCCAGGTCGGACTTTATCCTGCGGAGTACAGCATCGCCTGCAGGGTCTATAAATTCTGGCAGGTAGCCGGTTTCTATCCTGTGCGCCATTGAAACTCCAGCCGGGAATTTTCAGACAGCCGCGCGCGCAGCCCGTTCTCCCACGGCAGTGCATGCGGAAGCAACATTTATAAGAGGGGAGCGGATTTTGCACACTAAAGAACAGGGAAAAACACTAAAAAGAAGGTGAAAACCAAGCAACCGCTATTCATCTACAAAAAGCAACGCCCGATTGTCATGCTGGCTACAAAGGAAAGTCGTATGAACATTATATATCGCATACCCATCTTCTTCCATTCGTTTGCCTGCAATCGTGTCCCAGTCAAATTCCCCGAACGCAGCAATGTATTTTCCAGATGCTTCTAGAAGACCAAGATTGTGACCGAATTTTGTGTCGATAAAAATTTCACCAGATTGAAGCCAGTCGTGGTTAGACTTATTAGTAAATCCTATCGCTTTCACATGAGAAAGGGATTTCAACGAGTAGACTAGTTCACCACCCCAACTCTTGCCTAAAACATCGCTATCAATCAACAAAATGAAGTGCCTGTGCACCCTGTTGATTTTGGATATCCGCTCCCAGCCTTCTTTATCGAATATGTGCACGATTACGGGTGCATCGTCATCACCAGAACCCTGCACAAATGCTGAATAAGCCAGCACTTTTCCGTTTATCATGGACGTGTCGATTGAGAGATGGAAAGAGTCCTTGACAGAGACCTGGTTGATGAAAAATACTGGCTTTTCATTTTCAGCACGCAATGCCCATTCAAGATCCTCCGCTGTTCCAGTAATTTGCATGTATTTTTCGAGGGAGCAATAAAGTTTGTCCATAGTCAAACTAGTGTGGTAAAAATCTACCTTGTGATTCCAAATTGGTAGCGCCGTGACAATCGTATTGTTTTCAAGAAGTAGCCTTGCGCCTAGAAAGAAGCTTTTGGGGGAGAGATCGCGTTCATTGGCAGTGTCATAAATAAAGCGCTGTGCGGAATTGCAGCCGTAGATTAATTCACGTATGGTCGTCAACCTATCAAATACCTCGACAGCCAGGCCAGCATCCATATCTTTCAAGTCAGCCAAGCCTTGAAAAGCAGTCACGGTGGGAACTGTATCGCCCCATAGACTATAAGTTTGAGCAAGGCCAGAAAGCCTTGGAGCATAGGCGCTGCCCAGCGTCGTAAATACTTTCTCGGCTACAAGCGGTTCCACCATTATTGCAATTCCATCGGGAAATCCAGTGTTGGCACGGAAACGCACAGCGTCCGAAGAATAATGGCTCTTGATGACTTCTTTGACAAAATACTCAACAGAATCAAGGCGATTCATAAAGAAAAATGATTTGTATGCGCCAGTTCCTTTTGCATCACCATGCGCTGATGAACGTACTGCCAGCGCAGGCTCGTCCCCAAACGCACGACATATCAACTCAAAAACTGCAAGTTCGCCGCGGCTGAATTTCCCTTTGTCGATTAAGGCGCACATTTCAACATAAGTCGCCCCTTTTGCCCAAGCATCAGATGCGCCGCAGCGTTGCAGGAATTCATTGACAAAAGGTATGGATAATATTTGCCTTACCATAAGCTGGAAGTCGGCGCGGAGCAGATGTTCGTGACCATTGAATAAATTATAGGCTTTGCCACCCATATGCGCAGAGGTTTTCTCCCCTCCATGCACCACGAACAGCTCTTTTTTGGTTTGTATATTCATGTTTTAATTATGTGTCAAAAGATATAAAAATGTATGGATAATCTCCCATTAACAGAATAGACACGCACATGTTAGAACAAATACCCGCTCGCATCCTCCGCAAGCCCCACTCCGCCGCCAAGGTCGGACAGCGTATATTCGCGCCCGCCTTCGCGCAACGCGAACGATTTCACGCGCACGAGGTATTCGTCGTAGCGGAAGGTGGTCTTCTGGCGCATCACGAACGGCTGGAGCGCGTAGGTCTCCATTGCGCAGAAGAAGTTCTTGCCTGAAAGCACCCAGATTTTCCTTTCCCCTTCAAGGTACGTCTGGATGGACAGGCTGTGGAGCTTCACCCGCCTGCCGTGTATCTCGAAATAATAGTTCGAGGCAAAGCGAAGGCCCGAGCTGTTGCCAAACGGCTTGCCCGTGAAAACGTCAAGAGCCGCGCCGTTGCCGAACTGCAGCCGCACCCAGTTCCACGGGGCAAGCGGCATGGTCGCCACCACTTTCTGCAAATACGCCTTGCCGGACAGTTTCTTGCCCTCAAGCACGCCGTCAAACTCGAAATAGTAGTTTATCATCGCCGCGCCGAAGCGCGGGGCAACGGGATTTGCGAGTATGTGCACCATTTCATGGTGCTTGCCCTCCGACGGGTGGTAGGCGCGCGCGGTGAAAATCTTCTTCCCGCCCTTCACAAGCTCCACGTCGAAATGGGGATATTTTCCCGATATCGTGATTTTGCTTCCCCCGTCCCTCGCCTCAAGCAGGTTTTTCTCCCTGCCCTTTTCCAGCCGCACGCGCGCGGATGAATCGAATATCACCTGCTTGCCATTGGAGGACTGCAGCCAGCAGACTGCGGCGCACACCACGCCCTGCTGCGCGTTCCCCTCGGGCACGGCGACGCCGTTCACGAGCACCGGGTCAACCGAGCGCCCCATGGTGAGTATCACCTGCTCCTCGCGCGGCGGGGCGCAGAAATGCAGGAACCAGTATTCCTTGCCCATGGAAGGCAAGTCCTCTATCTCGAAGAAAAGCTCGTCGGGGGTAGGGTATTTTTTCGACTCGAACAGGCGCGAGAACTCGGACAGCTTGGAGTTGAGCTGGCCCGTTTTCTTCTTCCATTCCGGGCCAAGCCTGAAATTGCGCAGCTTGGAAAGTGTGCGGTTGGGCATGGCAATCAAAGCAGCTTCAGCGGCAACTTTAATTAACGTTTGGCACCCCACTAACAGATGACGGGGGAATGGGCTAACCTGGTATGCTACTAGGTTTGGGACCTAGTGATTCGAGTTCAAATCTCGATTCCCCCATTTTGCAATCATATCTCGTTTTGGTGCAAACATGAAATACGGAAACTCGGAATTGCGCGGGAAATTCGTGCTTGGCCCCATGGCGGCATACACCGACATTGCGTTCAGGCTTCTTTGCAGGCGCGCGGGCGCGGCGATGTGCTTCACCGAGTTTGCAAATGCAGAAGCCATCAGCCGGGACGGGAAGAATACCGGCGCGCTTCTCCGGACGTGCAATGAGGAGATGCCCGTCGGCATACAGATATTCGGCGCAACGCCCGAGGCGATGGGAAAGGCTGCGGCAACAATAAGCGCGCGCGTGCAGGGCGGGGAGCTGTTTGCCTCGTGCATAGACATCAACTTCGGCTGCCCGGCAGGGAGCGTAATCCGCGCGGGCGCGGGAAGCGCGCTTTTGAAAAGCCCGGAGAGGATGCGCGCGATTGCCGAGGCGTGCGTGGAGCGCTCGGAAATCCCTGTGACCGCAAAGATACGGGCGGGGTGGAAAAGCGACAGCGCAGTGGAGCTTGCAAAAATGCTGGAAAGCGCCGGAGTGTCGGGCATCACGGTGCACTGGAGGACTGCGACAGAGGGGAGGAAAAGGCAGGGCGGCTGGGAAGCGCTGCGCGAGGTCAAGGGGGCGGTGGGCATCCCGGTGATTGGCAATGGCGGCGCGTCCACCCCTGAAAAGGCAGTGCGGTTCCTTGACGAGACGGGCTGCGATGCGGTGATGATTGCGTCGGCGGCACTGGGCAACCCGCACATTTTTTCGCAGGCGAACGATTTGCTGGAAAAGGGGAGATACAAAGAAACGCTTTGGGGCGAAAAGCGCGCATCGTTCCTGGAATACTGCTCGCTCGCCCAGAAATACGAGGTTGCAACGCCCAAGAGGATGCGCGCGCAGGCAATCGAATGGGTCACGGGCTTCAACGGCGTGAAAGAGGCAAGGAAAAGGCTCAACGCGGCAAAAACAGGCCAGGAGATTGAAGGGATAGTGTCGGGGTTCGAGCCCTCAACAGTTCAGGCTAACCAGACATGATGGGACAGGCGCCCGCTCACTCAAGGTCGTCGGACATGAAGGAAAAGTCCGCATGCTCGAACTTCTCGTGCAGCTTTTTCCTCTCCACTGCGTCGGCAGGCTCGTCTATCACCTTGCCAATGCCAGTGAACATGCCATACCATCCGGCAGGGACCAGCAATATCGTGATGACATGGTAGAAGATGCTTTCATAGGTCAGGTAGAAATAGAAGTACGTGTCGAGAAGCAGTATGAGGAACCCCACGAGCATGTAAAAATATCCCCTGGTTTTTGTCTTTTTTATTGCGTCCGATTCGCGCCTAACCATGAATGCGAACTGCTCGCGCAGCCTCTTTTTTATGAGCGCCTCGGCCTTCAGGTCGCGCTCGGCTGAAGGGATGGTGAAGTGCACCTCGAACCCGCCGTGCTTGCTTTCCATGTAGCGGCGGCTCATCTCCTTCAGGAAGTCCTCGGACATCTCGCGCTGGGAATAGGGGCGCGGGTCGAAGTCCGAGAATATGTCGTCGTAGGTGTCCAGCGTGATTGCGATGTCGCGGAGGGCGCCTGCGTTTTCAATCGGCTTTTCCATGGCGCATTCAGGGGATGCAAAGGATAAAAATGTGCCGCATGCGGCGCCAAGGCGGGGCTCTGCAGAAAAATTGCGCGGGAGGCGAGAGAAAAAAGCCGGGGCGGGAAAAAAATGGCGCTGGCCGTGCTCGGCTCAGCTTGGGCGCTTCCTCACGAGCAGGAGAGTCGCGCCCATCCTTTTCTCGAAAAAGCCGAGCGAGAGATAGAGGCCGGAGGCCGTGTTGAGCGCGCGCACCTTGAGGTACGTCATGCGCGCGCCGTGCCTGTCGGCGTAGGAAAGGGCCTCGCGCATCAGGGCGGTGCCGAACCCGTGCTCGCGGTAGTGCGCAAGCACGCCGAGGCCGGAGATGTAGCACCTGTCCTCGCGCATGCGCAGGTGGCAAAAGCCTATGGGCATGCCGCTGCGCTCGGCTATGAAAAACACGTCGTCGGGCAGGTTCCTGAAAATGGCATTGGGGAAAAGCACCGAGGTCATTTCCTCGATTGCGTCCATGTCCGCCTTCCTCGCGCGCCTGATGGAAAAGATTGTTGAGCTGCCAGCCGCGCCCGTTCCATTTTCCAAAGCCAAGGAACCACTTCAAAGGGTGATGAACTCCACGTCTATGCTTTCCCCTATGGTTATTTCCGCGCCGCGCATCTTTTCAGCAGGCCCGAGCTTCACCACAAGCGTCTCGCCGAGTATTTCCCTGCCCTCGTGCTCGTGCACGTGCCCGCAGATGAGGAGTATGGGGCGTTTTTCTTCCACCATCTTCCGCACCGCCTTGCTGCCCACGTGCATGCCGTTCCCCACCTCGTCAAAAAGCCCGTAGGGCGGCGGATGGGAAAGCACTATTGAAAACTCGTCCACGCCCGCGCGCGCAAGGGCGGATGCTATTTCCTCCTCGCTGTACTCGGAAGGGGTGCCAAACGGGGTTGGGTTTGAGCCGCCCAGGCCGACCAGGTTCCAGTCGCCAAGCTTCACCTTCCTGCCGTGCACGAGAACGCCCATTTCGCGCATGCAAGCGGCCACGTCGGGGGTGTCCATGTTGCCGTGCACCGCGAATGCGCGCGGGAAAAGGGAGAGCGCCTCCTTTGCGTATGAAACAGGCCCGCGGTCGGTGATGTCGCCGCAGAAAAGCACCGCGTCGTATTTTTTGCGGGACGCTATCGCGCGCAGGCGGTCAAGCAAATCCTCGCTGGCATGGAGGTCGGAGAGTGCAAGAAGCTTCATGTGAAAACCTCAACTGGATTCTACGCCTTTGCGGATGCGTGGCGCGCCTGGCTTTGCGTGCGGCTGCGCGCCACCTGCCCGTTGCGCATTGCACGCCGGGCGTGCGTTTGCGAAAAACATTGCATGGCAGCGCGCTGGCAGCCGGCAATGAATTCGACCGAAGGCGCCCGCCGCAAGCGGCGGGGTATCATCGCCATTCGGTCGAAATGTTGCCAGTTGGGTCCCGCCGCAAGCGGCGGGTATCGCCCAACTGGCAATGAATCAGTGCCGCCTTTGCTGGAAATCCCTGCTGTTGCCCTGCGGCTTCCCTGCCTCGACTGCGCCTTGCCTTGCCATTATGCGCTTCACCTGGGCCTCGAACTGCACCTTGAGCTTTTCCGCGATGAAATTGTGCGAAAGCGCATCCGCCTTCGCCGCAATCGTCAGCTTGGCGGCAAGCGCGCGGGAAATCTTCCCCCGCACTTTCTTCGGCGCCATGCCGATGGCAGGGTGCTGGAAAATGAGCCCGTGCTTGGGCGGCCGGCTGCCCGACTTCAGGTGCTTGAACAGCGCCTTCTCGGCGCCGAGCACCTGGATGGTGCTTGCCGGGAACATCGCCATCCTCTGCAACCCTCCGGACTGCGCCACGAGCTTTGCCGCAAGCTCCGGGCCTGCGAGGTGCGACATGTTGGGGCAAATCTCGCGCGCGATTTTCGCCTCGTAAGCCTCTATGCCGTCCCGTAGCGCCCACATCGCCTTCACCTGGAGCGCGAGCGAGCGTGCCTGCAGGATGTCTTCTTCCGACAGCACCGTGCCCATGGATGCGCGCGCCTTGTCCGCGATGGACTGCGCCTGCGGGCCGAAGACCGGCGTGAGCTTTGCCATGTCCGGCGCCATCCTGTCAATCGCAAGCACGCCTTCCACGTACTTTGCGTTGTCGGGCGTGCGGAATTCCGGGAAGTGCATGCCGTACCATTCGGTGAGCCTCTCGAACAGCAGGTTCGAGCTCTTGTTGAGCTCGTCCACCGCCGAGACGGACTGTATGAGAAGATTGTCGCGGGATGAGACCGCGATTGTTACCTTCTTTTTTGCCCTCTTGAAAAACTCGTCGCGCGATTGCATTGGTGACATGATACCATCTCCGATAATTTGCTCCCGAGGTATTATCCTCAAAACGTTTATAGAGCTTCGCGGCAAGAAAACATCCATGAAGGGCAAGGAACAATCATTTCCCAAGGCAGAGAGGCTGATGGACGTTGCAATCAGGCGCTCCTTTGTCATCCCGTCGTCAGAGATATACGGCTCGCCGGCGGGCTTTTACGATTACGGGCCTGTCGGCTGCGCGATAAAGCACAGGCTTGAAAACCTCTGGAGAAGCGACATGCTGCAAAAGGAGGGGTTCCACGAGATTGAGACGTCCGTCGTTCTCCCCGAGGCGGTGCTCAAGGCGTCGGGGCACGCGGAGAACTTCTCAGACCCCATCGTCTCGTGCAAGAAATGCGGCTCGCGCTTCAGGGCGGACCACCTTGTCGCCGAAAACCCGGAATTCGCCGCGTCCGGGGCAAAATCGGACGGCATGCCCTCGCAGGAGATTTCGGATGCAATCAGGAAATACAGGATAACGTGCCCGAACGACAAGGGAGAGCTTGGCGAGGTCGGGCGCTTCAACATGATGTTCAGGACGGCGATTGGCGCAGGGGACGAGCGCGTGGCATACTGCCGCCCGGAGACCGCGCAGGGGATTTTCCTCGATTTTTCGCGGATTGTGAGGAATTACGGCAGTAGGCTCCCCATCGGCATCGGGCAGGTGGGCCGCTCTTTTAGGAACGAGATTTCCCCGCGCCAGGGATTGGTGCGCATGAGGGAATTCACCCAGATGGAGCTGGAATATTTCTTCAACCCCGAAAAGCAGTCGCACCAGAAATTCGAAAGCCTGAAAAACGAGAAGCTCGTCTTCGAGATGGAGGACGGCTCAGTGCGCGAGCTTTCGCTTGAGCAGTCCCTGTCGGAGGGGGTTGTGCCCAACGGGATAATGGCGTATTTCCTCTGGAAGCAGGAGCAGCTTTACCTTGCGGCGGGCATCCAGCGCGGGAAATTCCGCTTCAGGAAAATCCCGAAAAACGACACGCCGCACTATTCGCGCGGCAACATTGACCTGGTAGTGGAGACGTCGTACGGGTGGATTGAGACGACGGGCACGGCTTACAGGACAGATTACGACCTTGCCTCGCACGCAAAGGCTTCCGGCGCCGACCTGTCGGTGTTCGTGGAGGAGGAAAAGAGGAAAGTGGTTCCGCACGTCGTCGAGCCTTCCATGGGCGTGGACAGGATGTTCTGGTGCGTGCTGGAGCATGCCTTCAGGGAAAAAAGCCCGGGGAAGGATTGGGAGTGGTTTGACTTCCCGCCCGCAATCGCGCCTTACCACGCCTGGATTTTCCCGCTCATGCGGAAGGACGGGATGGAGGAGAAGGCGCGCGAGGTGGAGGCGCTGCTGCGCGAGGGCGGGCTCACTGTATATTGCCAGGAATCGGGGAGCATCGGCAAGCGCTACGCGCGCGCGGACGAGATAGGCGTGCCCTACTGCGTAACGGTGGATTACGACACGCTCAAGGACGGCACTGTTACATTGCGCTTCAGGAACGACGGGAAGCAGGTGCGCCTGAAGGTCGGGGAGCTTGCGGAAAAGATATCTTCTTTTGCAAAGGAAGGCAAAGTCTCGGCTGAGGCTTTGGCTGAATCGGGCGCAGCCCAATAAGAAGGGAAAGCGGCTGGTGGCTTGGCCTGAAATTCGGCAAAGCCAAATGGGAAGAAAAAAAAGCACTGGCTTGGGCACAAGCGCAACTTGGCTAGTTGGCTAGTAGCCTTCGCAGGAAATTATCCCCTGGTCGGCGTAAATCATCTGCAGCACCGGCTGCGCGACCACCACTATGAGGATGGCGATGAGCGCGCCCGTAAGGCATGCAGTCGCCCATACGTTCGCACGTGCGCGCGTCTCCGCGCCGAGTATCTGCCCCGCGGCGTATATCACGCCGGCAAGCACCAGCATCATCATCGCCACTACCGGAAGCATGGACTTCAGGCTCACACAGAGCTGCGAAACCGCGTTTTGCACGGAGAAGAGGATGCTTGTCGAGCAGAGAAGCATCGCGGCTGACGCAAGGAGCGCGAATGCAATGAGCTTGAGCTTCATGGATGCACCTTTTGACATTGGCGGGGAAAACGATAAAAACGCCTTGGGCGCCCCGCCCCGCGCTTCCCCTGGCGGCGTGATGGACGAGGTATAAATAATAGTGTTTATAAATGCACCTATGTGTTATGCTTCCGCCAAGGGGAATGAAAAAGAAAAAAATCGCCGGGGGGGAGATTGGTTCCCCAATGATTTACGCCCCAAACACGTTCGCCGTTCTTTGGGGGGTAAACCCTAGACCCCTTTCTTTCTAAGAAAGGGGGCTTGGGATTGAACTCCCGAGTAGGTTTCCCCACAACAGGTTAGCAACCTGCCGCACTGGACCGGGCTATGCGACCCCAGCTGATTGTCTTGCCCGCCCTTTTAGGAATGACGCAGGCTTTTATTCCTTTGCCGGATAATACCCGAAAGGGAAAACCGCGCGTTTGCACGGTTTGGCGAATTGTCGGGCCAATTGCCCGAAAACCAGGTGTGAAAATGTACAACAACTACCTTTCATGTGAAGTGTGCAAGGCCGAGCTTACGCGCGAAAACCAGAAGCAGAAGCTGGACGGCGAGGGCTACACGCACAACTACTGCGCAAAATGCTATGCTGAAAAATACCCGAAGTAGGCGGATTTTCCATGGGAAAAAAGTCAAAATCCAGCGTCGCAGCCACAACGCCCCAAAAGGACAAAGGCGGCTGGAAAGGGAAAGCCTATGGCTTGGCGGAAAAATTCGAACAGATTGTGAATGCCGCAGCGGCGCCATTGCCATCGGGCAGGATAAGGCTCTGGCTCGCCGGATTTTTCCACCCCGAGGAAACCTATGAAAAAGTGGAGAATGACGCCACTTTGGTCGGGCTTGCCGGGAATCTCCTGCTTTTTTACATCGCCTACTCCCTGATTTTCTTCCTGTTCATGCTCGCATTCACGTCAATCCTCTCGGCTGAGGATTTGCTGGCGATGGGGCTGCAGAAAAGCCCGGATGTCGCCCAAATCGCGATTGGCTCGCTCGTGGTAAGCCCGATTGTAAGCACGCTCATGGCGCTGGTTGCATTTGCCGCCGTCTTCGTGCCATCGCGCATCCTGGGCGGGAAGGGGACTTATGTGAAGCAGGCGAACTCGATGGCGCTTGTGCTTTGCGGCAGCAACACGCTGCTTCTCGCATTGATGTGCATTGCGTTCGCCATTTTCACGCCATCCTTCATCCTGCGCGATTCCGTGTTTGCAGGGACAGTTGCCTCGCTTGCGGCGGTGATTGTGAGCCTGCCGGTGCTCTTGATTTGCATCGCAGTGCTGCTGTACTCGGTATACGCGTATTACCTGGTGGCGAAAAAAGCCCACGGGCTTTCCGCCATGAAGGCATCTGGCGCGATGGCGATTGCAGTCGTGCTGATTTTGGCATTGGATGCGGTGGCCAATATTGTTTTTAGAAACTGATGAAAACGGGGTGTTTTGATGGCTGTGAAAAAAAAGGCGCGTCCTGCCAAGCAGGAGAAGATAGAGAGCGGGAATGACTCGCTTGCACAGGTGGAGGGAGCCGCAATGGGCGCGGCAGGCTCGCTGGGCATCGGGCGGTTCAAGACGTGGCTGTACGCATACTTCCACCCGTACCAGGCCTGCGGGAAGGAAAAGAAAAATGCAAAACTTGGAAGCACAGCCGCCACATTTGCTCTTGCCGGGCTTGTGCAGGCAGCGGTCTTGGTAATCGTAATAGCGCTTATGCTTGCGTTTTCACTGCGCACCGGGATTTCGTTCACTGTCACAGTGGCAATCGTGATGCTGATTGCATACCCGATAGCGTGCGTGATCGGCGGATTTGCCATGTCGGCACTGTACTTCATAGTGGCAAAGTTGCTGGGCGGCAAGGGCAGCTTCACGGAACAGGCATATTGCATGGCGCTTGTGAGCGGAGGCGTGATACTCATGATGGCGCCCTTCAACGTCCTGCAGATAATCCCCATGATTGGCTGGATATTCAGCCTGCTTGGGCTCGCAGTTACGTTATACGGAATAGTGAGCCAATACCGCATGATAAGCGCGGTGCATTCGCTTTCACAGCTGAGGGCGATTGTGGTGCTGGTGGTCCCCCTGTTCATTATAATGGCGCTCCTGCTCGTTTTTGTCGGCGTAGCAGCCATTGCAGCGCTAGGGGCGTATGGAACCACGCTCCAGGTGCAGTAAGCGCGCCTGTTTCTCCTTTTTTATTTTCTTTATTTGTTTTCTTTTTTTTCTTCCCTTTTCCAAAAGCAGCGCCAGCAAGGATGATAAATTGTGGCAGGATTTCCGGCGGGCCTTGGGAGGAACAGGCAGTATACGCACCGCTGCTCAGTCTTGTATCTTCCCAGCACGGGACAGAATGCGTAGGGCTGCTCCTTCCGGCCTGACCCGATTGGCACTATGAACCGTCCGGAAAGGCAAAACGTCGACGCTTAAGGCACGGGCTTATCCGCTCCCGTCCAAAACACGCGCATTTTCCTCGCGGAAAATGCGTGTCCGTTTTGCTTGCGCAAAACGTCCATCACCGGACATTCGGTCTCGCCAAAGGGGGTTTGCGATAAGGGAGGCCCCTACCCTCCCGACCTATCCTGCCGTCTATTTTCCTGAAAGAAGCCCCTTATATAACTAACTATTATTTGCATCGCATGACGCGCCGGCCGATTACTTGTACCTTAGGAACGCCCCTATCCCATAGAAGCTGCCGAGGAACTGCGCGCCTTCCGCGGTGTCTGGCGAGACCACGAAGATGTCAATGCCCTGCTTGTCCGCAAGCTCGATGAGGTCGTCCACCAGGGAGATTTCGGATTCCACCTTGACGGTGCCGCCGATTGCCTTTATCTTCTCCTGAAGGTCGAACGGGTTTTTCGAGGTGACATTTTGCGCCTCGCCCGTGGTGGTGTCCACAAGCTTTGCGCGCTTGTAGGTTATGCCCTCGGAAATGAGGAGCTGGGAGGCCTGCTTGGACTCGAGCGCGGCGCGCACCTCTTTCTCCCCGTAGGTGGCAAGCCCGCCCGCCACCACCTCCTTTATGAACCTCTCGATAATCACGCGCTCCTGTATCGCCTGCTGCTCCGCGAGGATGTCGGTTGACTTCGCCATGACCTCGCGCACGCCGTACTCGTCTGTGTAGCCGGTGTCCACCACGCCCATTATTTTTATCTGGTAGTTGAACGGGGACATTTTCACGAAGTCGAACTTCGCGGGCCCGGGGCCGCCGACAATCACGCCCTTCACCGTGTTCACGAAATAGCGGTCCATGCATTCGCCGATGCGCTTGTAGTAAAGCTCGATGGATTCCTCGATGAGGCGCTCGTACCTGCGCGCCGACTGCCCGCCTTTGCGGATTTTCGCATGCGCAGTCGAGTTGAGCCTGTGGAGTATGCGGGTGTTGGTGCCGCGCAGCTCAGCAAACGTGCACTCCCTGCCGTCGAGCACGACGATGCCGTAGGAGTCCTTCACTTCCAGCGTGCGCTCCAGGGGCTCTAGGAAAAAGCGCGAGTCGCAGCGGTAAATCTGCACGGATATCGGGTCGGGGGGATAGATTGTGAAAAGCTCGATGTCCACCTTTGCCGGATTTTCTGAAACGTTCCCGCAGAAAATCGCCACGCCGGACTTCGGGGCGACGTTGCCGTAGCTTTTGAGGTGGTGGAGAAGCCTTTCAAGCGCGTCAACGACGTTCTTCCTTGTGCTCTTGCTCTTGATGTTGGACGCCTGCCCCGCCTCGCCGCGCAATTTGTTAGAGGTCTCGTGTATCGCCTGCTCCGAGGGGATGTAGACCGAGATGAGCTCGGTGCCGCTCCCCTTCATTGCCTTGAGGTGCGCGAGCTGCTTCTTCAGTTCGTACTTGAGTTTCGTCTTTTCTTCCATGGACATGACCTTCAGCGACTAAGCTGGTGTGGAGGGGGAATAAAAAAGGGGCGGGTTGATGGCTGGAAACTGCCCCGCGCGGGCTATGCCAGCCGCTTGCCGTCCTTGTCCATGGCGACAAGCTTGACGTCGAATTCCTTCCTGAAATAGCCCATGAGCGGGTCGTTGAGTATGCGCTCCTGCATCTTCTCGGCTTCCTTGAGGTCCCTGCCCATCACAATCCATGTGCGGAGGCCAAGATGCTTCACGCCGTAGAAAAAGCCGGCGTTCTTGTACGGGCCGAACGTCTTGAAGTAATCGGGCACGTTCATGCTCCCTATCGCGAACACCTGCCCGACGTTGTACTTGTCCATGCCGAAAAAGTATTTCATGCCGAGCGCGCGCGCCTGCTGTATGGATGAATGGTGGAACATCCCGAGCGCAGGGGCCTGCTTCTTGGTGTGGGAGTCGTCCTGGACATGCCCGCTTTTCCTCACCTTGTCATACACGAGGTCAAGGAACGTGTTGAGGTGCGTGTTGCCGTCCACCCTGTAATATTCGTTCGTGTGGTAATTCTTCACGCCCGCAGTCAGCGTTATCTTGAGGTTCTCGAACGTGGGGTCGGCGTCAAGGGACTGGCGGAGTATTTTCTTCTGCTCGTATGCGTGCGTGCACAGGTTCACTATGCTTTTCACCCAGTTGCCCGCGATTGTCCCGTTGTGGCCATATGCATCCCGCATCAGGGTCTCGACGTCCTCCTCTGTCTCTATCCTTATCTGGTGGCGCTTGCCGCGAAGCCCGTATTCGAGGACCGCCCTCTTGGCAAGCAGCATGCCCTCCATTTCCAGCGCGACTTCCTGCGCGTGAATCATTCCGCAGTTGAAAAGCGCGTCCTCCACCTCGATGTCATGATAGCTCCGGGTCGAGTGCAACCTGCCCTTTTTCAGCATCACGTTGCCGTGCGCGGTCAGGTGCACGAAGATGTCAATTGGGATGCCTGCCTTGTAGTATGGGAAATATTCGCGCATCTTTTCCTGGATGTGGGATTTTATCTCGTCTATGATGCCCGACGTCACAAAGGTGCCTGCAACCGACATCCTCTGGAAGTCGACCAGCGTCCCCTCCTTCAGCTCCTCCTCGCGCTGCTCATCAAGCGCACGGTAGAAAGCCGCCGAGACGTCCCTCGCGTCGGCGCAGCCCACCACTATGTGGAGCTCGACCTTCCTGATATTGGGTTGCGCCGCGTTGCCGCCGCCATTTTCATTTTGCACGGTGCCGTTTTCCATCAGTTCACCTTTTGCATGGCAAATTAATCCAGGCTGGCCTGGTTTTATCCAGATTAGCCTGCCCACACAGATTATATACTATATATCCCAGAAAAGGATTAAAAAAGCCGCATGCAGGCGTTTGGCACAGCCAAAGTGAAAACAGAACAAGGCCCCACTCGGATGGAAATGGGTGCGCCGGCCCGGGCTTAAGCACCCTTTATATAGCTTTTCCTAATGATGTTAATTACATAAGCCTTAGGCGTAGGGCGTATGGTGACTTGGATGACACTAGAATTTCTATCCCTAAATGCACTGCCAATCTCCATCGCATGTTTCATCGCCGGGGCGCTGCTGTCGCTTCTCCTTTCGCGCAAGCCGGGCCTTTGCACGGCTGTTGGTTTCGGGTTCGCGCTCATAGGCAGCCTCTTTGCGATGGCGGCGGGAGTGTCCGCCCTTTTGGGGGCAGAAACGGGCGCCATCACGCTTGCCTCGCTTGACTATGTCGGCTCGCTTTCCATAAGCATGGACGCGCTCTCCGGCTTTTTCGTCGCCTTCATCGCATTCGTGGGAATCGCCACGTCAATATATTCGATGAGCTACGTCGGGGAATATGCCAGGAAAGGGTACAGCCTCGGGCGCTTCGGCTTCCTCTACAACATTTTCGTCCTGTCCATGCTTCTCGTGGCATCGGCGCAGAACGCCCTGCTCTTCCTGGTGCTTTGGGAAATCATGGCGCTAAGCTCGTACTTCCTCGTGACCTATGAGCACAAGGAAAAGAGCGTGCAGTCCGCCGGCTTCATCTACCTGCTCATCGCCCACGTCGGGGCGGTTGCGCTCACCCTGATGTTCCTCGTGCTGGCGTCCGGCTCAGGCTCCATGGACTTTGCGTCCTTCCACCTTGCATCCTACTCGCCCTTCCTTGCAGGCGCGATTTTCCTGCTTGCGCTTTTCGGCTTTGGCTCGAAATGCGGCATCATACCGCTCCACATCTGGCTGCCCCTTGCGCACCCGCAGGCGCCAAGCAACATCTCGGCGCTGATGTCGGGCGTGATGCTCAAGACGGCGATATACGGCATCGTGCGCGTGCTTTTCGATTTCCTGGGGGTTGCCAACGGCGCAGAGCTTTGGTGGGGCCTGCTCATACTTGCGCTCGGGATGGTTTCCTCAATCTTCGGCGTGCTCTATTCGCTCCTTGAACACGACATCAAGAGGCTGCTCGCCTACCACAGCATAGAGAACATCGGCATCATATTCATAGGCATCGGCGCATCTGTGCTTTTCTCGTGGGCGCACCAGCCCGCGCTTGCAGCGCTCGCGCTTTTCGCGGCGCTCTACCATACACTCAACCATGCGATTTTCAAGAGCCTGCTCTTCCTCGGCGCAGGCAGCATAATCCACGCCACGCACGAGAGGAACATTGACGAGCTTGGCGGCCTGGCAAAGCACATGCCGTTCACGGCCGTGTTGTTTTTCCTTGGCGCGGCATCCATCGCGGCAATCCCGCCCCTGAACGGGTTTGCAAGCGAGATGCTCACTTTCCAGGCGATGCTGGGCGGAATCGCCCCCGGAGCCGGGAGCTTCAACTTCACCTCGCTCACGCTGGCAATCGCCGTCCTCGCCCTTGCCCTGACAAGCGCGCTTGCGGTGGGCGCGTTCGTGAAGGCGTTCGGGATACCTTTCCTCGGGCAGCCGCGCACAAAGCACGCCGAGCACCCGCACGAGGCGCCAAGGGCGATGCTTGCCGGAATGGCAATCCTTGCGCTCGGCTGCATCGCGGCGGGAATATTCCCATCCACGCTTGCGCAGGCATCGTCAGGCATCCTGGAAAGCCTGCACTTCAAGGGCGCGTACGAGGCGGTCGTCCCGGCGGCAGCCGCGCTGCCCAACATGGCAGTACTGTTCCTGCTCCTGGCCGGCTCTGCCCTGATTGCCTGGCTATTGCAGCGCGCGGCGGGGAAAAGGCACAGCCATGTCGGCGAGACGTGGGGCTGCGGCTTCCCGGACGGGACTCCGCACATGCAATACTCCGCATCGGGATTTGCAATGCCCGTCACCAAGGCGCTGGACGCGTGGCTCAACCCGCTGGAGCAGCAGGCTTCCTACGGCCCTGCCATTTTCGACAGGTACATCTACGCGCCGATTTCAAACGCTTACCAATACATTGCCCCGCACTCCGCGATATTCAACACGGGCAGGCTGAACGATTACCTGATGTACCTGATATTGACGCTCGCCATAGTATTGGCGTATGCGATTTTGTGATTCTATGCTTGAAGGATTTTTCACCCCCATCATGGCAGTCCTGCAGGTTGCGTTCGCGCTCCTGCTGTCCCCCCTGCTGATAGGCATAATGCGCAAGGTGAAGGCGCGCTTCCAGGGAAGGGTTGGAAGCCCGGTCATCCAGCCGTACATTGACCTTGCCAAGCTGCTCTCCAAGGGCACCACCAGAAGTTCGGTGACTTCGTTCGTGTTTGCCATCGCCCCTGTTGCGGGCTTTGCGTCCATTGCGATTGCCGCTCTCATGCTCCCCCTGCTTTCCCCGTCGCCCGTATTGGCGGCAGGCATAATCGTTTTCGTCTACCTTTTCTCCGTCGGCAGGTTCCTGACCGCGCTGTCCGGCCTTGATGCTGGCAGCGCATTCGGCGGCATGGGCTCGAGCAGGGAAATGCTGTATTCCATTTTCATAGAGCCTGCGCTGTTCGGCGTTGTCATTCTCATGGCAACCTCGGGCAGCCTGAATATCGCCCCGCTTGCATCAGACATGGCGTCCTGGCAGGCGTTGATTGCGACCCCTGCATACTGGCTCATCGCCATCTCGCTCTTCATCGCGATACTTGCTGAGACCGGGCGCCTGCCGTTCGACAACCCTGCGACGCACCTGGAGCTCACCATGGTGCATGAGGCGATGATACTTGAGAATTCCGGGCCCGGCCTTGCGCTCATAGAGTGGGCGAATGCAATCAAGATATTCCTGTTCTTCGCCTTCGCGGGCATATTGCTGCTGCCGGGCAGCCTGCAGGCAGGCATCTTCTGGCCGGCCATCCTTTTCGCATTCACCGCAGCGCTGTCGGTGTTCGTGGCATCGGTGGAGAGCATCAGCGCCAAGGTGCGCCTGTTCAAGGTCTCGGAGCTTTTGATATTCTCCATCCTGCTTGCGCTCCTGGCGTTCCTGACAAGGATAATCGCCATCAGCCCCGGCACGGACAGCTGGCTGCAGACCATGCTGGCGCTCGCCATGCTCCTCACGGCAATCTATTCCATATTCAGCCTCACGTTCCGCGACCGCATCAAGCTCTACATAGTGCAGAGCATCTGCCTCGTCGCCATCCTCCTGCAAATCATGCTCACGAACAATTCCGAAGGCATGAACTACCTGTTCCTGATGGCAATCGCCACCTTCAAGATAGCCATCATCCCGTTCGTCCTGTACAAGAGCACCTCGTGGGGCATGAAAATCATGCCGCTGCAGTTCTACCTCAGGTTCGGCGGGCCAAAGAAAAAATTCAAGCTCGACCTGGAAGGCGACCCGCTGTTCATGGGCGCGCCCATGACGACCTCCCGCGCGCTCGTGTATGCAGGCGTGCTGGTCACGCTTGCCTTCGCGGTCTCGTCCGTCCTTGGCGGCACCACGCTCATGCTGCCCATCGCGGTCTCGCTCGTGCTCATAGGCATGCTGATAATCGCATCCAAGACGCACCTGCTTCTGCAGCTGCTTGGCTTCCTGATGATGGAGAACGGGGTGGTGCTCCTCCCGTATGCGCTGCACGTCAACATGCCATTCATCGGCGAAGTCGTCACCCTGTTCGACCTGGTCGTCCTGGTGAGGATAACGCTGCTGCTGTCGTTCAAGATGAAGGAGACCCACGGCACGCTTGACACCAGGAAGCTCATCGAGCTGGTGGAAAAAAGGTGAACCTATGCTTGAACTCATCATCCTCCCTCCGCTGGCAGCCGGGTTGCTCGCGTTCATATTCCACCGCAGCCCTAAGCAGGTCGAGGCGATTGCATTCGTGGGCGCGCTGCTCGCGGCCCTCTTCGCGATATTGTCGGTGAACGCGTTCCTCGAGACAGAGGCGGGCTTCCAGGATTTCCACGGCTTGCTCTACATGGACGCGGTCTCCGGGCTTTTCACCTCCATTACCGCGGTGGTGGCATGCTTCATCTTCCTTTATTCCGTCGGCTACATCCGCCACGAGGTGAAGGAGGAGACCGTGGAGAGGGGGCAGATAGGGCTTTACTACGGGCTGCTTTCCCTTTTCCTGGCGGCCATGCTGACGGCAATCCTGGCCGCGCACCCTGTCGTGATGTGGGCTGCCATCGAGGCGACCACGCTTGCCTCGGTTTTCCTGATAAGCTTCTACCAGACATCAAGCTCGATTGAGGCGGCCTGGAAATTCTTCATCATCAACTCCGTCGGAATCCTGCTGGCGCTCGCCGGCATACTGTTCCTCATGTTCGCGCTCCTTCCGCCTGGCGCATCGTCGGGCAGCGACTGGAGCGGCCTCATGGCGGCCCATGAAGGGGCAAACCTGCTCTTCCTGAAGATAGCGTTCGCATTCATACTCGTGGGATTCGGGACCAAGGTGGGCCTTGTCCCGCTGCACGTATGGCTGCCTGACGCGCACAGCCAGGCGCCCACGCCGGTCAGCGCGATACTTTCCGGCCTGCTCCTCAACATAGCGTTCTACGGGATTGTGCGCTCGTACCAGGTGGTGGCGCCGTACGACTCCATGGTTCCGTTCGCATCGGGCCTCCTCATCGGCTTCGGCCTGCTCTCGCTCGCCATCGGCTCGCTGAGGATATATTTCCAGCACAACATCAAGCGCATGCTGGCGTACTCCAGCGTGGAAAACATGGGCATTGTCACGCTCGCGTTCGGGCTTGGCGGCCCGCTGGGGATACTTGCCTCGCTGTTCCACATGGCCAGCCACTCGCTTGCAAAGCCCCTGGCCTTCTTCGGGAGCGGGATACTTGCATTCGCATTCAAGACAAAGGAGATGCCGTACATCAGGGGCGCGGCGCAGATTGTCCCGCTGGTCGCCATACCGTTCGTGTTCATCGCGGCGGGCCTTGCGGGCAGCCCGCCGTTCGGCACGTTCCTGTCGGAGCTTGGCGTGATGGCGGTTTCCCTTTCAACCGGCCAGTGGCTGGTTGCCGCGCTGTTCATAATCTTCACCACAATCGCATTCGCCAGCCTGCTCTACAGGGTGTCGGCAATGGGCTTCGGGGAGGTGCCTGAAGGCACGGAAGCGTTCTCGCCGTCGCTTAGCATGATTGCGGCATTTGCCGGGCTGCTGGCGCTCACGGTATTCATGGGCGTGATGCCCCCATCCCAGTTCATGCACCTATTGGAGCTGGCAGTGCATGCAATCGCAGGTTGATGACATGGACGAGCAAACAAAACAATTCATCCGCGGCCTCGAGGCGTCGGTAAAGAAGGGGAGCCTGGGCGAGGTGCGCGAGCAGGGCGCCTGCATTTTCATCAGCGTGCTCCCGAAATACCTCATCCCCGCCTGCCGCGCCTGCCTGTCAAACGGCGCGGCGTTCGACTCGGCATTCGTTTCCCTGGCGGACCCTGCAAAAAAGGAATTCAACGCGTATTACCTTTTCCGGGCCGCATCGGCCCGCCGCATGGTGGTCGTTACTTCCAGGGGCGGCGCGTTTGACGCGCTTTCGGAAAGCGTGAACGCGGCGCTGTGGGACGAGCGGAAAATCCAGGACCTTACCGGCCTGAAATTGGCGGGCATGCCGGATTCAAGGCTGCTGCTGTTCCACCAGGAAAGCGGCGTGCCTTCAACGCACCCGCTTGGCGGCATGGCAGTAAAGCGCCAAAAGGAAGGGGCGTATCCCATTGCCGGCACAGGCGTGGAAGGCGAGTTCGAGGTTTCCGTGGGCCCGGTGCACGCAGGCATAATCGAGCCGGGCCACTTCAGGTTCCACGTTTCTGGCGAGAAGATAAACAAGATGGAGACGAGGATGTTTTACCTCCACCGCGGCATCGAGAAAAAGGCTGAAGGGCAGAAAGCCGACGCCGCCCTGCCCCTCATCGAGCAGATTTCCGGCGACGAGGTCGTCGCCAACTCGGTGGCGTACTGCCAGGCAGTGGAGCAGTCGCAGGGAATGTCCGTCCCGAAGCGCGCCGAGGCAATCCGCGCAATACTTATGGAACTGGAAAGGATTTACAGCCACCTTGCTGACCTTGGCGGCATGACCACGGACGTGGGATTCACCCTGCCTGCCTCGCGCTTCTCCGTCTTGAGGGAGGACATGATGAGGCTCAACGCGTCCATTTCCAGGAGCCGCTTCCTGCACGGCATGTGCGCGGTGGGCGGCGTGGCTGCGGACCTTGACGGCGCCAAAGCCGCAAACATCGCAAGCACGGTTGAAAGGATGCTCGACGGGCTTGAAACGCTCGAGCGCATGACATTCACTTCCTCGACTTTCCTTGACAGGGTGTTCCAGACAGGCACGGTGTCATGGGGCACTGCCAGGGACCTCTCGATTGTCGGCCCGCCAGCAAGGGCGTCGGGCCTGCGCACCGACCTGAGGAAAATGCTCCCGTATTCCGCCTATGCACAGCAGATTGCAGTCAATGAGATGGTCGAGAAGGAAGGCGGCGACGTGCTTTCCCGCTTCAGGGTCAAGCTTGCGGAAATAAAGGAATCCGCAAGGATTGTGCTTACGCTTGTTTCCCACATGCCATCTGGCGCATTGCAGGACAGGTCATTTGCAAGGAAGAGGCGCGCGGGCACCGGGTTTGGCTGGGCAGAGGCCCCGCGCGGCGGCTGCACCTTCCTCGTGGAATTGTCCGCAAACGGGGCAATCAGGCGCCTTGCCTGCCGCTCGGCGTCGTTTAGGAACTGGCGCGCGCTTGAGAAGGCGGTGGAGGGCAACATCATACCAGACTTCCCGCTTGTCAACAAAAGCTTCAACCTGTCCTATGCAGGCACAGACATGTAATATGGGGGATTGCCATGCTGCTCGAGAACCTTCGATTCATATTCGGCCGCAACTACACGGACGAGGTGTCGGCAAAATCGCCGGACCCGGCCATGCGCGAGGTCGCGCAGCTGCTCAAGGAGAGGCCGCGCTCGCCATTCGCGCGCTCCATCCAGGTGCGCATGGTGGACGCAGGCTCGCCGAACGACGTGGAGCTTGAGGAAGGGCTCATGATGTCCCCGCGCGTGGACGCCGAGCGGTTCGGGATACATTTCGTGGCGTCGCCCCGCCATGCGGACGTGCTCCTGGTGAGCGGGCCTGTTGCCAAGAACATGCAGATTGCGCTCATCAAGACATACGAGGCGATGGCAGAGCCGCGCGTGGTGGTCGCTGCAGGCGACGGCGCCTGCCTTGGATGGGAAGGGAAGGGCAACTACGCGCTCGCCGAGGGCACTGGGCGCGTGGAGGACGTGCTCCACGTTGACGTGAGGGTGCCAGGCAACCCGCCAACCCCGTACCAGCTCGTGGCAGGCCTGCTGAAGGCAGGCAAGGTGCTCGCGCAGAAAGGCGGGGAGCACAAGAAGTAGGTAACTGGCTTTTCGCGGCTGGGCATCACCCAACTGGCAAGGACAAAGTCTGCGGACAGACTTTGTCCGCATATGGAAATCCGATAGGATTTACATATACAAGGACAAATTTCCAGAGAAATTTGTCCGCATTCGTAAATTATCAAATTTACGAATACAATGAAAAACTTCCAGAGAAGTTTTTCAGCAGTGGAATTATAGAAATTCCACTACAATGAAAAATGAATATCTTCTTAGCGCATGCAGGGCGCGCAGACGGATGTGCTTTTGCTAATGCACATGGCAGGCACAGCCAGCAGCGCCGGGCAGTTTCGCCTTGCTTGCCGCATTCCTGAGCTCCGCAGGGGCAATCAGGCCCTGCCCCCCGTCCCTGTATGTAAGGGGAAGCCGGATGTTGAAATGCGAGGTGAAGAATCCGCCCAGGGAATCGTTCATTATGCGGGTGGACGCCATTTGCGCCTCGCGCTCCTGCTTGCACAGCACCGGCCATACGGGCTGGAGCTTGAGGTGCGTTATCCCGTAGAAATAGGACCCAAGCTGGTATGCCCCAAGCGGCCTGCGGTTCTGGTCCAGCATTGCGCTGCCGATTGCAAAAACCTGCCCCGCCGCATACTGGTCGCCTATGTAGAAATCAGCGACTGTTTTCCTGGCGTCCTGGAAATCGGACTTGTGCCAGCAGCCAATGAGCGGCTCCTGCTTGCTTACCCTTGCCGCGTAGTCCGAGGGCACGCCGCTTTCCCTCATGTTGGCATAGACATCGTCAAGGAATGTCTTGATGTGCGTGTTGCCGTCAACGCGCAGGTACTCGTTGGTTGCATAGTTCTGTATGCCAGCGGTGATGTGCACCCCGAGGTGGGAAATCACCGGGTCGTTGTCAAACGCCTCGCGCAGCTTGCCTTTCTGGTCGTTGGCATGTATGCGGAGGTCGTATATGGGTTTTATCCAGTTGACAATCGAGCCTCCGTTGAAGCCATAGAAATTCTTGAGAAGATCCTTTATCTTGGCCTCGGAGTCTATCCTGATGCTGGATTTGACTGAGTTCTTGAACTTGAGCGTGGGCTTGGCATCGAGGAGCAGCCTTTCCATTTCTTCCGCAACGATGTGCGCATTCATCATTCCGCAATTGAACGAGGAGCCAGGCACGACCTCGATGTCGTGCATGCTGTGCCTTTCGCGCACCGCGCCGTCTTTCAGGTGGGCGTCGCCATGCGCGTTGACGTGCACGAAAAACGTTATCTTGACGTCCTTGACGTCGTATTCGTAATATTCCCTGACTTTCTCGAAAATCTTGCTTTTTATTTCCGCAATCGTGCTCTGCGTCGCAAACGTGCCTGCCACGGACAGCCGCTCAACGTCCACCAGGATGCCATCGGCGCGGTATTTTTCAAGCATTTTTTTCATTGAGCCGAAATATGCCCCGGAAATGTCGCGCGCGTCCGAGCAGCCAAGGATTATGTGCACCTGGATTTCCCGCACGTCCTTCTCGACGATGGCAACTTTTTGGGATTGTGAGCCTGATTCATCTTCCATGCCAGCACCCCTATTATTTTATCTAAGCGCAAATGTTTTTCATCTGTTGTACATTGTGTTTATCCGTTGTGTAATTATTGGCAATAGGGTATTTAAACCCTCCGCCGCAGGCGACGAATTCCGCAACTACGGGCAGTTGATGGCTGCCGGAAGGCGCAAGCAGGAGTAAGCTGGTGGCTGCGCGCCCATATTCGCGGCATTGCGCGCCTTTCCCTAGGAGCGCCAGTCTATGCCGCTCCTGCCCATCCGATAAAACACGAGGATGGCAAGGAAAAGCACGCAGCCGAAAAGCGCGAGGCTTGCGGTTGCCTGCTGGGAGTAGATTATCACGGGCTTTGCGCACGCTGCCGCCACAGGCAGTGGCTTGCCAGCCGCCAGGCTAGTCTGGTTGGCAAGGGATGCGTCTATTTCGCGGCTGGAGGCGTCAAGCGCGGACGAGTAGGAAAACAGCCTGTAGGCGTCGGTTGCTGAAGCCAGCTTTTCCTTTGATGCGTAATATATGTAGGCGCCCTGCCCGAAGTAAATCTTGCCCCAAAGCGAGGTTGCCGTGCCGTTGGCAAGCGCGTCCGCGGCTGCCGAGAAGTTCTTGCCCCCCGCCTCGTCCGCAACAGCCTGCGTGGACTTGGCGTATGTTGCCTCGTAAATCGCCGCGCCATAGTCGCCCTCATCATAAGCTTCCAGCCCGGTTTGCAGGTGCGAGAAAGCGTCCGAGCTTAAAAATGACGACGAGGAAAGCGCGCTGTCCGCCTCGGAGAGCCTCTTGTCGGCAAGCTCCATAAGCACAGACTCGTTTATGGGCGTGCCGCCGATGTCGTCCGCCTGCGCGGCAAGCTCGCGCGAAATCCCGCACCATGAATAGGAATAGAGCAGGTCGCGCAGCGTGGAGTACCCTTCGCTGTCGGAGCGCATGGCAATGGTGCCGTTGAGCCTGTTCTGCGCCCAGATGCGCCTCAGGTCGGCGCCAGTTGCCCAGTGGAAGTTCTCCCTGGTCTTTTTCGGGACTGGCAAGGAGTCGAGGCACGCCTGCACGTCGGCAATGCTTCCGTTTATGTCCACCTCCGAATCCCCCATCCCAAGGTATTCCGCGTCCACGGAAAGGAGGAACGCCGAGTTTGCCGCCGTGAACGGGTAGCCCATCGCGATTTGCCTGCGGTACTTGGACAGCTCGTCGGAGAAATACTTTTCCGACTCGTTCGCCATGCCGCCCGATGCGCGCGCATGCGCGAGCGCGGATGCGACCGTATCATCAAGCGCATCCACAGTGTGCGTTGCCACAATCGAGAAGCGGGCGGTGTCGGCGTCGTATTGCTGCGAAGGGAGCGAGGACGGCATGGCATCGCTTTGCAGCGTGTAGTTCGAGCTGAAATTCTCCGAGTAGGAGGAGAAGAGCACGCGCTCCGCCTCGGAGAAGTTAGCCACTTCGATGGCGGCAAACCCGCCTTCGGACGAGACCGAGGAGAGCAGCAGGGACTCGTACATCATGAGCTTGGGGACAAGCATGTATTTCGCGCCGGATTCCTTTGCCGCAAGCGCCTTCTCGATTATGCCGCCCACCTCGCCCACGCTGCCCTCGGGCGAGATTGTGCCTGTCATCACCACGTCGCGGCGTATCGTCCTGTTGGAAATCGCAGCGTTCACCGCGGCGGACATTGCCCCGCCTGCGGACGGGCCGTCTATCCTGTTGCTGCCGAAGTCCCCACGCATGGAAAAGAACACGTCGCATTCGCTGCGGTTGATGCCGGACCGCGAGAATGCGTAGTCCACGGCAGCCTGCTCGGACTCCTGCGTGGAAAAGCCGGTGCGCGGGTCTATCGAGGTGTATATCCTGCCGGTGCCGGGCTTAACATCCACATGGAGCGTGAAGATGCCGCCGGAGTCCTCGCTCACCACGGCTGCCAGGGAAATCTCGCGCGACTCTGTTGGGCAGAGGGCGAATGGCATGGATGCCATTAGGAGCAGCAATAATAGGGGCACTTTCTTCATGGGCATAAACCGAAGAAAAACGATTTAAAGGCGCTTGCCCGCGGCGGGCGAGGGGTGCCGCCTGATTCAATTCGAACCGCTGCCGGAAACCTGCCGGTGCGCACTGCAACGCGGGCGGCGGGCTATGGGCGCTCAGAACTCAGCAAGGAGCTCCTTGTGCGCCTCGAAGTACTTGCGCGAAGGCTCGAGCTTTTTCGCAAGCGCCGAGGCTGTTGCGTTCTTCAGGTCCATGGGGTGCAGCTTCCCCGCAGCATAGGCGTCGCGAAGCTCGGAATATGTTGCGAATTCCACGTCGCCGCCGAATTTGGCGGGGCGCGTGATTGCCAGTGGCGCGCCGTTCCTCATGATGAAAACCTCGCACATCTCAAGCACGGGGTTGCTTTCCGCAGCCTTCTCCGGGCAGTAGGCGGACTTCACCTTGCGCGCGATTTCCGCCTCTGAATCATGTATGAATATGCACGAGTCCGGCTTGCTCTTGCTCATCTTGGACGATATCGCCAGGTCATCCGCGGCATTTTCCTCGAACCCCATTTTCTGCGGCCCCAAAAGCCCCATGAGCAGCCTGTGGTGCAGCGCAACCGGCTTTTGCCATTTGTGCCTGTCCGCGATTTCGCGCGCGAGCATGTGCACCTTGCGCTGGTCCATGCCTGCGTGCGCGATGTCCACACCCAGCATGTGGATGTCTGCGGCCTGCATGGCGGGATAGACAACTGAGGCGCAGTCCAGCGCGTCTTTCTGCGTCCTGCCCATGATGGTGGTGCACCGGAGCATCCTCTGCATGGTGGTGTCCTTTGATATTCGGAGCACATCCTTCCAGTAGTCGTTGCCGTAAGCCTCGCTTGCAAGCACGTATTTCACCTTGTCCTCGGTGAGCCCGAGCGAGATGAATGCCGACTTGAAGTATCCACGCGCGACTGACTGTATCCGGTCCAGGTCGCCGCCGAGCTTGCCGTTTATCCAGGCGTGGTAATCGGCAAGGAAAATTGTGGGCTTGATGCCTGCAGACATGAAGTCCTGGAGGAGAATGGAGGTGAGCAGCCCGCTTCCCAGGTGCACCTTTCCCGATATTTCAAACCCTATGTAGTGCTTGGGGTGCTCGTTCGTCTCGAAAAGCGCTTTCAGCTCCTCGCGCGTCACCACTTCCGCGATTGGCGCGCTGGAAACGAGGTCTATCTTGTGCTCAATGTCCATAGGTAAAGAAGGGTGAAAGAAGAATTAAAACGGTTTGTCTCAAAACTGCGCGCGCCGGTTCCTGCATTGCAGGTGCGCCTGCCTGCCTTGCCAAGAGGCAGGCAATTTGCCTTTCCTCCCCGGCTCCAGCGTGCAGCAGCCCTAGCCGAGCTTGCAGCTAGCGTTGAAGCTCTCATCCACATCTATTTCCGCGTGGTTCTCGAAGAACTGCGTGGAAGGCGCGCCGCTGCGCACAACGATGTATGGCGCTTCGCGGAGCTTTTTCTGCACGGTGTCGTACGTGAGCGTGTTGCTTCCGTTCGAGGCGGAATTCGCCGAGATGCAGCCGCTGTCGTCGCAGGCGTACGTGGTGATGGTTTTTGAGCCGAATAGCTGCCCGCCCACGATGTCCACCCCGCACTGGAACACTATCTTTGCAGACTCCTGGCTTGCGCCGCGCGCATCCATGAGGAGCGAGACGTTGCTTGCGCCAAGCACGCGCCCCACAAACGTGTCCATGTCGGAGGGCTTGTCGGCAGGCGGCATGAAGAATGCCACGTATGCCACGAGCGCGATGGCCGCGATTGCGAGCAGGGCAACCCCCGCCCGCCTGTCGCGCTCTGAGAGCTTTATCGAGGGGAACCCCGCCCCCTTGCCGGCGCCCGCAGCCGCTTGCTTCTCCGCGCCTGCCTCTTTCCCGCCCTTGCCTGCGGCGGCATGTGCGGCAGGCTGGCTGGCGTGAGCGCCCGGGCGCTTCTGGGTTGCGCCTTTCTTGTTTTCATTCTTCATAGGAATATCCCCTCGCTTTAGCCAAGCACGTTGGCTATGTCGCACATCGGCGTCTTGCCGTAATAGGCTGCGTTGCCCTTCACTATCGCCTGCTTCGTCACCACTGTTGTGAATGTTGGCGCGGAATTCTCCGAAGCGTATTGCAGGTCAAACACCGGCACGTCCGGGATGTTGTCAAGGCATGTTGACGGCGACAGCCCTGTGGTGGTGCTGTAGGTCACATTCAGCGTGCTGTTGGTCGGGTTGCCGGGGACCATGCGCGTGCAGGTCGTGCCGACATAGTACTTTATGGCGGTCTTGCCCAAAAGCTTCGCCTGCGAGGATATCTGGTCTGCGCAGGCGCGCATGTTGGTGATTGCCTCGTTCGATGCGCCGCCCTCATCCACGATTATCGCCACCTGGCTCGAGGACGTAACAGTCCCCATGAACTCGGTGAACGAGGTGAACTTCTCGGTGCCCAGAACGATTGAATAGAAGCCAACCGAGCCCACGATAAGCAGGAAGGTGAAGCCCAGGAGCGTGAGCACCCAGCCGGAAATCAGCAGCTTGCTCCTGAAGAAGTGCCTGAAGTGGTAGAAGACCGCGGCGAATATTATCACCGCGACTGCAAGGATTGAGAGGTCAACCGCAGCCACCACCAGCGGCGGCACGAATTTGGCAAAGCTCTGCCGCGTCTTGAATGAGACGGGCGTTATGCTGCTTGCAAGGGACATTGCCCCGTCCACCGTGGAGCGGGAGAACGCGTTCCCCAGGTCAAAGACGGATTCCTGCGCACTTTCCGAGGCAGCGACATATGCTTTTGCGTTGGATGAGAGCGACTCGAACTTGCCTGAAAGCGCAACGTACTGCGCTGACGTCATAGGGGGCGTGAATGCCGCGTCCAGCTTGTTCTTGTTCGAAGCGAGCGCATTGTATGCCTCCACAGACGAGCTGGAAAGCTTGTTCACGCGCCACTGCGCGCGGAGGATGTTGTCGCCCGCGTCGTCCTGGGAGTTTACTGCCCGAGAGTATGCCGAGGTGGAGTTGTTTATCATTCCTACAAGCGTCCTGCCGGAAGTTTCATATGAGGAGAGCAGCGAATCGAAGCCCGCAAAGTCGCGCTTGGAAAGCGCCATCTCGAGCTCGTCGCCCTTGGCGATGAAGTTGCCGGCGACCGAGACGAAACTGGTGTCGGAGACAAGCGCCATTGCCTCCACTGCCTGTGCCTTCAGGCCGCCGTATTTCGCCTTTGCCGATGCGAACTTGGGGGCGAACACGACCGCCTTTTCCTCCCCTTCGAGGAAGTTCACCCTTTCCTGGGTGGAGATTACGAGCTTGCTTATGGTTGCGTCAAGCGATGACAGGGGTGCCACCTTTTCCTTGAGCGCCGCAACCTTGCTCCTGCCGGATGTGAGCGAGGCATAGTCAAAGTGCGCCTCAGGGCAGATGCCAAGGCAATCGCGGCACGTGGTCGTTTCGGGGAAGCGCAGCTTGCTCTGCATTACCTCGTCCGCCGCAGTTTTCATGGCCACGAACGCCTCGTCAATTGAATTGAGAGACGCCACGGCGGTTGCAGCCGAGAAGGATGAATATGCCTGCTGGAACTTGGCATCGGCCGCATTGAGCTTGTCTATGCTTTTCTTGTATGCGAGGATGTGGGTGCCAAGCACGTCGGCCATGCAGCCGTCCGAGCCGGTTATGGTGCAGACGAGCGAGGCGGTCTGCATGCAGGTCGCCAGGTCATTGCAGGGCTTGTAGGAAAGGAATGTGCCGCTTGTGTAGCACGTCTTTTCCACCGGCCCGAATTTCGTCTTGTAGTTCCTGCTGGCATTGAAAGCGTCTTCGTATTTTTTCAGGTCCGACAAATCGGAAGCCGAGAGGTAGTACGTGTCGGTGTAATATTTTGTAAGAAGGGAGGTTATCTGCGCCTTTTCCGTGACTATCTGGTCGTTTTGCACAAGGATGGTTTCTTTTCCATTGACCATGACGAGCTTTGCAGCGCCGCTGTCCGATGCAAAGCTTACAGCCGTGACCTGCGACGCGCTTTCCCCGGAATAGAGGTAAGGCGCCATGGAGAAGTCGGCGAATGAATATGAACAGAGCAATACCAGGACTGCAAATACAACGGAAATGAACCTCATCGCAATTACCCCCTTGCACGCGCGCATGGCCATTTGGGCCGGTTGGTCGCCTTCTCGCGCGGCAGTTAATTCTGCCTGCCACAATTTATATAGGTTATAGCGACTTGCACGACGCGAAAGCTGGGCGGGAGCTGGAGAAATGACAAATTTTCAGAGAAGTTTTTCAGCCTGCTTTTTGCTTCAAGCAAAAAGGGACCGGTTTGGCGACCGACCAGGGCCTTGCCCTGGCGGTCCACTCGAATCGCAATTCGAGCCGGACCCATGGAAGTGGAACGGAAGTTCCACTAAGGGGCAAAAAATCCTGAGGTGCGGCTTTCGCCGCACCCAGTTAAAAAGAAAAAAGGGGGTAGAGGCACCCTTTCGGATGCCTCATTGATGCACTTACTGCCTCTTCACACCAGCAATGAACTGGTCTGCTGCAGCCATGGTGTCGCTTGCGGTCTTACCGGCAACCACTATCTTGTTGCCGATTTCCTTGACCACCACGCTGTCAACGTCAAAGTTGACGTTGCTGTCTGCGAGCGCCTCGGACGTCACTGTGTTGACTGCCGGGCCTCCGACTGTGATGGCTACTCCGCTTACAGCCTCGCTGTCAAGCATGACCATGCTTGAGGTCAGCTTGTAGGGCTGGGACACTTCGACTGATGCAGCGTTGTTCGGGCTGATCACTGCAGATACGCCAGTGGAGTCCACTGTGCACTGCGGCGTTCCGCTCGTACCAAGCACTGAGCAGCTTCCAGACGTTGCGTCGATGGCCTTGACCTTGACGGTCACGCCGCCGAACACCTTGCTCTCGCCCACGCCCATCACATAGTCATCAGCAGATGCTGCTGCGGACGATGTGTCTGCGTATGCGAACTGGAAGGTTGGCTGTCCAAGCTTCTTGGCTACCTTGAAGCTCGAATCAGAGGTTCCGACAGACAGCGTCTTCGAGCCCCTCTCGCTCACGAACGTCGGCTCGTAACCGCCGAACACGGCGTTATTGAGCCCCTTGTAGAAGACGTTCTGCGTCGAGGAGTCCGTTGCCTTGAACCTGAACGTCGAGACAGATGTGTCGGATGTCAGTACCGGCACGCCCGTGTAGACGCGGTTGTTGCTGCTTACTCCGTACTTCCCAGCGTCCTCCTGGTAGAGGATAGACACGTTGCCGAAGACAGTGGAGCCGAATCCAGTGTTGTTGAAGTAAATTGCTCCCTGTGCGGCGCTGTTGTCGCCTGCCGTGTCGAACTTTATCATGTTGGTGAGCCCTGAGGCTTCGCTCTGCGCAACATAGCTAAAGTTGTTCCAGTTCCAGCAGTCGCGGCCGGAGATCTTGTAGAACACCTTGGGGGTGTAGTCTACTACAGCGGTGCTCTGGTTCTGCGTGCCGTTGATAGAAGACACGTTGACGCCTGTCTTGCCGATCGGGTCAAAGAGCACTTTCTCGAACATGTAGTCGCCGGAAAGTTGGTCTCCAGTTCCACCGAGGAGCATAGAGCCGCTTGTCTTTATCTCAACCAGCTTGGCCGTGTACGAGAAGTCGGCAGCGCTTGATGCGCCGCACTGCACGTCACCCTCAGTTGCTGCCACTCTGTAGCTGTCAGATGAGAGGCCGCTGTAGGTGAGGGGCACGTAGTCGTCGTCCACGAGGTCAACGCCCTGGTATGTCAGCTTGAAGGTTGGGGTTGACTTGAGGAAGTTCACCACGTCTCCGGACACTGTCTTGTCTGAGAAGCCGTCAATGTTGTAGACGACTATCTCGCGGAGCGAGTCGGTCGCGTTGTTGGACGTTGTACCAGATGTTCCAGATGTGAAGTCCCTGTTCTTCCAAAGTAGGGATACCTTGAAGTCCTTGTCAGTGTCTGTTGAAGACACCAAGTTGTACCTCTGGTTGTCCTTCAGGGTTATTTCGTCGGTGAACACTGCCATCTCGGCCCACTTTGCGTTGAGGGTGAAACCGGGCGCTGTGTTGTAGACGTGAATCTTCACCTGGTTGGATGTTCCGCTCTGGGTGAAGGTGTAGGTCGTTCCGACTGATACCTGGACCTGGCCGACCACTGCATCGTTGGCGTCGAGGACGTCAATGATTGCCGGGTGGTTGTTGTCCGTTCCGGTTGCGACTGAAATGTCTGACAGCCTTACCTTGAAGGTGCCTGCATCGAGTTCGCCTCCGACGTTGATGATGCCGTACTTGGCCTCTTTGGCAAGCTTTATCTGCCCGCCTGCCTGAACTGCGGTTGCGCTTGGGTTGGATACGCTTGGGTTGCCCATTTCACTGATGACCCAGTCCGAGCCCATGAACTTCACAAGCACGCGGTGCCTCTCTGTCCTGTCGTTTGAGGAGCTGCATGTGGTCCAGTCGTCGGTCGTGTTGGAGGCAAGCCCGCCTGTGCAGACCGGGATGCCGTAGTCGTTGCCCGTGAACTTCACGCTGTACGCCATTGCGCTGTACTTGTTGACTGCAACGTCCCTTATGGCGGACGAAGAGTCGTACGCAACTGCGCCTGGCTGTGAGCCGATCCAGAAGCTCTGCTCCTCAGTGTATGAGGTGGAGGTCGCCTGGTCGTCAACTACTGCGTAGTCCGCAAAGCCCGTGAACTGGCCTGAGCCAATCCTATAGAGGTTCGCACCCTTGACGCCAGACTCAACTGCACGGATAGGCGATGTCAATGTGCCTGACGTGTCGGTTGCAGTCGTGGATGCTGTGTAGTTGTCCTCGGACAACGTGTTGTTGCGGTTCTCAAGCGCCCTGTCAATCGTGTCGTAGATGAGCGTCTTGAAGGTGTGCGTTCCCGCGACAGATCCCGGGAGGGAAACTGTGAGGGTTACCTTCTTGCTGCTCTCCACTATCGAGCATGTGCCTGCGCCGCTCACGCCAGACCCAACTGTGCAGGTCGGGGTTCCGCTCACTGATGCGGAGAGCGTCGAGCTCTTGTAGGCCTCGTTTGCAATCTTCGCTGCGATGTTGGCTGCTGCCACACCGTCGGAGATTGATGCCTTGCTGCCGACATAAATCTTCACTGTCGGCTGGCCGCTCTGGTCAACGAGCTGCGTGCTGCCATATGTAACTTCTGCGGCAACCGCTGCTGCGCCAAAGAGGACAGCTGCGCCGGCAAAGGCCGCTATCTTCTTCACGTTTATTCCTTTCATTGTTTCACCTCAAATGTCGTCTTTCAGGGCATGGTACGATATTTATCGACGACATTGACTTTTTGCCCTGTACATCCGTTTCTTTTTTCATACCCTACCCTCATGGGCGCCGGTCAAGCGCCCTTCATAGGGAGACGGTATCTCTGTCTTTAGCTAGGTTTATAAATTCTTCCCAGTTCCTTAAAAAAGTTTTTATAATAAAAATATTAAGCTTCGTCAAAACACGTTTAAACCAACCCTGAACTGACGAAGTTTGGTTATTAGAAAAGAGAATATGCGTGATTTCCTCTTTCCTGCAGGCTCAAGCGCCGCTTGGGCACAATGCCAAGGGCGCAAAGGCAGCGCATGGCATGTATTCTAGGAAATTTATAATAGCTTGCCCAGACCGCCCCCCTGAAATACAAGACTGTGGGCAAGGAGAGATATCCACCGGCATTCCACCCTGGGAAGGTTTATATCACGCGCCGGAGGAACGGCGAATGATGGAAAGTGCGATGACACCTGAGGAATTCGTGCTCTTGATGAAAGGCAAGCGCAGACGGATAGTCTATACGAAGCACAGCGCCGAACGGGCAAAACGGAGATGCCTGCCGCTTTTTGTTTTCGAAAATGACTTGGAAGGCGGGATGCCTGTCGCAGTGTTTGAGCAGGAATCAGAAACAGCGCATGAGCGGAAGTTTGACATCTACTACCGCCAAGCAGGGGATTTCTTCCATCGCTACATACTTTGCACGAATGAGAGCATACGTTTAATTACCTTGATGCGCACAAGCAAAAACAGGCAGAAGGAAATTTCAAAAATCAGGTGAACTCCGTGGCTGTGCTCAAATATGACATGGATGCAGATTGCCTTTATGTCAGCATAAGCAGCGGGTCGGGCAACTTTACCGTGGAACTCAGCCAAAGGATAGCGGTTGACGTTGACAAGGCCAACAAGGTTCTCGGAGTGGAGCTGATTGACGCAAGCAGGGTTATTTCTGAACTATTTTGCGAGAAAGTGGCAAAGAAGGACATTGCCAACCTCTTATGCAAAATAGCAGACGGGGAAACGCTCACATTGCAGTTCGTTTTCAAAGGGCAGAAAAACAGGCATGCCACACTATCCATACCCAAGTTTTACCAAAGCCCTGTCCTTTCCGTTTCTTAATCCGCACGGGAAGGTTTTCAGCCAGCAAAGGGCGCGACCCATTTCCACTAACCTTATGATAATGTGTAATCTCGCCAACCTGCTTGTGCACCCGCCTACTTCCTCTCGCCGTATTCCTCTGTGAACGAGACATACTCAGCCAGGTCCTTCTTCGTTACGGACGGGCGCCTGGTGGCGGCCACGGCAAGCACGGATGCGGTTGTCACTTCCGTCGGCTTGCCTTTCAGCTTCTGGCGCACCAGCTCCATCTTCACTTCCTGGCATATTGAGGCGATGTCCGCGCCCGAGTAGCCCTCTGTCGCCGCGGCGAGCCTGTCGAGGTTGACGTTCTTGAGGAACTTTGCAATCCCGAGCATGAACACCTGCTTCCTTGCGGGCGCGTCGGGCGGCGGGATATATAATATCTTGTCGAACCTGCCCGGGCGGAGGATGGCGGCGTCGAGCGAGAACGGCTTGTTGGTGGCGCCCACTATCATCACGTTCTTGAGCTCCTTCACGCCGTCAAGCTCCTGGAGCAGCTCGGTGAGTATGCCGCCGCGGTATTCCTCGCGGTTGGGCGCAAGCGCCTCTATCTCGTCAATGAAGATGAGCGCGGGCGGGCTCTCACGAGCGCGGTTGAAGACCTCCTTCACGTACGTTGACGGGGACTTGTCGCGGCTCTTCATGAGCTCGGAGCCGGATATCGTGAGGAAGTTGGCGTTGAGCTCGTTTGCCGCAGCCTTCACAATCATGGTCTTTCCGCACCCTGGCGGGCCGAAGAGCAGGAGGCCCTTGCTCGGCTTGACGTCCATCTCCTTCATGAGGTCCTCGTGCAGGAGCGGGATTTCTATGGACTCCAGAAGCACGCGGCGGACCTCCTGGAGGCCTGCCACATCCTCCCAGCGCACGCCCTTCTCGTCGGGCTTCTTATCCTCGGCCTCGCTCCTCCGCTCGAAGTCCATGCGGAACTTGTCGTAGTTCTCGAGCGAGTCAATCGAGTTGGACGGCTTGACGCGCTTTATCATGCTGGTGAGGTGCGCCATGGAAATCTTGACGACGGCCTGCGCGCTCATCGCCTCGCGCGCGGCAAGGCGGGACGCCTCGGTGACGATGTTCTTTATGTCCGCGCCGGAGTAGCGCTCCGTGATGGTGGCGAGCCTGTCATAGTCTATGTCGTCCGCCGAGGGCAGCTTCTTGAGGTTGACCTTGAAAATCGCGGCGCGGGCGGCCTTGTCGGGCAGGTGCATGTATATTATCTTGTCGAACCTGCCCGGGCGCATGAGCGCGGGGTCGAGCTGGTCCGGCAGGTTGGTGGCGCCCACGAATATCACGGGCTTTTTCGGGTTTGCCGCAAACCCGTCCAGCTCCTGCAATAGCACGCTCATCACGCGCGGGGCGACGTCGTCGGACGTGTAGGAGTCGCGCTTCTTGCCGATTGAGTCTATTTCGTCGAAGAAAAGCAGGAACGGGGCGTTCTTGCGGGCGATGGAGAACACTTCGCTCAGGTTCTTCTCGGATTCGCCGTACCATTCCGACAGCAGCTCGCTGCACTTCACGTAGCGGAAGCCGATGTCAAGCTCGTTCGCAAGCGCGCGCATGAGCATGGTCTTTCCCGTTCCGGGCGGGCCGAAGAGGAGCACGCCCTTTGGCGGCTTGATGTTGTAGGCATAGGCGAACTCGGGCTTTTTGAGCGGGGTGACTATGGCCTCGCGCAGCTCGGACTTCACGTCCTCGTAGCCGCCGACCTGGTCAAGCGAGTCGGCGCCGGAGTCGGGAAGCGAGGCGTCGCCGAATTTCCCGAACGCCTTCTGCTTCTCGCGCCGCTCCACCATCTTCTCGCGCGTGAATGAAATCCCGTAGTGCTCCATCGCGGCGATTGCGGCGACGGACATCGCGCAGTAGACGAACCCCATGGGCTCCACGGGGTTCTTGAACGCCGGGGCGAGGAGCATGTTTGAGATTGGCACGAGGAAAAGCGCCGAGGCGGCAATCGCCTGCTTGTAGCGGTGCTCGAACTGCGCCGGCAGCATGGCGCAGGCGAAAAGCGCAACCGCCCACACTGCGAGCTGCACGAGGGCGAAGTCCGAGGCAAGGAGCGAAAGGGCGTTGCCCAGTATCTTTGAAAGCGCGTCCGAGACCGGGACTATGGACTTGTCAAACTCGAAAAGCGAGGCGAGCGAGCCTGCCGCGGCGGGCACAATCTCGGAAATTTCCACTGACGGCTTGGCATTGTTCTGGAGCTCGGCCATGGCGGGCCCGTAGATGCCCTCGTAGCCCGTCGAGATTGTGATGAACGATGCGGTGGGGAGGAGCCAGATTGTGGAGAGGAGCAGGACGACGAAAATCGCGGGCAGGGAGACCGTGAAGCTCCGGCGCGAGCCGAAGCGCATCGCGGCGATGGCAAGCAGCAGGAACAGGAATCCCGAGGCGAGCGAAACGGGATAGGGCGCGAACGGGGCGAGCATTGCTATCTGGAGGAACGAAATCACACTCCAGTGCTCGAAAGCCTCGAACAGCGTGATGGCTATTGCGATGGTGAACACCCAGGCGAGCACTGGCGCCTGGTAGGCGATTGCCGGAAGCGCGAAGAACATGCCCGCGATGGTGCCCACGGGCGGCATCTTGTAGGCAATGGCGCCCGACAGCGCGGCAAGCGCGAATGCGACATACGACGGGTAGAACGGGAACGGGAGGAGGAGGAAAAGCGTGCCCAATGCCACGAGAAGCGCGTCGCCCATGTTGTCGTCGGTGCGCAGCATCTGCACCATGGCAAGCACGCGCTGCTTGCTCATGCTGCCCGTTGCAATCTGCTGCTGACCGGTTGCTGCCCCGCCCATGCGCCATAAATCGGGAAAGAGGATTATATATCTATATGATGGCGTGCTGGCGCGGTTTGGGAGGGCCGGGCATGGCACGGGCGGCGCGCGCCGCCTGGTTGCAAATAATGGGAATTCCACCGGCATGCCACCCTCCCCGAGCGTTTATAAGCCAAAATTGAGCCGGAGAGACATGGACGTGCGCGAAAATGGCTCGCCTGACAGCAACACATATAAATATGTGCATACACGTGTTTGCACAGGTGAGCATATGGCAAATATGACAATATCGGTCCCTGACGGGCTGAAGGCGATGCTTGAGCGGCATCCTGAGATGAACTGGTCGGAGGTCGCGCGGCAGGCATGGAAAAGCAAGGCGGAACAGCTTGAGCTTCTCAACCGGCTTACTGCACGGAGCAAGGCGACGGACAAGGACATTGAGGAGCTGGGCAGGCTCATGAAGAAAGGCATTGCCAGAAAGCATGACGGATTGAAGGATTGAATATGGAAAAGATTGTAGTGGATACTAATGCCGTTGCCGCCGCGTTGGTCAAGGAAGGTACGAGCAGGCAAATACTGCTCCTGCCGGGCATTTCGTTTTTTGCGCCTGATTTCCTGAGGGAGGAGCTGGAGGAGCACAATGATGTTTTTCTTGCCAAGTCAGGGCTGTCTGCGGAAGATTTGGACAAAGTCTGCGGACAGACTTTGTCCGCATATGGAAATCCGATAGGATTTACATATACAATGAAAAAGTCATGAATATTGTGCTTGCAAACATTGTGCAAATCCCTGCAGACAAGTACCTCGCCTTCAAGCATAAAGCGCTGGAACTGACGCCGGACCGTGACGACTGGCCTTTCCTCGCCCTTGCGCTTTCCCTTTCCTGCCCGATTTGGAGCAATGACAGGGGAATGAAAGGGCAAACGGAAGTGAGGGTCTGCAGCACGGGCGAACTTGTTGAATGCCTCGGGCCGAAATTGACTTTCATCTGACCAAAACGCGCGCCTGAATCAGCCCGTTATCCCCTTCAGGTAGGCGCTCACCGCCTCCTTCACGGGCAGCAGGAGAATATTTTTGTTGTTCACTTCCATCTTGAGCGCGACTGCGAGTTTCGACGGCGAGTTGAGCGAGCGGCGGAAGTCGTCCGCCTCCTCGGGCGTCTTGAACACGATTATGGTGTGCCCCTTGGGCACCGTGGCAAGCGCGCGGTGGGCTACGCGCTCGCGCGGCTCCTCCATGATGTGGAGGTAGATTTCCTCGTTGCCCAGCACCGCCTTCACGTCGCACTCTGGCATGGAGTCGAGCTTGGAGAATTTCACCGCGCTGTTCACGAACACGTTGCGCAGCACCCTGTACACCATGAGGTAGCGGATGGAGTGGCCGCTCTCCTTTTCCCATGCCGCCTTGCCCCAGTAGTCAAGCTCGTCCTTTACCTGCCCTTCCTCCTTGAGCTTGGAAAGCACACGCTCGAGGTTGAAGTCGCCAATCAATATCGGCTTGCCGTTGTAGGTGAGCTTGCGGAACCCGCTTTTCAGTTCCTCCGCGCGGAGCGGCATCCATTTCCACGAGTAGCCGGCGTTGACGTTGTCGAAAATCTCAAGCACGGTCTCGCGCTTGATTGGTATCTTGATGGTATTCAGCGGCGGGAAGTCAGGGATGTCAAGCCCGTAGCGCAGCACCTCCGGGCGGCGGAGTATCGTCCCGAGGCCGAAAATGAACAATGACAGGATGCCGAGGGCTATCACCATGGGGTTGTCCCATATGTTCTTGCGGGCATAGTATTCCGCCTCAAAGCCCTTGCTCCACCCGCCAGCGGAAAAAGTGAATTTGTGGGTGCCAGTCTCAATCTTCCCGGGATAGGAATAGGACAGCTGTGTTGCGCTTCCGCTTCGGACCAGCGACGACTGCGAATACTGCCGCTCGCCGCCGCCGTCCATTGCCACGGACAGAGACTGGGGGCTGATGGGCTTTCCGCCTGCCGAGAGCGTGAAGTTGAACCGCCCGTTCTGCCAGTCTGCCGATGCTATGCCGATGTCAAGGTCGGTCACGGTGAGCATGGTGGCGGCGTAGACCTTGCCGGACGAGTCGATTATCTCAAGCACATAGTTGCCCGGCTCGGCATTCACCTGGAAGTCCACGGATTTCTCTATTGTCGGGTTGGTGAGCCCAAGCTCGAATTCCGAGCGTTGGAGCTCCACGCCGTCCTTGTACATGCCCACGAACAGCTTGACTGGCGTCGGGTCAGGCTCCTGCAGGGCAAGGTTGAGGCGCGTCTTCATGCCTGAAAGGTAGAAAGGCACTGCCTGCAGGTCACGGGGATAAATCTCGCCTTTCTGTGTCTTTGCCACCTGGAAGATTGAGAACGTGCGGGACTGGATGCCGTTCTCGTCCGAGGCCAGGGTGGAAAGGCGCACAAAAGCGGAATCGCTCTGGAAAGCCGAGGTATAAAGCGAGACGGGCACCTTGCCGGGCGGGGGAGCCACCTCGGCGGATGCAGAGGCAATCGGGGTGAGCCAGCGCTCCTCGTAGATGAGCCTTGATACGTCGGCAACGGCTTTCTCGTAGCCTTGCGAGTCCGAATCCGTCATCCACCCGCCGTCCAGGAACTGCGGGATGAAAAGCATGGAGCCCCTGCCCATGCGCACTGCTGAGACCGAACCATAAAGCATGCCTTGGGAGGACATGCCTGACGCGCTCCTGCCGGGCGAAGCGGTGTATTGCGCGTCATACAACAGGAAGCCATCGCTTGAATCCGGCCTGCCTTTTGCAAACGAGATGTCGCTGTTTTCCACCTTCACCGTGCTTCCGGACTTGTCAAGCGCAAGCGTGTCGAAAGGCATGCCGATGTACACGATGTCCACCCCCCTTGACAGGAGGGACTTGAAGTTCGAGCCGTTGTCGCCTTCGAGCATCTCGAGAGGGAAATAGCCGGTTGGCACTACAAGAAGCGCGCCTTCCGGAAGAGAGGGAAGATATTCGAGCCCGATTTCATTCACAGATAATCCCTGCCAGGAAAGCTGCTTTGCAAGCTCTGAATGGAACAGCGGATAGGTATCGGCACTTTCCCGCGCATGCTCGAGCATGAACACTTGGGACAGGGGCTTTTCGCGGAAAAGCTCGGCTGAGAAGTTCGCGCGAGTGACGTTTTGCGACTCAAAGCCCAGCAGGAAATACGCCATGCGGGAAGGGGCCCCGACCTGCCCGACGGAAAGGATGGTGCGCTGGTCTAGAGACGTAAAATATGTTCCAGTGAAGTCGGATGACGCTTTTGAAGGCGGGGCGCCGCCCTGCGCGCCGCCATACGTCAGGAAAATGGCGCCTATGGCCAGGAAGAACAGGAGGAATATCGCGGCTGCGATTTTTATTGCGAGGCCGAGCATGCTTTTTGGCTTGCCAAGCTCAACAGAGGACTGCCCTGCGGCAGGCGATGGTTGGCTGGCGGCAGAACCCTGCTGTTGCGGAGCGCCTGCGGCCTTGCCAGCCTCGGCAGGCTGCTTGCGCGACTTGAGGAACGACTGGATGCTGTCCCGTATGTCCTCGGCAGGCGTCTCGGCCTTTTTCTTCACCGCAAAGCTCCGCGTGGCTGCGAATTTTTTTCTAACGTCGAAAACGTACGCTTTTTTCGAGATTTTGAGCTTGAGGCTGCGGTTGAGGGGATTGGAGGTGGGCGCATTCCCACTGCCAGATGCACCCGTGTTTTCCGCCATGTAAATACCTTTGCCAAAAATGGGTTACCCTTTGGACTCTATGTACCCCTCTGTCACAAGCTTGTTCAGCATCTGCTCCACGCGGTTCTCCGGGACATTGTAGACCTTTGAAAAGTCCGAGATGTTTATCTCGCCCTTGTGCTCAGAGAGCCATTCCTGTATCTTGAGCGAGAGCACGGGGTCGGAGAACGTCTCAAGCGAGCGGAGCTTGAGGGTGAGCTCGTCGTTCCTGCTTTTCAATTCGAAGTTTTCCTTGGAAAGCGACGCGCTGCCCTCGTTCGCGTCGCGCAGCTTTTTCTGCATGGATGCGAATTCGGATTTTTGGCTGTCGTACATCCCGAAAAGCCTGTCATACTCGACGGATGAATATTCGGTCATGTCGGAAACCGCGGCCTCAAGAAGCTGGTAGATGTCCTGCATCTTCACTGCGTAGCAGTCCTCCGTGATGGTGAGCAGGTTGAGGAAATGGCGCAGCACCTCTATCCTGCGCCTTTTCGGGCTGGTGTTGGGCATGCAGGTGTATTTGACCTCGATGGAGTTCGGGAGGAACGAGACCAGCGAGAACAGGAACGGGTTTTTCTGGATGTCGCGCGACTCCACGTTGAGGACGAGGAGCGCGTCCTTGTCCGTGCTCATGTCAAGGAATGAAAGCTCGGAGAGGCGCTGGGAAATTTCCTGGGGCATCTTTGTCCTCCTGGCGGAAATGCGGAAGCCGCTCACGCTTGGGGACGTCGGCATCGGAGCAGCCGCTGGCGAGGATGGCGTGGCGCCCTTTTGCGCGCTTTGCTGTTGGTTTGGCAATGCCATGTCAAAGACCTAATTCACCTTTTAGCCTTCCCTTTCTTTTTGCCCGCCGCCTTTTTCGCAGGCGCCGCCTTTTTCTGCTCCCCGGGCTTTTGGGCGAGCGCAGGCGTGTGGGACGTGATGACCGGCAGCAGCACCAGGAGGGCGGAAAACAGCACACCCACCAGCACGGCATATGCGGAAAATCCGGTTGTGAAGACAGGCAGGAACACCAGGAGCACCAGCACGATGCCGGCGAGCACCATGTAGACCGCAAGGTTCCGCTCGTAGCCCTGCCTTTTCTTTTTGTAGGCCTCCATGTCCTTTTCGCACACCACGAGCTCGTTGTTCTTGGCGATGTGCAGCGACTGCTTCGCCCGCCTTATGGAGCGGATGACGAAGTCGTCGGCAACCGCGCGCCCTTGCGCCACTTCCTGACTGCAAATTATGCAAACCTTTGCCATTTTACCACCTTGAATTAAACTTGTGCTTATGCGAGCACTACCTGCGTTATCTCCCTGTTGTTCACCCCGAGGCGGGTGAAATCCGCCTTGGAGAAAACATTGATGAGCGTGCTTTCGTCAATGCCTATGTCGTGGAGGAATGCGGAGACCTCCGCCCTCTGCACGCCGTAGCGCTCCAGCATTATCACGAAGGAAATGACGTCTATGTGCTTGTTGTTCTTGTCGAACACGGACGTGATGTCCGCCACGCGCAGCTCGTCTAAGCGGAATGCGCGCAGCCTGCGCCTCAGCTCGTCCTTCGGGAAGAAAAGTGTCCGTGCCATGCAAAACCAACCATTGTCCAAAGCGGCAGCGCCATGAAGGCGATGCCGCCATCCTGCCTAACCTTCCTGCCGGCCGCCTAAACCTTCCGGGCTGGCGCGGCGCCACTACACATGCCCCAGCTAACCTTCCTGGCCGGCGCCGCCCTGCTGGGAAGGCGCCTGCGCGTTCAGTATGTGATCGGAAATGTCGTCGTCGCCAAGCTCCATCTCAAGCTCGTCCGCCTTGGCAAACACGTTGACGACCATGCTGTCCTCGAGCCCTAGCTCCTTGAGGAAGTTGCCGATGTTCGCCCTCGCAATCCCGTAGCGCGTGAGGAGCACCACGAACGAGCTGATTTCCATATGCCTCCCCTTCTTCGAGAAGAACACGATGACCTCGTCGGACTGCTCCTCGTTCATGCCGTAGGCGCGCAGCTTCTTCTTCAGCTCGTCCTTCTCGAACGACGTGGAGCGCGCCACGCCTTCCATCGCCATTTCCTCGCGGGTGAGCACGGATTCCATGTCGAGGAAGAACTCCTGCATCGGCTCCTCGCCCTCTATCTTGTCAAGCATGAAAGTCTCGGAGAAATCCGCGGTCGCCTGGAACGCCATGTTGACCGCAGCCTGCCCCACGCCGAGCTTTGCAATCTCGGCGCGCATGTAGTTGGAGAAGTTCAATGTGGATTGCAGGTAGTCCAGGTAGCGCTCGAACTTGACGCGCAGTATGAACGTGGTGCCGACGTTGGAGAAAATCGCTTCCGATATGTCCGTCGGGTTCTGGGACGCGACAATGAGGCCGAACTGGTATTTCCTTCCCTCGCGCACAATCATCACTGCGTCGGAGTTGTCATCCTTGGCTATCTTCCACGCCTCGTCCAGCACCACGAGGAGCTTCAGCCCTTTTGTGGATGACCAGCCCTCCTCGCGCATTTTCTCCTTGAGGAACTGCAGCATGGAAAGCGCGGCGAGCCCGCGGAACGTCTCGTCGGGCAGCCCTGACAGGTCAAGGTCCACCATGCCTGCGCGCGTGAGCTTTTCCAGGTCGATGGTGGACTGCTGCGCGAAGAAGTCCTCGCCCTCGCGCGTGAACTGCCGCAGGCGGTAAATCGCATTCTCAAGCTCGGCAGGGAATTCGTACGAGCCGGCCTCGCTCATCTCCTCCAGTATTTTCTGCACGTCCTTCAGCGTGGGGGGGACCAGGGTCTTCCCCAGCCCGTCCACCTGCAGTTTCGAGTTGAGCTTGAATTTCGAGTTCACGTAAGACTTTTCAATCGCAAGCTCGGTGAGCCTGCGCTGCTCCGGGTAGCGGGAAATGTCGGTGAGGATGTCCAGCGTCCTCATGACCTGCTTTATCCTGTCGTTGGGCTTCATGCCTGCGACGTCGAGGAGGTTGATGGACGAGCCGCGGCCGAGCGAGATTACCTTGCCGCCGGTCTGCTTCACCCAGTCCTTGTATTCCCCCGCCCAGTCAATGATGAACGAGTTTGTGCCCCACACGAAGGAGGCGCGGGTGAGGAATGTCTTCACGAAATAGGATTTACCTGAGCCGGTTATTCCCACGATTGCGATGTGCGGGTTTGTCGTCTTCTGGAACGTCCAGTAGAAAGGCACGTGGAATATTTTCGTCCTGCCTATGAATATCGCGTTCGTGGGGTCGGCCATGAGCACCTCTTCCGGCGGCTCGGGAGGGCGCACGAAAAAGTTACGCTTGGCCAGGTCAGTGTTGTCAAGCTCCGATATTTGCAGCCTTCCCATAAAAATCACGCTTTTCCACGGCAGGTCCGGTGACTAGATGACCGATTGCGCAAGCTCCGACGGCGTGGGCGGAATCATCACTTCCCACTGGAAGCAGCGCAGCATCTCGTCGCCGTTTAGCAGGTCCACCTGGACATTGAGCGCGTTTGACAGCGTGGCGCGAAGCTCGTTCGCCTGCGCGTTCGCAGCCGCTGCGGCAGCCTCCTTGCTCACGCCGACCGCAGTCGTCATGACGTAGGAAACAAGCCCCATGGGCTTGATGCCGCGCGTGAGCTTGTTTATCTGGTTCTCCCACATGGCGACTTCCTTTTCGTACCTGTCAAGGCGGAGCACGTCCGGGTCGGGCTTGTCCCTCTCCCGCGCAAGGCGGAGCTGCGCCTCTGCGTGCTTGGTCTCAATCCTGCTCCGGTGGTCCGAGATGTCCTTCATGTACACCATGATTGCGAATTTCGTGACGTATTTCACCGACGATATCGCGCGCTCGAAGTATTCGGAGTAGACGATGTTCTCCTCCGTGGATTTCTCTGCGGCGGATTCGTATATCCTCACGCCCATGTACTTTGACGCGTAATACACGCCGCCCACGTTCTTGAGGACGACGTCGTTCGAGGCAGGCACCTCGAAGCCGCCCTCCATTATCTGGACCACGTTCGCCCGCTGCAGCATGAGGGGCACCAGGACGTAGCCGTACTTGTAGAACGCCACCGCGCCTATCGCGCCGACCAGGCAGAGAACCCCGGAAAACACCGCGATTATCCCGTTTTGCGAGCCCACGAAAGAGCCCATCGCGCCAACAAGCGCCATTGCTGCCGCGCCGTATGCAAAATATTTCACATCCACCATGCACTCACAGGCTGAATTCTCCAAGCTTCCTTATAAGGCTTGCGAGTCGCTCCGAGGGCTATTTCTGGAGGCGGCGATAGAAAGAGACCAGCTTTTTCGTGCATTTCGGGATGGAATACCCGAGCGCCGTTTCCCGCGCGCCAGGGGCGAGCTTTTTGCCGCCTTCCATGCATTTGAGGAGCGCTTCCGTGCATTCGCCGCGGCTTTCGGAGAACAGGTGCCCGTTCCTGCCTTCCTGCACAAGCTCCTCCATCGCAGTGCCTGAAAGCACCGCCGCGGGCTTGCCGCATGCGAACGCCTCCAGGAGGGAAAGCCCCTGGGTCTCGAAGCGGGAGGCGAAGACAAACGCGTCGGCTGCGTTGAAATAGGAAACCAGCTTTTCACCCGGGACAAACCCCGCGAACGCCACGCGCTTTTCCACGCCGAGGCGCTGCGCCTCCTTTTTCAGCGCGCCAAGGTATGGCCCGCTGCCCACGATGAGGAAGCGGAGATTGGCATCGCGCGATTCCTTTGCCGCGCGCAGCATGAAATCGTAGTTCTTCTCCTTCACCACGCGCCCCACGGAAAGCACAAGCCGGTCTTTTCCTGAATAGCCCAGCTCGCGCCTCGCCCGCGCCCCGCCTGCCGCGTCCGGCCTGAACCTGCCCGTGTCGATTGGAGAGGGCAGCACCTCCGCCTCTATGCCATGGCGCGCGAGGCGCGCCTGCGTGTGCATGGACGGGGCGGTCACCAGGTCGAAGTGCGAATAGAGCCATTTCAGGTAGGACCATGCGACGTTTTTGCCGAATGCCTGCACGCCCTTGTGCCCGGAGATGTAGTGCACGCCGTCAGGCACCATGGTTTCCACGGACGCCATGCACGGGAGATGCGAGCGGCGCGCGAACTTGTATGCGGCAATGCCCAGGGTCATCATCGCCTTGGAGTGCACAAGCTGTATCTTGTGCTTCTGCGCGGTCTTCGCGGAAATCATGTACGGGAAGAGGACCGCGCGGTATTGCGGGTACGGAAGGAACGGAACGCCGGAAAAGCGCAGCACCTCGTCATCAGGCGCGTCATTGTAGCCGGGCGCATCTGGCGCGAACACCACCCAGCCGTGCCCTTCCGCAGCCAGGCCGCGCCTGTAGGCGAGTATGGAGGAAACCACGCCGTCGGTGTTCGGCAGGTAGCTGTCCGTGAAGAGCGCGGCTTTCATAACCCATAAAAATGCATCTGCCTCTTAAAAACCGTTGCCCTGTAGAGTGGCATGGAAAGGGCGGCAGCAGACATAAAGATACATTTTTAAACACATAAGACAATAACTATCACGGATGATTTATATGACAGAACAGAAAATGCTCCCAAATAACGGCAGAAACAGCCTGTCGGGCATAACGATGGGCAGAGAAGGCACCATCATAGTAGGCGGATCCAAGATAACCCAGAAAAGCCCGCTGTATGACAGGCTGGGGGCAACTTCAGAATACCTCAATCCAAGGGCTCTTGCCAGCGCAGAGCTAGCTGGAATGAGGATGGGGGAAGGCATCGGAGAGGCATATGCCAACGCAATCACAAATGCAGTGATGGCAATAAGGGCAGAGCACCCCGGGGCAAAGCCAACCAACCAGCTTAACCAGGAGATTAAGAAGTTTCTTGAGTCGGAACTGGCGGCGAGCCAGTATGGCAAAGAAGCCATGGCGTTCAAGAATGCAGAAATCCTATCGCTGTTTGATGTTTATTCCATGCTGGGCAAGGAGCCTGAACTTTCAATAGGGCAGCACTACGATTTGGTCTTGTGCGTTGGGAACTGCAAGGTTTCCTATCCGGATGAAAAGGCACGGTACAAAAACAAGGAAAAGCGCGAAGTGCAGCTTGCGGCGTTGACGCAGGCAGAGGCATGCGGCATGGTGCACCTGCTTTTGGGAAGGGAAGCCTCGCAATTCGCGCAAGAGAGGAAAAGGTCCGGCGACACTGCCGCGTGGAAAGCCGAGATTGGGATTGCAATCAAGCATTACAAGGAAGCAGTTGCGTTTGACAATGCAAACGAGCCGGCAATCCACAGCCTCGCAGGCGCTTATACCGAAACAGGGCAGCACTGCAAGGCGGCAGAGGTTTACAAAAAGATAATCGAGGGCCCTACGGCCAGCGGGGCAAAGACATATTATTCGAGTTTCCTTGCGGAAAAGGCGATTGCCACGGGGAACATCCAGATGATGATTGACGCATACCGCCTGATTGAGAGCATCTTGGGCGAGCAGCCAAGATATGTCCAGGCAAGGGAAGCCGCAGGCAGCCTCCGTGACGCCTTGGAAAAGGCGCTCAAGTCCTGAGGAGCCGGAGAAAGACTTAAAAACCGTTCGCTTTATACCAAGCCTTGTCAACGGTCATAGGAGAGGGGAAACACCCGAACCCATTCCGAACTCGGAAGTTAAGCCCTCTTACGATGTTGCCTGTACTGCGCTCTGCGCGGGAACGCGCATTGCTGTTGACACAATTTACAACCCTTAGCGAAGCTGATGGCTTGCTTGGCAGCGCGGAGCGCTCAACATTATCCCGTTAGCGTAAGCATCCCTTGGCGCGAGCGGCAGCGGCTTCCCGAAAAACGCAGCGCGCGCATAATCGTTTTATAAATTTGACAAGCGATTTCCCCGCCATGAACATTGGCGACATAGTGGCTGCTGGCGCAAACAAGCTCAAGCCGAAGGACGAGGTCTGGAAGTACAAGAAGTACATCTGCCGCGCGAAGCTGTTGGACCTTACCGCAGGCGGGAAGATAGTGGTGCTCAACGAGGCGGAGGCGCACGAGAACGACCTGTATGCATCCCACCGCGTGGTGCTGTCCTGCAACAACAAGCAGGAAGTCGCAATCATTGACCTTTCGCACGACCTGGTGCAGCGCGGGGAAATAATGCTTTTTTCAGAGGTCCTGTCCGAGTTCGACATCAAAGAGGGCGACCAGATAGAGATAATGCACATGCAGCGCCCGGCTTCCATCGAATACATAAAGAAGAAGATGGACGGCGGCGAGCTGGCGGAGAAGGAGATGGGCGTGGTGATGACCGAGCTCATGCAGAACCGCCTGTCCGAGGCTGAGCTTTCATCGTTCATAACCTCCATGTACATACGGGGCATGACGCCGGACGAGGTGGTGGGGCTCACGAACAGCGTGGTGGCGTCGGGCCAGACGCTGCAGCTCGGGCGCTCGCCGATTTGCGACAAGCACTGCGTCGGCGGCGTGGCGGGCAACAGGACGACCATGGTGGTGGTCCCGATAATCGCAGCCGCAGGGCTCTATATCCCCAAGACCTCAAGCAGGTCAATCACTTCCGCGGCGGGGACGGCGGACACCATGGAAACGCTGTGCTCGGTCTCGCTTCCCCTTGACGAAATGCGCGAAATCGTCCAGAAGTCAAAAGGCTGCGTGGTCTGGGGCGGGGCGCTCAGGCTCGCATCTGCCGACGACAAGCTCATCAAGATAAGAAACCCGCTCTCGCTCGACCCCGAAGGCGTGATGCTCGCGTCAATACTTGCGAAAAAGAAAAGCGTGGGCGCGGAATACGTCGTGATAGACATACCGATTGGCAAGGGCGTGAAGCTTGCGAACCAGGCGGATGCGAAAAAGCTCGCCGACCAGTTCATTTCGATTGGCACGCGCCTCGGCATGAAGATAGAGGTGCTCATAACAGACGGAAGCGAGCCGGTGGGCGTTGGAATCGGCCCGGCGCTCGAGTGCGCCGACGTGATAGAGGTGCTCAACAACACCGGCCCGGCAGACCTCCGCGAAAAGTCCTGCCGCCTTGCAGGCGAGATACTTGAGATGACCGGCAAGGTGAAGAAGGGCAGCGGCTTTGACGCGGCAGAGGCAATATTGAATTCCGGGAAGGCGATTGCCAAGTTCCAGGAAATCGTGGAGCTGCAGGGCGGGAAGAAGGGAATCAAGCTTTCGGACGTGCCCGTGGCAAAATACAGGCACGTCGTAACAGCAGAGGCGAACGGCAGGGTGTTCCACATAGACAACCGCATGCTCTCCAAGATAGCCCGCGCGGCAGGCGCCCCAAACGACAAGGTGGCGGGCGTGAAGCTGCTTTGCGAGCGCGGCGACAAGGTGAGGGCGGGCGACCCGCTGTTCGAGATACACTCCGACTCCGAGACCAAGCTCGACTTCGCGGTCAAGGCGCTTGTGGGCTGGGAGGGCGTGGAACTGGAGAAGAGCGTGCTTTCCAAAGTGGGCTGAGCTGCGCTTCGCCGGATAAGCTACCTTATTAAACCCATATTACCACATAACATGCGTGGTATAATGGACAAGCTTAGCGTGAATCTTGGCGCCATGGTGATGTCTGGCGCACTGACACATGAGAAAAACGGCTATTCGCAGCACTATAAGGCGACTGGCACGACTGGGGGGCACCCCGGCATCAAAACCACCCGCCTCTGGGAGAGGAAGCTCCTCACCGCCTTTAACATCGTCGAAAGATTGGGAAAGCGCGCGGAAACGTTCGGGGGCAGGCTGCTTGAGAGCCAGGACTTGCTTGAGGGAAAGCCATGCTTTGGGGAAAATGGGCGCCAAAAAAAGGCGAAATCCCCGGACGGGATGATTGCCTCGGTTGAAAAGGGCGCGCAGAGGATGCTGCTTGAGATTGAAAATGCCGAGGGCAGCATTTGCTTTGCCAGCAAGGGAGCCATACTCCCGGCGGACAAGGAAGTTATAGAGAGCGCAGCGGCAGACCTTAATCGCCTGAAGGAAAAGGCGCTTCTCCTTGCCTCCCGCGCGGAAAGCCTGAGGAGGGAATACGGCCTGGACAGCATTTTATAAAACTTTCCAGCCTTAACGTCGTTGCCAAAAACAAGGTTAGCGCGCGCGTGGACGGCGCTGCAACAGCAATGTAATATAATCCTGCGGCTGCTAATTCCTCCAGAATATTTTGGATGGTAATCATATGGGACTTGACAACGTTGAGGCGCACATTCCAGAGGGCATCATAGTTTCGCCGGAGGACGCGGAACTCCTGAAGTTCATCGAGCAGTCCAAGCCGAAAATCTACGTCGTTGGCGCAGGCGGCTCGGGCTGCAACACCATGAACAGGATGCACGACGTCCTCATCGAGGGCGTGAAGCTCGTCGCAATGAACACGGACGTGCAGCACCTTGTGAAGATGGGCGCGGACAAGAAGATACTGCTTGGCAAGAAGACCACGCGCGGAATGGGCGCAGGCTCGAACCCGGCAGTGGGCGAGGCGGCTGCGAAGGAATCCGCAGAGGAGATAAAGGCTGCGCTGTCCGACGCCATGATGGTGTTCATCACATGCGGGCTGGGCGGCGGCACCGGCACTGGAAGCGCGCCGGTCATCGCAGAGCAGGCAAAGGCCGCAGGCGCGCTCACCATCGCGGTTGTCACGCTCCCGTTCGCATCGGAAGGAAAGACAAGGATGCAAAACGCGCTTGAAGGGCTGAACAAGCTTCGGAAGCACGCCGACACGGTCATAGTCATCCCGAACGACAAGCTCCTGTCAATCGTGCCCGACCTGCCGCTCAACACGGCATTCAAGGTATCCGACGAGGTGCTTGCTGGCGCGGTGAAGGGGATTGCAGAGCTTGTCACCAAGGCGGGCTTGGTGAACCTTGACTTTGCGGACCTGCGCACCATACTGTCAAGCGCAGGCTGCGCCGTCGTCGGAATCGGCGAGGCGTCGGTGGAGGCAAAGCCGGACCAGCGCGCGCTCATCGCCGTGGACACCGCCATGAACTCGCCGCTGCTGGATGTTGACATCTCGACGGCAAACCGCGCGCTCATCAACGTGGTGGGCGGGGAGGACATGACGCTGCGCGAGGCGGAGCTTATCGTTTCCGAGGTTTCAAAGAGGATTGACCCGTCCTCGCACATCATCTGGGGAGCGAGGGTGGAAAAGAACACGAAGAAGAGCTCGGTGCGCGTGCTGGCTGTGCTTGCTGGCGCGAAGTTCCCGCAGTATGAATTGACGAGCGCGGCGATGAACGCCGGAGCAAGGGTTGAGGACGCGGAGCTTGACCTGGACCTGCTCGGATGAGGACGGAACATTAAGGGTGGATTTATGGACATCGTTGGATGGGTAAGGCAGTCTATGCGCGTGATGAACGTCGCCACGCGCCCGAGGCAGAAGGAATTCGAGAGGATTATCAAGGTAACCGGCATCGGGATGATAATTGTCGGGCTTATCGGAGTGGTGCTTTCATTCCTGGTGAACCTGATTTGATTGATGTTTGTGCAAGGATTACATGCTGCTTGGAAAGGAACGGATAGGTGAAAAAAATGATATATGTTTACAAGGTAACCGTCGGACAGGAGAAAATCGTGCTTGACATGCTCGCCAAGAAGATAAAGAAGGAGAGCCTGAAGATTCCAGCCGTAGCATACTTCGAGGACCTCAAGGGCTACCTGATTGTGGAGGGCGAGGATGAGGTCTCCGTCCGCCAGGCAGGCCTGCGCATCCCGCACATAAAAGGCGTGCTTGACCGCCCCATGGGCATCAAGGACATCGAGGGCATGATTGAGGCCGCAAAGCCGGCCGTGCTTTCCATCTCCAAGGGCGACGTGGTGGAGCTTGTCTCCGGCCCGTTCAAGGGGGAGAAGGCGCGCGTGATAAAGATAGACACCAACAAGGACGAGGTGACCGTGGAGCTCACCGAGGTCGCGGTGCCAATCCCAGTCACCGTCAAGGCAAACACGATAAAGGTATTCCAGAAGGCGTCGGACGCTGCTGCGTCGTGATTGGAATGCCCCTTGCGCGAGACGGCAGCAGGAAGCGCAAGATGCCCCAATATGAAATACGCACCATCAGCCACGGCTTTGAAATGAAAAAAATCGGCGCGCAGGAGTTCATGGATTTCATCAACCCGTTCGTGGACGAGAAGGCGCACCTTGCGGTGCAGGAGAAGGTAACGCTCTGGCAGGAAAAGGCGTGGCTCGAAAAAATGGCCGACGAGATTGACAGGGGCGAAAAGATTGCCATCCTGCTTTTTGTCAACGGCAAGCTTGCTGGAAACTGCGAGATGCGCAAGGGAGATGTTTCCAACCAGAGGCACAACACAAAATTCGGCCTCGCGGTGTCGCGGCAATGGCGCGGGCACGGGTTTGGCGAGATGCTGCTGCGCAGGGGCATTGCCGTCGCAAAAAAGGAATTCAGGCCGCACAAGATGTGGATTGAGCACGACTCTGAAAACAAAATAGCCGCGCGGCTTTACAGGAAGGTCGGCTTTGCGCAGGTCGCGCGCCTGAAGCACTATGCAATGCATTTCGGCAGGTACACGGACAACTGCATAATGGAGTACCGGGGAAAGTAGCTACTTTTTCGCAATGAACTTCCTGTAGGCAAAAAACGCGAGCGCGCAGACCGCAACGAGCGCGAGGATGGGAATGATGGGGCTGTCCCCGCCGATGCCTGCAATGGTGAACGAGACCGGCTCAAAGCCTGGCTTCTCTATTGTCACCGGGACTGCGCCGCTCTTGCCGAGCACCACGGAAAACGGGCTGCTGCCGGTCTTCTTCTGCCCTGAAACGCCAAGCGTAACATCGGTAAGCTCCAGCCCGCGGCTGTCGCGCGCGGATATCGTGATTGTCTCGTTCATGCCGGCTTCGGAAGGGGCCGAGACGTACATTTCCTGGAGGGGCACGCCCTGCCCTTTCACGAGCGTGATGGAGGAATAGTCCCCCGACTGCTGGTTCCCTGACGAGTCCCTGACGCGGCATTCCACCTTGAATGCGCCAAAAGGCTTGCCCGTGAAATCCACATTGACGCGCCAATCATCCGCGCCATTGGCAGCCTGCCAGTTCCCGTCCTCAAGGCGCACCTCCACCCCCTGCACGCCGGAGTCGGAATATGCCGTTCCCTCGACATCAACCTGCCAATCGCCCACCGACGAGCCGTCGCGGGGCCATGAAAAGCTGCACAGGGGCGAGGGGGAGAGGGAATAGAATTTGCCGGAGCTTGTGCCGAAAAAAAGGTTCCCGTCTTTTTCGGCTGCGCTCCCCAGCCTATCTCCGGTTGAAAACGACCAGATGATTTCCCCGTTGTTTGCATCAAGCCCGTAAATGTTCCCGTCGTTGGAGCTGAACGACACCTGCTGCCCGCCCTTGCCGGAGTAGAGCAGCGGCTCGGACCATATGCCCTCGCCAGCTTTGTATTTGAAGCGCAGCTTGCCAGCGTCGGTTATGGAATAGAAATAGCCGTCGTTTGAGCCGAAGAATATCGAGTCGCCAGAACGCATGGGCGTGGACTGCACCCAGCCGCCGGTCTGGAAATACCAGCGCTGCCGGCCTGAGACCGCGTCAAACGAGTAAAGCCGGCCATCCGTGGCGCCGACATAGAGGCTGCCCTGGGATTCGACGGGTGCTGAAAGGAACGAGTCCTCGGCAGGAATGGCGAAATTCTGGGCTCCGTTTTTGGCTGCCAGCGAGTAAAGCATTCTGCCCGAGGTGAGGTAGATTGTGCCTCCAAATGCGCCTATGGGCCCTGCGGGCGCCTGAAGCGTGACGTTCCAGAGCAGCTTCCCTGATTGAGAATATGCCTGTACTCCGGTGGGTAGTGAAACGTAGACATTGCCAGAGTCGCCAGTGAGGTAAAGCGGGACGGACGGCAGGCTCACTGCAGCGCCCTCCTTCCCGGTTGCAGAAAGGAATGCCAGCCTTCCGCTTTGGCTGGCAATGGCTATTGTGTCCGATGAAACCTTCACAGCCGGCACGGAAATGCCTGTGTCGGCATCGTATGCCCAGGAGATGGCCCCCTTGTCGGCTGAGAATGAATACACTTTCCCGTCGTATGCGGAAAAGACGACCTTGTCGGAAATCAGGATGGGCTTGCCGATTATTGCGCCCTGCGCGGAATAGCTCCACTGCACCGAGGCGAATGGAATTGATGAGAGGAGGAGAATGAAAAAGAAAATTGCGGGTGCGGCACACTTCATTTGATTACCGCACCTGCATTCGGAAAAAGAATATTTAAACAAGTGCCTTAGCCGGCAAGCTGGGAATCGTGCTTGCCAGCCTTGACTTCCTCAATGACCTTGCGCGCGTCCTGCCCGTCAACGGTTATCCCGAGCGATACGCAGGTGCCGAGCACCTCGTTCACGCCGTTCTTGAGGTTCCTGACAAGCGAGCCGTCAGTCTTCATCTTCGCGACCTTGACCGCCTGCTCGAATTTAAGGTTGCCGACCACTTTCGGGTCGTCCGCGCCGCCCTTCTTTCCCTTTTCCACGCCGGCTTCCTTCTTGAGAAGCTCGCCAGTGGACGGGCTGCCGACTTCGACGGAGAACGTCTTGGTTGCCTTGTCCACCACCACTTTCACAGGCACCTTGAGCCCGGAAAACGGGGCGGTCTTCTTGTTTATCTCGTCGATTATCCCGCCGATGTTCACGCCGAGTGGCCCAAGCGCCGGGCCCAGGGGCGGGCCAGCTGTGGCCTTTCCGCCTTCAACGATTGCAGGAATGGTTACTTTTGACATTAGCATCACCTTTAGCATTCGAGGATGGCGATATGAGGGCACATTATTTTAAATGGTTGCCCCGGGCGCAGGCTGGCCCATTGGCTTGGCTGCCGGGGGGGTTGCCTGCGACTTTTTGCTCGCAAACACGAGATATGCCGTGTGCGTCAGGCCGGTATTTTCCGGCCGCACTCCGGCCGCGCGCACAAGGTAGTCGCGCACAATCACTTCCATCATGTGCGGCTCGCCAAAGCCCGCGGCGGTGCACGCCTCGTGGAACCTGCGCGCCTGCTCCACATGGGGAAGGTAGCCGAAGACCATGCCGCCTGCGCGGAGCGCCGCATGCGCGTGCGCAACCGCCTTGTCCGAGTCTGCAAGGTCAAGCGTAACAAGGTCAACTTCGCGCTCCTCGATTCCCTCGAGCACGTTTGCGCGCTTTATCTCAAGCGAGCCTTCCACGCCCGCGCGCTTGGCATTCTTCTCGGCAAGCTCAGCAAACTCGGGCCGCCATTCGTACGAAGTCACCTTTTTCGCGACGTTTGCAAGCGAGACCGCAAGCCATCCTGAGCCTGCGCCGGCGTCAACCACCACGCTGTCTTTCCCGATGCCAGAATAGGCGAGTATCATGCCTATGTCCTTTGGCAGTATTACCTGCGGGCCGCGCTTGCACCTCTTCAATATTTCCGGAAAATGCACAATAACCACAACTCCTTATTTGTTCAGTTTTGCCGCGATTTTGCCGTCGGACAGCGCAAGCATGCGCGCTGCGAGAAGCGCGGCGTTTTTCCCATTGCCGACGCCCACTGTTGCCACCGGCACGCCAGGGGGCATCTGCATCATGGAGAGAAGCGCGTCCATGCCGGAAAGCGCAACGTCCACAGGCACGCCAATCACGGGCTTTTTCGTCTTGCTTGCAATCACGCCGGGAAGCGCGGCTGAAAGCCCGGCGATGCCGATGAATACTTTTGCGCCGGATTCGCGGATGAGATGGTCAAGCAAGTCTGGCTGCCTGTGCGCCGATGCGACTTTCACCTCGTATTTTATGCCGAGCGCATCAAGCGCGTCGGTTGCCTTTTTCGCAATAGGCATGTCCGATTCGCTTCCGGTTATTATCAGCACATCCACCATGGGAACACCTCATTCGTAAACATCTTTCCTGTGGCCGATTTTTGCAATTATGATGTCCGCCCCTTCAACAACATAGATGACGCGGTATTTGCCGATGTGGAGCCTCCAGCACCCTTTCAGTTCATTCGAAAGCGGCTCTCCAAGCCCAGCATTCCCTTCCAATTTTCCAAGTTTTTTGTAGATTTGCACTCGTACAGGCTTGTCCAGCGACTCGAGGAATTCCAATGCCTTTGCAAGGAACAATATATTGCAGCTCATGGTTTTATCCCCAGCCTTTTTGCCGCATCCCGATAAGATATCAGCTTGCCTGCCTTGCGCGCTGTTTTTGCCTCCGCAGCCGAGCGCAGGTCGTCGAGGAATTCAGCCTCGTCTATTTTCTGCTCTATCGCCTTGCGCGCAATTTCGCTCCACTTGTATTCCGAATGCTCCTGCATCCGTGCATAGAGGAGTTCGGGGACGGAAAGGGTTATGTTTGCCATTTTCTCACCTGTTCGCAAGGTGCGCCCGCCTTAGGTTCGCTGAGCCTTGCAAGTGCATTATGTGCAAGCACATATTTATTTGTTTGCCCTAGTATGGGAACTTCTTCCCCGTCAGCTTTTCGTAGCACTCCACGTATTTCCCGGCCGTCTTTGCCATCACGTCGGCAGGCAGGCGCGGGGCCGGCGGGCGCTTGTCCCAGCCCGAGGCCTCGAGATAGTCGCGCACGAACTGCTTGTCATATGACGGAGGCGAGATGCCTTCCTTGTACGATGATGAGGGCCAGTAGCGGGAGGAGTCCGGCGTGAGCGCCTCGTCGGCAAGCACAATCTTGCCGCGCTCGTCAATGCCGAACTCGAATTTCGTGTCAGCCAGTATTATGCCGCGCGTTTTTGCATACTCGGCTGCGGCGGAATATAAGCGCAAGGACAGGCCGCGCACGGCATCGTATGTTTCCTTCCCGACAAGCGCCGCGCCTTCCTTTTCCCCGATGTTTTCATCGTGCCCGGATGCCGCCTTCGTGGACGGCGTGAAGATAGGCTGCGGGAGGCGGGAGGCGTTTTTCAGCCCGGCAGGCAAACTGATGCCGCAGATTGCGCCGGTCTTCTGGTAGTCCTTCCAGCCGGAGCCTGCCATGTAGCCGCGCACCACGCACTCGAGCGGGATTATCCTGAGTTTCTTGACTGTCATGCACCTGCCTTCAAGATAGGCAGGCATGCCATCTGGCACCGAGGTGGAAATAAGATGGCTGTCTACTATGCCTTTCAGGCGCCCGAACCAGAAAAGGGAAACTTGGGTGAGCACGCGCCCTTTCTTTTCAATGCCGTCTGGAAACACCACATCGAACGCAGAGAGGCGGTCCGTCGCCACCATGAGAAGGTTGCCACCCGGCAATTCGTATGTGTCGCGCACCTTGCCGCGCGAAAATGGCTTCAGGTCAAGCTGTGTGCTTGTGATAACCTCGTCCATGCTCCCACCCGGAACAGATTGCGGAATGGAGATTTATAAAAGCGATGCGGAAGCTACTGCTGCGGAATCTGCGGCGGCGCGATTGGCGGGGGGGCTGAATCGCCAGCTGTTTCCTTTTTCTTGTTGAAATAATAGATTGCAGCAAAAGCAAGCACCGCGAGGACAGCTATGCCCACCAACATGCCATCACTAGAAATGGAAGGTGCGGGCGCCCCAGGCGAGCTTGCGTTTGTATCAATGGATGAGCCCCCGCCAGACGAGGCTACATAACTGCCGGACTCGACCGCGGAATTGCCTTCCTTGTCGGAGACAGTAATTGTATATTTCACCAGCGTTCCATCGGGCTGTGCCGGGATTTTAGCCTCGAAGCTGTTGTAGCCTATAGTGTAGACGGAAAGCATGTTCTGCACTCCCGCGACCGCGTAGGAAACGGAGACGGAATCAACCCCGCTTGCCTCGGGCCCGGAATCCTCCACAAAGAATCGTATTGTGCCCACCCCCGACTGGGATAGTGTTGAATATTGGTCCTGTATTGACGGTTTGCCAACGTCAAATGTGACCTCCAGTGATGAGCTGGCCTGCAGGTTTGGCTGGAGGCGCTTTATGCCCTGCCCATACACCACCACGACGGATGGAGAGCTGGTGGTAATATTCTCAAAATGGGCCATCCCGTCGCCGTCCGTTTCAGAGCTCAAGTCGTTCACTTCCACGCGCGCGGGCAGCGGGCGGCGTTTGTCGTCCTGGACGCGGACATCAAGGTTATAATAGCTTATCAAAACTTCGACTGACTGGTCGCCGGTCGCACTCTCAAGCACGAGCGGGACGTTTTTCACCACGTCGCCCCTTTCAACCCTGATTTCGTAGCTGCCAGGGGAAAGGGCAAAAAATGCGCTGCCCGCTTCGTCGGTGGGCTTGGTGGCGTTGCCAACCGTTACGTTTGCCTGCAGCGGCTTGCCGCGCTGGTCAAGCACGCGCACGATTGCAATGTAGGACTCGACCTGCATCGTGTATGTCCGGTTCTCGTATGTGCGGTTTTCCCCTGCCCCGGCAATGAGCGACGCTGACACCAGCTGATCCCCGTATTTCACGTACAGCGTGTATGCGTATTCCGTCTCGCTGTCGATTTCCTCGTAGTCGCTGAAAACTATGTTCGTATAACCGCGAGAGTCGGTGAGCTTGGGCTTGGTCTTGACATTTCCGGCTATGGAGTTCAATTCATAATCAACATACACCTGCGCGCCCTCGACAGGGCGGAGGGAATTGTCAAAGACCTGGACAGTGAGATTTTCAGTGTATTTGGCCCAAGGGGCACCTGATAGCAGCAGCATTCCCGCAGCAAGCAGGAGGAAAAGCGCTGAAAGCTTCATGGCTGCATTTGGCAAACAAAGATTTTTATAGCTCGCATGCCAATTTGGGATTGCCATGTGCAGGGCGACCAAAAGCAATGGCAATGGAGGGTTTTTATGGCATTCTTGAACAGAGGGCAGGGGGCAACGGAATATCTGGTTCTTCTTGCGGTTGTGCTCATCATCGCGCTGGTGGCAATCATGCTCCTTGGATACTTCCCGGGAATGGCAACCGACGCAAAAATTACCCAATCTAACACATATTGGAGAGGGGAGGCGCGGCCGTTTGCAATAACTGAAGCCAACATAAACTCGTCGGGGCATGGAAGCTTCCTGCTGCAGAACATGGAGGCGAACGGGCCATTCATAGTCACCCTGCTCCAGGTTGGCAGCTACAACAACTCGAGCAACACCACGTTTGCCGCAGGAGAGAGCAAGCTGGTGACCATATCCGACATGGGCAACAACACCACCATCGTGGGCGGAAGCGTATATGACATGAACGTGACGATTTCCTACACCACGCCAAGCGGGGCGGTGACCAAGCAGTACGGGAGCAAGAACATTGTTGGCAAGTATGCCTGATTGACTTTTTTATTTTTCTTTTTTGTTCTTTTTTTTACTTTTCCTTTTTTCGTTATTTCCCCGAAGCACGGGAAATATTTATATATTATCGCCGAGATTACAGCAAGTAGGCTCATATTGGGTAAGAAGGCCAAAAACGAGGGGTTTTATGGGAATGTTTCGTGGACAAGGAGCGACAGAGTACCTGGTGCTCCTGGCAGTGGTTTTGATTGTGGCGCTTGTGTCTGTTGCGCTTCTCGGGTTCTTCCCTGGGATGGCGGCTGACGCGAGGATTACGCAGAGCCAGTCTTACTGGAGAGGACAGGCA
>JBAYMR010000002.1:0-97003 GCA_041663445.1 Candidatus Micrarchaeia archaeon
GGCGGAGGGCAGCCCATTTACCGCGACCCCGGCACGCTTGGGAAGAGGACGGAGGCCCTCTATTCCGCGGACCGCGCAAGCAGGATGCGCCGCTCGCATGAGAACCCCGTGGTGAAGAAGCTTTACAAGGAAATGCTGGGCAAGCCGCTTTCTGAAAAGGCAGAGGAGCTGCTGCACACGCACTACGTGAAGCGGGACAGGTTCTGATTTTTCTTTCAAGAAGTCACTGCGGCATCCGATAAATCTGCAGGTGCGGCACGCCGCCTATGTTTTTCGCGTGCGAGACCGGGAGCCCTGCCTTCTTGGCAGCCGCGAGCGCTTTCTTCCCGACCAGGTTGGCGTTCTGCGCCGCCTTCAGCGCCTCAACCGCCTCTGTTTCCCCGATTTTTTTGCCCAGGTAGAATGGCGCGTAGGCGGAGAGGTCAAGCTTTGCCTTGCCGCTTGCAAGCACCTTGCCGATAAGCTCGACGTCGCAAAGCGCGACAATCTCGCCGTCGGGGGAAGGATGCATCTTGAGGTACATGCGATGAAGTCGGAGGCAAGGCTAATAAAAGATAGGCATGGAAAGTGGCATATGGAAATTATGCGCGCGTTCGCTTTTCTTGCGCTTGCAGCTTTTGTTCTTTCTTTCCCAGGATGCGCGCAGGGCGGCGCTGCTGCACAAAACGCAAGCAGCGGCGGGAATGGCGGCGGAACGGCGTTTGCCTTGCCTGCGTCGGAGATTTCCTACCATGCAATCTACAATGTCGAGGAGGGCGGCGCATACCGCAAGGAGGTTTGGCGCGCGAAGGATAAGATGCGGTCCGACCTGTCCATGCAGGGGCAGAAGGCGCTTTCGTTCTTTTTCATAGGCTCGCGCGCGTACTCCTGCACATACATTTATTCCTCGCCCGCGTGCTATGATGTAACGGCCACGCTTTCGCAGGCAGATGCCGACAGGCTGGTGCCCGCAGAAGCGGACGTGGCTGGCGCAACGCAGGTGGAAAGCGTAAAGATAGGGAACAGCACGACAGGCAAATGCTATGAGCTTTCCATGGGCGCGCTGGGCGCCCGGAAGCTCTGCTTTGCCCCGCAGGGAGTGGTGGCGTATGATTCATACAGCGTGAGCAAAACGATTACGCACACCGAATACCTGACGGACATCGAATATTTCGGGAAAGGAGAGGGGCCGGAGGAGGGCGTGTTCGTGCTCCCTGCGGCGCCGACAACTGCGCCGGAAACGACAAATTAGAAGACGCTGGTTTTGATTCGTTGATGTGCCCGCGAGGATGTGCATTTTGCTAAGGCAAAATGCATCAGACATCGAAGCGGCTCGATGCCGATGGAGCGCGTGCGCGACAGATTTCGAGCGGTGATCCACTCGATGCACATGGAGCATAAAGAAGGGGGTTACGGAAGAACCTCAAACCTAGGGGGAACCGAGGAGCAAAAGCGACGCAGGTGCCCCCTGGGTTCGGAATGGGCCCGCGAGGAATCCAGGAGGCTGCTGCCTCCTGTCTCCCCATTTCGCTTCGCGAAATGGCGATCGAACCCCGAATTTAAAAATAGCAATGGGCCCGCGAGGAATCGAACCCCGAGTCTTCGCTGTGTAAGAGCGACGTCTTAACCATTGTCGACCTTGTTGCCGGAAGGCAACAGAGCATTCGACTACGGGCCCAACGGAAATATTCTGTTGGGTTAAGATTAAAACCTGTTGCAGGGGCGGCGGAACTGCCCACTGCGCCGTAGCGGGCTTGCCCCGAGCCAAAAGCCTTAAATACTGCGCGCGAGGATTACCTCGGGTGATGATTAATGACTTATGAAATGCTGGTTGGAGATTTGCAGGGAAGCTCGGCGGGCTTCCTGGCGACACTGCTTGAAGGCGTGTTCGCGTTTTGTATCCTGGCCATAATCATGTTCATCGGCTTCTGGGTGGCTGACCTGCTCGGAAAGGTGCTGAAGATGTTCCTGGAAAAGGCAAAGCTTGAAAAGTTCCTGGCGCAGCACGGCGTGCAGGACGCGTTCCTCGGCTTCACGCTTTCGGGCATCGCCGTGGTGCTGCTCAAGCTGTATGTCGTGGTGGCGTTCCTCGGGATTGCCGCGGATGCCGTCAAGGTGCCAATACTGTTCCTTCTGTCTGCGCAGGCGATTGGCTACCTGCCATTGCTCGTTGAGGGCCTGGTGATACTGCTTGCCGCACTGATGGCTGGCGACTACCTGACCGACAAGATAAAGGAGAGCAAGAAGCTGCCGTTTGCAAACACGCTGGGCATACTGGTCCAGCTCTTCATCGCGTACAACGCGCTGGTGATTGCGCTTCCGATGCTCCTGCCCTCGGCTGACCCGTCCCTGCTGGTCTGGTCATTCCTGGTGCTGCTCTCGGCATTTGCGCTTGCAATCGGGCTTGGCTCGGCAATCGCAATCGGCCTTGGCATGAAGGACACTGTTGCCGACATTGCCAAGAAGCACAAGGACAAGTTCAACAAGCTGCTGTAAAGCGGCTTGTTTTCTTCTTTTTTTTCTTTATTTTTGTTTTCCTTGTTTTCATTCTTTTCGAAAACCAGCGCAAGCATTTGCCAGAAGAAGAAGCGCACCTATTCGAATTCTATCTTATCCCCTTCCCTTACCGCCCCTTTCCGCAGCACTTTCATGCGCACAAGGTCAATCACCGTGCTCCCCTGCGCGTATTTGCATTTGCCGTTTTCTATGAACAGGTCGGCGCCTTCCGCGATTGCCCGGGCAACCCCTGATGGCTCCGCTGCCTCTTTCTCGCCGGAAAGGTTCGCGCTCGTGGTGACGATTGGGATGCCAAGGGACTTGCTCACCGCGCGCATGAATGCGTGCTCAGGCACGCGCACGCCCACTTCCAGAGTTTCTGAGACCGGCAGGCGTTGCTTGAGCGGGAGGATGAACGTATATGGGCCAGGAAGCAGTTCCTGCACGATTTTTTCCTGTGCGGAAGTGAGGTTGCAGAGGCGCGAGAGCGCGGCAAAATCAGGGAGGAGCATGGACAGCGGCTTTGCAGCGTCGCGTTTTTTGAGCGCGCGCAGCCGCTTCACAGCCTCCGCGTTTGTGGCGTCGCAGCCAATTCCATACAATGTGTCCGTGGGATAGACAACGATGCCGCCTGCGGAAATTGCGGCAAGGGCCGCCTCAAAGGCAGTGTCATGGTCCGAGAGGGGAATGCGAAGCGCCATGGAATCACATGCCATGCGCAAAACGCCGCACCCAGGTGCAGGCGCGCGCCAGGAAATCATCAGAGTTTCTTCTTGCCCGCCTCGCGGATGGCGCGCACGAACTCGGCAACTTTTTTCTTCGTGTCCCCGCCCTTTTCAAGCGCTGTGCCGACCTGGACCGCCCCTGCGCCAGCCGCTATCACCGACGCAGCCTGCTCAGGTGTGCGTATGCCGCCTGCCGCAATGTAGGGGACGGAAATCGCGCGCGAGACCGCAGTCACCATTTCAAGGGGCATGTGCCCGTCCTTGGGGTTGGAGCCGCAGTCGGTGAGCACGATGCGCGAGCCTGTCATTTCCGCAGAAAGCGCCAGCGCGGCGGCGATTTGCGGCTTGTCGCGCGGAACAAGGTTGACGTCGCCGACCCAGCCCACCGTCCCGCCCGGGGAAATCACGATGTAGCCGACTGGAAGCGCCTCCAGACCCATCTTTTTCACAGAAGGCGCCGCAAGCATCTGCGCCTGGGAAATCCAGTATGGGTTGCGGCTGTTGAGAAGGGACATGAAGTAGACTGCGTCCGCGTATTTTGTCACGGTGGAGATGTTGCCCGGGAAGAGCACCACGGGCACGTTCACCTTGTCCTTTATGCTCTTGGTGACATTGTCCAATAGTTCGCCCTGGGCGCCCATGCTGCCGCCGATGAGAATGATGTCCGCCCCGCCTTCGCAGGAAGCCACGCCCGCGGATATTGCCTCGGAAGGCGCCTTGTAGTCCACGGGGTCAATGAGCGCAAAGAGCAGCCCGCCCTTTTTCGCAATCCCGTCCTTGATGTATGTTTCCACTTTGCCCATGGTATCAAGCCCCTTGCAATTTTTCATCAGATTCCCGATTTTTTCTTCAGGTAAATGCCAGCCATTTGTTTGATGCCCTCGGCTAATTTAACCTTTGCCTTGAAGCCAAGCTCTTCCCTGGAGCGGGCAGTGGAATACGCCCGGTCCAGCGTGAGCTGGCGGATGTTTTCCGCGTCGAATGGAAGGGGGTTTTGCATGCCAAGCATGGAGAGCAGCGAGCCTATTGCCGAGGCTGATTGCACGAAAAGCAATGAGGCGTGGCGCGCGGGCGCTGGCACGCCAAGCGCCTTGGCGGCCATTGCCATAAGCTCTTCCTGCGTCGGCTCCTCTTCTCCGATTATGTTGTATTCGCGGCAGGAAATCATGTGCGAGTCGAGCGCCAGAAGCACCGCATGCACGGCATCATCCGCGTGCAATAATGGTATCCTGTTTTGCCCGTTGCCGAATATCATCATCTTGCCCTTTTGCAGGAAACGGAACACGCTGAAGTAGCCTTCCTCGAAGCCAGGCCCGTAAATCATGCCAAAGCGCAGAAGCGCGGTGGGGATGCCGCGCCTGTGCGCGCGCACTTCCTCTTCGGCTGCAAGCTTGCTTTTCCCATATGAGCCGTCTGCCCGTGGCTCGAAATCCTCGCCCACTGTTTTTCCCCTATATTCCCCGTAAACCGAGATGCTGCTCGCCATCACTAGCTTGGAAAGCTTTTGGGGGCAGGAAGAGACGAGGTTGCCCGTGGCAACCGCGTTCGAGAGCATAAGCTCGCGCGTTGGATGGCTGCCCACCAGGCCTGCAAGATGGATTGCCCTGTCCACATCAGCAAATGCAGTGTGTGGCAGCGGGCTTGAGGACAGGTCCCACTCGAAGCGCTCCACCCCGCGGGGCAGCGATGATTTGCTGCCCGGGCGGACGATTGCGCGCACTTGCTCCTTTCTTGCCAGGAGCGCAGACAGCACGTGGCTGCCCAGCCTGCCAGTTGCCCCGGTCAGGAGTATCTTGCGATGCGGCGGCAGACCGCTTGAATCTTGAGCAACGGGCAGTTGTTCATCAGAACGGCTGGAAGCCGCCTGGATTTTTCCCATGGGAATAATGGGGAAGCGGGCAATTTAAACCTTAGCGGGGGAGAGGATGCCATGCTCATTGTCTTTGAAGGCATAGATGGTTCAGGCAAGGGAGGGCAAATCAGGCGCCTGCTTGCTTTTTTCAGGCAGAACGGGATAAAATGCAGGCTGCACAAGTACCCGACGCGCAGGGCAAAGGAGGCGTTTATGCACCTGAAAGGAGAGCAGGATGTTTCCGCCGAGCGGCTGGCGGATGTTTTTGCCGACGACATTGTTGCCGAGCGCCGCAGGATTGAGCGCGAGATAACCGAAGGGTTTGTGGTGGTGTGCGACAGATATCTGCATTCCACGCTTGCCTACCAGGGGGCGGAGCTGGGGTATGGGAAGCTGTCCTCGCGGCTTTCAGGCAGGGATGCGCTTGTGCCGGACATGGTGCTGCTTTTGGACATTGGCGCGCGCGAGGCGGGCGAAAGGAAGCGCAAGCAGAAAACGCCGGACAGGTTTGAGAAGGATGTTGTTTTTCTGGAGAAAGTGCGCGCGAACTATTTGCGCGAGGCGCGCGAGGGCTTCCTTGCGTACAAGTATGCAGTTGTGGATGCGTCGCGCGCGAAAGACGAGGTTTTCTCGGAAATAGTGATGCATGTCGAGCCGCTTGTCGTGAAGATGATGGAAACGCGGCGCTAGCTTCCTTGCCAGTTGAGTGACACCCCGCCAGATGGAGCGGCGCATTTTGTTGAATTCATCCATTCGCAGCTGCGCCCAAAACTAGATTCCCTTCTCGCACCGCAAGTCGGCGCGCAGCTCGCACCGCTCCGCGATGGTGCCGTCCTGCCCGAAACCGAAGAATGTGAGGCGCAGCACGTAAGTGTCAGGGTAGGAGCTGGCGCCGCCGAAAATGCGGACTTTTTTCGAGATGCGCTCGCCAGGGAGGGCTATCCCGATGCGGAGGCGCCCGCGCGAGAGCAGCTTGTCGGGCGCGAGGGAGATTGCCTCGGGTATCACGAGGTCTGCTTCCACCCACAATGGTGAGGCGCCTTCGTTTTTCACGGAAACTTCCATCTCAACCTCGCTGCGCACATAGGATGGCATGCGGATTGGCGAAAAATGAGTGTTCGGGTTGAGCATGCATGGTATTCGCTGGGGGGATTTTTAATCTTTGGCGATGAAAGCGCCGATATGGGAATGCCTGAGAGCGAGCTTATACGCGGCGAGTGCCTGGTGCGCGACCTGCAGTTCAACGAAGAGGTGAAAATGACGCGCAAGTCGCTGGTGCGCTGGCTTGCCCTCTCGCTGGGCCTCATTTCCCAGAACGAAACGCGCGCAGGGCTGCTCGAAGTCCTTGAGGCGCTGCTTTACTTCCATTTCCAGAAAAAGCACGGCGGGGCCGACCCGGACATCTACCAGATACTGGACAAGGTGAAGGAAATCAGGAAGGAAGAGCCGAACCCGAAGGCGGTGCGCTATCACCTGCTGCAATTGAAGAAACTCGGCATCATCGAGGCAAAGGCGCGAAAATACCGGTTCGTGCTCTCGCCGATGCAGGAAGACAGCAATCTCGCTTCCGCGCTTTCATACGTCTACAAACAGAGGATGGATTCGTCTTTTGAAAAAATAAGGAAGGCGCTGTCGTTGTTGGAAAAAACCCTTTAGGTTTTTTCCAGTATTTGAACGGAGCGAAGCGGAGTTCAAATCGGATGGAAAAGACGTTGTAGTCTTTTCCTGAATTTGAACGGAGCGAAGCTAGCCTGCCAGATTATTCGCTTGCAGGGGTAGATTCAAACGCATATCCTTCTGCTGCGAGTTTGGCGCTCACGAGCGGCATTAATTTTTCAAATGGCAGGTTTTGACTTTTGTTTGCGCGCATTACACCCAGGTCCATCAGTTCCACCCCTTCGCTTTTGAGGTCGTAGCACACTGCCTGGAGGAGGGCTTGTGAGATGTAGTGGGGGGTGGCGCCGTGATGGTCCTCGTTCATGTTGATGACGATGGCGATGACGCTCGCCGCCCCGCTGTCAGTGCGAAAGCGGAGCATGCAGAAGCGCTGTGGGGCGTCAAGGTGCGACTGGGCGCCAATCGGCTTGACCTCATCAGTTATCCGTATCCTGATTTCCTTGTCTGGCTTCGCGCCGAATGTGCGCACACGCTCGCCGACATTTGCAAAGAACGCAGTGTATTCGAATTTGCGTTTCCCGTTTTTTTCATCATGCGTGAAGCGGGTTATCACAACGTCAAATGACTTTTTTGCCACTGCGCCGGAACGGGAGCTGAGTGTATAGTCTGCCATAAGATGATGTTATAAGAAATGTTTATAAATGATACGTTGCCACGTTGGGAGCGCCGGGACTGTTGCTGTCAGGCAGGTTTCCCGGTTTTCGGGAGCTTGAGTGCAGAGGCGATGGCATGGAGCGCACCTTGGCGCTGCGGCTCGAATTCGCCGTGCGAATGCGCCTCGCGCGCGTGGAGCGAGCCGCCCACCCTTTTCACCGAGCCTGCGGCAATGAGGCGCTGCAGCCCCTCCTCGGCGCGCGCGGGAGGGATGGAATGCGCGCGGGAAAAAAGCGCGGCGTCGAACTTGCCCCTGTGCGCGGAAAGCCAGTCCTGCACAAGCTCCAGCAACGCGTCGTCGGACACGGCTTCCAGCTTTTTTATGCGCGCGGAAAGCGCGGAAATCTGGCGCTCAAGCTCCAGGCTGGCAAGCACGCTTTCCTCGGAGGAGCGCAGGAGAGCGCGGTTTTTCGAAAGAAGCGATGACAGGTCGGCGTGCGCGTCGCGGCATTTCTTGGCAAGCGTTTCGTATGGCGTGTTTGCCACCTTCTCAGCCGTGGAAACCGATGGGAGAAGGAGCATGGCCAGCCCGGAGGCGCTTATCTGGAGGGACGGGAAAAGGGAAAGCACGCGAAGAATGGTGATGTTCGCGTGCATCATTTCAAGCTCGGGCGGCGCGCCTTGGGGTAGGGAGCATGCGATGGAGAGCGAAGTGCGCTGGAGCCTGATTTCGAGCCGGGAAATCGGCATGTTGTTCATCCCGCGCCTGCTTTTTTGGATGGTTATTGCGGACTTTGTGGTGGACACGCTGTCAAACCCAAGCCCGGACAGCGCCTGCGTGCCGGGGGGGAATTTCCCGGCGAATGAGATGGGAATCGTGAACTTTCGGGCGGGCGGCGCGGCATCTTGCATGGCATTACCTCCGTTTCCTCGCTTTTGCTGTGTTGGGCTTTGCTTTGGCTGTGCGGAGCCTTGCTTTTGCAGCAGCTGGCGCCTTGTGTTTCGCAGCCGCCTTTTTCCCGCTGGCTTCTTCCGAGAGCATGGCAATGGCCTCGCCATTTTGCGCACGGGACGGAGCCAGCGCGGAAAGCAGCTCATGCTCCGATGCGCCAAGCTCGCGCAGGAGGGAGATTGCCGCGGCGCGGCTGTACCCGAATTTCTCGAGGAGCGATGCGAACTCCGACGCCCCAAGCGAGAAGCTGTGCCGCTCGAACTCGAGCAGCATGGCGCGCGCCTGCGCGTCGGTCAGCCCGAATGACAGCAGGCGCGAGGCAAGCTCGCCGCGCTCGACTTCCAGGTCCATTTCACCACCCCGTATATGCTGCGCCACAAGAAGCTCCTCGCCTTCCACCTTGCGCAGTATGAAGGTGCGCGGGCAGGGGGCAGGCTGCGAGAATTCCAGGTGCACCAACGCCTGCCCGACAGAGAGGGAATGCGATTCCTCCTCGTAAAAATCAGAGTAGGAAAGCGATGAGCGCACGTAATCGCGCTCAGGCGCATGCGTGAGGCGGAACAGCAGCATGGTGCCTGCGTTTGAGAATATGCTCTTGTGCACGTCTGTCGGGTTCTGGCTCGCAACGATGAGGCCGAAGCCGTATTTCCTGCCCTCGCGCACGATGGAGACCACGTCCGAGCGCTCGTCCGCGGCGATTTTCCATGCCTCGTCCACCACCACGAAGAGGCGCGGCAGGGCGCTTGACGAATAGCTGGAGGCGCGCATGCTTTCCTTCACGAATTGGAGTATGGACAGGCCGGCAAGCGAGCGCAGCGTCTCGGTGGGAAGGGAGTGCAGGTCCACGCACACCAGCCCGGACAGGAGGGAGCGAAGCGGCAGCGTGGAAGACGTGAATGAGCCGCCGGAGGAAAGGAGGAGGTTTTTCAGTCGCCGAGCCGCTTCAGCCGCATCCGTGCTGCGCCCTGCCTGGCGCTCCAAGATGCGCTGCACGCGCTCAAGCGTGGGCGGCTTTCTTTTTCCAGCGCAGGGTTTTTTCACCTGGAAGCCCGCAGATACATAGGCTTTCTCAATCGCGTCCTCGGTGATGCGGCACTGCGCAGGGGAGGATGAGATGTCGGTCAGCATGCGGAGCGAGTCCATCACCTGCTGCGTGCGCGCGTGCGGGGAGGCGCCAGCCAGGTCAAGGAGGTTTATCCCTTCCTCGCCAAAGGAAACTACGCGCCCGCCCGCGCTTTTTACCCAGTCGGCATATTCGCCTGCCCAGTCAAGTATGAGCGCGGACGTGCCGAGCGTGAGGCTGGCGCGCGTGATGAATGTCTTCACGAAATAGGATTTGCCCGAGCCAGTGGTGCCCACCACGCAGAGGTGCGGGTTGAGGAGTTTCTTGCTGTTCCAGAAAAACGGCACGCCGAGGTATTTTGTCCTGCCGATGTAAACCGATTCCGACGGCGGAGATAGCAGCATGCCTGGCGAAGGCTCGGGCGGCCTGAAAAGGAAGTCGCGTGCCGCCATTTGCCCCGAAAGCACCTTCTGCGAGGAGAGCATGCCGCACATAATCATGAATTCGACCAAAGGCGCCCCGCCGCAAGCGGCGAGGTATCACCCAACTGGCAATGAATGGCTGCCAAGGCGCCCCACGCGCCAAAGGCATGCCGCACATAAACGGGAATCCGGATTTTCTTAAAACCTGCCAACTATTTTCTCCCTAAGCACGTTGAGGATGTCAATCTTGGAGGCTTCGGACGCGATGGTGTTCGACGCCACTATTTCCTCTGCGCCTGCGAGCTGGAGCTTGGTGTAGGCGTCCCCGAGGAAAAGCCCGTGCGTGCAGCCGCAGCAGACCGACTTTGCCCCGCGAGCGAGCACCGCCTTGGTGGCGCGTATCATGGTGCCCCCGCCCGCAATCATGTCGTCGAGTATCACCACGTCCCTGCCGGCGACCTCGAAATCGGCTTCCAACGATTCCACATGGCGCACCGCGGTCTTCTTGGACTGCTTGTATTCGCCGCGCTTCTTCACCATGCTCTTGCCGTCTGCCTCGTTCACCATGTATGCCGCGCCCTGGTCGGGGCTTATGAAAAGCGCGTTGGGCTTCCTTGCCTTGAAGTATGAAACCAGGTCTTCCGAGAGCGAGAAATTGCGCAGCTGCAGCCCCTTGTAGTTGAACACGCCCGCTTTCTTCAGGAAATGGCAGTCGAATGTCGCGACGGACGTGAAGCCCGCGGCGGAGAGCATCTGCAGCACGATTTCGGCTGAAAGCGCCTCGCCGTGCTTCCAAATCTTGTCCTGGCGCGCGTAGGGGAGGTATGGGATGATTGCCTCCACCCTGTTGGCGATTGGACCCACCGTCTTCCCCATTATGAAAAGCTGGAGGAGGGAGGAATCCTGCTTGGGGTAGCAGCGGTGGAGCATCTGCACGTTCTTGCCGTTGCATTCCTCGAGCCTGTGCATGAATATGTGTGATTCCTTGTCAGGGAAATTCCTAAGCTCGATGTTGGAGGAGTAGATGTATGAGCAGTTCTGGCTCACCATGAGGTGGTATGGCTTGCCGTCAGGAGGGGAAATCTCGGATGGAGCCGGCTTGAATTCGGGCGTCTGTTGTGCGCCCTCAGTTGCTTGCGCGACCATGAGCAGATTGGGGCTTTTGAGTTTAAAAATGATGGTGCGCGCGGGGAAAGATGGAAAATCCTGGCAACGAAAATCGCAACCGCCATGGTTAGCTTTAAACGCCTTTTGCAGCAGGGAAGGATATAGGCGACGGAAATTGATTTGAAGTCAGAGTGAAGTTGGATAGAACTTACATTGCGTGCTGCAGGCGCGCGGGCGATTGGCATGTCGGAGAAATTCAGGAAAATAAGGATACAGAATCTTGCCGACGAAGGGAAAGTGCTGCGGAAACTGTCTGAGATTGACAAGTTCCTGTGCAATAGGATGCACGCCGCCTGCAATGGCGGGAAGCCGCACGTGGCGGATTTCTATAACGTGCTGCTTGACAACAAGTATAAGGAATGCGAGATTGGAATTAGAGAGATACGGAAATCGAGGATGGGCTAGCTCACTTTTTCTTCAGAAGGGAGGCGGCTTCCGCCGCGTCCACGCGCAGGCGGTATTTTGCCATTAGTGCCGGAAGGTCCAGCTTTTCGTCCTTTATGAGCCTTGCGAGCGAGCTTCCCGTGATTTTTTCAAGCCCCAGCTTGCGCGCGGCGTCTTGGGGCGCAATTGCCCCTTCCTTGCACATCTCGCGCAGCATGTCCTGCATTGCCGCGCGCGCGAAAACCCCGTCCTGGCAGGCGCGCAATGCTGAAAGGAGCCGTTCCTCGTCCAGCGCGCGGGTGCTTGCGCCTTCGCGCTTGAGGGACTGGAGCACGTTCGTGATTGTGGAGGCAACGAGCTTGGCGTCAATTCCCGCTTCCGTTGCCGCAAGATAAACGGACAGTTCCGGGGTTGGGGCGCGGCTCTTGTGCGCCTGCGAGTGGGAGAGAAGCCCCTTTGCCGCGGCCAGCTGCGCCGCAAGCTCGGCTGGAAGCGTGGAAAGCGCGTCTTTTGCCTCCTTTTCAGCCTCGCCTATCTCAGCGGCTGATTTCCTTGCAGCCGCAAGCATTTCTTTTGTGATTGCGACTGGCGCAACATCGGTTTCAGGATACATGCGCGCGCGGCCAGGCAACGGGCGCATGTAGCTCGAGGTGCCGTCAGGGTTGGCGCGGCGCGTCTCTTCCATGATTGTGAAGTTGGTTGCCCTGCCGAAAGCCGCAGAAAGCGCCGCGCGGGCTTTTTTCTCCTCTGCGACAACCATCAGGAAAGCGTCTTCCGGCTTGAGCGAAAGCGCCAGGCGGAGCTCGGATATCTCGTCGTCCGAAAAGCCGTATTTTTCCATGCTCTCGTCCGAGTGCATCAGCCCCTTCACGCCGCACGCGCGCGCATAGTCGGCAACCTCGCTCCCGAAGCGGCGGTTGGGCGAAATTTCGGCCCCCAAAAGCCCGGCGTATTTGGGGAGCGGCAGGGCAAGCACGCGCGCCTTGCTCTTGAGCGCCTTGGACACCATCTGGCATTGCGTGCTCGGGAAAATATTCGTGATGTCGAATATGCTCTCCGGCGGGAGCTTGCCGCCCAGGCGGGATTTTGCCTCGTTGAGGATTGCCATGAGCTTTTCCTGCCGCTGGACCTCCAAGTCCACCGTAAGCGCGATGAGAGGCAGTTCCTGCACGCCCTTGATTTCCACGCGCGCGCCTTCCGGTGTGGAGACGTTGAGGTCCTGGCGTATGGTGCCTATGCCGCGGCTCACCATGCCAGTCTTGCGGAGCAGCGTGCCGATTGCGAGCGCGGCTTCCTGCGCCTCCTTGCCTGAGCGCAGGCCCGGAGAGGTTGCAATTTCAACGAGAGGGATGCCCAGGCGGGACAGGTCGTAATGGGCTGCGCCGTCCTTGCTGTCCATTATGCCGGCGCTTTCCTCCTCCAGGCAGATGGTTTGTATTGGAAGCTTGCCGGAAGGGGTGGCGATGGAGCCGCCTATCCCGGCGATTGCCGTGCGCTGGAAGCCGCTGGTGTTGCTGCCGTCAATCACGTTCTTGCGCATGATATGGAGCTCGTCCACGGCTGAAGAGGAGAGGAGGGAACAGATTGTGAGGGTTGCGTGAAGCGCGGCTGGCGAGACCGGGCGCGGCGGCTCCTCGTCGGATTCCACCAGGCATGATGACACCTGGGGGGCGTTGTAGGAAAACGCGCGGTTGCGGCTCGCCTCTGCCGCGGAAGCGGCGTCCACCTCGCCAAGCTCGGAGCGGACGGTGTGGAGGCGGCGGGTGAAATGCTCGGCCCCCACGGCGCCGCCTGCCGCCGGGCAGGGCGCCCCTGCCTGCGCCTTTGCTCCCGCGCCGCTCTCTTCGCTGGGGACGCATGCGCAGAACAGCTTCCTGCCGGAGAGCCGCTGGTGAATTTCAAGCCCGCACATCATGGCAATCACGCTAAAACAGAGCTAGAAGTCAAAATCCACGATTTCCGAGCGCTCGGAGATTTCGCCCGCGATGTTTTTCTCCATCATTTCGCGGATGCGCTCCATCTTCTTCTCGCGCGCAAGCACCCACATCAGCTTCACGTATGCGGCTTCGGGTGTGAAGTCGCAGAGGTGCCCGATGGCGCCGGCTTCGCGCAGCGCGCGGCCGGACGAATAGACGCTCATGTTGACGCGCCCGTAAATCGTCTGCGGCGCGATTACAACCGGGATGCCGGATGCTATGAGCGCGGAAACTTCCTTGAGGACAGGCACCGCGTCCGGGTCGTTGGAGGTGTTGGACGGCACATGCCCAAGCCCTGTGCCTGCGATTACCACGCCGTTGTATTTCGAGAGCGAGGCAATCATTTCCGGCTTTATGCCGGGGTAGGAATAGAGAAGCGCGACGTTGCTGTCGAGCCTGGTGTCCAGCATGGGCTTGCCTGTGTTACGGGGCGGCGCGAGGGGCGAGATTTTCTCGAACCTGCCCGCAAGCGGGAAAACGCGCGCCGCAGGGCGGCAGTTTATGGAGCGGAATGCGTCGCGGCGCGAGGTGTGCATCTTCCGCGCCTTGGCGCCGAAGTGCAGGAGGCAGGAGTCGTCCGAGAGGTTCTCGTGCATGCAGATGAAAACTCCAGAGAGGTCGGAATCTGCGCCGAGAAGCGCAGCCTGCATGTTGAGCGCGGCATCGGATGAGCTTCTGTCCGAGCTTCTTTGGCTGCCTGTGAAAATCACCGGGCAGGGCAGGTTTTGGAGCATGAAGGAAAGCGCGGCGGATGAGTAGGACATTGTGTCCGTGCCGTGCGTCACCACCGCCCCCTGCGCGCCGTCCTTTATTTCATCGGCAACCGCCTGCGCGATTTTCTGCCAGTGCACGGGCGTGGTGTCCTCGGATGAGATTGAGAAGAGCGATTTTGCCCGCAGGGGCTTTTTGGAAAGGCTGGCAAACGCACCCACCAGCTCCTGGGGGGAGGTTGCCGCATCCACTGCGCCGCTGCGGTAGTCAATGCGCGAGGCGATTGTGCCGCCGCAGCCGAGTATGGAAAGGAAGTCCTTCTTGGGCGTTGGGGCGGGGCGGGCCTGCGCCGCTGAGGAGGGCGGCTTGCCGGTTTCCAGCACCTCGATTTTTGAGATGCTTTCCCGCTTTATGCCTATGTTGTAGCCAGATGGAAGCTTTATGGCAACCGAGCCAGGATTGTTGGTGGGAAGCAGAATGCCTTCCTGCTCGCCCAGGCTGCAGCTTATCGCCACCAGGTCGCCGGGCTTTGCATCTGGCGCGCCAGATTTTAGGGGTTTTGCCTTTGCCATGTGGGAAAATGGGGCGGCGCAATTTTAAAGGGTTGGTGGGGCTAATAGGCTTATGGGGATAGAAGAGAAATTGCGCGAGCTGGAAGACGAGATGGCGCGCACGCAGAAGAACAAGGCGACGGAGTATCACATCGGCTTACTGAAGGCAAAGATTGCAAAGCTCAAGCGCGAAATAATCGCCCCGAAAAAGTCCGGCGTGCGGACGGGCGGGTTTGACGTCAAGAAAAGCGGGGACGCCACAGTCGTCTTCATCGGCTTGCCGTCGGTGGGGAAGTCCACGCTGCTCAATGCGCTTACGGGCGCAAAGTCAAAGACCGCGTCTTACGCGTTCACCACGCTCACCTGCATCCCCGGCGTGATGGAGTACGACGGCGCGAAGATACAGCTTTTGGACCTGCCGGGCATCATCATGGGGGCGAAGGAAGGCAAGGGCAGGGGCAAGGAAGTGCTTGCCGTTGCGAGGAACGCCGACCTCGTGCTCATCCTTCTCGACGTTTTCCAGCCAGGCATACTGGCGAACATAAAGGAAGAGCTTGCTGGGATAGGCATCAGGCTGGACGAGGAGCCGCCGAAAATCTACATCACCAAGAAATTGCGCGGAGGGGTGGAGATAAATTCCACCGTTCCCCTCACGAAACTGAATGACAAGATGATTACCGGCGTGATAAACGAATACGGGATGCACAACGCGTCCATTGTCTTCCGCGAGGATGCAACCGTGGACAGGCTGATTGACGTGCTGGCGGGCAACAGGAAGTACAACCGCTCCCTTGTCGTGCTCAACAAGGTGGACATGGTGAGCGAGAAATACCTCAGGGAGATAAAATTCGACTACGTGCCTGTTTCCGCCGAGAAGTCGCAGAACATCGAGGCGTTGAAGAAGGCGATTTTCGACGGCCTGAGGATGATGAGGGTGTACACCAAGCCGAGGATGGACGTCGCCGACCTGAAGGAGCCGATGATGATGAGGACGGGCGCCACCATAGAGGACGCGTGCAACAGGCTGCACCGCGACCTCGCGCGCGACTTCAAGTACGCGCTCGTGTGGGGCAAGAGCGCGAAATTCCCCGGGCAGAAGGTCGGCCTGCAGCACGTGCTGCAGGAGGGAGACATCTTCTCGATAATCAAGAAGCAGGGGTAGCGCCCGCCCAAGCCTGCGGTTGAACTTGTTTTGGCGGCAGCAGGAGATATTGATGAGATTGGGATGGCTGCGGCTGGCTTTTTTTAGAATCAGCTGGAACGAGAGGGGCGTTGTTACTTTTTCTTTATCTTCTTGCCCATCATGAACGGGCCGCCGCGCTTCTGCGTCGCAATGCGCTCGGAAAAGTCGAGAATCTTGATTTCGTTGCCGCGCTGGATGGCGCTCACCACCGGCTCGCCCTTGTCGCTTGAGAGCGTGAGCTCCGTCTGCCCCGGCATCACTGTGACAGTCATGCGCTGGTGGCGCCCATTGAGGTCGAATTCAAAACTGGAGGCCTTGCCGTCCGAAGAAACGCGCACTTCTTTTATTTTGTCCCAGGGGATTGTGCCTGGCATTGGAAGCTTTTCCTTGCCCATAAGAAGACCTAATTACGGCGTACCTTAAAAACCATCTGGTCGCGGGTGCACCTTGGAAAGCATCTGCTCGCTGACCTGAGATACTCCCTGTAGTATGCGCTGCGCGTCCTTGCCCGTGAAGATGCGCGTTGAGAATTGCTGTTCCTGCGGCTTTTGCTGCTCAAGCGGCTTTTGCGTGCTCATCTGGAAAACGAACATTGCCACACCTCAAAATTTTTCGTGAGTGAGTTCCTTGCCTTCCTCGCGCAATATCTCGACGAGCTTGCCCCCTTTTGAGAGGGAAAGCTCGGTAAAATCCTTGCCAACGCGGAGCGTGAATATCTTTGTCGTGCCGTCTACCTCAAGCTTGACTGAATAGACTGCGTTGCCGTTGGGCTTGTTCTTAGGCAATCGGCTCAACTCCAACCGTGGTTTTCATGCTTGCCAGCATCGCCGGGTTCTTGATGGATTCGGACAGGCAGGCTGCAAGCTCCTTTTTTATCACGGAATCAAATGGGAATTGGTCCGCCACCTTGGCGAGGAATGTGAGGGTTTCCTTGTTGCGCTTCACCGTGGCTTCCTTGGTGACGAAAAAGAGGTTCTCCTCCTGCTTGGGGAGCTGCTTGCCGATTTTTATTGCCGGCTCCATCATTGCTTCTGTCGCCATGATGTATTTCTGTTGCTTGTGCCTTAAATAGCTTTTCGTCAAATCTGCCCTTATGAATGCAAACGAGCTGGTGGCGCACCTGAAAAACAAGGGAAAGCCCAGGAACCTGGAGAGCATGGCCAACTTCGGCATCAAAGTTGACAAGGCGTGCGGCGTGCCAATCCCGGAGCTCCGCAGGCTCGCGCGCAACATCGGCCCGCACCACGGGCTGGCTTTTGACCTGTGGAGGACGCAGGTGCACGAGGCAAGGATACTTGCAGCCTATATTGACGATTACAAGCGGGTCACGGAAAGGCAGATGGAAGAGTGGGTGGCTGATTTTGACTCGTGGGATTTATGCGACCAGGTGTGCAGCAACCTGTTCGACAAGACCGATTTTGCGCACAAGAAGGCGATTGAGTGGAGCTTCCGCAAGGAGGAATATGTCAAGCGCGCGGGATTCGTGCTCATGGCAACGCTCGCCGTGCACGACAAGCGCGCCGGAAAGGCCGCGTTCGAGAAGTTCTTCCCGCACATCATCCGCGGCTCCACGGACGAGAGGAATTACGTGAAGAAGGCCGTCAATTGGGCGCTTCGCCAGATTGGCAAGAGGAGCTTCACGCTCAACAAGGAAGCGATTGTGGTCGCGCGCCAAATCGCGAAGATTGACTCGCCGTCCGCGCAGTGGGTGGCATCGAACGCGCTCCACGAGCTGGAGGGCGAGGCGGTACAGAAACGGCTGACGGAATAACTGCTTGCGCGCGCATCTGCAAATCACAAGGCCAGCTAATGCACGCCCAATGTAGATAATGTGACGTGCGCCTCGTGCCCTTCTTTTGAGAATGATATTTCAGTGCTGTTTTCGCCGGGCGCAGCCATGCTGCGGATGCCCGTCAAAGAGTAGCCAGTGGACTGCAGGAAACTGCCAAACTCGGCTACGCCGCTTTGCGCGCCGTTTGCCGCACTGCCGCAGGAAAGGCGGAAATAACCCTCCTTCTCGTGCACGAAAGACATCTCGCGGGTTGTCTGTTGCAGATAGGAGTTGAATTGCCGCACGATATCCTCTTTCACGGCAATTTCATCCGCTTCGAGCCTTACGATTGCGTAGTCTGCCATTTCCAACACCTCGTTGTTCCGCAGCGCGCCATTCTCGTTCCATCCGCGCGCTTGGTTCGCCTTGAAGGTGATTCGCGGTCCGCTTATAAACGGCTTTTCCGGAATAACGCCCAAATTGGCACCCAAACGCGCCAGCAAGTGGGGCGGGGGAAGGCGGGAGAAAGAAAATAGGAAATGAAAGAATAGGGAGAAGAAAACAAAAATAAAGAAAAACAGGAAAAAGAAAAGAAGAAAAAGAAACTCAAATTGCCCCGATGCCCTTGCCGGCAATGATTGCCGCGACAAGGAGCGAGACGATGTTGAGTATCTTTATCATCGGGTTGAGCGCGGGGCCGGATGTGTCCTTGAAGGGGTCCCCGACAGTGTCGCCGACAACCGCGGCCTTGTGCGCGTCCGAGCCCTTGCCGCCAAAGTGCCCGCTCTCGATGTACTTCTTGGCATTGTCCCATGCCCCTCCTGCGTTGGACATGAAGATTGCCATGAGCTGGGACACCAATATGGCGCCTGCAAGGAAGCCGCCCAGCGCCTCAAGCCCGAGCGTGAAGCCGAGTATGATGGGCGTGAGCACCACGATTGCCGCGGGCAGGTAAAGCGAGTCTATCGCCGCCTTGGTGGAGATGTCCACGCATGCAGCGTAGTCCGGGTCTGCCGTGCCTTTCATTATCGCGGGGTTCTTGAATTGCCTGCGCACTTCCTCGACCACGAGGTTCGCCGCGTTGCCCACAGCCTTCATCGTCAGGGACGAGAAGATGAAGGGAAGCGCGCCTCCAATCAAAAGGCCGATAAAGACGTTCGGGACTGCGACGTTTATCGCCGAGAGCCCGGTTGTCTCAAAGTAGGTTGAGAACAGCGCCACAGCCGCGATTGCGGCTGAAGAGATGGCAAACCCCTTGGTCACCGCCTTGGTGGTGTTGCCCACTGCATCCAGCACGTCCATCCTCTTCCTGCCTTTTGCCTCGAGGCCGGACATTTCGCCAATGCCGTTGGCGTTGTCCGAAATCGGGCCGAAGGTGTCCATGGCCATTATCATTGCGGTTGTGGAAAGCATGCCAAGCCCGACGAGCGCGATGCCGAAGTAGCCGAGCCCGAAGCCATAGTAGCCCACCCCTATCGAGGCTGCCACGACCAGGACGCCCACCACGGCGGACTCCATGCCTGCGCCGAGCCCTGCGATGAGGTTGGTGCCTGCGCCGGATTTTGCCGCCGCGGCAATCTCCTGGACAGGCTTGTGCTTGGTGGAGGTGTAGTAGTCGGTGAAGTTCATGATTACGTGCGTGGCGCAAAGCCCTGTCAGGAGCGCGTAGAACGCCGCGCTTGAGTTGAGCACGAAAAGCGAGAGCCCGGCAAATGCGATTGCCTGGAGCACTGTGGAGTAGAGGAAGCCCCTCTTCATCGCCTCAAACGGGTATTCAGCCTCGTTTTTCACGCGCACGAACACGCTGCATGCGAGCGCAATCAGCATGCCCACGCCGGCCACCAGGAGCGGGAAAACCGCGCCTGAGATGCCGTAGGAGACCATACCCAGCACCATGGTGGAGATGATGGTCACCGTGTAGGATTCGAAGACGTCCGCGCCCATTCCGGCGCAGTCGCCCACGTTGTCGCCCACGTTGTCCGCGATTGTCGCGGGGTTGCGGGGGTCGTCCTCAGGGATTCCCTTTTCCACCTTGCCGACAAGGTCTGCCCCGACGTCGGCTGCCTTGGTGAAGATGCCTCCGCCCACCCTCATGAAGAGGGCGAGGAGGTTGGCGCCGAAGCCGAAGCCGATGAGGGCCTGGCCCGCCGCCGTAAGTGCGGCGCCATTCGCGCCGAGCGAAAGGTAGACGCCTATGAAAACGACTGCCACGCCCAGGAGCCCGACTCCCGAAACCAGCGAGCCTGACACCACGCCCGCCGAGAATGGGACTGAAAGCGCGTCCTGCATGGATGTGAGTGATGCCTGCGCTGCGCGCGCGTTCGAGCGCACTGCCAGGTACATCCCGAAGTAGCCCACAAGGCCCGAGCACACCGCGCCGACCACGAATGCGATGGCGACGAGCGGGCCGAGCGCGAGATACACTATGATGGCGAGCGCCACTGCGAAGACGGCGATGGTGCGGAACTGGCGGGCAAGGTACGCATCCGCGCCCTCGCGGATTGAGCCGGATATTTTCTTCATCCTGTCCGTGCCCTCGCTTTTCTTGAAGATTGAGAGCGCCACAAAAATGCCGTACGCGATTCCGATTATCGCAAGCGCAACCGGAAGATAGAGCAGAATGTCCGGCATTGTTCCTGTCATCACCAAAATATCACCTCAGATTTTTCCAGAATGCAAATGCAATTGCCGGAATCCTGCCGCGCGAAGCGCGCGCGTCAGACGTAATCCAGCTTTGATTTCCCTTTCACGGCGATTATCGGCACTCCCAATGCCGCCAGCCGCCTGCGCAGCCCCACGTCGTTGGTGGCAACGCAGGAATGGTTTTTCTGCGCGTATTTAAAAATCCAATCGTCGGCGCGGGAGGGGAAGCCCGGCTCGTCCGCGACCTCGACAGGGAAAAGCGCCTTTATCTTGTGGAGATTCTGCAGCGCGAAGCGCGCGGCAGCCGCCTTCCTGCCGGCCTTGCCTGAAAACATGCTAAGCTCCGCCATCACGGGGGAAGGGATGACAAGCGTGAACGGCTCGGACGCGATGCGCAGGAGCTCGCCCGGCATGTCATATGCATACTCGAATTGCGAGAGGAGCATGTTCGTGTCAATGAGGATTTTTTGCATGCTGGGCTTTTGGCTGGAAGGTTTTAAAGCACGGTGATGGAGAAAACGCATATGGCAGAAATTTGCATCCTGAGGCTGGGGCACCGCCGGCAGCGCGACCAGAGGATTACCACCCACGTTTTCCTGGTGGCGCGCGCGCTCGGCGCTGCGGAGGGCGTTCTTTCGGGCGAGGAGGACGACTCGGTCATCAATGGGATTGCGCGCGTTTCGGATTTGTGGGGAGGCGGCTTCAAGGTGAGGTACGAGCAGAACTGGCGCAGGTTCGTGAAGGAAAGGAAGGAAGCCGGTTGGAAGGTTGCGCACCTCACGATGTACGGGGAGGATTTCGAGCCTGCGGCGAAAAGGCTCGGGAAGGGGAAATGCATCGTCATTGTGGGCGCAGGGAAGGTGCCGCGCGAGGCATACGAGCTGGCTGACGCGAACCTGTCCGTGACCACGCAGCCGCACTCGGAAGTGGCGGCGGTGGCGCTGTTCCTGGACAGGTGCTTTTCGGGGAAAGAGCTTGCGAATGATTTTGGCGGGAAATTGAAGATAGTGCCGAATGCGTGTGGAAAAGTAGTGCTTCGTGATAAAAGCGACTGAAGGGATATATAAACAATGGGTCAGAAAAGCAATGTGATTTTGGATGCCTACTCCGAAAAATAAATTCAAAATCGGAAAGAAACGCGGCTCTGCTTCTCAATGCGCTTCCAAAAAACAGAATAAATTGAAAATTGCAAAACCTAAATCGAAGCTTGCGCCCCCAGCCGGCAGCGGGCTTTATGCAGCCAATGCAAAAGCCCAGGCCACGCCTTTGTTCGGGAGGAGGGCGCCGTATTCCAAGGCAAAGAAGAGCTATCCTGCCCGGAAAACATCGAACGCGGACATCGTGGTGAAAAGGAGCATTTACTCCAAGGCAGCCAGGGCGGCAGTCCTTGCTGACGCCGCGGCGCGCCAGAGGCTCATTGAGATGGGCGGGGAGAACACCATAGATGTCATACGCGAGTTCGACAGGGACATGAGCGATGACGAGCTGGCGAAAAAGACAGGCATAAAGCCGAGCGAGGTCCGCGTGGTGCTCAACAGGCTGCACAACCGCGGCGTGTTCGCCTATACGCGCGTGCGCGACAAGGACAGCGGCTGGTATTCGTATATTTGGAAGATGGATGAAGGAAGGCTGAAGGATGTTGGCGGCGCGGACGTGGTTGAGGAAGCCACGCAGGCGACGGGCAAGGAAGGCTACCGGTGCTCAAGCTGCGAACAGCAGCCGGTGATGGAATTTTCCGAGGCGGTTGACGCGCGCTTCAGGTGCAGCAACTGCGGAAGCTCCCTTGAGTTTTTTGATTCAAAGAAGAATAAGGCTGGAAGTTTGCAGTGACGCCTGCCCAAAATCTGCCTCTTACCCGCCTCTTCCGCCGTTTATTTGCCGGTTTTTTCCGGCTCCGGGCAATTGCCAAGCTTTTTAATTACCTCATCCCTAATACGCCTGTAGCGGGATAGGGTAGTTTGGAGTGCCCGCTGGGCTCATAACCCAGAGATCAGTGGTTCAAATCCACTTCCCGCTATTTTTGCTTCTTTGTTTTTGTATCCTTAAGCCGGCTTTGCAAATCAAGTGCGGTCAGTTGCATATATTTATAAAATAAACCACTATTAAAAATTCCATGCCAAGCTTCAAGAACCCTAAAAGGCAGGTGACGCTAGAAATCTCCCGCCTTAAATCAGATGATAACAACAAGTTCCTATTCAAACAGCAGTTCATAGGGGGCCAGAGCCTGAGAGCTTTCCGCCTTCTAGGCGAGTTTGCGCGGTTTGCAGACCCGAAAAATGAGCCAGCGCCAGAGGGTATGAAGAGAGCGGAAAGCGCGTTTTACGGGCACCCGGGATTTTACAAAAACAAAAATAGGATGAGCCTTGGCCAAAAGCCGGTGGCGCAGGAGTTCCTTGTGCAGCTTCTCAATGAGGACATGTTCGATGTGATGGGAGACATGACCCGGCCAGAAAGCTGCGCACCGGCATTGCGAAATTTCTACAATATGGAATTCAAGCTTCTTGTGGATGATATAATTTCAATTACAACGAATCGGAACTGACCAGTTGAGGGGTTCTTCCTTTTTTCATGCGCGCCGCCACGCCCCACCCCCTCCACCAGACCCCCATACTTCCTATAATAATAAAAGATATTTTTGATTGTATATATATGTAACTATGGTTACAATAAACAACTATAAACATCACAAACAACAAAAATCATCGAATACAAACACAAAACACCCTCTCTTTATTACCGGAACTCCAGGGGTGGGTAGCCGGAGGGAAAACAAGGCGCGCGCTAAAAGAAGAAAAATAAAAAGAAGAACTGAAAAAGAAAAACAAATCCCTTATTCGTCGCCCATCCCGGACGTGGCGCTCTTTGTCACAACCACCACATCCTCAACAGACTTTACCGACTTGTAAAGCACCGACTTGTCGCGCAAAATCCTCTTTGCCTCTTCCTTTGAGACGGAATTGAGGGGCTCCATGGTCAGGCGGATGACCTCTCCCTTTTCAAGGTCGAGGAGAATCTCCTGCACGCGGCCGAGGAACTTGCCACCATCAGTGTAAATGTCCATGCCATATATCTTCGAAACTTTTGTCGTCATAACTATCACCTTGGGTCTGCCCTGCCAGTTCTTCTCGGTTCCAATTTAAAAATCTTCCTCACACGCCCGCGGCCAGCCTTCAAAATACAGGGCTATCTCTCCCTCGCCGTGATGTATGCAGCAAGCGCGGCAAGAAGATGCCTCGCCTCGCTGTCTGGCAGGCATTCAAGCTCGGATAGGGAGGCATCCACCATTTTCCTCGCATACACCAGCGCCTTTTCCGGGGCGCCAGACTCCCTAAGGAGCGCCAAAGCCTCTTTCACATCATCCGCGCCCTTTTCCTTCTTTTTAAGGAGCACCATAAGCCTCGCGCGCTTTGCGCCGGGCAGCGTCCTAAGCGCCCACATGGTGATGAGCGTGCGTTTCCCCTCCCTGATGTCGCCGCCAATCTCTTTCCTGTATTTCTTCTCATCACCGACAATGTTCAGCACGTCGTCTATTATCTGGAAGCTCACTCCAATGCCTGCGCCGAAGCGCGTCATGGCGTCGCACGTTTTCCTGTCTGCGCCCCCAAGCAGCGCCCCAACCCCGCAGGAGCCGGCAATGAGCGCGCCGGTCTTGCCTCCGACCATTGCCAGGTACTCCTTCTCTGAAATATCCCATTCATCGTCTTTATACCAGCCCAGCTCGCGTGCCTGGCCTTCCAGAACCTCGGTAAAGGAGCGGAGCAGCAGCCGTTGCGCCTCTTCCCGCCGGCTGCTCCCTATGGCCAGCGTCTCGTGCCACACCATCATGAACAGCCCATCCCCAGCGTTGAGCGCAAGCGGCACCCCGTATTTGATGTGCATGCAGGGCTTGCCGCGCCGCATCTCCGAGCGGTCCTCGATATCATCGTGGATGAGCGTGAAGTTATGGAACATCTCAATTGCCGTGGCGGCGTTCAGCGCCATTCCCCTCCTGCCTCCGACTGCTTCGCACGAAAGCAGGCAGAGCGCCGGGCGGATGCCCTTCCCCTCGACAAGCAGGAATTCCGAAAGAAGGCCGTAAACCGAGGCCGGCTCGCGTTTTTTGCCGAATATCTCCTCCAACCGCCTGTGGACTGGCGCATTCAGCCGTGCAAGCTCCTTTTCAAGCCCCGCCATGTCTGCTTCCACCATCAAATCAACAACCAAACATAGGCAAAGAACTTTTATATCCTTCCATCCTTAAAGCCTCGATTGGGGGCCCATAGCTCAGCTTGGTAGAGCAGTGGACTCTTATGCGCGCGCATGCGTGCAGAGCCATCCACGTGTCGTGGGTTCGAATCCCACTGGGCCCGCTCCCATCTATTCTGCTCAGCCTATGCTGATTTTTTCAGTCACGTTTTCAATCGTAGAATTGGTGGGTATGAGATTGTTGATATACGCCCTCAATTCCTCGTCCTCTACCTTATCCATACATGCGTAATACGTCTCATTTTTTGCAAATCCGCAATAGCCCCCCTGGCAGCCGCATGGCACGCCTTCAAGGCAGGCGTAAATCGGGCTGGTGTCATTGACAAACTGCGCTGTCGAGTTCTTCGGGGCGCAGTATTGGTTTGCGTTCCCAAACAGCCGGCAACCGCTGTCATTCACGCAGTTCGGAGCCACGTACGCCTTTTCCGCGAGCGCTGCAGCCTCTTCCTGCTTCTTCTGCCCTGCCGTCGCCGCTTCAGTGCAGCTTGCGGACAGGCTGGTGTTCTTCACGTTCCTGCACATCTCAAAGTTGCCCGTCTCGCCCGCGATTGCGATATAGCAATCATCGGCAAGCGTGGTGAGCTTGCTGCAAATCACGTGGTTGTTCGTTTCCTGCGCCACTATGACGCTGCAGCTCTCGTATTCGGACTGGTTCCTGATGAGGCTGCACGTTTCCCATTTCCCCTGGTTCACGGCGATGCTTTTGAGGCAGGTGTCCTGCTCGCTGCCGTTCTTTGCAAAGCACGCAGCGCGCTCGGCATAATCTGTGGTCGAGTCCGAGTAGAACTTGACAAACGCATCCGACCCGACAATGCTTGGCTTCGCGGGCATCGGAGAACCGGAGAGCGAAATTTCAGAATATTCCGTGTCGTAGGAGCCTGGGACCCCGAGCGTATTGTAGGACGCGTGGCTCTTCACCATGAGCCCGGTGGCATCATCTATCCAGAACGTAATCTTTTGGTCAGTCACGGAGAGAAGGCTTTCGTCGCTCGGCGATACGCCAAGGGAAACCATCTGCTGGACAGTGAGGTTGCTGTAGTCAAGGGTGTATGCTATTTTTTTGGTGTCGAAAGCCCCCACCTTCTCGCTCTGCATGCCGGAATCCAGCTTTATCGCGCCTGCTGCAATGAGTTTCCTGGTGTCGTCTTTCTGGTTGAGGTATGCGAGGGCGGTGGGCCTCAATATCTTCAGGCTGGCTGCAATGTCCGCCATGCCGCTCTTGTTGCCAGTGAGCGCGCATTTTGCCGCGCCGCCATATTCAAGGCACACGGTGTCTGTCGTGTTGTCCTTGCCGAAAAAGCCGTACATCTTCCCGAACGTGCCCTGCACGCTTACCCAACTGTCGCTTCCGTTCCTGATGATGGAATAGTTTGTTTCAGCCCCGTTGTCATTGGCGGAATATTTCAGCGAATAGTCTGTGAGCGCCGCTCCCTTGTCAAAGCTGGCAAGGAGGAGCCGCGCTTCCGGCGTGGCGAGCGGGAGCGTTGTGGTCGAGTTGCCGGCTGGCGGTGTGCCAGCGCTTCCGAAAAAGCCGCCGTAATAGCCTATCGCTGCCAAAGCGGCGACAATCACAACTGCAGCAATAACAATCACTGCTGGGTTGGTTTTCTTTTTTGCAACATCTGCGGCGTCAGCCATATTCCCACCTTCATCCCCTTGAGGGGGCGTTCAGATTATATATGATTCGGTTCTTGTTCGGCTATCTTCCTGCGATTATTTTTATTATGTCCCCGTTCTCAAGCGCGTGCTCGGCGCCCACGCGCACATGGCGCCTGCAATCAACAGCGCCTATGAACTTGTGCGCCAGGTCCGTGTGCACCATGGCGGCAAGCTGCAGCGCCGTGGTGCCCTTTGGCACAAGGTAAGCGTCTGGCAGGATGTCTCCCTTGTTGTTCGAGTATTTGTGCTCATCCTCAACCGGATAGACCACAATGCAATTCAGGTGCTGGTAAACGATATAGTCAATGATTTGCTGCACTCCGCTCCCACCATTCTCGGCAAGCACGCGCTTCATGGCGGACAGCGCCTCAGCCTGCTTTTCCGTGGGCGTTCCTTTGAGCGTGAAATCCGCGTCTCCGGGCCGGTACTCCACCACGCCTGCGTGCTCCGCCTTGCGCAAGGCAAGCTCCACTGCCGCGCTGCATGGCATTGATGGCCTTCCCGACTCGCTCTTCACCCTCTCGAATCCCGCGCGCGCGCCGGCAACGTCCATCTTGTTGCATGCCACCACTACGGGCATCCGCATTTCCACCAGCTTCCTCGCCAGCCGCTTCGTTCCGTCGTCATCAGGCAGGCCGCCTGCCACATCAAGGCCGCATTCGATTGCAGCCTTGTGCAGCATCGCCTCGGTTATCTTCAGGCCGGTGAGCGAATTTGCCAGGCCCGCCGCGCCCTTTCCCTTTGCTCCCCGCGCCATGATGTCGGCGAGCCATAGTGAAATTTCTTCCTGCAAGAAAGCAACTTCCTCTGCAGGCGAAGCGGAATCGCACGGGTTTCCCTGCAGGTCTGTCCTTCCCGTGGCATCCACCACCTGTATGAGCACGTCCGCCTCGCGTATGCTGTCCAGGAACTTGTTGCCCAGCCCCTTTCCAGCGTGCGCCTCGGGCACCAGCCCGGGCACGTCTATCATGCTGATGGGCACCAGCCGCACGCCGCCAACACACTTGCTGTTCTTCGGGTTGCACGCGCCCAGGCCTAGCTGTGCATGCGGGCACGGCGCGCGCACATACGTCACGCCGCGGTTCGGGGTGATGGTGGTGAACGGATAATTCGCAATCTGCGCGTCCACTAGCGTTGCTGCCGCAAAGAAAGTGCTCTTGCCCTTGTTGGGCGCTCCCACCACGCCGATAAGCATAAGCTTTGGTTTGGAGGGCAAACCCTTAAAACCCGTCCATACTGACTATTGCCATGGCATCTTCCGAGGGCAAAAAGGCATCTCTTTCCTCCCTTATCGGCAACCCGTCCGCCATCAACGCGGCAAAGGCATGGGCGCAGGGGTGGCAGGAAGGCAGGCGCCAGCCGCCCCTTCTCATAACCGGCTCAACCGGCACTGGCAAGACCGCGCTCGCGCACGCGCTTGCGAACGAATTCGGCTGGGAGCTCTTCGAGTTCAACGCCTCAGACCTGCGCGACGAGGAATCGGTTTCCACCCTGCTTTCCAACGCAACGACTTCCGGCTCATTGTTCGGCGGCACGCGCCTCATACTGATAGACGATGCCGATTCGCTGTCAGGCACGGCAGACCGTGGCGGCTCGGGCGCAATTTCGAAAGTGATAGCCTCGGCGCGCCAGCCTGTCATCCTGACCGCAACGGACTATTACGACAAGAAGCTCTCCTCGATAAAGACGCACTGCCAGCCACTAGAGCTTCGCCGCGCGCATTTTTCCACGATTGCAAAATTCCTGAAGCAGGAAGCCTCCGCGCGCGGCATCCTGCTTGCCGAAGGCGACGCGGAAAAAATCGCGCAGGCGGCATCGGGGGACATCCGCGCGGCGCTCAACGACCTCTCGGCGCGCAACACTTCCGCAAGCCGCGACCGCGAGAAGAACATCTTTGACATCATGCGCGACATCTTCAAGGCGGAAAAATACACGGACGCGCGCAAGGCGGCATTCTCCTCCGAAGTTGACCATGACATGCTCAAGCTCTGGATTGCGCAGAACCTCCCCTCAGCATGCGAAAAGCCATTTGACCTGGCGGAAGGCTACAACAGGCTCTCCCGCGCCGACGTTTTCGACGGCAGGATAAGGCGCACGCAATACTGGGGCTACCTGCGCTATTCCTCCGACCTGATGACCGCGGGCGTTGCCCTCTCGAAAACCGCGCCATCCGGGCAGCATGGCTACGTGCCGTTCGCCTACCCGGACTACATCCGCGCCATGGGCTCCTCAAAATCCGCGCGCACGCTGCGGAAAAGCGTGCTTTCCAAAATCGCGCGCATGTGCCATTGCTCGCTTTCGCAGGCTGGCGGCTACCTCCCTCTTTTCGAGCAGGTGGCAAAAAAGGAGGAAGGCGCATTTTGCGAGCTTTTCGACGAGGACGAGCTAGCATTTATAATGAAGAAGCCTGCGAAGAAAGCAGCCGCCAGGAAGAAAACCGTCAAGGAGTAGGTGCCCATGCTCGAACCAACCTCGAAAGAAGCCGCGCTTTTCACCGAGACCGACGTCTCGCTTGCGCAGAAATTCCGCGAGGCCGGCTTCGGCCTCTACAAGGAAGGCGAACTGCTCCTCTCGCCCCTCGAAGCCGGGTACCTGGTGAAAATCAACAAGGCAAAATTCGCGCAAGGCACGCTCGCCTCTTTCACTGCCGCGCAAAAAAAGCACGATAAAGAGTTCCCTTTCGCGCTTGCAGTCTATTTCATCGTCCGCCAAACAGGCAGGATGGTGGCTCCGTTCGAAAAGACATCTCAATACTTCCGCGCCTATGCCCCCGGCGTTGGGCGCACGGAAAACCGCCCCTCGCAGCTGGTTTTCCTACTGCCCGGGAAAGCGCCTTCCGCAAAGCAGCTGGTGGAGCAGGTGAAAATCGCGCACCTCGCGCGCCTTGAGCTGATAATCGCGTGCGGGACCGAGTTGGAGCCTCACTTCTACAAGCTGTCGGCGTTCAACTTCTGAAAAAGAGTCAAGCCTTATGCAGGCTCGCGGCATTTGATAATCAGGTCCTTGCCAATCTGCCTTTTCGTTATCTGCTGCCCTTCCATATATTGTATATACTCAAACCCAAACGTCTTGTAGTCCAGCACGCCAGGAGAGGTGGTTGAGTTCTGGCAGACTGAGGACGCGCCACGGACAGCATCGCCTGAGCTGGTGCCACCAACGTAAGAGACTATCCACCTATGACAAGGCAATCCATACCACCTGCTGCCACCCGGTGCAATATATTTCTCTTCTCCAGGTGCCAAATAGTAATAATCTGATATATTATACGTGCCTTCTGCGGCAGGATTGCATAGTTCGTCGGCAAAAGCATAAAATTTTGTCGCCTTGCCTCCATCTCCTCCAATTATCCCTGTTATCCTTATTGGGTACATTCCCGTATTCCTGAGCAGTAGATATGGACGGATAGTGCCATCGTTTACATGTATCCTCGCCGCAGTCTCCACAATCGCAATCGGCGTCGCGCTTCTCCAGTAAATCTGCGACTGCGTGATTTGCGCATCGGATGCCATTCCCGGGAAGAAGCCGAGAAGCGCAACAGAAACGAGCGCGACTATTAGGACTACTGCGAGAAGCACGAGATATTCAGTCGCGCCCTGTCCGCGATAATAGCTGCAATTCCGCATGCTATTCCTGGGGGGGGGGGCGAAACTTTTATTCCTATGCTCGCTGCTTTTCCTTCGCCTCGGGATACAAATATTCCCTGTTCTCCTCGAACTTCTTTTTCCCGTACCACATTATCTCAAGCTTCTCGCGCGATATCCTCAGGTAATCCCTGTCTTGCGAGTGCACCTCAAGCGTGATTGTGCCGTCGTAAAAGCTTTTCAGCCCGGCAACTGCGCGCGCGATGTCCACCTTTCCCGCGCCAAGCGGCAGGTGCTGGTCGCTTCTCCTGTCATTGTCGTGCAGGTGCACGTGCTTCACGCGCTTCTTGAACTGCGCGAGATAGTTGTCCATCCCTTCCCCGTCGGAAGTGAAAGCGTGCCCGACGTCAAACGTCATGCCCATCTCAATCTCCGAGAAAAGCTGCTTGAACTCCCTTATCGAAAACGAACTGGCATTGAAGTTTTCCACAAGAAGCTCCAGCCCTCGGTCGGATGCCTCCTTGTGCAGCCTTTTCATGCTCTCAATCGTCTTTGCGGTATGCACCTGCCTTTCCTGGATGCCCGATGGCATGAACTCCGAGTGCAGCGTCGCCTTTTTCGCGCCAAACGCAACCGCGGCGTCAAACGCGCGGCAAAACTCTAGGGTTATTGCTTCCTGTATGGACGGATACGGGTGCGCCACGGAAAAATACCACGGCATGTGCGCCATCACGCCAAAATTGTACGAGGAAAGCGCGTCCTGGATTGCTTTCTTCTCCTTCATCAATTTGCCCGGGTGCGCACCCGGCGCCTCGATTGTCAGTTCAAAATAATCAAATCCCATTTCGCCGAACAGCGCTATCTCGTCCGCGACGTTTTTCTTCGGGTCGTTCATCGCTCCAATTATCATGCAAACCACCATCCATCTGCAAGCCGCCTTCGCGCCAACCAAAGATGCCGCGCTCAGAATGCAGCTTCTGCCAGCTCGAGCCGTTTCCTCCTCTCCTGTTCCATTTCCCTCTTCCTCTCCTTGTATATCTTGTGCAGCGCCCCGACGGTTTTCGCGTTTATCTTCACTTTCCCGCCATGCGGCCGCAGCGCGCCGGAAAATGTCTTCGGTATGTGCAAAAGCTCGTGTATGATGACCTTTTCCTTCTCCTCCTCGCTCAACGGGTCATAGTGCTGGGTCAGCACCTCTATTATGTAAAAAGTCCCGACGGAAAGCGCCTTCTGCCAAATGTCTGGCAGGTTCCAAATCCTGGCGTACGCGCGCGCTGTCGCATTCCTCGACCTCATGCAGATTATCCTAAACTCGTTGACATGCCCATAGGAAAGCACGTCCACAATCTCGGAAACCTTCCTTTCCACGTCAGGAGCCATCTCCACGTCCATGGCTGGAATTTCCGCGCTCCCATTTTATAACTGCGCCGCCAAAATTGCGCGTATGGGGGACGAGCAGGGATTTTTCGCCCGCTGCGAAGAAGCGCGCGGGGCAATATCGCACATGCATGCGCCGCTGGTGGTGCACCATTACGATTGCGACGGCATCACTTCCGGGGCCATCGTGGCCGGCTCGCTTGAGAAAATGGGCAAGCCCTATCGCGCGCAGTCGGTGCGCAAGCTGGACGCGGAATTTCTCGCTTCCATTGCGCACGAGCCTGAAATCATTTTTGTTGACCTGGGAAGCGGCACGAAGGAAATTGACGGGCTGCGCGGCAGCGTGGTGGCAATAGACCATCATCAGCCAAAAACAGGCTCGCACATCCAGGCAAACCCCCATCCCTTCGGCTTTGACGGGGGCACTGACATCTCGGCTGCGGGCTGCGCCTATTTTGTTTTCAGGGAATTCGTGGAGCTTGGCATCGTTGGCGCCGTGGGCGACGTGCAGGCGCCGCTTCGCAGCCTCAACGCGCTCATGCTGTCCGAGGCGGTTTCGCAGGGTGCAATATCCGTGGAAAAGGACATATTGCTGTTCGGCAGGAACAGCCGCCCGCTCAAGCAGTTCCTTCTCTATGCGGACGAGCCTTACCTGCCCGGCATTACCGGGCAGGATGATGCGTGCAATGCGCTTTTGCAGGAGCTTGGCATTGAACAAAAGCAAAAAGGCGGAGCCGGCGGGGCCGTGCGCAGCAACGGCGCCGAAGACGGGAAATGGCGCACCTACTCCGACCTTTCCCTTTCCGAGCGCCGCGCGCTAGTTTCGTCGCTCGCAAAGCTCCTTGCCATGCGTTCATCGCCCGAGGCGGCAAACCGCCTTGTGGGGAGCACGTACAACCTGCTTCGCATGCCGCAGGGCACGCTGCTTCGCGATGCATCCGAGTTCTCCACGCTCCTCAACGCATGCGGCAGGAACAATCGCCCCGAGCTTGGCGTGTCGGTATGCCTTCAGCGCGCCGGCGCATATGAAGAGGCACAGGCGCTCCTTGCCGAGCACCGCAAGAACCTGCGCGCTGGCATAGAATTCGCCTCGAAAAACACGCAGGACATCGGCAAATTCCTTCTCCTGGACGCGCGCGGCGTGATATCCGACTCCATAATCGGCGTGGTGGCCGGCATGCTCTATGCAGGCTCAAGAAAAAAACCAATACTCGCGCTCTCGCTTGAGGAAAGCGGCGCGGAAAGCTCCAACGCGCAAGGGGGGGATTCCAAACGGAAAATAAAGCTCTCCACCCGAGGCACGCGCTCCCTTGTTGAAGCAGGGCTGAACCTTGGGAAAATCCTTTCGGAATGCTGCGCGCAGGTCGGCGGCGTGGGCGGCGGGCATAACATCGCCGCAGGGGCAACTATACCCGAAGAAAAGCTGGATGATTTCTTACTGGAGTTTGCCTCGCGGCTCTGATGTAGTGTTTATTAATTTTTTAGAGGAGAAATCAACTATGTGGCTATTCCAAACAGTGTCAAGCAAATCACCAATTTCAGGCAAAACTATCTATGCTTCCGTCGAACAAAAGCCGCGCGAGCAACTGTTCAGCAACTCAGAGCTTATCCCCTATGAGAATTTCACACCGGAAATGAAAAGGAAACTTTCCTGGGTAGAAAATAGCAGCAAGAAAATATTCACTCTCTTCAACCAGATTAATCAGAAATATGACTCTAAGTTTATAAAATTCGGCCCGAATCCCTATGATACATCATTCCACTTCAGGCTAGGCGAAGATGGGCAAGGCGCCTATTCTTCAGGAGACATTGTCATCGAATACAAAACCTCCCTGGACAAGATTCCATTTCCAAAACGAGATCTGGATTTTATTAACAGCGAGCGTTTAGATAGGGGGCTTAACATATTTTTGAGAGATAATCTCCGTGATACGCGTTTATTCAACTCCTTCCCAGACAATATAAAAAAAGATCTTGAAAAGCCGTATGGCGATGTGCCTGAAAAAGAATGGGTGCGGGATTTACGGGATTATTTTACTCCTGAGAAAATTGCCAAACTAGTCTCCAACGAAGAAATCCTATTCTACAATCTCTTAAATATCAAATCAAAGGAGATTCTTGCAAAAAATCGGAAAATTGTCTTCGTGCTCAAGCACTATGGCGGGGATTTCGAAAGCAACGCAATAAGTGCCACCCACGACGAGTCAGTCGTCAACAACATTTCCCCCGAAGACCATGAAAAGGTGCTACAGACGCTAAAGCCATTCATCAAGGCGCCATTTCACCAGATGATGGGTTTTATAACATACCCAAAAGTGGAAGCAAGCCTGAAGCAGCAGTTTCCGGAAATAAAATCATTATATCCATCAGAATCATTTGCGCCCGCATCCCTTTCGCCATATTTTGTTCGTGGCGAGCTAAGGAAAACGCTTAGGTTTGAAGGGTTAATTTTCTCTGATGTGCTAGATATGTCTGCAGCGATGGCATTTAGCGCTCGTGAATACATGCCTAAAGACATTAGTTCATTAAGATATGGTAATTACATTCTTTCGGTTGTTGCAGGGGTGAATATTTCACTAGTGCAGACAGATGACAGCAGACCTCAAGTCTTTGGCTATTACAAATCCCACCCTGAATTCAAGAAAATATTCGATGATCTTGCATTGGAAACACTGTTCCTGCGCGTAAAATACTTGGGCAAACCGGATGACGTTTGGAGCAATGCCCTTTCCAGTGTTTCACTCTCTGATTTCAGGAATTTTGATAAATTGCCAAAACAACAAAAGGACATCATCCAACAGATGATGGATTTCCTCAACAATAAAGACGGAGCGCTGGGTGAGGAACGCGCCTTTTCAAGGAAATATTTTACACTTACTTACATCACATACGGCACCACTAGTGCAGACAACCATTTTAAGGCTGCAATAGCGGGAAAATTTGAAAAATACTTCCCTCGGGGGAATGACATCTGGAATCGTGGCGGCCCATTGAGCCTGTTTGGGCGGATGTGTTTTTTGGAAGAGAAAGAAAGCACCAGCTTTAAGGCCGCTGGCTTCATGTATGACGAAACACGTTACAGTGCGAGCGCAATCAAACAGCCAGGATGGATAAATGATACTTGGAAAATAGTGAAATTCCGGGAAGCCTATGAAAAAGAGGATTTCAACAGCATAGAATGGCGCTCTGTCTTTGCAGTTTTCGATCAGAACCTTGTAGATGGAAAATACAATTCCTTTTTGCGGACGGACAAGAGTCCTTCGAAAAAATAAACCCTTATAGTTCATGAAGAAATCCCTGGGCACGTTCTTCAAAAGATGAAACTATTTTTATTCCTAGCCAGGTCAATACCTGGCAGCTTGCTGTGGTCGGGCGAGTTCATTCTCAGGTGCTTTGCCTCGCGGCTCTGATTTATCTCCATCCAATTTTCCTGTGGCATACCAACACACAAGTGCAACCAATGCCCCTGCCAGCATGAGCGGGTATAGCCAGTTGGCCGCCTGGGGCTCAAGCGCAATTCCGAATTTTCCGCGCGGAATGCCTGAGACATAAACTGCGCCATCGCCGCCATACGATACATTGCATCCATCCGCCCCGCTGCATGCAAGCGTGCTTGGAAGGGAATCGCGCCGTATCCTGAGCGTGCAGTTGCCCACTTGGCATTCTCCCCGCACGCTTCCCCTGTCATAATCAAACGAATGCCCGTCCACGCGCGCATTGCCGCTTTCCACTTTTGCAGCCCCCTCAACTCCTTTGATGGCAAACAGGCGGTTGCTGCCACCATAGGCGATTTCCTCCAGGCGAGATTCGTTTTTGAAGCCCAAATATTCCTGCCATCTCGTGCTCTCCGACGCGCTGGCGGCTGTTTTGGCGTTTCCCAGCAGCAGATACCCGCAGCGCGCGCGTGCCATCGCATCCGCAATGCCGCCTGGCGAATCCCCCTCGGCAGAAATGCTTGCTTCCAACCCATGCTCGTAAATGGGATATTGCGAAACATCGGTCATCCCCTGGGCGAACACGCATCCATCCCCCATTATCCCATACGCGGCCTGAATCTCTGAATATTCCGCTGCAACAACAAGCGACACAGTTTCACCGCGGTACTGGTCCATTGTGGACCATGCCACTGAGGCAAAAAACACGGCAAGCGGGGCAAGTATTGCAAGGCAGAACGACACAGTTGCATCCAGCCTGTCGAGCCTCAACCTTCGCCCGGCCTTTTCCACCAAGGCAATCGCAAACTCAAAAGCCAGCAGCGCCCCTGCGCCGGAAATGAAAAACACCGGGAGGAAAAAGGACGGCATGAAGCGCAGGCCATCCAGGAAAGGCGCGAGCCTGTTCATCTCAGGGCTCGTGGCAAAGGCAAAGACAAGTGCGCTTGCTGCAAAAAGGGAAAGGAGGAACATCTCGCGCTTTGAAACCGCGGCGGCCACCCCTGCAATGAAAAGCAGCGGCAAGGCAAAATACCCGAGCTGGAAAAAGCCCACCAGTGACCAGCCTATGTTTTCAGTGCTTGCCCCTCCCAACGGGGCATAACTTGCAACGCCGTTCGTGTTGATGGCGAATGGCGCAAGCAAAAATGCAACCGCTGCTGCGCATGCCGCCCCGAGAAGGATTGCCCTCCTGGCGTCTGACACGGCAAGCGAAATGGCAAAAAGCGCGCCCATCCCAATCGCCAGCGCCACAGAAATCCTCTGGTTTGACGCCACAGCGAGCACGAAAAACAACAGGGAAAGCCAAAACGAGCAGTTCTTTTTCTCCACCACGAATTCATATGCAAACAGGAACGAAACAAGCGAAAGCGACGTGGCAAAGGTATGCGCGGTCATGCCGTACATGAACAGGTCCGCCCCGCCCCCGACTATCATGCCCTGGCTTGGGAGGAAAAGGTAAACGAGCGAGGCGAAAAGGAAAACAGCATCCTTGCCTCTTGCCAGCTTCCGTGAAAAAAGATAGAACACGAGAACGGGCAGGAAAAACAGGAAGATTTCCCAGAGCTTGTATGCGTATTGGTGGCTCGCTCCCAGCAGCAGGTAAATCAGCGATGCGGGCATGGCTGAAAAATAGGTGTAATCCGCCCAGGGCCACTGCAGGCGCAGCAAGTGGCTCGCCCCTATTGCCACGCGATGGATGTGGAATGGGGCGTCCACCCCGTAAAATGAGGATGGGATGGCAGAGTTTGGGATGGATTTCCATCCGCCTTCCAGCTTGACGTTTACCCGCGCGTCAATCCCTGTCTTGAGGGCCTCTTCGAAAAACACACGCTTCACAAGCCCCGTTCCCGGCTCAACAAGCGCGGCTTCCTTTGCAAAAACCCCAATGTCCACATTCCCGCTCGCATTCACCGGGTAATCCTTGCCTGCGACGCATGGCGAGCATGCGACAATCCTGTTCACCGTGATTTTTGTGACATTGGCGGACTGGTCATCGCTCGAATAAGACAACGACGTTATGCGCCCCTCCCCCTGAAACGAGGCGCGCGCACCCATCTCATTGGTATGCGGCAGCTTGAAAAGAAGCGCATTTTCAGACGCATAGGCATATGCGCTCCCATTTTCAGTTGCATTGGAAAATGCAGCCCTTCCTGATGCCTGGGAAGAAGCTTGCAGCCTTTCCGCATCGGCTTTCTGGAAATGAAGCTCAGGCTCCAGCGCCCCCAGGTAAACCGCAAAAACAAGGCAGAATGAAAGCACGATAAGGACAGGCAAGTTGGCTCCGGCCCATCTGGCCATTTTTTGATGGGCAGGCGCCCTCAGCTTTGAAGCTCGCGCTGTTTTTTTCCTCACGGTTTCTCCCTCGCCTCAAGCACTTTCTTAAGGGTGTAAAGATTCAGGCCAATCAGCACCATTATCATGCCAGCAATCCCGAAAAATACGGTGAGGAAAGCGGAGCCTGTGGCAAGCTCGTGCTTCGTGTAGAATGTGTCTGCCACAAACACTCCGAGCAGAGCGGCGATTGCAAGCATCACGGTGCCAATGCCTGCAAAAAGCGCAAGCGGGTTTTTCCTTATCACCTGGCCTGCAATATAATCCACCAAGCCGGCGCCCTGCTGGAACGGATTGTTCCTTTCTGAAAAATATTTCACATGCACAGGCACTTCCGCCACGCGCAGCCCGGCGCGCTGTGCCGATGCCACCATCTCCGCGCCTCCAACATAACCATCGGCGGCAATCATCATTTTCCCCGCCGCCTTTTTGGAAATCGCGCGGAAGCCGCATTGCGCGTCCACTTCCTTTTTGCCATTATGCGCGCTTGTGAGCCTGTTGATGAATGCCACTCCCTCACGCCTTCCAACCGGCGCTGAAACGAATTTCCCAAGGAAGCGCGAGCCTTGGCACAGGTCCGCCCGCCCTTCCAGCACAGGCGCGGCAACTGCTGGTATTTCCGCGGCATCGTGCTGCCCGTCCGCATCCATGAAAACAAAAGCCGAGGCATCCATCTTCTGCGCGGCGGCAAGCGCGCTTTTCAGCGCCGCGCCATATCCCATGTTTTTCCTGTGCGCAATCACGCCAGCCCCTGCTTTCCGCGCGATTTCCGCAGTCCTGTCTGTCGAGCCGTCGTCAATCACGAAAACATCGCCATGCCCTTTTGCCGCAAGCACGGCAGAACCTACTGTTCTCTCCTCATTATATGCCGGGATGAAAATCACGATTTTTCCGCGCGTCATTTTTTCTCACCGATTTTCTTCCTTGCAGGGGCTTTTTTCCTTGCAGCCGCTTTTTTCAATGGGGCTGCCGTTGGCTTCGTAGTTGCAGCCGTTGCGCTTGCCGCCGGCGCCGCTGCCTTTGCCGCCGGCGCTGTTGATGGCGCAGCCGCGCCTGTCCTTGCCGCCGATGCCTGCGCAGTTGCAGTGCCTGCCACATTTGCCGCCTGTGGCTGTGCGCTGCCTGCGGCTGCACGCGGCGCTGGTTTTGCGGCTGGCGCGCTCCTCTGGTAATTCGGCTGCCCCCAGTTCTTCTTTGTCTCGCACAGCGGGTCAATGCACATCTCAAACGGCTTTTTCGCCTTCCTTATCACGCGGATAAGGGGGGTGCCGCATTTTTCGCACGCCTTGCCAAGCGGCATTATCTTCGCTTCCTGCGGGAGCGGATAGGTCGCCTTGCAGTCCGGGTAGCCCGAGCATCCGACAAACTGCTTGCCCATGCGCGAGCGTATCGCGCGCAGGTCGCCGCCGCACTTCACGCATTTCCCCAGCATGCTGTCGGCAAAATCCTTCTGCCTCAGGCCTGAGAGCAGGCCAAAGCCAATGTCCTTCTCATTCCCCTTGAACTTCCCAAGTATCGCGTCAAGCACCCGCTTTCCGTCATCAATCGCCTTCTTTTCATTCTCGCCATCGGCAATCTTCTCCATTTCCTCCTCAATAGACTTCGTGAGCTCCTCATCCATGATTTCCGGCGCCACCTTTGCCAGCAAGTCATATACCGCCAGGCCGAATGGAGTCGCCCTGATGCTCTCCCCCTCCAAATAGCCCCGCTTGAAAAGCGTCTCAATCACCGCCGCCCTGGTTGCCTTTGTGCCAAGGTTCATTTTTTCAAGCTCTGAAATTATGGATGCCGCCGTGTATCTCCGGGGCGGCTGGGTCTTCTTCTCATCCACCTTAAAGCCCGACACGGCGACTTTCTCGCCTTCGGCAAATGCGGGCAGGGTAACCTCGTCCATTTTTACATAAGGCGCATAGGAATCAAACCAGCCCTGCTCCACCGTCCTGCTGCCCGATGCGGCATAGCGCTCAGTCCCTGAAAGCAGCGACACCTTGAGCGTTTCGCGCTTCGCCGGCTTTCCCATGCATGCCAGGAACCTCTTCACAATCAGGTCATACAGGCGCGTTTCCTTCTCGCCCACCTGCCCGCGCTGTCCCGTGGGGTGTATTGCAGGGTGGGCCGGGTCCTCCTTCTTCCCTTCAGCCGGCACGAACGTTCCGGCTGCAAGCTGCGCCTTTGCGATTTTCTCATAAGCGGGATTTTTTGACAACGCTTCCACAATCCTTTTCAGGTTCAGCTTTGCAGGGAGCTTCTGCGAACTGGTTCTCGGGTATGAAATCATGGACGCCTCGTAAAGCGTCTGCGCAAGCTCCAGCGTCCTCGCAGGGGCAATGCCGAGCGCGCGGTGCGCCTCCACCTGCAGGCTGGTGAGGTCGAATGGCGGCGGCGGCGCCTGCAGCCACTCCTTCCGTTCCACCTTTTCCACGCTGCCATCTGCTGCCGAGGCCTTCATTGCCGCGGCGGCATCGTCCTTTTTCCCGAACCTTCCCCTCACGCTGTCAAACCTGACATCCTTTGCCTTGCACCACAATTCCCAATACGGGTTTGAAACGAACGCGGCAATCTCCTTTTCCTTCTTGGCAAGGATTGCGAGCGCAGGCCCCTGCACCCTGCCTATGCTCATTGTCTGCTTGTAGCTTGCGCCTGCGCTTCGGATGGATGCCATGAGCGCGCGGGACAGGTTTATCCCGTAGAACCAGTCAAGCATGTGGCGCGCCTCGCCCGCAAGCGCATTTTCCACGTCAAGTTTTCCCCTCTCAAGATAGGCAGTTTCCAAATCATCGGACGTGAGGGCCGAGAACTTCATGCGGCTTCCAACTTCGGTGCCGCAGGCAAACCTCAGGGCATTATATCCTATGAGGCTTCCCTCCACGTCATAGTCGCATGCGCAGATGTACTCGTCCGCTCCGGGCGCGAGCTTCTTTATCGCGTCCACGTATTTCTTGGTGTAGTCGGCATCCTTCTCCACTTCGGAGCTTGGCGCCCACTCGATATTGTAAACAGGATAGCCGCCCGTCCCCTCGGCCTGGCGCAAGGTGTACAGGTGCCCCACAGCTGAAACGACCACGATGTCCGCCCCGTCCCGTTCCACCTCGTAATATGGCACGCCGTTGGCTGATTTCCTCACCGCCTTTCCCCTGCCTATGGCATATGCTATCTTCTCCGCAACTTTCGGCTTTTCGCAAATGACAAGCTTCATTTCCCGCACCTTTTCAATCCTCATTGTTTTGGAAAACCTTTTAACCTGCGCCTGCGATATCCTCCTGAGGTGGGGCAATGGGTGCAAAAGGGCAGCTTTCCGCGGAAATGCTTGTTGTTTTGGTGGTCATCCTGGGCTTGGCAGTGATACTTGCAAGCACCATGATGAACAGCGCAAAAAAGGCGGCTAATTCTGCCGACCAGAAAACAAATGCCGTGCTCGAGGCCTCAGACTCCGGCGTGGCCAAGGGCGTGAGCGGCGACTACTGCGCCGCGGATTCCGACTGCGCTTCCAGCACGTGCGACACCTACACGAAAAAGTGCATCTAGGCGGCAAGCGCCCAAGAGCGCGTGCCGGGGGATGGCATCATTATGCGCGCACACTCCCGTTCCAATCTTCATTGCCAACTGAGCGATACTCCGCTGCTTGCAGCGGCGCGAAGTTGGCAATATTTCGACCGAATGGCGATGATACCCCGTCCACTTTTTGCCACGGGCAAAAAGGGACCCCTTTTTCGCTGTTGCGAAAAAGTGGGCTGCTTGCAGCGGGGCGCCTTCGGTCGAATTCATGCGCAAGCCTCAATCGAAACGCTCCTTGTTTTCCTCATTTTCCTCTCCGCCTTCGGCATGGCTTATGCCGCGTCCTCGCGCCTTGCCGCAGGAGCGCAAGCGCGCCTTGACACGTCGCTCTCGCAGTCTTCCTTTTCCGACTTTTCCGCCAAGCTCCAGTCAGCCTGCGCCCTTGGCAATGGCAACGTGCGCGTGGTGGAAGTGAAAGGCAAAGCAGCCACATTATCAGCTGAGGAAAAAAGCATCACTTTCACCGCCGGAAGTTTCACGGCGGCTGCCAACTCCTCATGCGAAATCTCGCTTGCCGCAGGCGCAGCCTCAAAGTTTTTCAGGATAGAGAACAAGGAAGGCAGACTGGAGATAAACTAGCCCAAAAATTCCTTGGCAAAAGCGGCAACTTTCTTTCCATCCGTGCCTTCCATCATCATCGCGCGCACTCCCGCGCCCTTTCCCGCCTGCAGGTCTTCCGCATTGTCGCCTACAAAAACAGCCTCGTCCGCGCGCACTCCGAGCTTCTCAAGCGCGAGCCTAATCATTGCCGGGTCGGGCTTTGCAGGCGCGTCCGCGCTTGTCACCACGGCTTCAAAGTATCCTTCGATTCCGAGCTGCCGAAGCACCAATCGCGCGGACGATTTCCTGTTGCTTGCCGCGGCGAGCCGGTAGCGCGCGGCAAAATCCGGCACGCGCGAAGCAAGAAGCGACGGCTTCACAAGCGCGATGTTCTCAGAAGTGAGCTGCCTGAGCCTGCCCAGCATCTTCTTGCGCAGCTCCGCATCCTTCCCCAACGGCGGCGCAAGCGCAACAAGCACTGATTCTGCGGAGTGCGCGGAAGACATGCTCTCCACGCGCTCGGGCGGCACGTCAAAGCCAAACTCGCGCATCAGCTGCTTCGTATTATGCGCCACCGCATCGCGCGAATCGGCAAGCACCCCGTCAATGTCGAAAATTATCGTTTTTATCCCCACACAATCTTCCTCTTGGCTTCTGTTTTTTCATCCCTGCACAAAAGCGCCACGCGCGAGGGAGCATGCGTGTCGGTGAAAATATATCCTGTCGCAACAGCAAGCTTTTTCGCAATCGCCTCAATCTCCCCGACGCCCAGCATGCTTTCCAGCGCCAGGCCCCGCGAAGGCTCACGCGCGCCGCCCACAAACACCATGCTCTTCACTTCCACATAGTGCGGCTGCGCGAGCCTGATTTGCGCGGCATAGCCTTCAAGGCTGCAGTCATTCACGCCCCTTGCAATCGTCATCCTCAGCACGGTCCTCGTTTTCCTGCCAATCTCAGGCATCATGCCGAGCGTCTTCCAGTATTTTTTCCAAAGCCCGGGCGCAGCAGGGCGTATGAATTTGCGGTAAACTTCCTCATTTGGGGCCACCATGGAAACATAGAATTGCGTGGGCAGCACTTTCCATCTGGCAACCGCCTCCGGCAGCGTGCCGTTCGTGACAACAAACGTGGTCATGCCGCGCGCGTGGAACTCGGACAGCAGCCTGCCCATCTTCGGGTACATGGTGGGCTCGCCTGTCAATGAAAGCGCCACGTGCTTGGGGGAAAGCGCCTCTACATAAAGCGCGCGCTTCACCTCGGGATTTCCGCCAAACCCGGCGACAAGCGTCTTCTGCGCCTTCACCAGCCCGTCCGCAATTTCCTCGGGCGCCCCCCATTCAAACCCTTTCACGTCGCCGTACCTGTCCCTTTCAGGCATCATCCTCCAGCAGAACACGCACGCATGGTTGCAGAACTGCAGCACCGGCGTGCACTGCAGGCAGCGGTGCGAGGAAATCCCGTAGAACTTTGACTTATAGCATTCGCCTTTCCCGCGCAGCGACTCCCCGGCCCAGTGGCAAAGCTTTGCCGCGGAGTGCTCGCCAACCACCGCATACTTCTGGTTCACCAACCGTGCAAGATAGGCTGATGGCAGGCTGGCATTCCCCTGCCTGAGCGCGTCATAATGCCTTCCCTTCCCCAGCTTGCGCCGCACCCTTGCCATGAAGCCTTTCCCCCTCCTCCACGTTATAAACCTTTTGAGGCAATACGGGGATGACAATCTTCCGGGGATATTTTTTTCCAAATCCCCCAAGAGCGTGGCACCATGGCAATCAAAATCGATTTTTCTCCGAAAAAGAAGGCAGCATGCGTTTCAGAGCCCGAGTCAGTCTCATCGCTCGTGAACGGGCACTACGGCTGCATGAAAAAAGGGGTCATCCACCTTTTCCCCGAGGAAGCCCTTTACCTCATGGACATAAGGAACGCGCGCGCATTCGACTCCTCCCTGAACGAATACCGCTTCAACCACGTCGCCGCGGCATTCGAGCGCAAGCGCCAGATGGCGCGCTACTTCACCTACAAGGACTGGCGCGACAGGGGGCTGATTGCGCGCCAGGTGGGCGAAATCTGCGAGTGCTACGGGCGGAACAACCGCATAAAATATCCTGCCGGGGCGCTTTCACTTGACAAATACTCCGCCGTGGGCCGTTTCTACCCCGACGACCTATGGTCAATAATAGACGACGAGGAAGTGGGCCGGCGCCTTTACGAGGAGCACTGGTTCGGGCAGTTCGGCTCCTACAAGGCAGAGCAGCGCGGAAAGCTCTCCAAGCTCGATGCCTATGAAACCCTTTTCCTGATGCGCCATGGGGGGCTGCGGTTGCAGAATGCGGAGGAGGCCGCGGTGATACGCGCGGCAAGGCGCCAGCACAAGGATTTCCTGCAGCTTTACGAGGTTTACGAGGACTGGCGCCTGCGCGGGTTCGTGCTCAAGACCGGCTTCAAGTTCGGCACGCACTTCAGGCTCTACTTCCCCGGCGCCTCGCCGTCGCGCGAGGGCAAGGAATGGATACACAGCAAGCACGTGGTGCACTGCTTCCCGCGCGCCTCCAAGCTGCTGATTTCGGAATGGGCGCGCGCAATCCGCGTGGCGCATTCCGTGAAAAAAACGTTCGTGCTTGCAATCCCTGGCGAGGCAAGGAAAAAGAAGAAGGCTGCCGCGCCGCCTGCCGACCTGCACACCACTCTCGACTTCCTCCTGTACCACCGCCAGCACGGCGGCATCGAGAACCCGAAGACGGGCAAGCCGAAATACCTGATGTTCTCCCTGTCGGAAGAGGAATACATCGGCGGCGAGGAGCTGGCGGACGCAATCGCGCAGTGCAAGAAAATCGGGCTGGAGCTGCTGCTTGCCATCTGCGACCGCGAAACCTCGGTCACTTATTATGCTGTAAAGAGGATTGAGGTGCCGGGAAGCAAATCGGAATATTACGAAATAGAATGGGAACAGCCCTGACCCATGCCTTGCCGCCGCCGCTAATCGCGCCTGAACGGGAAGCCCTCCAATTTTTCCAGCGGCACTTCTGCATGCCTGAAAAGCTCCGCCAGCGCCATCTTCCCGAAGCCATCCTCGAATTTCTGCATGCCAATGGGCATCGGGTCGGCAACGGTCATCCCCTTTTCATCCAGCGGCTCAAGCGATATCGGGCCGATATCTGCTTTGCCTGCATTGTAAAACGTGAAGTATGGGAAGTTTTCAATGATTGCCGCAAGCTCCCGCGCGTTCCTCGCCTCTTCAAGCCCGAACTTGCCTGAAAGGACGCCTACTGGCGTGTATCTTGCGCGCGCACTTCCGTCGTCCTCCACGCACTTGCATGTGCTGCCGATTAGCTTGTGTTCCTGCAGGGTCAGAATGTCATAACTGTCCCGGTGGCCTCGCGCGAGGGCAAGCTTCTCAATATCCCCCACAAGCAAAAACCACTGTTCCTTCTCGTTCCTGGGGATATCCATCGCAAAAAGAAGGTTTGCCGCTTCGCCGCCGAGTATTTTGTAGCTTGGCGTGGCAGGGTCCAATATCTTTTCAACAAGAAGCCTCATTTTTTCAAATGCCTTCATGTCTTTGCCTGCGCTAAGTGCATCGTACCTGCCTTTTACTTGCCTGCCCATGGCGTCGTCTATAGACGGCATTTTTTTCATGTATTACTTGTGTTAAGAAGAGTTTAAATAGGTATTGATATGCCCGCTGCCCTCACCGCCGCCTACTCTTTCAGCGCAGCCTTGAGCTTTGCCACCAGCGCCTTGTTCCCCATATACAGCGGCACGCGCGCGTCCACGTCCTTGTCAACCGCGTCGAGCAGCGAGCCCGAGCCCGACCAGCTTGCACCGCCTGCCTGCTCCATTATGAATGCCATGGGCTGCGCCTCGTAGAACAGGCGCAGTTTCCCGCGCGGGCTTTTTTTCGTGGAAGGGTAGGCGAAGATGCCGCCGCGGTGCAGCACCTGCGAAAAATCAGCGACGAACGTGCCTGAGTAGCGCGCCTTCATCCTCTCCTTCCTGAACAGGTCTTTCCCGAACCTCAGGAAAAGCGGGCTCCAGTCAACAGGGTCGCCGCCCAGCCCGAAAACGCCGCCAGGCTCGGGAAGTTTCATGCCCTCCGAAAGCAGCAGGAACTGCGCCTTGCCCTCGGAATCATAATGCTTCACAAACTCATGCGTGCCCCTGCCCGTGGTATAGACAAACGTGTTCACGGGCCCGTACAATTTGTAGAACGCCGCCACCAATTTCCTTCCTGTCTGCGGCAGGTCTTCCCGATACACGCCAACGATTGTGCCGAATGCGTTGTTGCTTATGATGTTGGACGAGCCGTCAAGCGGGTCCATCGCAACCACGAACGGCGCGTCGTTGTGCGCGAGCAGCGGCTCGCGAAGCTCCTCGGAGTAGATTTTGCGCACCAGCCCGGTCTTCACGAGCGAGTCGCAAAGGTAGCCGTTCACCCACTCGTCAAGCGCAGCCACCGCTTCGCCATACTTGTTTGGCTCGCCCATGGTGCCGCGCAAATATTTCGGGAACTCGTGCTGTGCATCAAGCGCAATGTAGGCAAACGACGCGATGAGCTTCTGCAGCTTTGCGTCAGCCTTGCTTTTCGCAAGGTGCTGCTCCAACGTTACCGGTTTTTCGCCAGCCATTCTCCCGCCTTTTCACTTGTAGATGATTTTCTTGATTTCCTCGGCGATTTTCATGGGGTTGTCGTGCTGCCACACGTTCCTGCCCACCGCCATCCCTGCCCCGCCTGCCGCAAGCACTTCCTTCACCTTTGCGCAGAACTCGGCGTCCGACTGCTTGCTCCCGCCTGCGGAAATCACCTTGCACCTGCCTGCAGCGGCAACAACATTCCTGAAGCCGTCCACCGTTCCGGTGTAATTCACCTTAACGATGTCCGCGCCAAGCTCCAGTGCCGCGCGCGCGGCATATGAGACCGACTCCACGGACTTTTCATCCTTGATGTATTTCCCGCGCGGGTATGCCCACACCACCGTCGGCAAGCCATAGTCATCCGCCTCGGCGGAGATTGCGCCGAAATCGCGGAACATGTCAGCCTCGCGCGGCGAGCCCACGTAAAGCGTGTAGCCAACCGCATCCGCGCCAAGCGCCGCTGCCTCCTTCACCGAGCAGACCGGCGAGGAATAAATCTCGTCTTTCGGCACGATGTTCGTCCTGCCGTTGAGCTTGAGGACAAGGGGCACCTTGCCAGAATAGCAATCCTTGTAGTGCTTGGCAATCCCCTTCTGTATGGCAAAGCCCGTGAAGCCGCCGCGCGCGGCAATGCCGCAGACGTATTCCGGGTCTATGTTCTTTGCATTGAAATCAGACGGGCCATGTTCCATTCCCTGGTCCATTGCAAGTATGAGCACGCGGCCATTCTTCACAATCTTCCCAAGATGAGCGCTTTTGTCCTTCATTTTCTCACCGGGCAAAGTTCGCGTCTAAACATTATAAAACGCGCGCCTGCCGCGTCCCAGCATTATAAAACTTGCCCGCGCACTCCCTGCGGTGTTGCCATGCCTGACCTTCTCTCGGTTTATGACTTTGACAAGCGCGAGGCAGATGCCTATCTTTCCGAGGCTTCAAGGATGGAGGCGCTCCTGAAGAAAGGCAAGCCCATCCGCACGCTTTCCGGCAAGATAATTGCCAACATGTTCTTCGAGCCATCCACGCGCACGAATTTCTCTTTCCAGTCCGCAGCCGCGCGCCTCGGCGCCACGCCGCTTGCCTTCTATTCCGACCAAAGCTCCGCGCAGAAGGGCGAGGCGTATGCCGACACCATACAGATGATGGACGGCTATGCCGACGCGCTTGTCATCCGCCACCCCCAGCCCGGCATGCCCTCCCTTGCGGCTGAAATCGCCGGGCACCCGGTGATAAATGCCGGCGACGGGGGCAACCAGCACCCCTCGCAGGCGCTCATTGACCTCTACACCATCAAGAAGCTCAAGGGAAAAATCGAGGGGCTCAACATCACGCTGATGGGCGACCTCAAGCACGCGCGCGCCATGCGCTCGCTTCTCCACGTGCTTGCAATGTACGGCGCAAATGTCACGCTCTGCTCGCCCTCGCTTCTCGCCATGGGCCCGGAGATAATTTCGCGCGCCAAAAAGGAATTCGGCGCAAGCATAAAGGAAACCACCCGGCCCTCATTTGCCCGCTGCGACATCCTCTACGTCTGCCGCGTGCAGCGCGAAAGGTTTGCAGACCCGGACGAGGCGCTCCGCATGTCGTCGGAATTCCGCCTGGGCATGGATGCGCTCCGCGCAGCGCCGAAGGAAATGGCGGTGCTGCACCCGCTCCCAAAGATAGACGAGCTTCCCAAGGAATTCGATTCCGACGCGCGCGCAAAATACTTCGAGCAGGCGAAAAACGGCGTGCCTGTCCGCATGGCAATCCTGAAGAGGTGCGTGCTTGGCAAGTGAGGAACATGCCCGCGCCCGCGAAGTGGCCTGGCAAGCGGCACCTGGCTGCCCGCGCAATCGAGGTGTTTGATTGGCAAGTGAAACCGCCCTGGCAGCGCCCAAGCCCTCCGCCCTGAAACAGCTCCTCCTCAAGCCCAAGCCGTGCTCCATCCTTCTCCTCCTCAAGGACTCGGCGCAGACCTGGTACCCTTCCAAGCTCGCGCGCTCATCCGGCGCCTCCTACGTGCATGTGATAAACCTTCTTACCGGGCTCAAAAAATTCGGGATTGTCATCTCGGAGAAAAAGGGCAAGCAGAACATCTTCCGGCTCACCGAAAAGGGCGCCTACCTCGCGCTCACGCTTGACGATTTGGCGAAAAAATGCGAAACCGCCGAGGCCGAGCACAAGATGGTGAAGCAGGAAGCCCCCCCTCCGCACCCCCTGCCGGAAGCGCCTGCCGCGCAGAAAGAAAAAACCGATGCCAAGGAAAAAGGCGAAGCCAAGGCGGCGGCATCCGAGAAAAAATAGGCGGCATGCAACCCGCCCGCGCCTTCCCCCGGCAGCTTCCGATAGCCATAATAAAATTGGGGTGGAAATGCCCTTATGGGGTGGCAATGTGGGCGCCTCGTTCTCTTTCTTCTATGCCTATCTTCATTGTCATCCGTTGCAGCCGCGTCAAGCTTTGCGGACTGCTTTCCCGGCGACCCGCTTCCGCGCTTCTGGCAGGGCCCGTCCTACGTCTCCGGCAACCCCAACATAATCACGATATGGTACATCCACTCCTATGCATTTGCGTTTGACAATTCCACGCAAAGCCTGGGGCTGGAAAGCATTTCCCCCATGAACGGGAGCGCCCTCCTTGCGCGCGTGCCTGCCGGCGAGCGAAGCGGGCTTTCCGAATCCGCATCCCTCCTCACGCACGCCTCCTCCGAGCTTGCGCTTGCTAAAGAGGCTGAAATCTCCTCGCACGCGCTTTCCTCCAAGGCGCAGTCTGCCGTGCGCGACAATTTCGGCATGATGAACGTCCCCCTCACAAACGTCTTCTTCCTGGCGGCATTCGTGCAGCTTGACATCCTGATGAAAGTGAGCGACGTGAGCAGCTTCATCTCGCTTTATCCCGCGCAATACTCCGCCGCGCTTGAGCACGCGGCGTCCGCGCACGACTCGCTGCAGTCAGCCGCGCTCTCAATCTCCCGCCTTGCCCAGGCCGAATACGAATTCCTCTCCACGGCAGGCGCCGGCTCGCAAAACTACTCTGGCGCCGCCTCCCCCACATTCAACTACGCAGAATCGTTGCTTGCTCCGGATGGCGGCTTTTGCGCAAACGAGGCAGCCGCCTACCGGGGCACATACGACTATTTCGCATCATCCCCGCAGCTTCCTGACTTTTCCGAAGCAGGCTTTCCCGGGCGCTTAAACTCGCTTGGAGGCGCTGGCGAAAACTCCTCGGTTGCGCGCGCACTCTCGCTCTACATGCTCCTTTCCGAGGCGAAAGGCAGGATGCTCGAAGAGTATTCGACGGCGCAGCTGTCCGCGCAGGGCTCGTCCCGCGCGCTTTCATCAGAGCTTTCATTGCTTGGCAGCGAAAAGCTCGAGCTTATGGGCGATGCCCCTGCCAACACATCCAACGGCGCTTCGCTCATCGTCGGCAGCTCCTACACTGGCATCTACAGCGGCTACCTGAACGCCAAGGAGGATTCCTCCCGCGCGCAATCGCTCCTTTCCTCTTCCCAGGCAAGCTTCTCATCCAAGGAGGCCGACGGCTGGCTTTCCCAGGCAATCTCCGAGTCCCAATCGTCGGCAGAAACCTCCCAGGCTGCGCTCGCCTCGCTCCGGCTTGTGCGCTCGAACGCCGAGGCGGCGGTGCTTTCCCAGAGGAATTCCGCCCAGGCAGCCATCGAGGCGGCACAAGGGGCGGCTGGCGAATCCGCCTCATCATTGGCATCGGCGCAAACATTGTCCTCTGCCCGTTCCCTCCTGGCGCAGGCAGAGGATGCATTCGCATCCGCCAGCACGCTTCCCTCGTTCGGCGCGCGCTATGCCGCCTACACCGATGCCGCCCGCATCGCAGGCAATGCCATCTCGGTTTCCCGTTCCTCCCAAAACGCGTCTGCAAAGCAGGAGGCAGAGTTTGCGCTCTCAGGCTATTCCTCCCTGATAAGCGCCGCCAAAAGCGACGGGCTGGACGTTTCATACGAGCAGGGGGTGCTTTCACAGTACCGCGCCCTCCTCGGCTCGTCGCAATCCCAGGACACAATACTCGCCGTGCAGGAAGCCGCGCTGCAGGAGCGGCAAAGCCTGCTGCTCCGCCTCCACGAGCGCTTCTCCTACCTTGAGGACGGCTATGCCAGCGCAATGCAGCTGTCATCCTCTGCAAGCGCGTGCAATTCCTCGCTTCTGCAGCAGCAGGCAAGGCTCTCGCCATATTTCCCCTCCGGGAAGCTGGACGCAGCGCGCGCTGCCGGCTCCATGGCAAGCATCGAACGCAGCATCTCATCGCTGTCCGCGTCGGCAGTTGCCCAAACGCCTTCCTGCCTCTCCTCCCTGCTCTTGAAAAATGCCCACCTATCCGAGACATACTCCGTGCCAGTGCTTGGCCGGCCCACCGGCTACTCCGCCTGCATATCCACGCAAAACCCATCCTCCCTCTCGTCGGATGGCGCGGTTTCGTTTTCAATCGGCACCAAAGTCCCGCTTTATTCCTCTGATTTCTCGGATGGCGATGCGATAAGCGACGCCTACCCGAGCAACGGGAAAACCACCATAACGCTTCCCTCTGCCGCATCAGGGCAGGCATTTTCCATCTGCTTTGAAAAGCAGGACCAGCCCGCGCAAATAACGTCGGCGGAAGATTACTGTTCCATCGCCACCGAGGAATACGCGCAGGCAAGCCGCTCAATTTCCTTCATTTCCTCCCGCGCGCTGCCTTCCCTGGCGGTGTCCCAGCCCGCCCCCCGGCTATCATATGCCGCCCGCGCCAAATACGGCAGCCAGCTGTTCTCGCTTTCCTCAGGCAGCGATGAATTCACCGGCGAAATCGGCGGCGTGCTTTCCGGCAAGGGCGAATTGGAGATTTCATATTCTGTCCGCGCGCCCTTTGCCGCGTCGTTCTCGGCACGCGATTACGAAACGCTTTCATCCGGTGGCAAGCAAGTCTCATTCACCATTTCGCTTTCCGCCCCGGCGCTTTCCTGCAGCTCGGGCAGCGTCTCCTTCACCGAGCCCTACAGCGGGATAGCCAACCTCAGCGTAACGCCGCTTTCCGGCGAAAAGATTTCCCGCGCCTCACATTCATCTGCAAGCGGCAGCGCGCAGGTTTCATTTTCCTTCACGCCGCTTACCGAAGGCAAGGAATCGTCGTTTGCGGTTTCCTACGCCATAAGCGACCCGCAGGCGGCGCTTTCCGAGGCATTGGCCCAGGCTGAAACGCTTGTGCTCACCTACAACCGGACCAAGGACGTGCTCGCGCTTTCCGAAGCAAGGGTGCTTGCCTCGCAGGGAAAGACAAACGAGGCGCTTGCGGTGCTCTCGCAGGCGGGCGAGGACTCGCAAAAGCTTTCATATTCCACCGGCGACTACCTGCTTTACCTCCAGGAAAAGTCGGCTTCCGGCGTTTCACTTCCCTCCCTGCTTTCCGCCCAGTCGCAACTGGCCCGCTCCAACTCGACGTTCGCCGCGCAATTCTCGTCCGCGCTTTTCAAGTACCAGCAGGCGCTTTCCTCGGCGTCCTACGAAGCAGACTCCGGCAGCTACCAAAAGGCAGTGGCGTCTCTTCGCAAGGCAAAAGGCGAGGTTTCCTCCTCGCTTGCCTCGCTCGCGCTTTCATCGCTCACTTCCGCGTCGGAAGGCTACGCGCAGGCGCGCAAAACCTCGGGGGCAAGCCAGGGGCTGCTTTCCTCGGCGGAAAGCGAGCTTTCGGGCGCGCAGGCAGCCTACACTTCAGGCGACTTCACCCAGGCAATCCTGCACTCGTCCGCAGCCATTTCGCTAATGGCGGAAGCGACGGGCGCCACTGCCGCGAACAGCGCGCAGCTGCTCTCTTCCGCCGAGTCGCTGCGGGCATCCTATGCCTCCCTCCGCTCCGATGTGGAGCCTATGCTTGCCAACTTCTCTTCGCAATACTCCGCGCTTTCCACTCAATCGCGCAGGCAGCTTCCCTTCACGCCTGCGCAGGCGCAGTCGCGCCTCGACGAAGCCGACAAGCTTCTGGCAGCCTCGAAAAAAACAGCGCTCGCGCCATCCGACGCTTTTGCGCAGGCAAATTCCTCATATGCAAAGCTCTCATCCCTCAACGCGTCGCTCTCAGGCGCGCTCGCATCTCTTTCATCTTCCGCCGCCTCTTCCCTCTCAGTCGCGCAGGCAGCCCTTGCCGAGGTGAAATCGCGCGCAAGCCAGGCCGACGCGCAGCAGATAGGCGAAGAAGTCGCGCGCGCGGAAGATTACCTCGCAAGCGCGATGTATTCCGACTCGCTTGCCTCGTCCGAGCGCGCAATAAAGGCTGCGAACACCGCACTCTCAGGGGCAGCCTCGGGCGGCAATCCCCTCCAGACTGCGGCGCTCGCGCTCATCTCGCTCCTTTTCATCGGCGCCGCGGCATATTACTTCTTTTTCGCAGGCAAGAGGCGCGCGCCGCCAGAAGAGAAGAAAGAAGTGCCCAAGGCGGAATGACGCGCGCTCGCGCTAATCAAAAAATAAAAAAACAGAAGAAGGAAACTGAAGAAAAGCTTACGGCATCCTCGGGGCCTTGCCCGCAAGCGCGAGCTCCTTGCCCACAAGCTCCGAGAGCACGTCCTTGGCAATCACGCGCCTCCCGCCGATTTTCACGTGCGGGATGCGGTTCCTGTCCAGGCGCCTCTCGAATGCGTTCCTCTTGATGCGGATGCCCTTCGCGTTCATTTCCTGGACCGCGTCGCCGACGTCGTAATAGTTCTTGCAGACGTGCACCATGCCCTCTATTGCGGACTTGGGCACCCAGCGCGCCGTGCCTATCTTGAGGGACGGGACGGAGTTCTTTTCAATCCTCCCTATGAATGCGCGCAGGTTGAGCTTCTCGTGCTTCTTGAGCTCGTTGAATGCCTGCTTTACCGAGTAGTATTCGTTCGCAAGCGCAATCCAGTCATGCACGACGGGCTTGGGAATCAGCCTCTTGTTGCCGATTTTCACCGAGTGCACCGAGCGCCTCTCCACGCGTCCGCCGAATGCGCGGTAGGACAGGCTGACGCCGCCCTTCTTGAGCTCGTCATACGCCTCCTCGACCGAGAACAGCCCCATGCCCTTCAGGCGCTCGCGCTCAAGCTTGTCCTGTGCATACAGGTCGTTTGCCTTGCCGACGATGTCCGAAATGTTGGCATGCAGCGACTTTTCATCAGAGGCGCGCCTGGACTTCAGGTCGGAAATTTTCATCGACTTGAGCCTGGTCACCACCGGGTCGTTGATTACCTTTTCGATTACGATTCTTTTTCCACGGGGCATGTTGTCACCTTCACTGGGCAGAAATACCACATATCCATTCTTTACCATCTTATTTCTGCAGATGCACATTTAAAAGGCTTTCGTAAACATCCGCAAAATACCGCTTTGCACCCTGCCCAGAGGTGCTTCAGAAATTAGATTAATAAACCCTGCGCCCTGCCATCTTAGTTGTGGAAAAACCATCATTATGCAACGAGTGCGCACGCCGGTTCTTTGCGCGCGCGGAAACCCGCCCAGCCGGCAATGGCGAGGGGTGCTTCATCTGCTCGGGCGCACTATCATCGCTCCCCTCCCTCGTGGAAACCGCGCTTTCCCAATCGCACGATTTCGAGTGGGAAACCTTTGCCGTCTCATCTTCATTCTCCCGCGCCATGCTCATGCGCGAGGCAGAGGTGGCGACGCGTTTCCTTCCCGGGCAATACACCTCGCTCAAGAACAGCGTCAACGCAGAAATCGCGGAAAAAATCGCGCAGGCAACCGGGAAGAAAAACAACCAGCGCGCGGCAGACGCCGCATTCGAATTCGATTTTACGTCGAAAAAGGCGGTTGCGCGCCCCATGCAGCTTTACATCCACGGGCACTACATAAAGCTCGCGCGCGGCTTCTGCCAGAGCCGCTGGCACTGTTCCGAATGCGGCGGGGCAGGGTGCGAATCCTGCAAAGGGAGCGGCATGAACTACCCCTCCGTCGAGGACGAGATTGGCAAAATTCTCATGCCTGCGTTTGGCGCGGCAGGCTGCACGCTCCACGCGAGCGGCAGGGAAGACGTAGACGTGCGCTGCCTTGGCACAGGCCGCCCGTTCGTTGCCGAGCTTGCCTCCCCGAAGAAAAGGAAAGCCGGCCTTCGCGCGCTCGAAAAAGAATTTGCCAAGAATGAAAACGTGCAGGCCATCGGCTTGCGCTTCGTGCGCAAGAGCTTCATTGACAGCGTCTGCAACTCGCACTTCGAGAAGGAATACGAGGCAACCGTCTCCGCGGACCGCGCGCTCACCGATGCCGACGCAAAAAAGATTGCCGCGCTTTCGGGCACGGCCCTCAACCAGCACACGCCCACGCGCGTGCTCGCGCGGAGGAGCGACATGCTGCGCAGGAGGACGGTCTACAAAATCGGCGCGCAGGCGATTGAAGGCGGCAGGCTCAAGCTCCACATCCTCGCCGAGGCGGGCACCTACATAAAGGAATTCATCCACTCGGACAGCGGCAGGACAACGCCGAGCGTGTCATCCGCGCTCAAGTGCATCGCAGCCTGCGACTCGCTTGACGTGGTGGGGATACACGACTACTTCTTGGAAACTGTGAAGGAGTAATGTGCGCGTCATTCTTCCCGCAGCAGCCACTTCCACAAGGGCACGATGTGGATTTTCATCTTTCCCGCCTTCCGCTCTTCCTCAGCATCTTCGGCAACAAGCCAGCCCTCACGCGCCTTTATCGTTTTCATCGCGGACACCAAACCAGCAATTTCCCGCACCTCATCCTTCAGCTCCCAGCTCACCTGGATTGCGAGCCGTTCCTTTCCCTTCAGTGCAATTATGTCGCATTCGGTTTTGCCGTCGGAGTGGTAATGCACCTTATAGCCCCGTCGAACCGCGTCAAGGAACACGGCGTTTTCGGCATTCCATCCGTAATCCTTTGAGAACCTGAAGCACACCGCGTTGCGCAGCCCGGTGTCAATGGAATACACCTTTTTCGGGTTCACTATCTGGACTTTTTTGGAATAGGAAAAAATCGGGGCGAAGAAAACCAAGTAAGCATCCTCCATATGCCTTGAAAACCGCTCCACACTGTCCAGGCTCAGCCCCACCACGTTTTTTGCCTTGTTGAGGCTCATCAGGCGGCTGTTGTTGGAAAGGAAGAATTTCGCCAGGTCGTCCAGCTTCCTGATTTGCATGATGCTGTGCCGTTTTGCGATGTCCTTGTGGATAATGTCGTCATAATAGGCTGCGAGCAATTCAATGCGGAGGCGTGTGTCGGCGGTGAGCGCGGCTTTCGGGAACCCGCCGAACTCAAGGTATTCCCTGGCAAGTTTCATTATCCTCGCCTTGTTTTTCAGGATGGCAACGCGCGAAGGCATCTCAATGCCGCAAAAGCCCAGGTATTCCCTGAAACTGAGCGGGAATGCCCGCACGTCCAGGTGCCTTCCTGTAAGGAGGGTCGCGTATTCGCCGGACAGGAGCTTTGAGGACGAGCCGGTGACGATGATGTCCGCCCTGCCCATTTCGTGCAGCTGGCTTGCAAGCCTTTCCCAACCCTTGACATTTTGCACCTCGTCAAGCACCAAAAGCGGCTTGCCCTCGGGCTGGATTTCGGAAAGATACGCCTCAAACATGCGCAGCACGCCTTCAGGCTCCATCCCTGCGAGCCGCACGTCCTCAAAATTTATCATGACCGAGTTTTTCGCATCTCCCCTGCCTTCCATGAACTGCCTTGCAAGCGTGGACTTTCCGCACCTTCGCACCCCGCCGATGACAAGGACCTCTCCCGCTGCAATTTTCCTCCTGATTTCCGCAAGGTAGCTTCCGCGCGCGATGCCAGTCTTCCCTTTCCCTTCCCAATTGTTCCACTCAAGCAGAACCTCCATCATCAAATCCCGGCTCATGCGCGCCATGCAATCTCCTCCTCTCTCCTCTCATGTATTTGCGGGGGCACGTTTAAATAGTTACCGATATAACGGTAACTTTTAGCCAATAGTTACCGATGGAATTTTGCAGAAGAAGCTGCGCGCGCCATTCCCGCGAGCATTTCCTCAAAGGGAACTTTTTATTATTACTCCTCGTTTTCCCCACATGCTCGAACCACTGCTTTCCTTCCTCTCGCCTCCTGCATCAGTGCTTGGCATCGGCATCCGCATGCTCGTGGCAGTGGCATTCACGGGCGCTGCGGCGTATTATGACATCTTCAACAAGAAATGGGTCCCGGACGCGCTCCTATGGTGCTTCCTCGCCGCGTCCATTCTCCTCAACATAATATTTTTCGACTCCATGCTTTTCTCGCAGGCGGTTTTCATCGCAACCGTCATTGCCGCGCTTTCATACGCGCTTTACAGGATGGGGCAGCTTGGCGGCGCGGACGTGTTTGCCATGGCGTCAATCGCGCTTGCCATCCCGTACCTTCCAAAGCCGCTCCTTGCGGCATCGCAGGCAATCCCATACCCGTTTTTCCTCTCCGTGCTCGCGCCCACGGGCATCGCATTCATACTGCACATGCTTTGCCGCTTCATCCCCTATGTTTCGCGCCAGCTCGCAAAAGGCAAGGTGAAGTTCACGCTGCAAAAGGTGGCTGGCCCTGCGCTTGTTGCAGTTTCCCTCCTCATCTTCGGTTCCATAGTTTCCTCGCTGCCCATTTCCCTGCCTGCCTCCTACTTCGCCATAATCGGCTTCCTGGGCGCGGCGCTCATTTTCTTCTCGCTTTTCATGCCTGAGATAAAGGCAAGCATGGTGGAGAAAATGCCAGTCGCAAATCTCCAATGCGAGGACGTGCTTGCTCTCGAGCAGATGCCCGCGCTATCAAAAAAGCTCAGGCTTTCCCCGGTAATCAGCGAAAAGGCGATTGCCGCGCTCAAGCGCGCAAAAATAAAATCAGTGCCGGTCTACACGGGCATGCCGTTCTTCCTTCCATACCTTTTCATAGGCCTTGTCTTCACGCTGCTTTTCGGCGACCTTCTCTACTATCTTGCAATGGGCTTCTAATCCGGGGAAACCGCGCCAGCCGCCGCCCTCTCAAGGCTCTCATTCCCATAGCCCCACTCTGCAAGCCCGCCCTGCGCCGACAGGTAATAGGTGCGCGAAGGGGCCGCCTTGTGCGTGCTGCCTGCCAAAAAATACGCCTGCGCCACCGCAACGCTTCCATCCGGCAGCGCCACTTTCACCGCACGCCGTTCATAGAGCTTCGGGGCGCCGGACTGCCTGTCCAGCGCGGCCATCTGCCCCTCGGTCAAATAGTAGAGCGCCCCTTCCACCGACGCGTTCGCATCCTTTGCGGGCGTGGCAACCCCGAACTCGGACGGCCTGCTGTCCTGGCTTGCAAAGGCAAGCGAATAGCCCGGCAACTTTGCCGCCGTGGCATCAAGAAAGCCGCCGGCGCGCGCCTCCATCGTGCTTTTTGCAAGGTTCGCGCCATAGGCGAAAAAGGCGATTGGCTGCCTCGGAATCGCGCATGACGCCAAGAATAGCAGGCCCGCCAGCAGCACGCAGGCCAGCACGGCAAAAATCAATTTTTCAATCCTCATCTTCTCACGCTAGAAAAACGAGCTAAGCCCTTTCTGCTCGCCCTTGAATTTCAAATCATCCTCGGAGTAGCCCAGCTCCTTCAGTATTTTCAGGACGGAAGGCAGCACCTGGTTGTCAATGTAGTAATTCGGGTCATAGTCCTTCGCAAGCTCCACCAGCTGCGCCTTGTCCGAGATGGTGGCGCCTTTCTTGGTAATCACATAGCCAATCATCATCCCCTTCTCTATCTGCATGCCTGCCTCGGCGGCTTTCTTCGCCGCTGAAATCTCGGGGGATATTATGTCATACTTGTTCGGGTCCTTCCTCATCTGCGTGTAGATGGTGAGGTCCTCGAGCGGCACCTTGCCGCCTTTCAGCTCCTCAATCATGTCCTTCACTATCTTCACTGCCTTTTCCTTGCTGCCCTCCTTCAGTATCGCCTCGAGCACGCGCCTCTGCGTGTTTTTCGCGACGTTTGACCAGTCGCGCCTCACCAGCTCGAACCCGCGTATCTTGATGCGCCCGTCCTCGCCGATAAGCGCATACTTCTTCTTCGCGCCCTTGTCCTCCTTGCCCATGTGCTTTTTGGTGACAAACACGCCGCGCGGGTAAAACCCTTCCAGCTCAAGCTCCATGTCGCCGGGAAGCTCGTCGTTTATTTTCTTCATGAACGCGAGCGCGTCCTCCTTCCTCTTTTCGCCCATGAGGAGGAAAATTGAATCTGTATCCCCGTAAAGCACGGAAAAGCCCGCCTTCTCCCCCTTTTCAATCGTCTCCTGGATGAAGTGCCTGCCCCACGCGGTGACCGACTCGCCCGCCTCGCGCGAGTACCAGCGCGAGCGCGGGTAGGCAAGGTAGCCGTAATACGAGTTCGCAAGGATTTTCAGCGACTGCACGCGCGCGAAGAGCTGCCCGTACTCCGGCGTGTCCTTCTCCGCCTTTTTCAGCCGGTTTTTCATCTCGCCCCTTTTCCTGATAAGCTCGTCAAGCACCGTCGGCAGCAGGCCGCGCGGCTTTTTTGCAAAGCGGTGCCCGTTCGGCGAAATGTAGCATTCCGAATCCGGCACGTCGTCAGGCGGGTTGAGCGTGTACGGGTCAATGTTATGCGAGGTGATTATCGAGGGGTACAGCCCGCGGAAGTCAAAGACCACCATGTTCTCGTAAATCCCCGGCTGCGGCAGCTTCACGAACGCCCCCTGTATGGGGCCAAGCTCCCTCTCCTTCGCAAGCGCGTCGTCGGGCTTGTTCGGGATGATTTGGCGGTGCTCGAAGCTTTTCTGCATGAGAAGCGATTCCACCAGCTGCCCTGCCGTCGCCCCCACCGCGTCGAAAAGCGGCAAGCGCGTGAGCCTCCCCATCTCCACCATGAGGGGCACCAGCAGGTTCCCTATCTCCATCGTCGCCTGCGAGTCGAACGCCGAGTAGTCCGCAAGTTCCTTCACAAGCACGTCGTCGTCCCACATCCTGTAGATTTCCAGCTTCTTCACCATGAGCTTTTTCTTTCCGGTAAGCTCGGTATATGCGTTTTCAAGCGTGTACTTGCTGATTTTGAAAGCCCCGATGAAGCCCATGAAGCGCACAAGCGGGTAGAGGTCGACGTGGATGCGCCCGGAAATCTCCGCCACGTCCCTGATGCCCCTCCTCTTCACGCGGAAGCTTCCCCCGTCCCTCCCTATCGCGAACTCAAGCCCGTTCACCTGCGCCCTTGCCGCAAGGTAGGGCAAATCGAAGACGGTGGAGTTGTAGCCCAGCAGCACCTCGACGTCCTTTTCCTTTATCACCTGCAGGAATTTCTTTATCATCTCCCGCTCGTCCTTGCAGGCAATCACGAACGGGCGGTCTATATTTTTGCTCGTTATCACGCGCCGCTCCCCGTCAATCTCGTACGAAATCATGATTACCTCGTCGCGCTCGGGCTGCGGCATGCCCTTGGGGTTGTAGGTCTCGATGTCGAATGCCATGGTGCGCAGCCGCGGGGTCGCCTCGCGCGTCTTGTAGATTTTCTTTATGTACCGCCCCTCCCGGACATACCAGAGCTCCATGAAAGGCGAGAGCCCGTTGTCAATCATGTACCTCCTTCCGAACGGGATGTTGTTCTCGTAGCACGGGAACTTCAGCGCCCCGCTCACAGACGGCACGTCGAACGGGCGCGCGCAGTAAACTTTCCAGATTTCCTTCTCATGCCCGAGCACGTTCATCTTCGCGCGCTCCACGCGCGCCGGCGATACCATGCTCTCGCGCGACTGCGCCTTCACCGCCATTATCTCCTTTTCCGCAGAAGCCGGCGCATCGGCATAGAAGTAGGGCTCATAGTGCGCGTAAAGCCTGAAGAAGCGCTTCCCTTTCATGAGCAGCCGCACCACGGTCTTGCCGTCCACTATCTTGTAGTCAACGTCAATGAGCACCGCGCGGCGTTTTTCCGCCTTGTTTTCCATCACGCGCAATTTTCGCGGCTAACTTAAAAAATGGAGTTGCGCGCCGCCCGGTTCCGCGCGCATGGCAGATTTTTATTATTGCCCCTCGTTCTTTCCTTCACTTTCTATTTGGGGGGATTCTCATGGCAATGAAGGTGGCTATAAACGGCTTCGGAAGGATTGGGAAGCTTGTTGCGCGCGCGGCGTTCGAGCGCGGATTTGTCGGCAAGAAGTTCGACATCGTCGCGATAAACGACACGCACGACCCCAGGCTCTCCGCTCACCTGTTCAAGTACGACACCACGCAGGGGCATTACGCCGGAAGCTCCAAGGGCGAGCCGGGCAAGCTCACCATTGACGGGCACGAAATCATAATCACCGCCGACCGCGACCCGGCAAACCTCCCGTGGGGCAAGCTCGGGGTGGACCTGGTGCTCGAGTGCACCGGCGCGTTCACGGACCGCGCGGGCTCAAGCAAGCACATAACCGCCGGCGCGAAAAAGGTGCTCATCTCCGCGCCCTGCAAGGGCGGCGAGGCAGACGCCACAATCGTGCTCGGCGTGAACGACGAGGCGTATGACAGGAAGAAGCACAACATCGTCTCGCTGGGAAGCTGCACCACGAACTGCCTTGCGCCCGTGGCAAAGACGCTTTTGGACAATTTCGGGATAGAGAACGGCTTCATGACAACCGTGCACGCCTACACCAACGACCAGCTCATCCTAGACGGGCACCACAAGGACTTCCGCCGCGCCAGGGCGGGGGCGGTGAACATCATCCCGACAACAACCGGCGCTGCAAAGGCGATAGGCATGGTGATTCCCGAGCTCAAGGGAAAACTCGACGGGCTGTCGCTCCGCGTGCCCACGCCCGTGGGCTCCATAAACGACCTGTCCTGCACGCTTGCGAAGGCTGCAACAAAGGAGGAAATCGGCGCGGCGCTCAAGAAAGCTTCCCAGGGCAGGATGAAAGGCATATTGGAATACTGCGAGGAGCCAATCGTCTCCTCCGACATCGTCCACAACCCGGCATCGTCCGTGGTGGACGGGCTTTCCACAATCGCAATCGGCAAGACCGCGAAAGTGCTTTCCTGGTACGACAACGAATGGGGCTTTTCCAACAGGATGGTGGAGCTCGCCGCCAAAATGTTCTAGCGGCAAACCGCCTGTGCCTTGGCGCACAGACGCCCACGGCAGGATGTTTTGCGCAGTGGGCAAGGCGGCAGGGGCTTGAAGGGGGCAACACATGCATTTGGGAATATTCAAGACGTTTCTCCTGCGCTACATCATACTTGCGCCCATGGCATACTGCATCTACCTGCTGCTTGCCTCAAGCGACGTGAATGCGCGCCTCGTGGCGATACTCGTGCTCATAGTGCTGGAACAGGTGCGCGACTGGTCCTTGCTGGCAACAGCGCGCGCAATAGCTAAGGTAAATAAACCTTAGCAATCGTAAAATTGCCGTTATGGGGTTATGGTAAAGAAGTGCTTTTGGCCGCATCTTTTGCCTTTTCCGTTTTGCAGCGACATGCCTTCTGATTGGAGCGCGGCTCCAATCGGGCGGAAGCGCCTGCCTCCGGCTGAAGGTTAAAAAAAGTAGGCCAGCGCAAAGCGCTGGCAAGGCGACCAGTTTTCTGTCAGAGACAGAACAAAAGACGGGCATTTCTTGCAGGAGTTATATTTCGTGGCATATATTTAAAGGTTTGCATATATACCGACATAAAAAACAACAAAAAGGTAATGTTTTGGAAAGCGAAAAAGACAACAAGGGGACCCACCATGAGCTTCCTGAAGGAATAAAGGAGCTTGTGGCGATTCCAGGCGAGAAGAACGCCACCGACACTTCTTCATCCCAATCGAAAGAGCAGGTTGCGCCGATGCGCGAAAAGACGCCCAAGGAGCAGGAGCTCGACGCGCTTATCGCGAAAAGGCAGGCCATACTTGACTCGCTCAAGGCAAAAAACCCGGTCGTTTCCGAAACGCGCAGGAAAATCTCTGGCATGATAGCGTCCATGCGCGGAAAAGGCGGCGGCAGGACGTTCGGGCTCATTGACGAGGCCGAGCGCATAGAGTTTGCCATCGCAACCGAGGCCGACACCCCGAAAAAGGAAAAGGAGCTTATCAAGCGCCTCAGGGAAGTGAAGGCAGAAATTGCGAAAAACAAGGAGCTTGACGCAGCCCGCAAGGAAATAGATGCGGAAAGGCACATCCTCAACACGCTCATGTCCGAAATCAAGGCGCTGGAGCAGCAGCTCGTGGAAACCCGCAAGGCATGCGACGAAGCATACGCCATCGTGGTTTCAGAGCGCAAGGCGGCCTACGAGCAGAGGCAGAAGGGCAGGCAGGACAGGTCAGAGCGCAGGCATGACGATGCCCCCCGCCGCCACGCCAAGCCGGAGAGGAGAAGCGAATACGACTCCGACATGGACAAGTACATGAAGGACTACGACGACACGGTTTCCATGGAGGAAATCGTGGTCATCGAGAAGAAAGGGAAGAAGGAAAGCAAGGAAGAAGAGACAAAGGAAGAATGATGCGAACCAATTCCCCCGGCGAAATTTCCTTCGGCACGCTTCGCCTCAGGCTGCTTCCCACTGTTTACGAGCCTGCCGAGGATTCCTTCCTTCTTGCCACGTATGCATCCAGCCTCAGCGGGCGCGTGCTCGAGGTCGGGTGCGGCAGCGGCATCGCCTCCCTCTCAGCCGCGCAGGCATCCCCGAAAAATTCCGTGCTCGGCGTTGACATCAATCCTGCGGCAGTGGAATGCTCGCGCCAAAACGCCGGGGCAAACAACCTGGCAAATGCGGCGTTCAGGGTTTCCGACCTGTTCAGCTCCGTGCCCGCCGGGGAAAAATTCGATTCCATCCTCTTCAACCCGCCCTACCTTCCCACCACCCGCGAGGAAAAGCTCGCGCTTGAACTGGAGAACGCGGCTTATGACGGCGGGGCAAGCGGGCTGGATTGCTTCATGCGCTTTGCAGCACAGGCGCCCGCCCATCTCGCCCCCGGCGGAAAAATCGCGGTGATTGCCACCTCGCTTGGCGGCGGGATGGAATCCACGCTTTCCGAATTGGAAAAGCGCATAGGCCCGGCGAAAATCCTCGCGCAGGAATCGTTCTTCTTCGAGAAAATCGCGCTCGTGCAGGCAAATCGCGCAGATATTTAAATCTCACCATCCCATCTGCAATGCAATGGCGAGCCAGTTCTTGCATAAAACAGCGGGCAACGGCAGAAATTCGAGCGACTTCTTACAATACATGCGCTGGGAAGACAACCAGTACGGCTTCAAGAAAGCGCCGTGGCACATCCCCTCGAAAGAGAAAATCGCCTACTACCAGGATGTCAACGACCACATCCGCCGCCGCCTGCGCGACGTGCGCGAGCCAGACGCGGAAAAAAGGCAGCAACGGGTTGACTTCCTGTACAGGCTCCTTGACTACAACCAGGGCAGGATTTCGCGCGAGCGCGACCCGAACAGCGCGCCGGAGAACCGCCACGCTTTTGGCCACCTGCCTGCGCAGGCGAAGACGCAGATGGCCGCCGAAAAGGGCGGGCTGGCCCAAAAAATGCCGATGCTTGAGAAGAATGCGAGCGAAGGCATCGTCCGCCATCTGCTCGCCGCGCATGTTCCCCCTCAAACAGAGTGCATCCTCACCGGCACCGACTAACAGCGTTTAAACCTTTTTCTTCCCAAAGCGCGTTATGGCAAAGGAAAAAGCGCAGGGGCGCTTCCGCGTGGTGCTCGTCTCGCCAGAATATGAGCTCAACGTCGGCGCAGTGGCGCGCGCGATGGCGAACTTCGGATTTTCCGACCTGGCGATAGTGGCGCCAAAGTGCGACCCGCGCGGGTTCGACGCCATAATGCACAGCAAGCATGCGCGCAATTTGCTGGAGTCCGCAAAAATCTGCAAGACGCTTTCGCAGGCGACGCGGGGCTGCAAGCTCGCGGTAGGCGCCACGGGGATAATTTTCCGCCACTGGCACACCACCATCCGCTCGCCAATCTCCCTTGAAACATTCGCAAAAAAGGCGCAGGCTGCGCGCGAGGGCAAAATCGCGCTTGTCTTCGGCAACGAAGGCGTGGGCCTGTCCGAGCAGGACATTTCCGATTGCGACTTCCTCGTCACCATCCCGACATCGGACGCTTACCCAGTCCTGAACCTCTCCCACGCAGTAGCAATCGCCCTTTACGAGCTTTCCTCCTACGCCCCGCGCGCGTACGTGCCTGCCGGGGAAAACGAAAAGGAGGCGCTAATCCGCGCATTCTCGCTCATCACGGACAAATTCTCAAGCGAGCTCCGCAACCCGCGCAAGGTAAAGGTGGCATTCCGCCGCATAGTCGGCAAGAGCATGGCAACCGACAAGGAATGCGCGGCAGTCCTGGGCGTGCTCCGCCGCGCGGAGCGCGAGATAGGGAAGAAAAAATAGCCGCGCCCGTGCCAAGAGGATGAAAACGGGCCGCCTCGGAATAAAACAACAGTGGCGCTCGCGCTGAAAGGATACAAAACAAAAAAGCCGCGCAGCTAAGCCAATAAATAAAACTAAAACTGCAAAAACAAAAAAGAAAAAGCGATTACTTCTTCCTGCTCTTCACAATCTTTACCTTGGAAGGCGTGAGCAGTATCTTGTCCGTGTCAATCCTTGCGATGTCGCCGTTGATTTTCGTGACATAGGACTTGATGTTGTCAATCGTCTGCTTGAGCTTGTTCGGCTGCTTGCTCATGGGCGAGACGTTCAGGAGGATGATGTTCTTGGCCTTGAGCTCCTCCATTATCACGCTTACGTCGTTCTCGGACTCAAGCGCAATCGGCTTCACGTAAAAATCGGCAGCCTCGTGGAGCACGTCAACATTCTCCATCTCGACGGTGTTCATGTATTCCTCAAGGTTCATTTCCTTGCCCACGCCGATGCTCTTTGTAATCTTGTCAAGTATGCCCATCTTCTCACCTCAGTGATTTCTAGCAGCAGTATCCTGATATTCAGAGTATAGATTAATAAGGCTTTTCGGGCTGGGCGGAGTTTATTCCCTGAAATGCGCCCGGCTTCCGCTGCCCTCCGGCAGGATTTAAAAGAGGCGCAAGCATACACCAAGCCTGCAGGCAAGCGGAAAGTGTTTCCATGAAATCGTTTTCAGAGCTTCTCAACAAGCCAACGGTGTTTTCGGACAGGAACGTCCTGTCCCCCCACTACGTGCCCGGCACGCTCCCGTTCAGGGACTCCGAGATAGAGAAGATAATGTCGTCTGTCGTGCCCGCGCTGAAGAACGAGCGGCCCCACAATATGTTCGTGTACGGGAAGACCGGCACCGGCAAGACATGCTCCGTGAAGCACGTCCTCATCAAATTCTCCGAGCACAAGGCAAACGCGCGGCACGTCTACATGAACTGCAGGATGTACAACTCCCGCTACCGCGTGATACAGAAAATCGCGAAGGAGCTCCTCCCCCAGCTCGATTCCATGGGCTTCGGGCTTGCCATGCTCTACGAGAAGGTGATGGAGGAGGTGGCGAAAGGCACGCACCTCATAGTCGTCCTGGACGAGGTTGACATGGTGAAGGACCTCGACGACCTGCTCTACACCCTCACGCGCGCGAACGACGAGCTCACGTCCGGGAGCATCAGCATACTGGGCATCACCAACCGCGTCAACTTCAAGGACCAGCTTGGGACGAGGAGCAAAAGCTCGCTTTGCGAAAACGAGATGGTCTTCGCCCCCTACACCGCCACGCAGCTCCAGTCCATCGTCCGCCAGCGCGCGAAAATGGGCTTCAAGCCCGGCGTGGTCGATGACAGCGCGATAAACCTGTCCGCGGCGCTCACCGCCAACGACTCCGGCGACGCGCGCTATGCGCTCAAGCTGCTCCTGAAGGCCGGCGAGATAGCCGACGACAAGGGCATCGTGAAAATCACGGACAAGGAAGTGGAGGACGCGCGCCGCTCGGTGGACACCGACATCGCGTTCGAGGCGATTTCCACGCTTCCTGACCACCAGCAGCTCGTGCTTTTGGCAATCGCAAACCTCGCGCTCGACAAGGGCAAGAACACGCGCCTCACAACGGGCACGTCCGACGACGAGGACTCTTTCCTCACGTCCGGCGAGGTCTATGAGGGCTACTGCGCAGCCGCGCGCAAGCACAGGAAGCCGCGCCGAAGCGCGCGCTGGTACCGCGAATACCTGAACGACCTGGAAATGCTCGGGCTCATCACCACGGTGGAGTCCGGCGCAGGCATGCGGGGCAGGACGCGCCTCATAAGGATTGGCTATCCCGCCACCGACGTGCAGAAAATCGTGGAAAAGAACTTCTCGATAATCGAGGGCAAGTAAGGTGCATCTGCATGCCTCAGGAAAGCAGCGCCCGCCGCATTCTTCTCGAAGCGCTTTCCCTGAAAAATCTCCCGCGCACGGGCTGGGTGCTGCGGGGCGCTCCGCGCGAGTCGGTGGCGGAGCACACATACGGCACGGCAATCATCGCCCTCGCCCTTGCAAGGATGGAAAGGCTCGCCGCAAAGGACGAGGCGGCGCTTGTAAGGATTGCGCTCCTCCACGACCTCCACGAGGCGCGCATCGGCGACCTGGTGCCTTCGCAGAAAAGGAAGGCGAAGCCCGACGAGGCAAAAACCGAGCGCGAAATGCTGTCCGGCACTCCGTTTGAAGGCGAAATAATGCTTCTTGGGCGCAAGGGCAGGCTGCGCACGCTGGCAAAGGACGCGGACAGGCTGGACATGCTCTTCCGCGCGGTTGAGAACAGGGGGAACGGGAGCGCGCGCATGCAGGAGTTCATCTTATCCGCGCTTTCCCAGATAAAAAGCAGGAGCGGGAAGAGGCTGGCAAGGCTCGCGCTTGAGGGCGATATGCTGCCGCAGCAACGCTGAACGGCAAAAAAAGAAACGGGCGCGCATTGCGCCGCCCTTCGATAAAAGCACCCTGCCTACTGCTGACCCTTGGAAATGCTCTCCACTAGCAATTGCACGAGTTCGCGCCTTTCTTCATGCTCACTCGAAAAGAGTCAGCGGGACGTTTGGCTGCCCATCGCTTTTCAGGTACTCCTTCCCGACAATCCTGGTGGTATTCTTCATCCTTACGCTAATCATCGCCAGCACCCGGAGGAGAGCGAGCCTCAATCCATCTGTCTCCTTGATTATCCTGATTGCCTCCTTCATAGTGCCTGAAAAAGAATGGGCTTTCCTGGTAAAATCATAAAACAGCCGCTGGGTTTCACCAGGGGCAATGCCATCCTGTTTTATGACGACGTGCCTGCGGTCAAAGCTGTAGAAATCATCAACCAGCACGCGGCCCTCTTCCCGGGCTTTCGCATAGTCTGCTGTCCCGGGGTAAGGCGAGTAAAGGTGTATCACGCACGTAAGGTTCTTGCTGCGGCATTCCTTGGCAGTCCACATCACATCCTGGGCTGTCTGCCCTGGCGCTCCAACGATAAGCGAGCTTACCACTACGCTTCCATTCGGGGCCAGAAGGCCATGCCTGTTCTTCCCGTTCCAGCGCCCTCCGCAAACCAGGCTTTCAACCCCATTCAAGACAGAAATGTTGGTTCTCGACATCAGGTTCCAAAGCTCCTTCTTTTCGCCTGCAAGCTCGGCAGCCGAGCCTTCCCCACCCCAATATTTCCCCGACTTCTCCATATACGAGAATATGTCATATAGATACTCATTTGGATAGGCAGACAGGTTAGGGTCCACAAACAAAAAGCCCCGCCCGAGCCTGTCCAGCTCCTCCTTTACCTGTTCAGGGTCCCTGGTCCTGACCCGTTTGAATGACGGTGGCAAGCCACAAAACCCGCACGAATACGTGCATCCCCGCCCAAGTTCGACAGAATTGAAAAGATAGCGCCCCTCCCTTTCTGCGATGATGTAGTTTTTCTTTATGTCAACAGGGGCTGCATGGTAGAGCTTGCCTTTCACGCCACTGTCGGCATCCGCTATAATTTCACCCATCTGTTCCTCGCCCTCGCCCACGCAAAGATTTGCCTCTGGGAATGCTTTTCTGAATGCGCTTGGCACGAGGCTCACCAGTTGCCCGCCTATGACCAGGGTATTGAAGTTTTTCCCTATTGTTTCCTTGTATTCCAGGAGGCTTTTCATCGCCATGGGGTCATTCACGGTGGCCATCGCGATTTTTCCCCCTGCCCTCGCAACTGCCGCGGAATTTTCCATATCCACTATTTCCGGCTTTCCTGCGCCGGTTTTCTTGACTAGCGTCAGGATTATCCTTTCGGATAGGCAATCCACGTTCTTGCTGACCAATCGGCTGAACCATTTATTCGAGCCGAACGTCGTCCTTTTTACGAATAAAGTAGTTTCAAATCTCGACATATCATTATTTTGTCTACCACCATTTTTTAAAGCTTTGGTGCTGCCCAGCCGAACGCGCCATTCCAACTGGCAAGGCTTGCGCTTGCCGGGCTGAAAAAATAAACAAAGGCGGTTACTGGTCCATCAGCTCAAGCGCCTTCTTGACCGACATGCCCTCGCGGATGCCAAGGTCGTCCGCCCAGGTGGTGAACGCCTTTATCTTTGCCTTGAACATGTCCTCGAACGTCTTCACGCCCGTGACAAACGCGGCGACGTCGCCGAATTTCTCCGCTGCGTCCTTGGAAACGTACGCGCATGCCACGTAGCCCTTCTTCGCCTTTATGATGAGGAGGGGCACATTGCCCAGTGCGAAGCTTACGCCAACGTACTCGCGGCCATCGTAAGAAATCTTCTCTTCCATAAAACGCCTCCTTTTCCGTTTGAAGGAAGGCGGGCGCGCGCTTTACCAGCGCCTGCCTGAGTTCCAGCTGTCCGAAGACGGGCGCCTCTCCGCGCGCGGCTCCCTGCTTGCCGTGCGGATTGCGCGGTTCTTCAATTTTTCGAATATGCGCTTTGACTTGGCGCATGAGATGCAATAGTGCTTCTCGATGTGCGTGGATGATTTCACGTCGTCCGCGGTCTTGAGGTCCGTGGAGTAGACGTTCATCGTGTTGTAGGTAATCATCTTGTCGCGCGGCATCGTCCTTCCGCACGCGTCGCAAGTGCCCAGCCTTTCCCTTCCTCTTGTCTTGTTAGCCATGAATATCACCCGTCACAAGTTTACTTCTCCCTTATCTTTATCGCGTACCTTCCAGGAGCCTTAATTTCAAGCTTTTTCCCGATTTCCGACTTTTCCGGATCCATCACCACGAGCTGCCCCGAGAACTTCTCGGTCAGTTCCTGCGACTGGCATGCCGGGCACTGCTTCTCTTCGTTGACAATCAGGCGGCAATTCTTGCAAGCTTTCATCAAAATCACTCTTCCTTCTTTTTCTTCTTGGACTCCTTCTTGGGTTCGTCCTTCTTTGCCTCGGTGCCGGACTCAACTGCGGCTTTCTTTGCGGAAATCCACTCGTCCTTGCCCAGGCCGTCGGGCCTCATGGTGAGCCCGATTTTCGTCTCGGGGATGTTGTTCTTCATGCTCACCGTTGAAATCTTTGCAAACACATGGTCGGACTTCTTGAGGAACTTCTTGCTCTCCCTTCCCACGAACGTCTGCGTCTTCTTGTTGTAGGTGAGGAAGTCGTTCGCAATCTGCGACAGGTGCACAAGCCCCTCTATCGGGCCCAGCGTCACAAAGCCGCCGAACTCCACGACCTCGGACACCTCGCTCTCGATTATCTCGTTTATCTGGGGCAGGTATGTGAGCGTGTCGAATTTCACGTCGTAATAGGCTGCGTTGTCGCCGGGTATCACGAGCCCGTCGCCCTCAGGCTTGACGTTCCAGACGGCAAGCGACACTCCCGTGTCCTTGTTCACGCGCCTCTCATATTTCTCGCGCAGTATCTGCGTGAGCGCCTCCTCCAGCTTCATTGAGAAAAACTGGGCAGGCAGCCTCACCCTGTCATTGCACGAAAGAACGTAGTACATGCATCCACCTTCGCTGTTCCGCCCGCTTCTCCGAATTTGAGCCCGTATCCTAAGGGCGGATTTTCCATCCCGTTATTGCTCCGAAAGCTTAAAAAAGTAGCCCCCAGTGCCGCATTGAGACTACTTTTGCAACTTTTTGTAGGTTTTCTGCATCTCCAGCGCATCCTTTTCCAGAAGCGGGCTTTCGCAAATCGCTTTCCCTTCCCATCCATTTTCCGCCCACGCGCGCGCAAGCGGCTCAAACGGCGGCGAGAGCGAGGAAATGGGGAGGTGGTTCTTCTCCCCGGCGTCAATCATCTCAATGCCCGAGAAATGGCAGTGGAATCCCTTGGATGCGCCTGAGCCGAGCCGCTTTTCCATCCTGTCCAATATGCGCGCATAGTCGTCCTGCGTCTTCAGCCTTGCCTCGCGCGCGTGGTAGTGCGCGAAGTCAACCACCGGCACAACCTGCTTGCTGCCAAACTCTTCCGCCAAGCCGATAATCTCATCGAGGCTGCCATACGCGCTTTTCTTGCCGGTAAGCTCGGCGCCAAGCCGCACGCCCCGTATCTTTTGCGCCTCCATCCCGCCAAGGCAGCGCCTCAACGTGGAAACCACCAGTTTCCTGCATTCTTCCGCAGGCCTGCCCATGTAAAAGCCAGGGTGGAGCACAATCGGCGTGGCGCCAAGCCAAAACGCAGCCTGCGCAGTTGCAACAATGTGGCGCACGCTCCCGTCAATCTTTGGCTCCTCCTTTGCGCAGCAGTTTATGTAGTAGGGCGCATGGCATGACAAAAGCACGTCGTTTTTGTGCGCCGCCTCGCCTGCAGCGCGCGCAGCCGCTTCGCCCATTTTCACGCCATGGACAAACTCAACTTCCATCGCGCCAAGCCCAATCGCGCGGCAGTAGGCAATCCCTTCAGCAGTGCCTGCATTGCCGGGCGTGCCTGCCGGAATCCCTGCGGGGCCAAAACGAATCATCCGCTCACCTTCCCATCAGCCGGGCCGTTCCCGGCTTCTTCTGCACCGCTTTCATCCGCCTCGTCAATTTCCGCCTTTTCCTTCCCTTCCATTTTCTTTCCCAAGTGCGAATACAGCGCCAGCTTGAATGCCTTGAGCGGCAACAGCGCGCACTTCAGGCGCGTGGGGCCTGGCGACACACCCAGCAGCTCAAGCACGCGCTCCTTGCCGACAGCGCGCGCCTCCTCCGTGCCCTTTCCATTCACCTCGTCGGCAAGCATGGACGCTGCGGCGGTGCAAATCGCGCACGCATGCCCGTCGAACGAAACGCCCTCCACTTTCCCCCCGCCCTTTTTCCCGCTCATCCTCAGGTAAAACGTGATGTCGTCCCCGCAAAACGGGTTTATCGCATGCCCGCTGCAGCTTGCCCCCGCCATTTTCCCGCGGTGGTGCGGCTTCCTGTAATGGTCAAGGATGTTTTCGCGGTACATGTCCTCGCTCATGAAAGCACCTTCTTTGCGCGCGCAACGGATGCAACCAGGCGCTGCGCTTCTTCCTCGGTATTGTAAAGGTAAAAGCTCGCGCGCGCGGTTGCCGATGCGCCAATCGCCTTCATGAGCGGCTGGCAGCAGTGGTGCCCGGCGCGCAGCATCACCCCGTCATCAGAGGCAATCTGGCTGATGTCGTGTGCATGGAGCCTGCCGACATTGAACGAGACTATCCCTGTTTTCCCGCCCTCGCCATGGACATGCACGCCGCCGGCTTCCTTCAGGCCTGCCATGCACGCCCTGTGCAGCCCTGTGACGTGCTTTTCAATGGCGCCCATTCCCGCGCCCTCAAGGTAATCAATCGCCGCGGCAAGCCCGACGGCGCCGGCAACATCTGGCGTCCCGGGCTCGAACCTTTGCGGCGCGCGCGCAAACGAGGTGCCTGAAAACTGCACGCTTTCAATCGCGCCCCCTCCGCCAAACACCGGCTCCAGCGTGTCGGCAATCTCTTTTCTTGCATATAGCACGCCCACGCCTGTTGGCCCGAGCATCTTGTGCGCGGAGAACGCGAAAAAATCGCAGCCCATCGAATGCAAATCAACTTTCATGTGCGGCGCGGACTGCGCGCCGTCCACAACGCTAAGCGCGCCCGCTTCTTTCGCAAGCTTGCAGAAGCGCGCCGCATCATTCACAACGCCAAGCACATTGGAGGCGTGCGTGAAAGAGAACGCGCCAGGGCGCATCTCAAGCTGCTTTTCCACATCCTCCCTGCAAATCCCGGCGGCGCCATCCATTTTCACGTAGCCAATCCTGGCGCCCGTGCCCTTCGCGGCAAGCTGCCAGTTCACGATGTTGGAATGGTGCTCCATCTCGGTGAGGAGAATGCGCTTCGCGCCGGCCCGTTCCACGCAGAAGCGCGCTGCAAGGTTCAGCGCTTCGGTAGCGTTCCTGGTAAAAACAATTTCGGAAGGCGCGGCACCGACAAAGCGCGCCACCTTTTTCCTGGCATTCTCGTAAATTCCAGTTGCCTCTTCGGCAAGAACATTCCCGCCGCGGTGCGCGTTCGCATTGCTGTTTTCATAGTACCCGCGCATCGCATCAAGCACCGCGCGCGGCTTCTGCGTTGTCGCGGCATTGTCAAGATAGGCAAGCGGCTTGCCGTTTATCCTGCGCGCAAGGATTGGGAAGTCTTCCCTGATTTTGCCGACGTCAAATGCCATCCAGCCCACCCATCCTGTTTTCAACCGCTTCCTTTATCCTGCCTGCAAGCCCGAGCCTGGCAATATTTTCCAAAAGGAAGCCTGCCAATATCATCCGCTTCCCTTCCCGCCCGTCAATGCCGCGCGACTCAAGGTAGAATAGCTCATCAGCCGAAACCGGCGCCATCGCAGCCCCGTGCCCTGCCGCGGCATCGCCCGTCTTCACGGAAAGCATGGGCACCACCCTCACGCGCGCCTCCTTGGACAAGAGCAGGCTCTTCGCCAGTAAATGCGCGTCCGCGCCCTTTGCCTTTCTTGCAATCTCAACATTTCCCTGGACGTCCATCTGCGCGCTTCCGGCGGCAGCAAAACGGAACGATGAGCGCGAAAAGCTTCCTGGCCCGGCGTGCAAATGCTCCGTGCGCGCAACCAGCCGCTGCGCGCCCGACAGCAGCGCAACTTCAACATGCTCGCACCTGCTTCCCGCCAGCTGCAATATTTTCACATTGCTCCTGGTCTCCTTCCCGCCAAGCGTGCAGCCAACCAGCGCCAGCGCCGCATTTTTGCCGACCTTCGCCTCCACGTTCATCTCGGCATCCCTGCCTTCAGGCGCGGAATTGACAATCACAACCTCGGCTTTCGCCCCTTCTGCCAGCGAAATGGAGTAAGAGGCAGAGCTGGCGGGCCGAAGGAACACGCGCTTCTCCTTGCCACTGGCAACGTTTATCCGTTCCATCCTATCCAACCGAACCTTCCATCTCCATCTCAACCAGCCTGTTCATCTCAACCGCATACTCCAGCGGAAGCTCCTTCACAATCGGCTCGATGAAGCCGCGCACGATGAGCGACACGGCCTCGTTCTCATCAATCCCGCGGCTCATCAAATAGAAAAGCTGGTCGTCGGAAATCCTGCCGACAGCCGCCTCGTGCCCGACCACGGCGTCATCGGAGCGCACGTCAATCGTCGGCACCGTCTCGGCAACAGATATCCTGTCCGCAATTATGCTGTCGCATCGCACATTCGCCCTCACGCCCGTGCATCCCTTCCCGACGTGCAGCAGGCCCCGGTAGCGCACAACGCCCCCGCCCCTGCAGATGCTTTTGGAAATCACACGCGAGGAGGTGTTCGGCGCCATGTGGAGCACCTTCGCCCCGGTGTCCTTCACCTGCCCCTTGCCCGCAAGCGAAATTGTCAGGTGCTCAGCCCGCGCGCCCCTGCCCACAAGCATGCTGCACGGGTAAAGCATGGTGACGCCGGAGCCAAGCGTCCCGCCCACCCACTCCATTATCGCGTCCTCGGAAACAATCGCCCTCTTGGTATTCAGGTTGTAGACGTTCCTGCTCCAGTTCTGTATGGAGGTGTAGCGCACGCGGCTTCCCCTGCCCGCGAATATCTCCACCACGGCGGAATGCAGCGAGTCGCGCGTGTAGTGTGGCGCAGAGCACCCCTCAATGTACTGCACGGACGCGCCCTGCTCGGCAACGATGAGCGTGTGCTCCATCTGCCCGAAGCCGGGATAGTTCATCATGAAGTAAATCTGCAATGGAGATGGCACTTTCACCCCCTGCGGCACGTAGACAAAGCTGCCGCCCGACCAGAAGGCGCCGTGGAGCGCGGAGAACTTGTTGTCCTTCGCAGGCACGCATCGCGTCATGAAATACCTTTTCACAAGCTCAGGATATTCCTTCACCGCGGAATCCATGTCCGTGAAAATCACGCCAAGCTCGGAAATGTTCTTGCGCAGCGACTTGTAAAGCACCTCAGAATCGTACTGCGCGGACGCGCCGGACAGGAATTTCCTCTCGGCCTCCGGGACGCCAAGCGCGTCGAACGTTTTCCTGATGTCCGGCGGCACTTCCTTCCAGCTTGTAGGCTCTGCCTCCTTGCCTTTCGGGCGCACGAACGCGGTGAGCGCATCCAAATCAAGCCTGGACAGGTCGGGCCCCCACGCCGGCATCGGCTTTGCCTTGAAAATCGCAAACGACTCCAGGCGCTTTTCCAGCATCCATTCCGGCTCCCCTTTCACCTCTGAAATCTCGCGCACCAGCGCCTCGCTGAGCCCTTTCCTCGCCGTCTTGTAGCCGACATTGAGCTTTCCCTCGCTTGGCACGGCTGACAGCAGGGCATCCCTCCCATAAAGTTCGTTTATTTTCCGTTCCATGCCCTCACTTTTTCCCGCCTGTCCCTCATTGCAATACCCACAAATAGCCTTTCTCCTCGATCTTGTGCGCCAGCTTCTCGTCCCCCGACGCCACAATCTTCCCGAGATGCATCACATGCACCTTGTCCGCCTTGATGCTGCGCAGCACGCGCGCGTAGTGCGTGACGATTACCATGGACATCCCGTTCCTCCTGATTTTCCCGATTGCCGCGCCCACTTTCCCCAACGCATCCACGTCCAATCCCGAATCAGGCTCGTCAAGCAGGGCAAGGCGCGGCTCCAGCACCGACAGCTGCAGCATTTCGCTCATCTTCCTCTCCCCGCCGGACATGCCGTCGTTTATGCCGCGCGAGAAGAACGGGCGCGCAATCCCCAGCGCCTCCGCCTTTGCAGACAGTATCTTGTCAAACTCGGAAGCCGGCATCTCATCGCCAAAGCGAGCGGCATACGCTCGCCTCAGCATGCTGGCCAGCGTGACGCCCGGCACCTCAATGGGCGACTGGAACGCAAGGAACAGCCCCTGCCTTGCGCGCTCGTGCGGCTTGAGCGAAAGCAAGTCCTTCCCCTCGAACAGCGCCGTGCCTTTCACCGCGTATTTGGGGTTGCCCGCAAGCGTGGACAGGAGGGTGGACTTTCCCGAGCCATTCTGCCCCATGATGACGTGCACCTCCCCCTCGCCGACATCAAGCGAAATGCCTCGTATGATTTCCTTTTCGCCTGCGCTTATCTGCAGGTTCTTAAGCGATAAAAGTGCCATCAAATCTACCTCTTCTTCCCCATTGCCACCGCCTTCCTTCCCTTCACAGCCGCCTTCCTCTTTTTTCCAATTGTCATGCAAATCGCGCACGGGTCGCGCTTTCCGAGCGTGCTTCCCTTCGCAGTCACAACTATCATCGAGATGCCAACGTCCATGCTCTCCGCCTTCACTTTCCCGGCGGCAAACTTCTTCGCAAGCGCAGCGCACTCCTTTTCCGCGCGCGCGGAGAGCTTCCCGGCCCCGCGCTTGCCCGAAATATACTGCGAAACAGCCGCCTCGCTCGTGCCCAGCGCCGCCGCGATTTCCGCGCGCGGCACGCCCTCTTTTTCCATGCAAAGCGCAAGCTGGGAGCAGACTGAGGGGAGTATTTTCCAATGGACTTCCGAGCAGGGGAGCATTTGTTTCACCTATAGCAAACCCGAAAAGTAATTCAACATCGCCCGAAAGGCGATGTCTGATGCAAAAGCATTTTGCACATCGACGCTTTATGCCTGATGATACTAACTCGGGTTTGGTATATAGCAGTCCATTTACTTTCTTGGACTGCTATAAGTTAACAATTGTGAAAATTTGGGCAAGCTAAGGTATATAATACGCGCGCAAAAGCCGGAAGAAATCAGACAGGCTGCATGCACTTCACTATGAAGTCCTTGCCGATTTGCCTTTTCGTGATTTGCTGGTTGCTGTCCATGTACTGAATGTACTCAAAGCCAAGCGACTTGTAGTCCAGCACGCCGGGCGAGGTGGTGGAGTTCTGACATACGGATGAGGCGCCATAGACAAAATAGCCTGAGCTGGTGTCGCCTACATATGATAGTATAACCCTTTCGCAGGCAAGCCCATACCCACCAGCCCAGTTAAAATATTTTTCTTCACCAGGAGCCAGATAATAATAGTCGCTGATGTTGTAATAGCCAGCACTTGTGATTCCACATCCATTGCCATAAAACGTTATTGCTTTTCCGCCATCTCCCCCAATTATGGCAGTTAACCGTATTGGATACATGCCAGTATTTTTTATGCGAATGTATGGGCGGGTGCTCCCATCAGCAGAATACACTCTCGCTGCGCTTTCCATAATCGCAATCGGGCTCGCGCTTTGCCAGTAAATCTGCGACTGCGTTATCTGCGCGTCTGACGCCATCCCTGGGAAAAAACCGAGCAGCGCAACAGAAACAAGCGCGACAATTAGGACTACTGCGAGAAGCACGAGATATTCAGTTGCGCCCTGCGCGCGCATCAATCGCATGCCCATTGCGAGGAAGGCGTTCCTTTTATTGGTTTCTCCGCTTTCGGCAAAATCAGTAATGGAACCTTCGCTCGTACTCCTTGTGGTCAAACCATTCAAGAAGGACCGCGAGTATCTGCACCTCGTCGCTGACGTTGGTGTAAATCAGGCGCCAGCCTTCCGGCATGTCATACTTCCAGAGATTGTCCACGCCATATTTTTGGAAGTATATTTTTGTAGTGGAATTTCTATAATTCCACTGCTGAAAAACTTCTCTGGAAGTTTTTCATCGGAATTATGTCTTTTGGTATTTCAATGCCGCAAAATGGATTCTCCTTCAGATTGCCCACAGCGTCGTCTATGCGCGCGAGCAGCTCCTTGTCCTCGCCGTACTTCGACTTCTTCAGCTTCAGATAGGCCGCATTGACCTTTTTGTCCGCAAAGACGACCATTACTTTCTTGGAAGTCTCTCGCTTCATCTTGCAACAACCCCCTGCTTCAGGAACTTCTGCACAAGCTTTGGATTGTATATCCACCCAATTTTGCCTTTGCTGTCTGTGGAAACCTTTGAAGACGACGCAAGGTAGTCAAGGATGACCAAAAATGTCTGGTACATTGTCCCTTTTGGAAGCTGCTTCCACGCTTGCGTGCGGGTGTATTGGCCTGAGTTTTTCCTTATGAAGTCCTCCACCATAAGGACAGTGTCAAGGCGCGGGTAATGAAGAATGTCATCGTTTTTCATAGTTATATAAGTGTATATAACTAGTATTTATTCCTTTCGCCCTACTTGAAAATTTCCCCCGTCTCCTCGGACCAGAAAAGCAGGTCAAGGTGCGCAAGCGGGATGCCTGTCTGCGCGCAGAACTTCTCCATTTCGCGCTCGATTTCCAGGTAGCGCTTCCCGGCCAGGCTTGCAGGCGCGCGGGTGATGGCGCCGTATCTTTCCAAATTCCTAAGTATGTGCCTGTCAAGGATGGCAAGCGTTTTCCCGCGCCCGACATTCCTGAGGTAATGGCTCGCCTCTTTCATGCCCAGCCCATTTACTTCGTGCAGGAAATACTCGCGCGCGCCGCGCTCGCTTCCAGAAAAAGTGGCGTGCTCAAGAAGGGCAAACCCGTCCGCCATGAATTTCCCGCGCGCCTCCACAATGTAGCGCGCCTTGTTGTTGTGGAAGCGCGTTTTTCCGGCAAGCACCCTGGCAATTGCCGCCGCATCGCCGCCAAACAGCAAGTTCTTTTCCTTCAGCTCCTGGATGGCGGAATCGCACGAGCGCGCCTTGCTCTGCGGCGTGAGCAGGCAAAAGCAGAGTTCCTCGAAAAGCGCCCTCCCGCCTTGTTTGCCCGCCTGCCCGAACTGCGCAAGCCGCGCGGCAATCTCCCGCCTTTTGCGCGCGTATTTCGCAAGAAGCTCCTCGTGCTTCATTTCCTTTCCTCCAGCTCCCCATGCCCAGGGCACAAAAGCTTGTACGGGATTTTCCCAATCAGCGCAAGGCTCTCGTCCATTTTCTCCTCACTCCCCCCGATATCCGTCCTTCCGTAAATCCCCCCTGCGAATTTCGTGTCGCCGGAGAACAGCACGCCCGTCTTTTTGTCAAAAATGCAGATGCTTCCGTCCGTGTGCCCTGGCGTGTGGAAAAATTCAAGCAAATGCGAGCCGAAAGGAAGCGGAGACATGGGATTCTCCTTCGCGTTTTTCGGGATTTTGATGAAAGGGCCGCCGAACCTGAACTCCGCCGGGTGCAGGAGCACATTTTTCCAGCCGGGGAGCACTCCGGACGCATGGTCGAAATGCCCGTGCGTGAGTATGCAAACATCCGGCACAAAGCCAAGCTGCGCTCCCCCGTCCCCGGAATCAATAACCAGCCTCCTGCCCCCATCCTCAATCATGTAGATGGTGCCGCACGTCCTGCCTTCGGTGCGCAGCATGGAAGTGTGCAGGGCTATCCCTTCGAAGTCAGGCACTAAACTCGCCTCTTTATCGCAAATTTCCCCGATGGCAGCAGGAGCAGCAGCTCGTCGGGATTTGCGCCGATTGCCTTCCCCAGCTCCTTTGCAGCCGCGCCTTTTTCCTTTGCGCCGGGGAATATGCTGTAAGGCAGCCTTGCCGCATCTGGGTGCACAATCGGAAGGGCAACCGCAACGCCATCCTTCACACCGATGGCAAGCCCGAGGGCAGTTCCGCGGAACCATTCGCGCTCGCCCTCAATCGCAAACCCGCCCGCGCCGACAAAGCCGCCAGACGCGTGCTTGGAAAGCTGGCTTTTCCCGACTGCGTAGGCATCCACGCCCGCCGCGCCGGTTTTCCATGCCGATGAATGCGATGCCGCGAACTGCGCGGTTTCACGCTTTTCCTGCCCGCTTGCCTTCTTCCCGTCCTGGAGTATTGTGGCTGGGGCGCCCTGTATGTCGGCATGGAAGAACAAGTCCCCGTCCTCCATCACCTTTGAAACCAGCAGGTCGTTCTGCTTGGCATCCCTGCCGGCAACCACCAGCCTGTTCCCGGAAGTATGGAACCAGCGGTATTTCTCGAACCATTCCTTTTTCCTCTTCATCTCTGGCGCCTTGCCAGCCTCGGCATCGGCGTGCTCCTTCTCCTTGCCAGCCTCGGCAATCTCCTTCCTGGTCTCCTCAATCGCCTTGCGCGCGCCTTCCGCCTTCTTCGCAAGCTCCTTTGAGAGCGAGTAGTGCGCCTCGGCATTCTCCCGCGCGCCCTTGCGCCAATCCAGCGTGATTTTCATGGGAAGATTTCGCGCGCACGGGTTTTTAGCCCTTGCCCCATCTGGCGCGCGGTTTTCCGGCAAGGCGGCAAAAGCCTGCCCTCGCGCGCGCGGGCGCGCGCGTTCGGAGGGGCGAAAGGATTTAATACCCTTTCCAATTTAACCCTCATTCGCGCTTTCTATGCATATATCTATGCAATAGTAATGTGTGCGCGCTTTTGGAGATGGTTTGATGAAGATAAGCGAACTCAAGTCCGGTGTGGGAAACGCCAATATCGAGGCGGAAATCGTGAGCATGGAGGAGCCCCGCGACGTCATGGGCAAGTTCGGCAAGCGCCTCCGCGTGGCATCCGCCAACCTGAAGGACGACTCAGGCGAGATAGTGCTTTCCCTCTGGAACGATGACGCTGACAAGTTTGCGCAGGGCGACAAGGTGAAAATCACCGACGGCTGGGTATCCGAATACAAGGGCCAGCTGAGAATCTCTGCAGGCAGGAACGGGAAAATCGAGAAACTCTGAGGGGGTTCTCTCCCCAAAAAGCCTCAGGGCTTTTGCGGTCGAGAGGCGTGATTTCCCGCAGCAAATCCAACCGCGCGGCGTCGCCGCGCATTTCCATTTTATTTTTTTCAACATCTCAATTTTCAGGCAAACATTTACCGAGGTGGTATGAATGGCAAAGAATCTAGAAGGACAACAGGTCATGGTTATGCCCGAGGGCAGCAACCGCATATTGGGCAGGGACGCGCAGCGCACCAACATCGCCGTGGCATATGCCGTGGCGAACATAATCCGCACGACCCTTGGGCCCAAGGGAATGGACAAGATGCTCGTTTCCGAGCTTGGCGACATCGTGATAACCAACGACGGCGCGACCATCCTCGAGGAAATGAACGTGGAGCACCCTGCGGCAAAGATAATGGTGGAAATCGCCAAGACGCAGGACAAGGAAGTGGGCGACGGCACCACGACGGCGGTGATGCTCTCCGGCATGCTCCTCAAGAAGGCGGGCGACCTGCTGGACCAGGACATCCACGCCTCCACAATCGTGAAGGGCTACGACCTGGCTGCAAAGAAGTCGAACGAAATCCTTGTCAAGCTCGCCACCAAGGTGGACCTCAAGGACACCGCGACTCTGGAGAAAATCGCATCCATCGCCATGGGCTCCAAGTCCATCGGCGTGGGCGCAAGCAAGGACACTCTCGCAAAGCTCGTGGTGAAGGCGGTCACCCAGGTCGCGGAGAAGCGCGGCGACGTCTATTTCGTGGACGACGAGCTCATCAAGATAGAGAAGAAGGCGGGCGGCGACATCAACGACACGGCGCTCATACAGGGCGTGCTCGTGGACAAGGAAATCGTGCACCAGGGCATGCCGAAGAACATCAAGGGCGCCAAGGTCGCGCTCCTTGACTGCGCGCTTGAGATAGAGAAGACCGAAGTGGACGCAAAAATCGAGATTACGTCCCCAGACCAGATGCAGGCTTTCCTCGCACAGGAGGAAAAGATGCTCAAGGACATGGTGGACAAAATCGCAGCAACCGGCGCCAACATCGTTTTCTGCCAGAAGGGCATTGACGACGTCGCCCAGCACTACCTGAACAAGAAGGGCATTTCCGCGGTGCGCCGCGTGAAGAAGAGCGACATGGAGAAGCTGCAGCGCGCAACGGGCGCAAAGGTAGCAACCACGCTCGACGACCTTTCGGCAAAGGACCTCGGGTTCGCGGGCGACGTGAACGAGAAGTCCATTGCGGGCGAGAAGATGGTGTTCGTGGAGAACTGCAAGGACGCGAAGTCCGTGACAATATTCGTCCGCGCCTCAACCGAGCACGTCGTTTCGGAAGGAGAGCGCGCGCTCGTGGACGCAATCGGCGCAGTGTCATCCGCTGTCGAGGACGGCAGGTATGTCACGGGCGGCGGCTCCACCGAGCTTGAGCTTGCAATGCAGCTTGGCAAGTACGCAACGGAAATCGGCGGAAGGGAGCAGCTTGCCATCCACGCATTCGCAGAGGCGCTCGAAACGGTGCCGCGCACTCTTGCGGAGAACGCGGGCATGGACGCGATAGACGCCCTTGTCAGCCTGCGCGCAAAGCACAAGAAGGACGACGGCGCGCACTTCGGCGTGGACGTCTACGCAGGCACAACCGCCGACATGAAGGCGCTTGGCGTGTACGAGCCCCTCAAGGTCAAGACCCAGGCAATCGCATCGGCCTACGAGGCAGCGAAAATGCTCCTGAGGATTGATGACATGATTGCCTCCAAGGGCAAGTCCGGCGGAATGCCCCCGGGCGGGCCGGGCGGCATGCCAGGCGGAATGGGCGGAGACTACTGAGCTTCTGTTCTTTTTTATTTTTTCTTCTTTTCTGTTTTCTTTTCAGCATCGAGCGACTTCGCTCGATGTCTGATGCATTTTGCGCAGCAAAATGCACATTCTGTTTTTTCTTCAACAACTAGCCGCTGCACTTGATGATGAGGGGCTTGCCGATTTCGCGCTTGGTGATTTGCTGGCCTTCCATATACTGGCTGTACTCAAAACCAAACTGGAAAGCACGGCATTTCCCGGAGACGTGGTGGAATTCGCGCAAAGCGAGGCTGCACCCCAACCGCTTCTGAGTAGAACCCACCGCTCGCGCCAGTGACAAATTCTTTGCCCTGTCGCACGGCATGTCAATCACCGAGCTTGCGCCAATAGCTTTCCCATCTGCTGGGCATTTCACCACGGGCCTGGCTCCATGCACTTGATTATCAAGTCCTTGCCGATTTGCCTTTTCGTTATCTGCTGCCCTTCCATATACTGGATGTACTCAAAGCCGAACGTCTTGTAGTCCAGCACGCCAGGAGAAGACGATGAGTTCTGGCAGACTGAGGAGGCACCCTCAACATTTCTACCTGAGCTGGTGCCGCCGACATACGAATATACGCCGCGATAGCATGGCAGACCAAAATAACTGCTGCCACGCCCAAAGTACTTCTCCTCGCCCGGTGCTAGGTAATAATAATCACTGATGTTTACGTCGGTGCTATTTATCCCACACGTATAGGCCGCTTCAAACATTGTTGCCTTGCCTCCATCCCCGCCCACTATGCCCGTAATTCTTATGGAATACATTCCACTGTTCCTAACGCGCAGGTATGCGCTCGTAGTTCCATATGGCAGCGCCCTCGCCGCGCTCTCCACAATCGCAATCGGGCTCGCGCTTTGCCAGTAAATCTGCGACTGCGTTATCTGCGCGTCGGAGGCCATGCCTGGGAAGAAGCCGAGCAAAGCCACGCTCACGAGCGCAACAATTAACACTATTGCCAGCAAAACGAGATACTCTGTCGCGCCCTGGCAGCGATAATGCCTGCAATTCCGCATGCCCATTGTGAGGAAGGCGTTCCTTTTATTGGTTTCTGCGCATCAGCGCGGCTTATCCAAAAATGGATAGTGTTATCCAAACCTGGATAATGGCTACTTCTTCAGCTCAAAATACATGGTGGCAAGCTCCGACGCGCGCTTGCTTTTCAAGTGGAACGCCTCCTTGAAGCCAAGTTTCTCGTAAAAGCCAATCATATCGGGGTAAGTATGGAGCGCGACAAACGGAATCGGGATGTCCACTTTCATTGCCTTGCCGATTGCAAAGTCAACAAGATGCCTTGCGCCCCCGCGTCCAATTTCATCTATGTCAGTTGCGAGCTTCCCTATCAACAGGCAAGGCATGTGATTGGAAAACACCCGAAACGGCTTGTCGCTTATCCTGACACTCATCATCTTCCTTTCGCGCGAGAGCTGGAACGAGCCGACCGTTATTGTGATATAGCTAACAATTTTCTTTCGGTTTTCATCCTCGAAAAGAAGATAGGTTTCGCTCAGCCGCACCCCCTGGCTCATCAGCGCGTCATGCTTCAGGAAGTTATCTTCATCTGGCTTTCCGCATGAAAACAAGGCGACGAGGCCGTTATGCTCTGGCTTGAGCTTTTCAACAACAAGCTTTCCCCTTTCCAGCCTATCTCTCAAACACAGCACCTAGAGGACCACATTGAACTTGGTCCTATTGATGCGTGCGAGGGTTTTTGCGCGGTTTTTTGCATTCTTCCTGCTGCTTAAGCTAGCCAAAAACTCGCCAGTCTGCCTTGCATTGAGCCTGATTAGCGATTTGATTTCCCTCGCCATTTCAATCATCTGAACCAATATGGTCTTCTCTATATTAAATCGTTTCGTTTTCGCCTTAAAAACCTTCACAGGGTAGGGTGCCAGTGGTGCTGGCGCGCCGCTGCCCGTCAAAATCAGCGCATCTTGCCGTGCCAGTGGAAATGCCCCCTAGCCCAGCGCAAGCGCGCTCGAGCTTGCCACCGAGTAGAAAATCAGCGCCAGCGGCGCGCAGACGGCAAAGTAAAGCGCAGCACGGGCGGGATTGGATTCCGACAGCGCAAGAAGGAGCGCGCAAAGCGCGGCGTTCATAACCAGGTAGATTTGGCAGGCGGTGGCAAGTGCGGAAAGGAGCGCGGCATCTGGCGCGGCTCCCGTGCCGGCCACAGAAGCGCCTGAAAGAGTGGGGGCAAGATAGGCGACGGTCCCGAGGATGAACGGCACCAGGATGGCGGACGAGGCAAGCACGGTGTAGCGCTGGATGGACAGCAGCGCAGCGCGCTCGCGCAGGAGCGCGAAAAACGAGACGACGTCCTGCGCGCACTCGCGGAGCGCGGAGTACATGTCCGCCCCGGTTTCATAGGCGACTATTATGAGGGAGAACGCGCGGCTGGCAAGCGGGGTGGGGCAGCATCGCGCAGCGGCTTGCATGGAGGACTGGAAGCTGTCGCCGGCCTTTTGCCTTGCAAGCGCGAGGGCAAACGCATCCGACACCCTGCCAAAGCCGCCTTTTGAAAGAAGGGCGAGCATTTTCTCAGCCGACAGCAGCTTGTGCGTGGAGGCTGCGGTGTAAAGCGCGTCAGGCAGCAGCAGTTCCGCGCGCCGCATTTCCGCCTCTGAAAAGTAGGAGGCGAGCGAATAGATTGCCGGCCCCATGCAAATCGAGAGGAATGCAAGCATGATGCTGCCTGCGGCAAGGCAAAGCGCGGCAAGCAAAAGCGAGAGCGCGGCGAGCGCGATTGCGAACTGGCTGCCGCTGGCGCGGATTCCCCTGCCTGCAAGATACTCCGGCAGCGCATCGCCATTTGCCTTCTCATTTTTGACAGGCGGCAACAGCAGGAACATCGCCCCGAGCGCAACGGCATCAAGCGCAGGGAAAACAGCCAGGAAGCACAGCCACACCTGCCACTGCTGCACCGGCTCGGAAAGCACAAGGGGCGAGACCGCGGCGAAAACCGAGAAGAAGGACGGGATGAGCGCCGAGACCGCGATGAAAGCAATTGCAAGCATGGAAAACTTCCCCGCCTGCGCGCGCATCTCCGAAATCTGGGCTGCCGACAGCTCGTCCGCCATCCTGCGGAGAGGCTCCGTGCCCTTGCCCGTCTCATAAATCGTGGAAACGAGCTGCAGGCTGCGCTTGAGCGGAAGCGAGCCGGTTGATGCGGACAGGCGCGCAAAAGCGGCCTGCACCGAAGCGCCGGACGCAGTTTCCCTTCTGGCCGATGCAAACTCCCTGGCAAGCTCATAATTGCCTTTTGCAAGCCTTTCAATGCACGACTCGTACGGCACTCCGATGTCAATGTAAATCGCAAGCTCGCGCAAAAGGTAGGGCAGCTCGGACTCGGCCATTTTTTCCCTGCGCGAGGCGAGGATGGAGGGCAGCCTGAGCAGGAACAGGGAGAAAATGCCGGATGAGAACAGGAACATGCCTGCCGATAAAGCCGCGTCTGAGAAAAGCAGTGCGCTTGCCGCTCCCATCAGCCCGCCAGCCGCAAGCGCGGCAAACATGGAAAATGAAAGATATCCCTGCGCATTGCCGCACTCTATCGCCGCGCGGGAAAACGCTTCCCTTGCCGCCTTCTCGGACTTGCTGGAAAACCTGAGCAAAACCGGAAAGCCGCACGCAGTTTCCGCAAAACCGGCAATGCTCATCTTTTGCGCCTCCCGCCTTGTTTGCCCGCCTGCCCGCATTGCATGTCCCCTCCTGCGCCGTTCCGGCTCCCCGTCCCATGTCTCCCTCCAAACAAGCGTCCCTGTATCTCCGCAAACGCGCCCTCAAAACCCCTCCCTTTACTTGCCGCGCCAAAAAACCTTTCGCGCGCCTTCATCTCCCCTGCCAGCTCCCGTGCGCCCATGCCCGTCCCCTGCGCAATCTTTTCCAAAAGCATCCTCATGCCTGCCTGCGAATGCTTCCTGCCGTCATATGCCGCAATCGGGCGCATCACGTCCGCAGGGTTGGCAACCGCAATTTCCGTCACCTTCCGCTCCTCGGCAAGCCGCCTCTTCCTGGCGCTGTAAACTGAGACGCGCCTTTGCACGATGAACACGCCAATCCCCTCAAGGTCGGCCTCCAGGCAGCCCATCGCCCTCATGCGCAGGAGCGCATCGCGCGAGGACTGCGCATGGAACGTCGCATAGCATCCTTTTGCCTGCCCTGAAAGCGCGGACTCCACGAATGCCCGCACCTCGGGCGGCGTCCTGACCTCGCCCACCACCACCCTGTCCGGCCTCATGCGCAGCGAGTCCCTCACCAGCTCCGCCATACCGATGCCGCTTTCCTCGAACGGCAGCAGCCTCACCTGGTGCTGGTGCGGCAGGCGAAGCTCGGGCGTTTCCTCAATCAGGAGCAGCCTTTCGCTTTCCGGCACAAAGCAAAGGAGCGCGTTGAGCGTGGTGGTCTTGCCGCTTGCGGTGTTGCCTGCGACCAGCACCGGCAAGTCCGCCTGCATGCAAAGCGAGAGGAGGGAAAGCATTTTCGCGTCGTAAGTGCCGAGTGAAAGGAGGTCGAATGGCGACAGTGGCTGCTCGCTGAATTTGCGTATGGTGAGTTCGCACGGCGAGATTGGCGGCATGGAGGCGTGCAGCCGCGAGCCGTCCTCGAGCACGGCGTTCATGCGCGGCTGCTGCGAGGTCAGTCTCCGCCCCAGCCCCCTGCCGAGCCTGTTCACAAGCGCCACGAAATAATCCGCGCTCGTCACGGCAACGTCGGTTTTTTCCCAGCCCCTGCCCCGCGCGAAAACAAAGACCGGCTGCCCGATGCCAACAACCGCAATCTCCTCAAGCTCCGTGTCAAGGAGAAGGGGCTGCAGGAATCCGTTTCCAAACGTCTGCAGGTATATCGCCCTGCACAGGTATTCCTGCTGCTCGCCGTCAATTGAAATCCCCTGCTCTTCGCACTCCCTCAAAAGAAAGCCCTTGGCAAGCTCCAGCCCGCCGCTGCCGCCCGCCTCCCGTCCATCGCCGTGCACTTCCTCCCCGCCCCCGCCGCCCTTGCCTGTCCTTTCCCGGATGCGCGCGGCAACCGATGCAACCAGTTCCTCCTCCTCGGCAGAAAGCTTCCGGAGCCCGGTCCTGTATTCCGCTCTCCAATCGCCAAGCTTCCAGCCAAGGTTTTCCATGGTGTCACCTGCCGCCCACCCGTTTCCATTTCAGCACGTCTCCCTCCTCGATGCAGAGCCTGTCCGTCATCTTCACCGGCAATTCAAGCAGGAATGCGGAATCCTTCTTCGGCGTTACAAGCGCGGTGTTCGGCCTGATGCGCCGGTATATCTCGTTCACGCTGCCGCCAGATGCAAGATAAACCGCGTCAAACTCCTTCTTCACAAAGTAGGAATGGATTGGGAAAATGCCCTCGTAGCCGAACACGAACAGGATGGGCACGATTTCGTCGCGGAACATGAGCCCGCGCATGCGCGCAAAATTCGTGCCGGCTATTTCCAGTCCCGCCTTCACGCGCTTCTTCCTGGTTTCATTTGAAATTTCGTGCATGGCAGCCGCTGCCCCCGCGCGCTTTTTCCCGCTGGCATTTTCGATTTCGTGCATGAGAACCCCTACTTCCCGTATTTCCTTTTCCTGCGCGAGAATTCCGACAGCGCCCTGCGGAAATCCGCCTCGCCAAATTCGGGCCAGAGCTTTTTGGAAAAGTAATATTCCGAGTACGCGGTTTGCCAGGGGAGGAAGCCGCTCATCCTCATCTCGCCCGATGTCCTGATGACGAGGTCCGGGTCCTCCCAGCCCGAGGTGTAAAGCAGCCTGGAGAACGATTCCTCGTCCACCTTGCGGAGATGGCGCGCAAGCGCCGAGTTCACGGCGTCCAGCAATTCCTGCCTTCCGCCGTAAGCAAGCATGAGGTTCAGCTCGTACTTGCCGTTCTTTGCGGTGTCGCGCTCCACCTTCCTCATCTTTTCCACGATGTCTTTCGGGAGGGACGACAGCTGCCCGCGGAAATGCACGCACACGCCGTATTTCTTGTAGTCCTCCTTCAGCCCTTCGGAGAGCTTCTGGTTGAAAAGCCCGAAAAGGTTCCTCACCTCATCCCGGTCGCGCAGGAAATTCTCGGTGGAAAAGCCCCACATGGTGAGTTTTTTTATCCTGTATTTCCTGCACCACTTGAGCACGTCGCCGATGTGCTCTATCCCCCTGTTGTAGGCATACGGGATGTCCTTGCGGTTTTTCCTTGCCCAGCGGCGGTTGCCGTCAGGTATGATTGCAATGTGCCTAGGCTTTGCCAAGTTTTCCCTCCCAGCCAGCATTCTCCAGCAAGCATTTTCAATCTATTTGAGTTTCAGGGGCATCAGTGGCGCAGCTTCTTCCTGAGAACCGCATACCTCGAATAAAAGCGCACATGCCAGGGCGAGCGCGCGCCCCCGATTTTCCTGTGCGCGTGCAGGAGGGCGAACGCGTCAAGCGACGCCACGCCCTCGAACTCTGCATATGCCGCGCCAACCTCGGACGGATGGTGCGCGTCGCTTCCCGCAAGCAGGGCTTTCGTGTGCTTGAGCGCAAACCCCAGCGCCCGCGCGTTCTGCGACGCGGCCATCACGCGCGCATTGAACACCTCGACTGCGCCAATCCCCGCCAAGGCATCCGCCGCAAGCCCCTGCAAACCAATCCCGTGCCTTGCAAAGTCGTACGGGTGCGCAGCACAGCACACCGCCCCCTGCCTTTCCGCCTCGGCAAGCGCATCAGCAAGCTTCCCCGGAGCTATCCTTTTTTTCACAAAATAAACAAGCAGGTCGCCCTCATCAGTGCTCACTTCCTCCCCCGCAATCACCTGCAGCGGGAGCTTGCGTTCGCGCGCAACCCTCTGCGCCTCAAGCGCGCCCTCCACCGTGTCATGGTCGGTTATCGCAACCGCGCCCAGCCCCTTCTTCAGCGCAGCGCCCAGCACGGCGTCTATGCCTGACAGCGAGTCCTTGGAAAAGCGCGTGTGTATGTGCATGTCAGCCTTGAGCATTCAATCCCTTCCCATTGCCTTTTTTCCCAATATCTTCAAATAAGCTGATAGGGTGGAAGGCGCCAGCATGCCGCCCAGCCTGTCCATCTTCCCCTTCTCGGACAGCAGCTCCTCGAAGAAAAGCGCCTTTGCCGCTGACACCATCAGCGATGGTGGCTGCCCGCCCGCCAGGTCAAGCGCGGCTCGCAGGTGCGAATGGAGCGCGAGGTCAAGCCCGTATTTCGCGCGCCATTCCCTTTCATACTTTTCAGGCTCGCCGGCATCCTTCCCCGCCAGGTAGCCGCAGCTCGCGCCGAAAAACACCCCGCCGCCCGTGGTCGCCTTCACCTGCCCCGCAGCGTCCCCTGCCAGGAGCACGCAGCGCTTTCCCGCAGTCATTGCAGTTTTCGCGCGCACCGAAGTGGGGATGACTGCGGCGAATTCATGGCTGGGCTTCCCTTTCACGCCCAGCCTGGAAAGGAAGCGCCTGTAATATGCGAGCGGGTGGTGCCTTGGCATGCCCACGCCGACGCCAATCTTCGCCTCGCTTTCATTCTTGGGAATCGCCCAGCCGAAAAAGCCCGGGAATTCGCCCGCCGACAGGTAAAGCGCGGCGCAGTGCGCATCCTCGCACTCATAAGCAAAATCCCCCTGCATGCTTGCCACGAACGAGCCGATTTTCGGGAAGCCGAATTTCTCGGCCACAAGCGACGCAGGCCCGTCCGCCCCGATGATGCAATCCGCCGCGAAGTCGCCCGCCACTTTCTTCCCAAGCTCCAGCTTCCCGCCCTCCTGCACGAATTTCTCCGCGGCAAGCGCGTCAAGCTCCTGGCGGGAAACAAGGACGGCGGTCTCCTCTTTCGGCTTTATTGCGAACGCCTCCTCCCCGCACACTATTTTTGCCGAGGTTATGGCGTTTATCTGCGCGCGGGAGTAGTCCACGCCAGCAAGCGCGCGAAGCGCCTCCAGGCCGCTTTTTGAAATTAGCCCCGAGCACGCCTCCGGCTCGCCCACGCGCGCATGCTCCTCGCTTGCAAGCGTGCTTTTTCCGCTCCGCAGCGCAGCAATGCCGGCAAACAGGCCGGCAGGCCCGGCTCCCACGATATGCACGTCTGCCATGCCATTCTCGCGCGGAGTAGGTTTTTATTTTAGCTGCACTTATACTGTGAATCCGAGAGTTTACTGGCAAACGGCTTGTAAATCACAGACTCCTTGCAATGGGGTTGGGAAATTATGGCATCTGCATATCCACACGTTCCAGCAAAGCCCAAGGTTTCAATCATAATCGTGAACTGGAACGGATTGCCCTATCTTCCAGAATGCCTGTCATCCGTCTTTTCAGACAAAAAGATAGCATTTGAAGTCATACTCGTGGACAATGCATCCACTGACGGCTCGGTTGAATGGGTGGAAATGAACTATCCCCAAGTGCGGGTTATGAAGAACAAGGAAAACACTGGCTTTGCTGCCGCCAACAACATCGGCGCGAAAAACGCGAATGGGGGATACCTTTGTTTTCTCAACTATGACACTGTAGTGGAAAAGGAATGGCTTTCTGCTCTGGTTGAAACCATTGAAAACGAAAAGCAGGCGGGCGCAGTGACTGCCAAACTCCTTCTTCACCAAAAGCCAAGAACCATAAACACTATTGGGGGGTTCTTCAGCGTTTTCGGGATAGCCGGCTCGTTTGGCGACGGCGAGGATGCTGGGAAATACGCTGAACGGAGAACGGTTTTTTCTCCATCCGGCGCAGCTTTTCTCATCAGGAAGGAGTTATTCGACAAGCTCGGGGGATTTGACCAGAAGTTTTTCATGTATCAGGAAGACGTTGACCTTGGATGGGGCGTTTGGAATTCTGGCTATGACGTGGTGTTCCAGCCGAAATCAGTCGTCTATCATAAGTATGAGAACAAGCGGAACCCGGGAAAGATGTTCTTCATCTCGCGCAATCTGATTTGGACAATTTGGAAAAATGCATCAACCGTCCACATGCTTTTCCTATTGCCCATCTCAATGGCATCCTCGTTTGCAATCGCAGCTTCCTTTCTTGCCGCGATGAAGCCAGCATTTGCAATCGAAGTGATGAGGGGCACGTTCGCAGGCTTTACAGGCAAGCCGAAAAGACGGGGGCTGCCTGACAACGGGTGGAAAAGAATGCTCGGTCCATTTGCCACCGCGCGCGTGTTCCTCCAAAAATTCAGGAAGCATTTCTTGCAATGAGAACGAATCTGATGCAATGCGCCGTTCAGACGTGGAGCATGGTAATTTTAAACTCTCACGGCAGAATTAAACGTATGAAAGGCATCATTCTGGCAGGCGGGAAGGGCACGCGCCTGCACCCACTTACAAAAGTGACGAACAAGCATCTGCTGCCGGTTTACAACCAACCCATGGTTTATTATCCGATACAGATGCTTGCGCGCGCGGGTATTACGAGGATTATGGTAATCACCGGCCCCGAAAGCGCAGGGGATTTCATGTCTCTTTTAGGCTCTGGGAGAGAGATGGGGCTGGAGTTCACCTACAGGATACAGGACGAGCCTGGCGGCATTGCGCAGGCGCTTTCCATGGCTGAGGATTTTGCAGGCGCGGAGAAGGTTGCCGTGGCACTTGGAGACAATATATTTTCAAATGACTTGTCCCAGGCGATAAATGGGTTTGAACGCTCAGATGAAGGTGCGCGGCTGTTTTTGAAGAAAGTGGGCGACCCTGAAAGGTTTGGCGTGGCGGAAGTCAAGGGAGGAAAGATAATTTCAATTGAGGAAAAGCCATCCGCCCCAAAATCAAACTATGCTGTTACTGGATTGTATCTATATGCTCCCGATGTTTTTGGCATAATAGGGAAGCTTAAGCCATCGGGAAGGGGTGAGCTTGAGATTACCGATGTGAATAACCATTATGTAAAACAAGGCAAGGCTGGATACTCGATTCTTGAAGGGGAATGGTCTGACGCAGGTACGTTTGAGTCGCTTTACAGGGCATCTGAAATTGCAAGGAAAGGGTGCATGAAGTGAAACTGCTTGTTACTGGTGGTTGTGGGTTTATTGGCAGCCATTTCATCCACACTGCCATTGAAAAGGATCCAAACGTTGAGATAATCAATTTGGACAAGCTTACTTATGCAGGAAGATTGGAAAATGTCCGCGATTTGGAGGGGAATGCGCGCTATAAGTTTGTGAAAGGGGACATACTGGACAGGGAACTTGTGAAAGGGCTTGCAAAGGAAACAGATGAAATTGTGCATTTTGCTGCAGAGACTCATGTTGACAGATCAATCATGGCGGCAGGCGAGTTTGCCATGACTGATGTGCTTGGCACGCAGTCGCTCCTGGAGGCTGCGTTAGATGCAGGGCACGAGCGATTTTTTCATATTTCAACCGATGAAGTGTATGGAAGCAGGGTAGAGGGTTTTTTCAAAGAAGAAGATGCCATGCTGCCCAACTCCCCGTACTCTGCCTCAAAAGCAGGCGCAGAGATGATGGTGCGGGCCTATGAAAAAACTTACGGCCTGAAGGCGACTGTTACCCGAAGCTCGAACAATTATGGGCCCAACCAGCACCCTGAGAAATTCATACCAATGGCAATCACAAATATAATCCGGGGAAAAAAAGTGCCGATTTACGGGGATGGGAAGAATGTGCGGGATTGGCTTTATGTGAAGGATAATTGCGAGGCCATCCATATGCTGCTCACGGGAAAGCACACTGGAGTTTATAATCTCGGCGCTATGGGTGGCGAGGAGAATATTAAGATAGCAAGGGACATTTTGGGAATTATGGACAAAAAAGAAGAATGCCTGCAACATGTGGAGGACAGGAAAGGGCATGACTGGAGATATGCTATAAACACAAGCAAGATAACTGGACTTGGCTGGAAGCCCAAAATGAAGCTTGATGATGGGTTGAAGATAACTGTGGAGTGGTATATGGCTAATAAGAAGTGGTGGGCCCCTCTGGTTGATGATTATGGCAACTGACACCGAGAAAAATGCGGTGGAAAAACTGCCGCTGACAGGGGCTTTTTTGATAAAGCCTCTCACCTACCCTGACGACAGAGGGGCATTTTCAGTGCTGTTCACTGACGATGTACTGACGCAAAATGGAGCTGGTAGTTGCTTTGCCATGGAATTTTTATCCACTTCAAAAAAAGGCGTGTTAAGGGGGCTGCATTATCAAACAGGCAGGTCTGCTCAGGCAAAGCTTGTAAGGTGCATAGAAGGGGAAATATACGACGTCATTGTGGACCTGAGGAAAAGCTCAAAAACATATGGTAAATGGACGGCTGTTTCATTGTCCGATAAAAACATGCTGTGCTTATTCGTGCCAAAAGGGGTTGCGCACGGCTATTTGTCAATGACTGGGGTGAGTAGAGTATTGTACAAAGTGGATGCGCCCTATTCTCCAGCCAATGAGGCTGGTATTAGATACGATGATGTGGATTTGAAAATAGACTGGCCCGTCAAGGAAGTCATTTTATCAAAAAAGGACGGGTTGCTATCAAGCTTTAAGGAATGCGAAAAATTCGATTAGGGTGAAATTCTGAAGTTTTTGGTGACTGGTGCAAGCGGCATGGTGGGCGTTGGCTTGGGCTGCTATTTTTCAGGGAAGGGGCATGATGTGGTGCCTGCTTACAATAGCAATGAGATAAAGAATGGCGTGAAGCTGGATATCACGGATGAAGGGCAAGTGGAGAAAGCATTGCGTGAAATAAGGCCGGACTGGGTGCTTCATTGCGCTGCAATGACGGATGTTGATGAGTGCGAGCGCAATTTTGAAAGGGCAATGGCCGTCAATGCAGATGCCACAGGCACAATTGCACGCGCGGCGAGGGGATGCGGTGCAAAAATGGTTTTTGTCTCAACATCCTTTGTGTTTGGAAACAGCAACAAGGCGCTTTTGGAAAATGCGTCTGCGGTGCCTGTCAACAACTATGGCAAGAGCAAGCTAGTGGGGGAAAAAAAAGTGGCGGAGTCTGGCGCGAAACACATAATAGTGAGGATAGACCAGCCGTATGGATGGGTGGGTCGGGGGCAGAAGCAGAATATGGTCACTGGCACTTTAGGAAAGCTGAAGGCAGGAAAGTCATTCAACGTGGTGGTGGACTGGTTTAATTCTCCCACATATATGGATAATTTTTATGATGTTCTTTACGCCCTTGTGGAAAAAGGCGCACTTGGCACCTATAACGCCACCGGCAAGACAAGGCTGTCTCGGTTTGAATGGGCAAAGAAGATTGCTGTCGAATGGGGCCTGGATGAAGATCTGATAGAGCCTGTGAAGTCAGAGAGCCTGAAGCTTCCTGCAAAAAGGCCGGATGTCTTGCTTGATACTGGGAAAGTTGAGAAGGCAACTGGCATTGAGATGATGGGCGTGGATGAGGGGCTGAAAAGAATGAAAGAAAGCAAGAACGCCTGACTTGTTTTGCACAAAAGAGTTTCTGTCACTAAACTGCCAAAAACGCGCTAAAAGCACATTTTTATAAGTGAATGGGGTATAAACAAGCCATTCTGTGGGGGATTAAGATGGCTGCATTCACATTCGATGCTATATACTTTTCACTAGTCGTGTTTCTATCTGCCATAATTCCTGGCGTTGCCATTGGCTGGCCTCTTTTGAAAAAGACTGATTTTGGCGCAATGGAAAAGGCGCTCCTCTCCTTTTTCCTCGGGCTGTTCGCAGTTCCAACGCTTCTCTTCCTGGAGTCTTTCATCGGGATAAAATTCTCCCTTTTTCTCGTTTTCGTCAATATTTTCATCATTACGGCGGCGGGGCTTTTCATTGGCGTGCGCGATGGAACATTCAAGCTCCAGGCGCCAGAGATCCCCCTGCCTGACGGTTCATTTTTCACCTATGAACGTGCAGTGGCACTCGCCGTGCCAGCGCTTCTTCTCCTTGCAGTTTTTCTTGCCTTCTGGATAAGGATACAAACATTTTCACCAATCTACTCCGAGCTTGACCCTTACTATTATGTCTATGGCAGCGCGCAGATAATCCGCGAGGGCATACAACCCGTCACTGATGACACTTCTTGGTGGCCGGAAGTTACTGTCTCGCATCGTCAAGAGCCATTAAAGGAATACGTGGAGGCTGAATGGTACGCTCTTTACACCAACGGTGCCGAGTATAACAACTACCTTTTTTTCACTACTGCATCCTGGTTTCCCCCAATTTCCGCCGCATTTGTTTCATTCGGAGCATATCTTCTTGTTTCCTCATTTTATGGCAGGCGCTACGGGCTGTTTGCAGCATTCCTGCTTGCATTCCTTCCAATAACTATTTACAAGATGTCTGCAGGCGTGAATGAGGCTGCACCAGTCGGCAACATGGTTCTCTTCATGGCGATGGGGCTTTTTGCAATGTCTCTCATGAAAAAAAGCAATACGCTGCACCTTCTATCAGCAATAGGTTTTTTCATCGCAGTTTTAAGCTCAAACTTTGCTTCTGTGGTTGCGCTGCCGCTTGCAGGGCTCGCAATCTTACAGTCACTTGATTACTTCTGGCGAGGCAAGAAAAGCAATGACTTTGTAATGGCTTTAGCCTTCGCAGTTGGTGGCTTTTTGATTGGTGTCATCCTCACTGGAATCTATGGGGGCTCACTCATTGGCAGTCTTACGTCCGGACCTGTGCTCATGGCATTGGGCGGGCTGGCGTTTGCCTTGGTTGTGCAGCGTTTAATTGGCCTTGGTTGGAATGACAAAAAGCGGTATTATGTCATTGGCGCAGCAGTCATCATCTCAATTCTCCTGGTGGTTGCCACTCCTGTTGGTGGCTTTGCGAAAAAGACAGTCTCGGGCTACATCGGCGCAGCCGAATTCAAGGTCGCGCTCGAGCGGACCATTGCCGAGCAGAACCTGGCCGGGAGCTCATTTGAGGGCGAGGCCGGCTTCATTGCGCTTGTGCCAAAGAACTACATCGAAGCAAACGCATCTGGTTTGGGAATTATATCAAATCTCATTTACATGGCCCTATCCCTTATAGCCGCGCTGTTCACCTTGGTGAGCAATGCGCTTTTCAGCCTCACTGATGCTGCATTCAACATTTTAGTGGGCATGAAGCAGACAACTGGCACAAAAGAGGACTCGCTGTTTTTCGTCTTCCTTACCATCGCAGTGATTGGCCTGGCGCTGCGCCACTTCACACGAAAGCATGAGGCGCGCGAGATTCCATCCATCCCGCTTCTCATCCTCTTGGTCACAATGCCTGTCCTTTACATTGGAATAAACAAGATAAAGTACACCATCTTCGCAGGCATGATGATTGCAGTGGCTGCGGCCGTCGCCCTGGCGGAATTGGAGCGTTTCTTCCGCTACCTTGCTTCCAAGACAAAGATAATGCACGACGGACCAAAGTATGTTTCAGTGACGTTTGCCTTCCTGCTTTTGCTCGTGGTATATGAGCAGGCGGCAGGCCCGGCGCCATATGCCTACATATTCACCATCAAGTCGCTTGAGCCGCGCTACCAGGACAATCCAATAGCAATGATGCCTGCGGTTTCCAAGCTCTGCGAGGACCTACGAGCCAAGGGCGTGCCATACAACCAGATACAGCAGCTTTGCGACGCAGGCGCATACGCAAACTTCTCAAACAGCATAAACAACCAGTTTGACGTCAATGTCTGCTGGATGTCTCAAATGAAAGTGGAAGAGCTATTTCCTGCAAGCGATACCACCTCCCAAAGGCGCTCCTCCGAGGCAGTGACATCTGCGAAATTCCGCTGCAACAGGATTTCAGACTACTGGATAGACTCTATGGAATGGATAAATAAGAATCTCAATACTTCAGACCGTGTCACCTCATGGTGGGACTATGGCCACTGGACAAACTACTTCGGTGACAGGAACACAGTGCTTAGAAACGATCACGCTTCACTTGGCATGATTGGCCGCGTGGCGCACGACTACATCATAGGAAACGCGCAGGACTTGATAGACAGCATGAACTATTTTGACAGCCGCTACGCCCTTTTCGACGTGGAACTAATTGGCGGAAGCACATTCGGCGGCAAGTACGGCGCACTCAATTACCTGGGATGTGTGCACGAGGGTGCAACATCTCTTGACGAGCAGCCAGGCACCTCCACTTGCGAATACAACCACTCTCCAGAGCGGATAGTCATCCCCCGCACGCAAACCGCTGCAAACTCATGCACCATTTCAGAGAGCCAACAACGCACCGGCGTGTACGCCTACAGACTGGGCAAGGAGGCAATTGACCAATCCACACCCATCTACTGCGTTGGTGATGCGACAATCGCAACGGGCGAGAAAATATCTGCCACGTACTACGTTGACAGGAAGGACGCAAACGGTGACCTGGTGCTCTCAAAAGGCATCATCCGCGTCATAGACGAGCAGACAGATGTCATCTATGCGGAAATGGTCTATAACAATCAGAAAGTGTGGTATGGGCAGAACGGCACGCTCGTGGATGGCATGGAAGATGCAAAGACGGGCTTCTATACTTCCAATCTCTACCGGGGCTACTATCTAGGCGAGATTCCGGGCTTTGACCTTGTCTACACAAGCAAGAACGGCGAAGTGAAAATCTACCGCCTGCAGAATTTCACTGGGAACAAGGCTGGGTGGATAGACCCGATAGCGTCAAAAAGGCAGAATTAGATGAGGGGATTTTTTGCCCAAATCATTCCTCACAATATAGAGGCAAGTTTGCACGACAGAGAAAAATATTGATGGCTTACGGTTTTAAGCTTTTTTATCCCTTCGATAGTCATGTCTAAATCTCATGTCCTTACTATTTCTATCCCAACCTATAACAGATCTAAGTTCCTAATGGAAACCCTGGGCAACATAAGGGACCAGATGACCAACGACTGCCTTGAGGATGACATCGCCATCCATGTCAATGACAACTGTTCACCTGACAGCACTGGAAATGACGTTGCCCTGTTCAGGAAAAACAACCCAAAAATCAAGATGACCTATGCGCGGAATAAATCTAATCTTGGTGCAGACAGAAACATTGATCTTGCAGCTAAA
>JBAYMR010000003.1:0-95797 GCA_041663445.1 Candidatus Micrarchaeia archaeon
ATATATCACGGCGGCAAGCAGCGTCATGAGCATTGCAGCGACAGGAAGGAGCGACCCCATGCCAACGCAAAGGGAGTTTACTGCGGATATCAGCGTGCCAAGCGAGGTGCTGTGCAAGAGTGCGACTGCTGCAAAAATGAAAAACAGCGGCTTTAGTTTCATGCAATTTAAACGCTCGGAATATTTATATTCATGCGCTTCGTGAATAAGGCATGCAGAAAAGCGAACTCCAGCCACAGGCCGTCCGCACTGATTTTGCCGGCGCATACGAAAAGGCGATGCATGACGTCATCTCAGCCTGCGGGAGCCGCGAAGCGGCAAACAGCATGATTGGCGAGCTGCAATCGCACTACGAGCGCGTTGCCTCGGAACTCAAGAAAGGCGACGGCAATTCCCAGAAGCGCGAATCAACATTGCGCGCTGCCAAGGACGAGGCGAACAAAATAATAGAGAAATACGCCCCGAACACCGGCGGCCAGTTCCACGATCTTGTGATATCCTATTCCTTCGGGGCAATCATGCTGACAATCCCGCTTTTCGCGGCGGCTTCGCTGCTGACCGTTTTCACCGGGATTGTGGCTGTGGGCAGCACATATTTCATAAGCGCGAAGATACTCAAGAATTGGAACGCGATGGTGGCAAAGCGGCGCATATCCAGCCTTTCAGGGTTTGTCGGCCCGAAAAGCATAAAGGGGCTGCCGAAGATGCTCGGGGCAAAAGGGAAAAAGTAAGCGCCCCTCCTGACGCAGGTTTATATTCGTTTTCTCTTATATCGAGGAGAACAGTGGAATGGTGATTGTTTGATTTGCGAAAGATGCAGCGGGCAGGAATACACGCTTGAGAAGTGCAACTCATGCGGCAAGATGGTGTGCGAGTCGTGCAAGAAGAGCGCAAAGCGCGTGAAAAAAGTCACCCGCTATGTGATTTGCAAGGACTGCTGGACCGACATGAAGAAGCGCGCAAAGTTCAAGGCGCTTTAAGTTTCTCTTTTTCCTGTTTTTATCAATCCAGCGCCAGCCCTGCCGCCCTCACCATTTTTTAATCCTGCCTGCATTTCTCTTTTGGTGTTTCCATCGGTGCGATAAAGCGCGTAATTGCCAGGCAGATACTCGATTCCCGGGGCAACCCCACGGTGCAGGCCGACGTCTGCACCGCGCGCGGCTTTGGCAGGGCATCCTCCCCCTCGGGCGCATCCACCGGCATCCACGAGGCCCTTGAGCTTCGCGACGGCGGGAAAAGATGGGGCGGCAAGGGCGTTTCAAAGGCGGTTGCAAACGTGAACGGGAAGATTGCGCGCGCGCTTCTTGGCCTTGACGTGTCAAGCCAGCGCGGCATTGACGCGCGCCTCTGCTCGCTTGACGGGACAAACAACAAATCGCGGCTCGGGGCGAACGCCACCACTGCGGTTTCTCTCGCGTGCGCGCAGTGCGCCGCAAACGAGAAGGGCGAAGGGCTTTACAGGCTTTTTCCGGGCAGGAAAATCCCTGCGCCCATGCTCAACGTGCTCAACGGTGGCAAGCACGCGGGCAACGGCGTCTCCATCCAGGAGTTCATGGTGTTCCCACTGCATTTTTCCTCGTTTTCGGAGGCCCTCCGTGCAGGCTCTGAAATCTACCATTCACTGCGCGGCATAATCGCGAAAAAATACGGCGGCGCCGCAACCGGCGTGGGCGACGAGGGCGGCTTTGCCCCTCCCTGCCGCTCCACGGAAGAGGCGCTTTCCCTGCTTGAGCGCGCAATAGGGGAGGCGGGCTACCGGAAGAAAGTGCTCCTTGCCATCGATGCCGCATCGTCGTCTTTCTACGACGCAAAAAGCGCCAGCTATGTTGTGGACGGCAAGCGGCTCTCCGCGGACGAGCTGTCGGACTTCTACGCCTCATTGGCAAAAAGCCATCCGATAATCAGCATCGAGGACCCGTTCTGCGAGGAGGCATTTTCCGATTTCGCATCGCTCCGCGCACGCCTGTCCGGCAAGGTGCAGCTCGTGGCTGACGACCTTACCGTGACGAATGTGGGGCGGCTCTCGCAGGCGATTGAAGAGGGTTCGCTTTCCTCGCTCCTTCTCAAGGTGAACCAGGTGGGCACGCTTTCCGAGGCAATGTCGGCAGCCGCGCTTTGCCGCAAGAACGGGCTCGGGGTAGTCGTCTCCCACCGCTCGGGCGAGACTGATGACGCGTCCATTGCGGACATCGCGGTCGGCCTGGGCTGCGGGCAGATAAAATCCGGCGCACCGTGCCGCGCAGAGCGGACGGCGAAGTACAACCGCCTGTTGCAGATAGAGGAAGAGCTGCCTTCAGGGAGCTTTGCGCGCGCGTCAGGCATCGTATTATAGGGTTTTTGCGAGAGGTAAAATCATGCTTTTCTGGGCAAACGAACGTGAGCAGTTTTCGCGCATTTCGCTCCTGTTCACCATATCCTTTTCCATCCTCCTGATAGTCGGCACGCTTTGCATGGTGTTCGCAAATTTCAGCCTTGGCGTGCTGCTCTTCGCGCTTGGCACGCTTCTTGTCGCAGGGAACGAATACCTTGTCTTCCGGCGCCTGAGGACAAGCGAATACACCAACGCGCTCCGCACGCCTTCCAAATCAATCGAGGACCTCATGAATTTCGCCATCATCGTCTACATACTGCCCTCCACATCCGCGATTTTCCTGTACTTCTTCGCCGACATGAGCGTGCAGGTGCTGATAATAGTGTTTGCGGGCTTCATACTCACAGGCATCAAGATAGTCTCGCGCTCGCTGCAGTTCTACTTCTCAAAGTGAGTGCACTTGCTTGGGAGAGAAATGAATTGGAAAACAGGGAAAGGAAAGCCTGGGAAACAGGGAAAATTGAAAAAGAAAAAAAGCAACTGCCTGCAGTTTACTTCTTGTATCTCTTCTTCACGCCGTATTCCGGGTGGTCTGCCACATCCTTCAGCTGTCCGGCGAGGAAATCCGCCATCTTGCCGCCTTCCTCGCTGCCCACCAGCACATTGGAGCGCCAGCTCCACTGCGATGCAAGCGTGGACTTGTCGCCATCCCTGCCTATTTCATAGCCTGACGTTGCCACGAGGAGGTAGGGCCTTCCCGCCATTTCCTTCATGAATTCCTTGTCAAGCTTTTCCAGAAGCTCGGCAAGCTTCTTGTCGTTCGCAAAATCAATCTTCTTCTCTCCCTTCTTGTTTTCAGCCATAGGAACACCACGCCTCGGACAGGATGCGCAAACGCCGCAGCGGTTGGGCAGTTTTCGGGCTTTGCCCGAAAGTACGAGGAACGCCTCGGACAGGACTTGAACCTGTGACCTATGGATAGCTGCCGCGCGCATGCGCGATAACAGTCCATCGCTCTACCTTTCAGTCTCAAGAGGGTCGCCCCTCAAGAAAAGACTGAGCTACCGAGGCAAATTGATGCGTTTCTCCAACTCGGAGAAATCAGTTGTCAGGTATGTGTCTAAAGCTTTATAAAAACGTCTTAAATCAGGCGGAATAATCACAATCACTCCGAAGCCCACTTTTTCTAGGTCTCGAATTTTGTGTAAAAGTTTGTAAGCTTTTTCTTCCCCTCTCCACATTGTGCATTCAATTATTAGGGAACCTATCTTGAAATCCGGAAAATAATAGTTCTTTAGCCCCTTTACCAACGGTTCGTATTCATATGCAATTCCATCATCGTATAACCAATCTGCAACCTTCTTTTCTAGAGTATTTCTTACTTTTTCACCTCTATTTGTAGTATACTTATATCCTCCTATCTTTTTGAAGCGCCGATATTGGTCCATGTGGTATTCAACAGGGTGTTCTTTTTTCATCTTTTTGTGCCATGCTTTGAGATTTTTTGAGCTTCCCAGCATCATCTTCCTGAAATTAGCGTTCCAAGTTCCATTTTTCCTCTTCATAGCGAGACAGTTTTTTCCACCTTTCACGCGCCCCCAATTAGCCGGCAGCATGCATTCGACTTTGGCCTCTGTTGCTTCCCTTGACATTCCCAAAAGATGGATTATCTTATCGAACCGTTTTTCTGAAATATGATATATCTCATGTTTGTAGTAATAGACTGTAATCGACGGTATTCCTGTTGCTTTAGTAAGCTTTCTTTCTGACCCTGCCCTTTGAATGGCGGCGGCCATCAGTTTTTTCAATTCGCCTTTGTGCAGTTTGACAAACATACTTGGTAATATAGCTATAAATCTTAAAATATTAACTTTCACAATGAGCTAACGAGGCATGGCAATACTGTCTTCGGATAACCTTTACCAAATAGAAAAAGAAGTCCAATGCCACTGGCCGGATTTGAACCAGCAACACATCGGTGTCGGAAATGCCAACGCAAGCGCAGGCAATGCTTCAGCCGATTGCTCTCCCAGGTTGAGCTACAGTGGCGCGTAGTCGAAGATTTACTCAAAAAAGTTAAAAAGGCACTATCCAGCCAAAATCTGCGCGTCAGGCGTTGCCCTTCATTTTCCCGGGGTCGGCGCTTTTTCCGGAAAGCAGCTCCAGCGCCTTCCCGTGCGGCGCATCCGTCCTCACAGCCGTGGGGCAGAAGTGCGTGCGCGAGGCTGCAAAGCCGGCTTTCCTGATTTTTTCAACCGCCTCCTCAATTGGCAATATTTTCGACTCCCTTTTCTTTGCAACGACGTGCAGGTCATAGTAGCCTATGGCGTCTATCCTGCTCTCGTCACGCATGGCGAAAAGCAGCTTCTCGATTTCCTTTGCTTTGGAGTATTTTCTTTCGGCATTGAGCAGGAGCATCCTTTCCAGGAGCGCGGAATCCCAAAGTGCGCCTATGTAAAGCGACCCCCCAATCTGCAGCTGCGCCTTGCAGTACGGGCATTCCCTTGCAAGCGGCAGCCTCTTCCCGTCCCGCCACTGACAGGACGGGCAATAGGAAACAAAGCCTATTTTCTTCATCGCCTCGACGGACTTTTCAGCCCCGCGCGAGACCGAGAAAAGCACCTTGACATAGTGCCTGTGCGAAAGCGTGAATGCCGGGGTCGCGGCAAGGTTGAAAGGCGCAAACTCGCGCGCCACCGCTGCGGACAGTATCCTGCACGCATTCTCATGGCAAAACTCGTTGTTCAGCGGCGCGGCGGCGTAATTTTTCAGGCACGCCGCGTGGTGCGCGCCGCAAAGCACCGCAACATCCGTGGCGGTGGCGCAGAGCCATCCATTGTCCTTGGCAGCCAATGAGCGCGCAGCGTCGTGGAGAAACGGCTGCGGCGAGCCGAACGGGTCAAGCTCCAAAAAGTCAAACGCATTTTCGCGCAGGAATCCGTTCGCATCAGCATGGGCAACGCGGCACTTCACCCTGTTCTTCGCGGCGTTTTTCCTCGCGCACGCAACCGCGGATTTGTTGGCATCAACAAGCGCCAGCTTCCCGACATTCCCATTCTCAAGCTTGTAGCGTATGCCCCGCGCCCCGCTTGCGCACATCGCATCAACGAGGTCAATTTTCCCCCCGATGGCGCCAACCGCGAGCGAGAACACGCTCCTGCAAAGCTCCATCTCCGGATTGAAAAACACTCCCTTGGCAAGCGAAATGCGCGCAGAGCCTTCCTCGATTGCTTTTGCCATGCCGGTTTTTTCCCGCATTGCAATAAAAAGCCGCATGCAGCCCGCCTTGGCGCCAGCCGCATGCGGAAATCCGCGGGCTGCATATGCAATAAAAGGCTTGCCTGCAAGCATTAGGCATGCAAGCCGAGATACGCCGTTCAATAATTTCCGGCGGGGCAGACGCCCCTCCATCAGCCCCAATGGCGCACCGCGCGCTGCTTCTCTCCACCCTCACGCCCGGGCAGACGGTTGTCAGCAACCTCCCATCATTGCCCGGAACGGCGTCCACCATCGCCGCCTGCCGCGCTTTCGGGGCGGACATTGCCCAAAGCGGCGGGGTGGCGGACGTTTTCGGCCCCGAGGAGCTGGCGGCGCCGCTCTCGTTTGATTGCGGCGGCTGCAATTCCACCCTCAAGCTTTTCCTTCCCTTTGCCGCCTCGTTTGACAGCGAAGTGAAAATCTCGGGCTCGCCACGCATGTCTGCAAAGGACCTTTCCCCCTTCTTCGGCTTCCTCGATGCCGCCGGGGCGGAAACTGCATACCAGGGCGCGCTCCCGGCAATCGTCAAGGGGCCATTCTCGGCGCAAGAACAGATATATCCGGGGCAGCTGGGCTCGCAATTCCTGTCTGGCATCCTTTTATGCGCCCCCCTCCTTGGGCAGGTCGCCTCGATAGGGCTGGACGGCAGCGTGCCTGGCAGGCACTATGTGCTGGACACGATTTCGCTCATGAAGGAATACGGCATAGAATTCTACTCCGACAAGGACGAGCTGATTTCCCTTCCCGGCGGCCAGGCGTACTCGCCTCCAAGCGAGATAAAGGTGCCCGCAAGCCCCTATCTTTCCTCGTTCCTCCTGCTCGCTGGCGCGCTTTCAGGCAAAGCCACGCTGACGGGAAGCTGCGACTGGCAGGCCCACTGCAATGTGTTCCGGGAATTTGGCGCGGGCGTAACCATCCGCAAGCACGAAATCTCGGTTTCCGCAGGCTCGCTTTCCCCAATGGAGCTTGATGCGCCCGGAACAGGCATGTACCTGCCGCACGCGCTCGTGCTTGCAAGCGCGGCAAGCGGGAAGACAAAAATAGGGAACCTGCACTCGCTTCCGCACCGCCACCTCGTGCGCGCGCAAAAGCTTTGCCAGGAGCTTGGCAAGATGGGGGCGAAGATAGAGCGCGAGGGCGATTCGTTTGCCATAACTGGCGGAAAGCTCGTCGGCGCGAAAATAGACCCTGGCAGGGACGCGGCAGTGGCTATGGCCTGCGCGGCAGCAGCAGTGTGCGCCCAGGGGCCCACAGTAATAAACGACAGCGAATGCGTCTCGCCCTCCTATCCCAACTTCTTCCGCGACCTGGTGTCCCTCGGCGCAATCGTGAGATAATGCGCATGCCATCTTTTTTTCCAATCAGCGAAAGCAAGGGAGGGAGCGCATGGGATGTGCAATGGCTTACGCTATGAAATATGTCTGCCCTGCAGGTGAAAGCGCCCGCCCAAAGCCCGCGCTGCAAGCCAAATTTTGCCAAGCGAAAGCCAGCGCTCGCGCTATATGGACATTTTCTGCCGGCGAAAGAGCCAGGCAAGCCTTACAGCTCGCCGACTCTGCGCTTAAGCTTGCGCTTCAGTCGCTTGCGCCTCTTCTTGAGCCATTTCCAGCGCATGCGTCCTTTCTTTTTCCATTTTCTCGGTCTTGATCCCAATAAGTCACCTAATGAATATTTCTCTTCGTCAGTGGCATCTTTTATTGCCCATCATCTTAAAAAGGCTTGCTAAGCGCCCCATCTCAGCCCAGCCTGCGGCAACCCACGGCTCAGTCCCGCCATTTCTTCCGGTAGGCGTCAATGAGCCCGTGCGCGTAGTTTATGCAGCCGAACGCGGTGACGTAGTCCTTCTTTTCCAGGAAATATTTTGTGTCCTCGCAGTACTGCTTCGCAAGCTCCACGACATCCCCTGTCTCATCGGTGATTTTCACCTCGCCCACGTTCTCGTGGAACTGGCGGATGTCCGACTCAATCCTGGATTTGTCGTCCCCTGATGCGATTTTTTTCCCGGCCATGTTGCACCCTCTCCGTTTCTCCTGCGCGCCAGCGCCGCTAGCCCCTCTCCATGTACCTGCCGCGCTTCTCAATCTCGGCGCCCATCCTCACAACCGACGGCTTGCCGCCCGCGCGCGAATAGGCGGCTACAAACGCGCCGCCCTTCTTCTTTCCCAGCGCCTTTTCCATCTTAGTCGAGCGCCCCCGCTCCGCTTGCCTTCGGCAACCGTCCCTTGCAGAGCCGTGCTCTGCAAGGCCGACTTCTGAAAAAGCCGCAAGCGCCTTTTTCATTGTAAGAATGTCCATTCCCATGTCCTCGTCGTCATTCGAGATGCTCCCCAGGCCAAAGTCAATAACGGCCATGCCTTCGCGCGTGTTCATGAGGTTTGCAGGGGTGAAGTCGCCGTGGACAATGCCAACGGAATGCAGCGCGGCGAGTATGCGCGCGGCGGAGGCAATCTCATTCTGCGTTATCGCCCTCTTCCTCATCTCATGGTAAAGCATTTTCCCATCCAGGAACTTCATGCGTATCGCAAAATCCGACACTTCATAGACAACCGGGCAGAGCACCCCTGCCTCCTTGGCGCGCGCGAGCAGGCGCGCCTCGCGGCGCGTGCGCTCCCTCCTGATTTTTTCGTCAAGCGCAGCCGCGCGGTATTTTTTCTTGGGGCGGAATTTTTCCACTGCCGGGAAGGAGAGCACGCGTACCCGCTTCAAAACGGCTTCTGCACCTTTCATAAAGCAAACGACCTCAGGCAATGGACGGCAGGCCCACGAGCGTGAATGAAACCAGCACAGCTGCGAGCCATATCTTCCAGTCCCATGCAAGCACCTTGCTGCCGTCGAGCGGGTAGAACGGGATGAGGTTGAAAAGCGCGAGCCAGGAGTTCACCGCAAACCCTATGGAAAACACCCTTGCAAGCTGCAGCGGAAGGTCAAGGAGCAGGAGCGGCGCAAGGAACAGGATGCAAAGCGCCCAGTTTGCCGCAGGGCCTGCAAGCGAAATGATGCCGTTCTCCTTGATGGAAATCGGGCGCATGGCGTAGATGTAGACCGCGCCGGGGGCGATGAAGAAAATGCCCGCGCCAGGCCCCCATATCACCTGCGGCACCACTACCAGTGCCAGCGCAAGCGCCAAGCCGGCGGGCCACGCCACGAAGCGCGCCCGCGCGCCGTATTTTATGGCATAGTACTTGTGCGAAAGCTCATGGAGCACAAATCCCGAGCCGAGCGTTATCACCGCCGCGGCCATGTAGAAAAGGAAAGTGGACGGCTCAAGCTTCAGGCCGAGCTGGTAGAACGTGAAAATCAGGGCAATGGCAAGCACCGACACTATGATGTCGAATGCCTCCTGCTGGTCCACCTTCATCCTGTTCAGGTTAATCATGGGAACACCGGGCATCTGCGCAAGGCTTACCTGTACATGGTATTTCCGTCGCCTTTGGCAAATTTCCTTATCTTCTCCACATATGACTTGGTGACAGATGGCTTCACGGTTGCAAGCGCCTCCTCAAAGTCCTTTTCCTCCACCTTGTCCACATTGATGCCGCGCCTAATCGCTGCCATGCCCGCCTCGCGGCAGACGTTCTCGATGTCCGCGCCGGTATAGCCGTCCGTCTTCTTGGCAAACTCGGAAACATCCACGCCCTTCGCAAGCGGCATGGATTTCGTGTGGAGCTTGAATATCTCGGTGCGCGTCTTCTCCTCGGGCACGGGGATTTCGATAATCCTGTCGAACCTGCCGCCGCGCATGAGCGCCATGTCCATGAGCTCTGGCCTGTTTGTCGCGGCAATCACCACCACGTTCTTCAGGCCTGTCAAGCCGTCCATCTCGGTGAGCAGCGTGTCCACCACCCTCTCGGTCACGTGGCTGCCGTCGTCCCCGCCCCCTCTTGAGGGCGCGATGGAGTCTATTTCATCAATGAATATTATGCAGGGCGTAGCCATGCGCGCCTTCCTGAATGTCTCGCGCACCGCCTTTTCCGACTCGCCCACCCACTTGGAAAGCACCTCGGGCCCCTTGATGGAAATGAAGTTCGCCTCCGTCTCCGTCGCAACCGCCTTTGCGAACATCGTCTTTCCTGTTCCGGGCAATCCCACGAGCAAAATCCCCTTCACCGGGCGGATTCCCATCCGCGTGAAGACCTCGGGGCTCCGAAGCGGCAGCTCCACGGCCTCTTTCAATTCCTTCTTCACGTTCTCCAGCCCGCCGATGTCGGCCCAGTGCACGTTGGGGCGCTCGATGAACACCTCGCGGAGCGCGGATGGGCGCACCTCGCGCAGCGCATTGAAGAAGTCCTCGCGCGTCACCTTCAGGTTGTCAAGAATCTCAGCCGGGATGAACTCCTGCTCAAGGTCTATCTTGGGCAATATCCTCCTCAGCACCTTCATCGCGGCCTCCTTGGTGAGCGCCGAGACGTCGGCGCCCGTGTAGCCGTGCGTGATGTTGGAAAGCTCGTCAATATTTACGTCCTCGGCAAGCGGCATGGAGCGCGTGTGTATCTGCAGTATCTCCTTCCTTCCCTGCCTGTCCGGCACGCCAAGCTCTATTTCGCGGTCAAACCTTCCGGGGCGGCGGAGCGCCGGGTCAATGCTGTTCGGGCGGTTTGTCGCGCCGATGACAATTACCTGCCCTCTCGCCTTCAGGCCGTCGAGCATGGTAAGGAGCTGGCTCACCATCCTCCTTTCCACCTCGCCCTGCGCCTCCTCGCGCTTGGGGGCAATGGCGTCAATCTCGTCCATGAAAATGATTGAGGGCGCATTCTCCTGCGCGTCCTTGAAAAGCTGGCGCAGCCTCTCCTCGGACTCGCCCACGAACTTGGAAACAAGCTCTGGCCCGCCTATGTGTATGAAGTTGGCCTCGCTCTCGGATGCCACCGCGCGCGCAAGCAGCGTCTTTCCGGTGCCCGGCGGGCCGTATATCAGCACGCCTTTCGGCGCTTCAATCCCGAGCCTTTCGAACAGCTCGGGGTGGCGAAGCGGAAGCTCCACCATCTCGCGGATTTTCTGCACCTCGTCCTTCAGGCCGCCCACATCCTCATAGGTGATGGAGGCAATCTGCGCCGTCTCCTTCTCCGGCGCCTCCTTGAGCACGAGCTCCGTGCTCTCGTTTATCATCACAATCCCCGCGGGCTGCACCAATGCCGCCACGAGCGGGAAGCTGGTGCCGAACACGCCGATGAACACTGTGTCCCCCCGGTTTATCGCGCGCCCCACCATCTTCTTTTTCACGAACTGGTCAAATCCGGGCGAGTATTTCATGGGCTGCGTGGGGGCGAGCACCACTTTCTTCGCCTCCTTGAGCTCTGCCTTTTTCAGCGTGATTTTGTCGCCAAGCCCGACGCCCGTATTCTGGCGCAGGTAGCCGTCCATCCTCACGATGTTCATGCCCTCGTCCTGCGGGTGCGCCTGCCATACGAGCGCAGCGGTGCTCCGCTTGCCCTTAAGCTCCACTATGTCCCCTGTGTTGACATCCAAATCCTTCCTTGCCTTGGAGTCCATGCGCACAAGCCCGCGCCCAACGTCGTTCTGGAGCGCTTCTGCAACCTTGAGTTCAATTGATTTTGCCATAGGGGACACCCCTTGTTTTCTTCTCTAAAAAAAGCCTCAAAAGCTTATTAAGGGGGCGGGTTTTGGTGCGGGCGGGCGTCCTTTCTCATGCTAGATTGTTTAGAAAAGTATATAAATATGTAAAGTCATATGCCTGTGTATGCACCTATTAGGAGTGTTGCATCGAAAATCAGTCGATACGCCAGCCGGCAGGCGGGAGCTGCCCGATGGAAACACTGCGTCAAGCCCCCAGTTCTCCAGTGGCTATCTTTTCAGGAAATATGGGCGCAAAAAGGGTGCGTATCTCGAGGTTTTTTCCACTCTTGAATCCCGGCACGGCTTGCATTCTGCCTGGGAATACGTCAACACCTCCCTTCAGCACTACGCCTCTGAGGCTGATTACGAGCCGGCCCCTCCGCGCCCCAATGTCAAGCTTCTCCTGGCAAAAGCCGCGCTTGAGGCAAGGCGCGACGGAGTGCCGCTCCACGTGCTTGACATAGGCGTAGGGACAGGAAAAAATATTGACCTGGCGTTCTTTGAGATGTTCGGCATTTCGTTCGATTGCACTTCCCTCTCCCGCGCGCACGACATGGCGCCGGATATCGCGCGCATTGCAAAATTCACCCAGGCAAAGGACCTTTACCTCCATTTTCCGGGCGCCTCTTACGATTTCGTGCTCTCGCACTATGGCGTGTACGAGCAGCTCTGCCCTGCGGTTGAGAACGCAATGTTCCTGCTGAAGCCTGGCGGAAGCGCACTGTTTTCAGGTGGCTTGGACACAAAGGCATTTGGCAAATGCCTCAGTTGCAACACCCCGGTTTATGCTGTAAAAGCATTTGACCCGCCAGTAAAGGAAAAAAAGAACCACTGGTTTATCTGGCTGCAAAAGACGGGTTAAAACTCCCCCAGCGTCTTCTGCCCGGCTTCGCGCTCCTTCTCATCCTTCCCGAAAATGATTATGTGCCCGTACTCGCCGTCAAAGCCGGCAACCTTCTTCACCTTGCCTTCCTCAACACGCCTTATCGCCTCGGCTATTCTTTCCCCAGCCGCCTTCTTCAGGCGCGCGGCAGGCGCATGGAGCGCCGCAAACTCGTTCCCGAACGCATGTATGAGCTTGAAATATTCCGCGTCCACAGCCTTGCTTGCCGCAGGCTTTCCCATCGCCTCGCCAAGCACTTCCTTGAGCGGGACCAGGCTTTCAAACGGCGCCGCGCCCTTGGGCTTGAAGCCGTCGGGCCTGTCCGCCAGCGCGTCCACCCTGTTCATCACCCCGATGGTGAGCGGGCGCTTGCAGACCGGGCAAATCCCGCGGAGCTTTTTCGTTTCCTCCGGGGCAAACGATACTTTGCACGCGCGGTGCCCGTCAAAATGGTACTTGCCCTCCTCAGGGTAGAACTCGTATGTGCATGCCAGCTTCCCTTTCTGCTTGTACCTTATCGCCTCGTACATCTCATTGTATGTGAGATGGTCCAGGTCAAACACGTTCGCCTCCCTGCCTATCTTCTCGGGGGAGTGCGAGTCGGAATTCGACAGCAGCTGCACCCTGTCCAGCCCGGACAGGCGCCAGTTCATGGCCGGGTCCGAGGACAAGCCGGTCTCCACGGCGTAAATATTCCTTTCTTTTTCCCCGAAGCATTCCTTGAGCGAGTCAAACCCGCTCATCGAGCCAAACACGGAGAACCAAGGCGTCCAGATGTGCGCCGGCACCACGATGTTCTTGTCGGAAATGCCCAGCACGATGTCGGCAAGCTCAAGCGCGCTCGCCCCGATTATCGGGCGCCCATCGGACTTCAAATTGTACTTTTTCCCCAGCGCCTCGTTTATCTGCGCCACGATTTCAAGCGAGGGCGAAAGCACCACGATGTGCACGCGCCTCCCCCTGCCGCCCTGCGTATAGATGCATGAAATCTCGGACGACAGGCAGAAATTCACGCCGCCGTATTGCAGGAAGCCGGCATCGGATTCAATCGCCTTTGTCTGCAGTTCCTTGTACCATTCGGGGTGCGTGAAGTCGCCTGTTCCCACTATGTCAATGCCCTTTATCTTCGCCCACTTGGAAAGCGTCTCAAGCTCCATGCCCGGCGAGGTGGCGCGCGAGTACTTTGAGTGTATGTGCAGGTCTGCTATGGCTTTCATATGCATTCCCCGTTGCACGCCGCGCCTGCCATCCGCGCGCCGCGTGCGCTATTTCCTCCCGCAGCGAATTGGCAGGCTGGAATTAAAAAACTCCCTGCCGCTTTATGCAGCATGGCGCCCACGAATATCTTCCGCACTCCTCGCGGGGAAAACAGGATTTTCCGCGACGAGAACGCGCTCCTGCCCGACTATTTGCCGGGCGAACTGCCTGGCCGCGAGCGCGAGGTGAAGGAGCTTGCCTACTGCCTCCAGCCCGCCTCGGAAAACCGCCAGCCCGAGCACGCGCTGCTGTACGGCCCTCCGGGCACGGGAAAGACGACGTGCGCGCGCTACGTCCTCAAGCAGCTCTCGGAATATTCCGCGCGCCCGCTTCCCATCTACATCAACTGCTGGGAGTCGCCCAGCCGCTTCTCCATACTCTCAAAAATCGCGGACGAGCTTGGCGAAATGCTCCCCCGCAGGGGCATTGCCGCCGACGAGATACTCTCGCGCGTGTTTGAAATCGCCAGGAAGGACGAGCGCATACCTATCGTGGTGCTGGACGAGGCCGACAGGCTCGAAGCCTCGTCCGACGGGGTGCAGATACTCTACGACCTGTGCCGCGCAGGGGAGCTCCACTCCCTCAAGACCGCGGTGATTGCGATAACGAACGACGAGGAATTCCACACGCGGCTTGACGCGCGCGTGCGCTCCTCATTCGTTCAGCACACCCACAAGTTCTCATCCTATTCAGTGCCGCAGCTCAAGGAAATATTGGGGCAGCGCGCAAAAAAGGCATTTTTCGAGGGCGCGCTCGATTCCGAAGTGGTGCCCCTTTGCGCGGCGGTTGCAGTGAAAAGAGGCGGCGACGCGCGCGTTGCATTCGCGCTGCTTCGCGCCGCGGGGAAGGCGGCAGAAAGGGAGAACGCCGCGCGCGTGGAAGTGGGGCATGTGCGCGCCACGCAGGAAGAGGCGCTGTCATCCTCGGAAAGCAAGGCGGAGCGCAAGCTTCCCGCGCTTGACGAGCTGGACCGGAAAATCGTGGAGCAAGTGCGCGCGGCAGGGGAAAAGGGGCTGGAAAGCGGCAAGCTCTACGCCGCGCTCCGAAGCGTTTCCGGGGACCGCGCGCTTAGGCAGCGGATTGACACGCTGGAAAAAATCGGCATCCTCAGGACGGAGGCTGTGCAGAGCGGGCAGGGGAGGAGCAGGCTGCTGCGCCTGAAGTGAAGCTTTTTAAAGTGGTAGCAACATTAAATACATGTTGATAATTTGGAACAGCTTACACAATCTGCTACATCGAGAACAGCGGCATTCTCCGCGCCTGGCGCATCCGCATCTTCCACTTCGCGCATCAGCGCCTTTCGGAAATTTGCCCCGCTTCGCATTTTTGGGCGCAAAAAGCCAAGCGCCAAAATCATGCCCAACAGCCTCGGCGCCAATTCTGCCGGCTCAGGCGCGTCCTACTCCCTTTCAGCCCCTTCTGTGCCGGAAGCAAAGCCAGCCGCGCGCTTCTCTCCCGTGCGCAAATTTCTGTCGGGCTTCCTTTCAGACTCGCTGTCAGCCATCCGCAAGCTTGCCGATTATGCAAAGCACCCTGTTCTCATCCTGAAGGATTTCCGCGAGATCAAATCCGAGGTTTCAGGAAAGTGCTATGCATCCGCCGCGGGGCTTCTCATATTCAGCACGGTGGTCTCCGAGATTGCCGCCTGCGCAGGGCGGTATGCCGGCTATCTTGGGGAAAGCTTCGGGGCATATGGCGTTGCTGTCGGCATATTGCTTGGCGACCATGCAGCCTCGTTTGTTGCAGGGCAGGTTGCCTGGTTCCTCACAACCGCCAAGGCGCTTGGCGCCACCACGTTCAGGGACAAGCTGTCCGCATTCGCAAAAATAGAGCCAATCGTGGTTTCCACATGGGCGCGCGGTTTTGCCCTCTCCGCCCCCCTCGACGTCATCCAGTTATTCAGTTTTGTGGAAATGTATTCCTCGATGGGCGCCGGAGCGATTGCAAGCGCTGCAAACGGGGTGTTTGGAATGGCAAGCGCGCTGGGCATCATGTTCTCGCTGGCAATAAACATGGACCTCATTGCCAAGATTGCAAAAAAGCTGAGCCTGCCTGAAAGGAAGATGGTCACTCTGCCGATTTCTTCGCAGCCTCTTCAACAGAAAGAAGCTCCTCCTTTCCGCTCTGAAGGTCGCGAAGAGTAACCTTTCCCTCCTTTTTCTCGCGCTCGCCCACCACCGCGATGTAGCGGCAGCAGCCTGCGGCGTAATCCATCTGCTTTTTCAGATTGCGCGCGTTCAGGTCGGTCTGCGCCTCCACTCCCTGCGCGCGGAGCTTTGCGGCAACAAAAAGCGCATAGGGGTAGAACTCGTCCTTCGCCGCGGCGACAAACACGCCGCGCTTTTCCTGCGCGCGCCCCTTCATGAGGGCCATGAGCCTCTCAAAGCCGAGCGAAATGCCGACTGCGCTGTCCCCCTGCCCGTACATTGAAAGCAGGTTGTCGTACCTTCCGCCCCCTGCCACGCTCCCCATCTCCTTGCCGAGCGAAATCTCGAATATCGCGCCGGTGTAATAGCCAAGCCCGCGCACGAGCGACAGGTCCACCTCGATTTTTATCTTCGGGGAATATTCCTTCGCAAGCGCGAGTATCTCATTCAGGCTTTCTGCGGCTTCAGGCGAATATTTCGCGGCAAGCGCGAGGCGCTCCGTGTTCCCGCCCGCAGCGGTCAAGTCGGCAACCAGCCTCTGCGCGTCCTTCTGCTTCGCGCCCGCCGCAGCAAGCATCTCCGCGCATGCGGCGTCGCCGATTTTATCCCGCTTGTCAAGTATGCGGAGCACTTCCCCCTCCTTGCCTGGCAGGAGCCCGCTTGCAATTGCGGATATCACGCGCCTGTCGTTCAGGCGCACCACCTCCCCGGAAAAGCCGAGCGCCTCGATGGCGGAAACCGCGCATGCGATAAGCTCCGCCTCAGCGCGGATTGTTGGGCAGCCTATGATGTCGGCGTCAGCCTGGTAAAACTCGCGGAACCTCCCCTTCTGCGGCTCCTCGCGGCGCCAGACGGGCGCAATGCAATATCTCTTGAATGGCTTCTTGAACGTGTTGGAGGATGCCACGCGCGAAAGCGGCACTGTAAGGTCAAACCTGAGCGCCGTCCTGCCGTCGTCCATCCTGAAAAGCTGGCCCTTTATCTCGTCGCCGCACTTCCTTTCCAGCACTTCCACCATTTCTAGCGCAGGCGTGTCCATCGGCAAAAAGCCGAACTTCCTGTAAGTGCCCTTGATTATTCCGATTGCCCACTCGCGCTTTGCTGCCTCCTCGGGGAGAAAGTCCCTCATTCCCTTGGGCGCGGAATAATCAGTCATGTCTTTCCCTTCCCTTCGTTCTCTATGCTTGCCTTCAGTGCAGTTATGCCCTGCCTAAGCGATGGCAGGTCGTTTTTGGCAATGTTCCAAACCCTTTTTGGGTCAATCCCGAAATAGCCGTGGGCAAGGACATCCCTCATTCCGACAATCCCCTTCCAAGGCAGTCCTGGCTGTTTTTCCTTGGTTTCAACAGGAATGTTCTTTACCGCCTCCCCTATTATTTCAAGCCTCCTGCTGACGGCATCAACGAGCTTCAAATCTTCCGCGAATTGCTCGTAGCTCAATCCCAAAAGATACTCGTCTATTCTCTGGATTGATTCAATAATATCGTCCATGTAGAGCAAATAGTCCCTTTTCATATCACGCTTACCTCTTCTGCAAGTATCCTGTCCCTTACACGCGGCTTTATCATGGCATATTCTACAAGGTCTACCTTCCTGCCAAGCTTTTCCTCAAGCTCAATCTTGATTTCAGCCATTCCCAGGAGGCTTACCCCATCGTCAAGCTCGACCAAAAGATCCACGTCGCTTTTCTTTTTCATCTCGCCTCGCGCGGCTGAGCCGAAAATCCCGGCCTTCCTCACGCTGTGCTTTAAGAGTATGGGCAAAATCTTCTCCTTTAGCTCGGCAATCGTGGGTGCCATGCCCATGTTATCCCTAAGGGGCTTTTTATTCCTTCACTCCTTCAGGCTCGCGCCAATCCATTCCTTGAGCGCATCCTTGTTTGCAGCGCCCACGCGGTTGGCGATTATTTTGCCGTCCTTGAAAAGCAGCAGCGTGGGGACTGATGCCACCTCGAATTTCTCCGACAGGTCAGGCTGCTCGTCCACGTTCACCTTGCCCACCTTAAGCGAGCCTTTCATCTCCTCGGACAGCGCATCCACCACCGGCGAAAGCATCCTGCACGGGCCGCACCACGGCGCCCAGAAATCAACCAGCATCACTCCCTTTTTCGCCTCTGCGTCGAAGTTGGAGCTTGTCAGCGTAAGAACGTTCGCACCTGCCATAGGATTACCTCCCTTCCCCATTTCCGCCAAAACAATTTAAATGCGCCTGCACCCTGGCCGCCTTCGCGCCGGTGCAGGATGGCCATGCCGGGGTCAAGTTTATAAATTGTTATTATAAAAGTAAAAACATGCCAAACAAATATCTCGTTCCGTGTGAGCTGCCTCCCATTTCCCAGAGAATGAAAAGAATTCCTGTGGCGGCAAAACATTACCAGCGGGTCCAAACCGATTTCAGCGACCTTAAGGTAAAACACGCGGAAATCCTGTCGCAATGCGGCAAAACGCCTGCTCCAGCCAAGCTGTACGAATTGCGGGTCGTTGCCCAGGACGTGCGGGGGCTGGTGCGCGAAGTGGAAGACATGAACAAGGGCAGGCTGAACATCGAACTCTTTCTTGATGACAAATGGAACGCTGGCGAAGCCATGCGCGTGGTGGAGGAGATTGGCGAGAAGAGGCGCACAAGCCCTTACCATGCAATGGTGGCCAATGCCATAGAGATGTTCACGGACAGGTCGCTCATCGGCGCCGCCCTGAAAGCCTACCGCTACAATCTCCCACTGACGATGGAGAATATCTGGTGCCAAGCCGAGAAGAGCAACGCACTCAAGCCGGAATATGCCGTGTCGCTGCCGCTTTCAACTGACATCTACCATTCATTTTCCGATGTCCAACACAGGATTGGAATGCCGCTTGCTCCGGCTGAGGAGGCGGGTCCCCTGACAAACAGCGAGCACGCCTCAATTGGAGATAACCGCTGGCTTGACACAAGGAATCGAACTTATTCGTTTCTCCTAGATGGGCTTGAGGAATTTTTCGGCAATCCGTCCATTGCCCTTGAGCCTATGGGCAAAAAAAGAAAAAAATAGGCGGGGCTGCCCTCAAACGCAGCGGCATTCTGCCATAAGTGCTGTCACGCAACACTTGTCGCTGCGCCTGCCATCAAACGCAGCGGCTGGAAACATGCGCAGGATGGCCGCCTAAGGATGCCCGTCACTGCGTCTGCCCGAAATATGCCTTGAATTTCGCGGTTGTGTTGACTGCGCGCGTCCTGCCTTCGCGCTTGGTGGTGACGAACCCGCGCTCCACCAGCTCGTTTATGTCCTCGTAAATCCCGCCGCCAAGCTTGAGGAAAAGCGCGTGCTTCGTTATCCCCTCGCTTTTCGCGACATAGGCAAGCGTCTTGAGCGCATGCGGCGAGATTTCAGCCGCGGATGCGAAAGATTTCACGAACGGCACGTACTGCTGGCGCACGCGCATGTAGAACTTCCCGTCCTCCTCCGCGATTTCCACCGCGCCGCCCAGCCCGTTGTAGGCGTCCTGAACCGCGCGCACCCTCTGGCTCACAAAGCCGGGCGCCGCGACGCCGATGAGCTTTCCCAGCTCAGGCAGCGTTAGCGGGCGGCTGGACATGAAAAGTGCCGCTTCGATTATGCGCTGTGCCTCGATGTCTTCCATAAATACCATCTCTCGATGTGGTTTTGCCCCAGTTTGTTTTTGTAGTGGAATTTCTATAATTCCACTGCTGAAAAAGTTGTCTGCAACTTTTTCATCCCTCACGCTGTCTTTGCTCCTGCCGTTTCCTTCACCCTTATGAATATCTCCCCGAATATCTTCTCCTGGAAAATCGTAACGCGCCTGTCCTGCACAAGGTGCAACAGGGGCAAAAGGGTGGCAATCATCTCGACTGGCGTCCTCTCGCTGAGCAACGACGAGAACGTGGCAAGCCCCTCTGCGTCCTTCTCGCCAAGTATCCTCCCATACACCTTCTCCATCCTCTCCTCGATGTTGAACTCGGGCATCTGGATGTTTATCACCGTCGGGATTTCCACCTTGTGCGCCTTTTCCTCGCGCTTCTTCTGGTCGTCAAACACCTTCTCCATTGCGGAGAGAAGCTCGTCCAACGTCACCATGCGCGTGGGCGGTATCCTCGCCTGGAGCTCAAGCACGGGTATCACCGAAGCTTCGGCATCCTCCTCGACGTATGTCTGCTCCTCCACGACCTGCACTTCCTCGTCGAAGCGGAGCGCCTGGGACTTGAAGCGCAGCAGTATCGCCGCCGCAAGTATCAGGTTCGCAGGCACGCGCAGGTCCAGCATCTCCATCTTCTTTATCTTCTCAAGGTAGCCCGTGGCGATTTCCACGATGTCTATGTTCCACGGGTCGAGCTTTTTCGTCGCCACCAAGTCAAGCAGCATCTCGCGCCAGGTGGGCAGCGCCACGATTTTCTCGAGCTTCATGTCGGATGGGAGCTCCGCAGTCGCCGCGCGCCGCTCCTCGGAATCATCAATCTCGGCATCATCATCGCCGCCCGCGCGCTTCCTCGAGCGCCTGCCGGGCGCCTCCTCCCTGCGCGGCATCGCCTTTCTTCCCGCAACTGGCGCTTTCACCTCTTCCTCAGGCTCGCCGTCGCCGAATTCTTCCCCTGCCTCCAGCTCGGTTTCGTCCTTGCCGTCGCCCATGCGCAAAATACGCAAGCACATCTTTTATTAGTGTTGCTCATGCCCGCGCACGCTGATAGTGAGGTTAAAAAGCTATTCTCCACAATATCGCTTTCGGTAATCACATGCCAAAGGACAAATCAGTTGACGAAATGACAGACGACGCCATACGCGAGGGCGGCTACCTTGCAATGGTGTATTTCGACCTCCATGCCACGCAGGCCGAGGCGGTCAAGAACCTCATGGTTGGCTTCATCGGCAAGCTCACGCGCGAGCCTGGCGTCATATACGCGGTCGGCGAGATAGACCAGCCCATCGAGAAGGAAGGGATATTCTCCACCTGGGCGGAAGTGAAGCTGCTGGCGTCCGACTTCCCCACCCTTGTCCGCATCGCGGCCCAATACTCGCCGATAGGCGTGGAAATCCTCCGCCCCGACACGGTCAAGATGACGCTTGGCGAGGCGCAGGGCGCGTTGCTTGACGTTTCGCAGACGAGCCAGAATTTCACCAGGCTCATAATGGAGCGCATGCTCTCAGACTCAGAGAAAAAGGATTATGCAACCAAGCTGTCCCAGCGCATGGCGCTCGGGAAAAAGCTGTTCGAGAAAAAAAGATAGAGGCGGAAAAATGGAAGCTCACAAGGTAAAGTCCGGGATTCCAGGGCTTGATGCCATGCTGGGCGGCGGCTTTTCGAGGAACAGCGTGGTGGCAGTGGCCGGCGGCACGGGAAGCGGCAGGACAATATTCCTCTCGCAGTTCCTTGCATCCGGCGCGGTTGATTTTGACGAGCCCGGGCTGTTTTTGTCCCTTGACGCGCAAAAGGAGTCTGTCTACTCTAGCGTCGCCTCGTTCGGCTGGGACATGATGGAGCTTGAGCGCGAGCAGAAAATCGTTTTCATAGAATATCCCCAGAACGAGCTTTCAGCAATCGCGGAGCAGGAAGGGGCGCTTCGGGACCTTATCGGCACGCTCGGCATCAAGCGCGTGGTGATGGACTCCATCACCCCGTACTCGCTCCTCTTTTCCACGCTCGAGGAGCGCAGGATGAACACGCTGCGCCTCGTGAACGTGGTGCGCGGCTGGAAAGTGACCGCGCTCATCTCCGCGGAAACCGCCCCATCGTCCGAGCAGGAGCTCCCGCGCACCCTGTCGGGAGTGGAATCATTCGCCGATGGCTTCATCCACCTCTCCTACCTCCGCAGGGCGGGGAAGCGCGAGCGCGCGGTGGAGATTGTGAAGATGCGCGGCGCAAGCCACGTGCACGACGTCGTGCCTGCGCAGATAACCCCCCACGGGTTCGTGGTGGGCGCGCTCCCGTCGAAAAAGGCGAAAAAGGAGAATGTTCCCGATGAATAGCACTTCCATAGACCCCTGGGCGTCCGAGCAGCGGTTCGACATCGCAAAGCTCATCGAGGAGTTCGGCATGTCTCCATTCACGCCAGCGCTTTCCGCGCGCCTGCCGGGCTTCCTTCTTGCAAGGCGCGGCGGCATGCTTGCGCACCGCGAGCTTGAGCACTGGCTGGCCGACTCCGAGAAGGGAAAGCCAGTTGCCGTGATGTCCGGCATCAAGCCCTCGTCCGAGTTCCACCTGGGCAGCAAGCTCACCGCGCAGGAGCTCATCTACTACCAGAAAAAATTCAACGCAAAGGTGTTCTACGCAATTGCCGACCTGGAGGCGTTTGCGGACAACGGCCTCACGCTTGAGCAGTCCCACGAAACCGCAGTGTCAAACGTCGCCGACCTCCTTGCGCTCGGGCTTGACGAAAAGAACGCGCACATCTACAAGCAGTCGGAGGAGCGGCGCGTGATGAATGCGGCGTTCATCTACAGCAAGCGCGCCACGCCCGCCATGCTTTCCGCGATTTACGGGGAGAGGAACTACTCGCTTTACTTCTCCGCGCTTTTGCAGGTGGGCGACATACTGCTTCCCCAGCACAAGGACTTTGGCGGCCCCAAGCGCGTCCTGGTGCCGGTGGGCATTGACCAAGACCCGCACATCCGCTTTGCGCGCGACATCGCATTCAAGGAAAAGCTCTCCCTCCCGTGCTCCACATACCACGTCACCATGCGCGGATTGCGCGGAGAGACGAAGATGAGCAAGCGCGACCCGAATTCCACGCTGTCACTATCAGACTCGCCCGAGGTTGCGAAAAAGAAGCTCATGTCCGCCTTCACCGGCGGGCGCGCCACTGCCGAGGAGCAGAAAAGGCTTGGCGGCGAGATAGAGAAGGACGTGCTCTACGAGCTAGCGCGCTTCCACTTCATTGACGACGACGCGCTTCTTGAGGAAATGAAGCAGGACATGGTGACCGGGCGCCTGCTGACCGGCGAGTACAAGCAGAAGTACATCCCCCACATGCTGGAATGGCTGGCCGCGCACCAGGCAAGGAAGAAGGAAATGCTGCCCCGCGCGCGCAAGATACTGGAAAGGGCGCGCACGGACGGCTGATTTTTCCGGCGCGCGGAAGAGAAACCAGTGCATACTTTTTTCTAAAAAGTTTTTTCAGGAATCACAATCCTGCCCGGCTCCTGGGGCGCAAGCCCTGCCAATTTGAAAAAGCCCCTGGCGCCGTTTCCGAAGAACGCGGCAACGTCCCCATAGCCGATTTCCGGGAAATCCTGGATAAGCCCCATGATTGTCCCTGCCGTAACCCTGTACTTCCTCAGCGCTGCGCCCCAGTCCAGCTTCAGGCTTGACAGGTCCATCTCAAGATGCGGCTGCCTGAACAATCCGTTTTCTCCTTTTTCAAGCGGCCAGTTCACAAGCCTGGCATCTGTGCTGCCTGCCTCGAAGAACCGTATTGCCTCTATGATGCCTTGTTCAGGCGAATCGACTGTCTTGTCCCCGAACGGAGTCGGCGCAGTCATGTGCATCATGGGCGTTGAGAAATCCTTGCCATATATGCCCCTGATGGTGTATGGGGCGAATTTTTCCGAATCAGGGTCGCGCGCCTTGGAGCCGTCTGTGGGGCCGCGCACCTTTTCCGCAGCCGTCCCGTCCCCCGCAATCAGGAAAAACCAAAGCTCGCTTTGCGCATATGGGCGCACCAGCTGCTCCATTGCAAATCCGCTCCCGTCCTTCGGGTTGAAGCCTGCCGGGTACTTGGCAATGTCAAAAGTGTGGCAGTAATGCGCAACAAAAACAGACTCGTCGAATTTCGCTTTCCTTGCAGCCACGACCTGGAATCCTGCGCTTGCGCCCATCGTCCTCATGGTGAACTGCATCACCGACATGTTCGCCACGTTAATGCCATTCCAATCATTTTCCCGCCTGTACCTTTCCCATACCCTGGGCGGGAATTTCCCAACAAGCGGCAGGCACTGCCTGAATTTTCCCTGCCCGTCCTTCATCTCGGGCTTCGTGAACAGCACAATCGGATGTAATACCATGCCACGTTACTTTATGCAACATTTTATAAAATAATGCAGGTTCCTTCCCTCGCCTGCTTCCGCTGATTTTGAAAAGAAAAAAAAGAAGAAAAACAAAAAAAGGCAATTACTGGCCTGCAGCTTCCGAGCACTTCGCTTCGCCGGCCGCTTTCACGGCTTCAACGGCATTTGCCCTGCTTTCAACCGAAACCTTGCTTGTCTTGGTTTTGGCCTTGGCAGTTGCATTTAAGGCCGGCTTCTGTTTTTTGGCAGTCGGCGCAACGTCATCGGATGCCTTGCTCGTTTTCTTGGCCGTGCTGGCAATCTTTGCGTTCTTGGCCTGCTTGTCTGTCTCGGTCAATGGCGTAGGAACGGGCAACACGCTTCCGCTCGGGCTTATGCCTGCGTAGGACACCTTGAAGGCTGGCTTGCTGCTGAGGAAGTTGTACGTGCCTCCCCTGGGCGTCTTCTCGAAGTTGTCGGTCTGGTAGACCACTATCTCGCGCAGGGAGTCTGCAACCGTGCTTGAGCCCGCGCCAGTGTAGTCGCGGTTCTTCCACAGGAGCGACACGCGGAAGTTCTTGTCAGGTGAGGCCGAGGACACCATGTCGTACCTGTATCCGTCCCTGAGGAAGATTTCCTCGGAGTAGATTGCGGTCTCCGCCCACTTCTCGCCCATCGTGAAGCCCGGGTGGGTCTTGTACGCATGTATCTTTACGCTGCTGTTGGTTCCTGCCTGTACGAAGGTGTACGTAGTTCCAGGGCACATTTCTACCTGCCCTACGACTGCATTGCCGGAATCCAGCACGTCATATATTGCCGGGAATTCTCCATTCTGGCAAGTATATGCGACTGAAACATCTGCAAGGCGCACTGACAGCGGGGAGTCCGATAGCGTTTGGCCCTGCATAAGAAGGCCATATTTCTTTTCCTTTGCAAGCCTTATCTGCCCGCCGTTTATCGCGGCAGTCGAGCTTGCAAGCTCCGCTGTCGGCGCAACCATCTCGGAGAGTATCCATTCATCATTGAGGAAACGGACCGTGAGGCGGTGCCTGTCTGTAAGCGGGCTGTATGTTGAGGTTCCGAAACTTCCATTGCACGACGTCCAGTCGTCAAGCGTGGTGAGATTGCCCGTGCAAACAGGGATGCCAAAGTCATTTCCCTCGAACTTGGCGCTGTCCACCATGGCGGAGTACTTGTTCACAATCACGTCCCGCATTGCCGAGCTGGCATCGTACGCAACTCCTGACGGCGTGCTGCCAATCCAGTATGCCTGCTTCTCATTGTAAGTGGCGCCTGCCTCGTCATCAACCACGGTATAGTCTGCAAACGGCGCGTACTCGCTTCCGCCTATCTTGTAGAGATTCTTCGCAACCGTGGCGTTTTGCGCAACCGCGCGCAGGGGCGAGGTTATTGCCCCGTTTGTGTCGGAGTCCGAAAGCATCGAGGGGTATTCGTCCTCGGGAAGCGTGTTCTGCCTGTTCTGCGGCGTCCTGTCCACAGTGTCCGTTATCAGCGTCTCAAAACTGTACAGCGGCCAGTTGGAGTTGGGGCCGCCGACTGAAGGCTTTGCCGTCCTGAATGTAAATGTGGGCTTTGCAAAATGGGTGGCAATCTGCGCGCTCACGCCCGTTGTAGTGACTGCGAGCCAGCGCGAGCCGCGCTCGGTCACAAAGACAGGCTCATAAGAGACATAGCCTGGCCCTGCAAATGTATTGTAATATACTGCTGAAGCCGCACCCTCTTCCTTGAATCTCAGGGTCGAGTAGCTTGGGTTGGAAATGTATTCTATTGCCGTGTTTGCACCGCCAATTCCAATGCCTTCATTCAAGACAATGGTGTGCTTGGTGCTGCCGGAAATGAGTGCATTCTCAAACCTCAGGTTTCCCCAAGCTGTTCCGGGGTCGCCTGCGGCATTCAAGCCAATCATCGGTTCAATAATTATCACATTGTTCCAGTTATAGCAGTCCCTTCCGGGGGCTTTCCAGAAAATGCGCGGTTCCCATTCATTGGTGTTGGTGGATTGGAAGTAAGTGCCGTTGAGCGAGGTGGAACCCGTGCCTGTAAGGCCAATCGGGTCAAAGAGCACCTTGGCAAAATAATAATCCCCTGAAAGCGCGTCCCCAGGGCCTCCGAAAATCGCCGAGGACGATTTCATCTCAATCAGTTTCGCGCCCTGGTAAATCCAGTCCTGCGAAGCGGAAGCGCCGCAGGCAACGTCTCCTGCCTGTGTCGCCACGCGATAAGTATCGGCTGAAAGCGCAGCATACGTCAATGGGACAACCGGATAGCTGCCTGCAAAAGCAAGCGAGAACATCAGCATTATCCCGAGCAGCATTGCATTATACCTCATATATCCACCTCGCACTCTATTATCAGGGGCTTCTTGACTGAACACTTTTTATATATAGTGGTCAATCCTGTTTTCATCACTTTTGAAAACACTGCTCCCCGCACACAACTGGCGCGAGCCGTGCTTAAAAAGAATTCCCGGGCTGCAGCCGGGGCGGATATATAAAGGTTGTGCGGTCCGAAGCCTTGCTCACGAAGTAAGTCCTGCTCACAAAGTAGGAAGGTTGCTCAGAAAGTCAAATTAACGATATTTTTCAGATGTCTTTAGTTTCAAATTGCTTCCTGTTTTGTTGGTTTTTACACTAAACTCAAATTTTCTTTCAGCTATCTTTGCCTTTTCTTCCCTGCCTCGTAAAAACCATAAAATGCTCCCTATCAGCTTTGTTGTGCCTTCAATATCGGCTGCCACGCCAAGAATTTTAAAAATTATGCCAATCGAATTAGCCTTTCTAACCTCTATAATAAATTCTAAGTCTTTCTCTTCAATTAGTCCATGATATGTATTCACTTTGCCTCCAATGTTCTTCAAGACTACCCCTGCATCTATAGGGTCAAGCTTCATCTCAACTGAGAAGATTTCCTCTTTTTTAGGCTCATTCATTCAACCACTCTGCAAGAGTAGGGGGCGAAAGAAGTAAAAGCGTTGCCTTCTTAACAGAAAGGTGGATGCGCCTGTTGAAATAAGAAATACTTCTCCCATACCAATTAAATTAGAGGAAAATTTCGCAAATCGTAATATCAAAAAACTGGATAGAATTGCAGAACTTTCAATCATCACAATTACTGGCTTCTCATTTGTTTATTCAAAATTGCCTTCCATTTTTTTGATTGGCTCGTTTGTACTACTTGCATTTGTAACTATTTTTTCGGTTTTTGGCATTTACCTTTTTGAAGGAACTATATTTAGTCTAGGTGGTTCTGCCATTACAGATAAGAAAATTCTTTTTTATCGCCCCAAAGCAGAGCATTTCTTTAAGTGGATACCCTGCGCTTATGCGATGTATGTGCTGGCTGTTTTTCTGTTTATATTGGCTATTTTACTATCATAAGAAAATCTTTTCTGCTCATAAAATGTCTCACTCGCTCACAAAGTCGTTCAAACCGATTACTTTATGAGCAAGGCTGCGGTCCGAAGCATATTCTACGTCGCAGAAAATAGACACCCTGCTGTGCTGCAAGTTTTGCTTTAATGGAAATAAAGGCGCGCGCATCTGTTCAATGAAAAATCAGTACTTCACGTTCTTCTTCGCAATCGCAATCCTGGGCACGAGCGCGTTTGCAACAGCCTGCTCGACCTGGTCTGCGCGGTGCATCACGCCGTTCGAGAACCAGCCCAGCGCGCCCTGCTTCCTGCCAATGCCTTCCACGCCCGCAAGCTGTGCCATCACGCGCGAGAGGTCGGATTTCCCGCGGATTTTCCCTGCAATCCATGAAGGCACGCAAAAGCCGGCGCCTGTGCCGAATGTCGTGCCATTCCCGTCAAACACGCAGCAGACCGTGATGTCGAAGAACTCGCCCTTCCTCATTTCGAATAAGCCAGACTCTATGCCAACAGAATAATCGCATTTTCCTTTCGCCCTCTTCCACGCGGCGCGCGCCCTGTTCTCCGCGCCCGCAAAAGTCTCGGCATCGAACGGGTGGTGGCTCACGCGCGAATCCTCCTTGTGCCCATGCAATATGAATTTCCTGCCGAACACGCGCGCAAGCGCGGTGCGCGCCCCTGACAGCTTTGTCGGGTTGTCGGTGCCTGCCTGAACTGCAACGGGCGCGCGAAGCTTTCCCTTCACATCGTATTTTCCGTGGAAAATGTCCTCGCATGAGATTTTCTTCAGGTTGTCCGCATAGGCAAGCGGCACTGAGGTTATTTCCAGCGCAGGCAGGCCGCGCTTCCTGCGCGCGGCGTTTATTTTCCTTGCGGCTGCCTCGGTTTCCTCGCTCACGATTATGGTGCCTGCGTCGGATTCCGGCGCCACGCCCTCCTCGGTGCCGATTTCCACTATGGTGGAGTGCGCGAGCATCCCGTTGTTCGCCAGGTTTTCCTTGAGGTTGGCAAGGCGCCTGGCGTACGGGAAAGACGGGTATATCTTGTGCGCGCGCACATACCTGTCGGAGGTAAGCCCTATCGTGATTTTCGAGAATTTGCTGCATTCGAGCAGGAGCCCCACGTGCCCCGCGTGGATGTAGGTGAAAGTCCCGCCTATTATGCAATGCGTCATGTGTACACCTTATGGCAGCCGCTCACTGGCACGATACGAGCTTCTTTATCTCGTCCGCAGATAGCACCTTGCCGTGCGTCTTCCCGTTCACCACAAGCGAAGGCGCGGACGTGATGTTGTATTCCATCCTTATCATGTCCAGTGTCGCCATGCTTTCCTTTATGTCCATCACAAAGGTGCGCATGTTGGGGCACGATGCGCGCACGGAGTCGAGTATCTTGCCCTGCACCTGGCACTCGCTGCACGACGGGTCGGACGAGTAGATGTACAGCACGTCCGTGTGCGTGGCGTTGCAGTACTGCTTTTGCATCTGCGACACCTGCCAGAGCTGGATGTTCGAGAGCAGGAACTGGCGCTTGAGCGCGAAGAACTCGGCAAACAGGTTCGCTCTCTCATAGGCAAGCATCCTGTCCATGAGGTCGTTTGTTTTCGTGATTTTCTGCTGGTACGCCGAGTCTATTATCGTGCAATACTCCGCGTTTTGCGGCCCGGTCCGCAGGAGCGACACCGCGCTTTCAAGGTCCGCAGTCTCCGTGGAAAACGAGGACAGGTCGTTGGTGAATCGCAGCAGCCGCTGCATGTCCATGTAGTCTATCACAGAAAGCGTGATGAAGAACAGGTTGACCATGATTATGACTGCCATTGCATACTTGAGATTCACCATTGCAAATCACTTCCCCGTATTTCCTTGTACAGGCTATAAACATAAAAACCAGCGTTCACGAACGGGTAGACGAAAATCACCATGAGGAGGCCCGGCAGCTTGTCGAGCCCCAGCTTTTCCTTGATGAGCGACAGGCTCACCATCAGGAAAAACAGGTATGTGAGCAGGAAGGACAGGAACATCAGCATGTCCGCCCTGATGTAAAGCGGGTCCAGCGCAAGGGACGGCATCTGCCCGTACGCGGCAAACTGCGCGGCCTGCAGCCCGCTTTCAAGGATGAATCGCGCGCCGCGTGCCAGCACGAAAAAGAACGACACGATGGTGATTGGCACATACGCCGCCGTCACCGGGAAGGAGAACGTGCCGACTTCCGCATACTTGTCGTTGAACATCAGGTCCTTGTATAGCGCGAGGTTGAACATGGTGCCCCTGTACCATCTTACCCTCTGCCTCATCAGGGCCGAGAACGTGGTCGGAACCTCGGTGGGCACGTTTATCGGCAGGTAGCCTATCACGTAATGCGACTTGTGGAGCTTGAGGCCCATCTCGAAGTCCTCCGTTATGTTGTTCTCGTCAAAGCCGCCGATTTTCTCAAGCGCGCTCCTCCTGAAGATTGTGAGCGGGCCGGGCGTCACCAGTATCGCGTTGAATTTCGAGCCAAGGTAGGGGAACGCGCCGAACGAGAAATAATACTCCATCTGCTGCATCTTCTGCCAGATGTTGCGCGGCCTGTTCACGGTTATGTAATAGGTCATCGCGCCCATCTCCGGCGTGATGTATGGGACGCTGTCCATGAGCAGGTTCTCCGGCGGGTAGGTGTCCGAGTCCACGCATGCGACCAGGTCGCCCTTCGCCTGCTTTATCGCCTCGTTGAGCGACGCCGCCTTCCCCTTGTTTTCCCTGCGGTGCATTATCCTGACGGGGAACTTCGCGGCAATCTCCCGCGTCCTGTCGGTGCTTCCGTCGTCCACCAGCACCACTTCGTACTTTTGCGGGTATTTCATGGCGAGCACATGGCGCAGGCATTCATCAATCGTCTTTTCGCTGTTGTAGGACGGCACGATGATTGTGAGGCTCGGGTATTTGCCCGTGTTCCCCATTTTCTTCTCGTCGAAAAGCGTGAGCCCGTAGAATGAGACGACGAATAGGTTGACCAGGAAAATCAGGCAGATGTAGGCCAGCTGGAAGGAGGGGTCCATCACCACGAACACAAGGAACGCCACGATGAAGCCAAGAATCGAAGTGAACCCTAGAAACTCACGCATAAAAGCACGTCCTGCCAACGGCGCTTAGCTTCCCCTGCCGCCCTTGCCCTCTTCCCACATTTTCCTGATGAGCGAGCGCAGCTCGTCGCGCTTCCTTTCAAACTCCGCCTCGTCCTTCTGGGACAGCTTCACCCTTTCCACGAGCGCGGGGGATGCATCGTCCGCGGCAGATGCGCCCATGCTGGGCGCCGCGGCGCTTTCCGGGCCTGCCATCCCTGCCTGCGTTTCCATCTTGAGTATGTCCGATTCCTTGACGAGCACCTTCACCTTGTCCTCGAGCATCTCCTGCTCGTGGGAAAGCTCGCGGAGCAGGAAGGAAACCTTCTGTACTTCCTCCCGCGAATAGCTGCCGCCCGCCTGCGCGGACTTCGCGGCCTCAAGCGCGGACACCTGCGCCGCGATTTTCCTGCCGATGTCCTTCTGGCGCGCCGCAAGCTCCTCGTTTGCGCGGCTCATCTCCTCGGATATTTCAACGTACTCGTCAACAAGCGCCTTTGAGTCGCCGCCGGCATTGTCATATTTCCGAAGCACTCCCTCTATCTTCGCAGACTGCTTCTTTATGAGCGAAACCGAGTCCGACAGGTGGTTCTGCACCGCCTTCTTCTGCTTCTTCGCCTCCTCCGCCATCTTCCGTATCTCGGCTATTTTTTTCCTGGAGGCCGCGACCGAGTTTTCCCCCTCGGAAAGCTCGGCTAGCTTCTTTTCCATCCCGGAAATCTTGCCGTCGAGCAGCTTCTGCTCCTCAAGCACGGCTTCCACCGCCTCGGCAAGCTCCTTTTTCTGCGCCATCGAATCGGCAATGTCAACCTTGAGCTCCTCTATCGCGGCGGAGTTCCTGCCCTCCTCTATCTGCTTCTGCAAATCGTCCACGCGGGTCTCGAACGCCTCGAAGAACATCTCGGTGTCGGACTGCTGCGATGCAAGCGTTTCCTCGAATTTCCTGAGGACCTCAAGCTCGTTCTTCAGGTCTGCCGCAGCCGAGCGCTCGGCCTCGCCAAGCCCGCCCTGCCCCTCGGCCTTCTGCCCCGCGGCAATCGCCTTTTTCCTCAGGGCGTCAAGCCTGGCGCTTGTCGCCTTTATCTTGTCGGCATAAGTCTCCTGGAGGGTGGCAAGGTCGCGCTTGAGCAAATCCACCTCGGATGCCGACATGGGCTTTGTGGTGAGGTTGGCAATCTCCTCCTGCATGGAGGACAGGCTCTTTCCCCCCTCCTCCACGCGCGTCAGCAGCTGCTCGATTTCGCCGCGGGTGTCTGTCGCCCTTTCCTCAAGCTTCTCGCGCTTCTGCTCCACTTCCTTCACCGCGGGGGTGCGCCACACGAGATATACTTTGGTGAGCTTGTATTCAACCGTGATTATGCCCTCTTCCTCAAGCACGTGCGCCCAGTCCTCGGCTGTCCTTGCCGGGATTTTGAGCTCCTTTGCGGCTGCGCCTATCTCCACCCTGCCCCTTTCCTTCACGAGGCGTATCAGGCCGTCTACGCCGGTTGAGATTAGCAAGTCGTCAAGTGCCATGTCCGTTCCTGCCAATCCAATCCTTATAAAGATTTGTGCAATAGCTATTCGTCAGTTGAACCGTCCGCAGGCGCGCCGTGGTTAGCAGGGATTTTGATGGCAGACATGGATTTTGACATGCGGCTGAAAAAAGAGGCAAAGACCACGCTTGCGGCATTCCGCGACCAGTCGCTGCTGCGCCGCAAATTCGGCGACGATGCCGTGAAGCTCTACAACCTCATAGACAGCGGCAAGACCGCGTCGGGGCTGATGTCGTCGCTTGGCATGGACGAGGAAAAGTTCGTCGAGATACTTGAATTCATGAACAACAACGCCATGGTGAGCGTTGTCCCGTCCGAGCCCGCCCCCCAGGGCTGGCACGAGGCCGCGGAAGGCGAGCATGCGCTTGAGCGCGGGCAGCCCGAGTCCGATGCCGCAGGAAGCAAGCCTTCAGCCTGGGGCTCCGAGGGCGAAGCAGGCGGGCCTGAAGGGTTCCCTGCCAAAAAAGCAAGGCCGGGCGTGCCGGTCATCGCGCCTGCCGCTGAAAAGGAAATGGACGAGAATTCGCTTTCCCCCCTTGAAAAGGTGCTTTACAGGAAGCACGGCTCAATCGGCGTCAGGATATACAACCTTATTGACGGGGAGAAGACAGCCGAGGAAATACTGCGCGAGACCGGCGTGTCCGAGGCAAAGCTTGTCGAAATACTCGAGTTCATGGACGAGCAGGGCATCATCAAGCTTGAAAAGCCGGATGAAAAGCCGGCCCCGCCAAGCACGGGCGGCGATGGCGCAGACGGCAAAGGGGACGGCGATGGCGAGGGCGGCGGCAGCGACGGCGAGGATGGCGAAGACAAGCCCGCGCGCGAGCCGCGCTTCAAGCCCATCGTGGAGGACGTGCCCGAAGGCAAGCCGTTCCAACCCCCCGAGGCGCCCAAGAAGGAGGAGAAGCCGGCGAAGGAGGAGGTTGACGAGCCGGGCGAGGACATCGTGATGGTGGACGTGCCTTCCATGGCAAGGCTTTCCATGGTGCAAAAGGCGATGATGTTCACCGAGCTTTCCACCAAATTCCCCCCTGCCGCGCGCCAGCTTTTCGACCTGTCGGACGGCAAGCGCGACTTTGTGGAGCTTTCCATGTCAACCGGCATGTCCATGTTCGACATAGACGCGGCGATGGCATATTTCGGCAAGAAGGGGTTCATCAGCTTCAGGCAGCTTGACCGCAACGAGATACGCGACAGGTACGGCGAGGACGGGTTTGCAATCTACAAGCGCTTCGGCAGGGACGGGCTCCTCATATATGAAATGATAGGCAAGGAGGCGTCGCTGCGCGACATCATACTCAAAAGCAAGGTTGACCCGGACCGCGCGATTGACATCTTCTCGTTTATCCACAAGGTGCTCGGGCTCGACATACCCCTTGACCGCGACCTCATCTACAGGCAGATAGGGCTCAAGAAGTAAGTAATGGCCGTGGGCGGCCTGATTCTGCGGAAAGCAGCATTTTAAGCTTTTCTTTATTAAATTCTTATGAAAATAGTATCAAAAAGGTATAATGGTGATTTTATGGCCAATGCAAACATCGAGCTTTCCGGTTACACGGGCACAGTTGTGGATATGATGCTGCGCCTTGGCTATGCAAAGACCAAAACGGAAGCAATCCGGCTTGCTCTTTTCCAGTTTGACCAAACCCATAAACTCACCGAGGAACAGGCGTACGGCAGCCTTGCCGGGAAAATCCTGAAGGAGGTCGAATCTGGAAAAATGAAAACCAGGAAATTCTCGCCCAAAGAGCTGGATTGAAATGGAATTGGAATCCACGCCCATTTTTGACAAGGACATCAAGAAGCTGGACAAGCACGGGCGCAAGGAACTGAAGGACTTGATTGATAAAATATCCCGGCAGCCGGAAATGGGCAAGCCCATGGAACATTGCTCCAATGTCTTCTCCAAGCGCACCATTCACCACCGACTGATTTGGAAAGTGAAAAAGCAGGAAAACGTGATTCTTCTTTTGATGTACAAGAACCGCGATGAGGTTTACGGGGCTCTCAGAAACCTGAAATTCTAGTTCCTCACTCGCGCAAGCGCCATCTGCTCCACCGCAAGCTCGCCTTCGAAATAAGCGCCCTTCCTCTTTCCCATGCGCGGAAGCGCGATTTTCTTTGCGCTCGCAAGCCCCAGTTCCTTCTTCACCTTTGCAAGCGGCACATCCTTTTCGCAGGCAAGGACGAACTCCCGCGCGTCATTTGCGCCGATTTTCCGCAAGGCGGACGCAAAATTCATTTCCCGCGCAAGGAACAGCAGCGCCTCGTTTGAAACCTTTCCCGAAATGTTGCTTTTCCCCAGGAACGCGCGCGAGGCAAGATGGAATGCCATCTCAAGCTCCATGCCCGTCCTTCCCTCCATTGCCTCGGTGGAGAGCAGAATGCATGGCGTGCCAAGCGCCCCGGCTGAGCTTACAATTGCGCCAAGCGGCTTTTCAGACGAGCACAGAAGAACCTGCATGGGAGCTTCCCTGACCGAACATTTAAAAAATCAACACCGAATAATGAGCCTGCAACGGCTCTACTGCTATTTGCATGCTTATGATGGAGGTCATGAAATGGAGAATTATCACGGCGCACGCGGTTCGACTACGAAAGGCACGGGCGGCAAGCGCGGGAAGGCTGCGGACAAGAAGCTCCGCTTTGTAGGAGGCACATTCACGGCCACCAAGGTCGGCCCGAAGGAACTGCGCTCGGTGAAGCGCGGGCGCGGGAACACCGCAAAGGTGAAGCTCCGCACCGCCAAGTTCGTCAACGTGCTCACAAAGGAAGGCATGAAGAAAGTGACGCTGCGCACAGTGCTCGAGACTCCCGACAACCGCCACTACGCGCGCCAGAACATCCTCACGCGCGGCGCTGTCGTGGACACCGAAATCGGGAAGGTGAAAATCACCAACCGCGTCGGGCAGGACGGGGTAGTCAACGGCAAGCTGCTTTAATTGCCGTTGGCTATAAGTTGCGCAAGAGCGCAACTGTGTCGTGAACGGCAAGCTGCTGTAGTTTCTTCTTCTGTTTTTTTCTGTTATTTTTATTTTTGTATTTGTAAATTTGATAACCACCGCCTGCGAGCCAGTTGTCTGATACATTTTCGGTGCGCCGAAAATGTACATTTACAAATGCGGACAAATTTCTCTGGAATTTTGTCCTTTGTGCGAAAAGATATATTTCAATCTACTGTTTTCAGGGGCACCATATCTTTTTAAACACTTTGTGGCAGAAAATATAAAAGGGAGGTTGAAAAAAATGTTTCTTTTTTACGTTGGCATAGAGCACGAATCCGATACTTTTGGGCAGAAACTTGTCAATAGCGCCATCTACGCTTCTTCTGATAAAATGAAGGCGTGGCAGGCAAAATTCGAAGAAGGTGCGTTGGTCAAATGCGAGGAATTCGCAGGCAGGCTGGGATCGCTCAATATGGCAGTGGCCATCAGGGATACTGTTAGTTTGCGGCAATTCATCATGGACGGGGTTGCCGGCCTCAAGGAATACGAGGTGCTCCGGCACGACGTGCCCAACCACAAAAAGCGATCCGATGCCGCGTTGTACTCGACTGCACTTTCGCTCATGGCGATATTCAAATGCTACGAAAAAAATTGGGGCGAACCATTGCGCCATGCGCTTAAAGACGAGCAAGTCTCTTTCCCAGAACTGCGTGACTGCATTTCATCGTGGCTTAGAAACACGGACAGCATCCAGCTGAACGCAGCCGTGAAGGAGAGGAATCCCGGCTTGGTGGTTGACCTTTTGGCATATTATTCGAATTTGAATAATCCGGCTGACCAGCTGGTTGTCTATTCCATTATCAAACAATGCTCTGAAAACAGCTGGCGCGAACCGCTGAGCAAATATCTTGAGAAAGATGCTAAAACCTACCCATATTTTAGAGAGGACGTCAAGCGCACCCTGGACAAGATGGGGCCTGCAACTGACAAGGATATGGAATCAATGATGAGCAAAATAAAGAAAAAATGTCAGCCTGCTCCTGTTGATGCCAAAAAAACAATGGGCTGCAAACTCAAGCACTGATGCTGGCGCAAACAATCTTCATTTCCTACAGCGCCAGCAATATCGACGGCACGATGATGAGCCCCATCACGTGCGTCCTTCTCACGCCTAGCAATGGGGGCAGCAGGCCGACTGCCGTTGCAGTGGCAAACAGCAGCAATCCCTCCCCTCCCGAAATTATCGCAACCGCGCACACGAGGTAGGCGAGCACCGCGAGATTCAGCGCGCGCGTGTCAAGCGAGGAAATCGCCGAGGCGTGGCGGGACAGCCGCATGAGGAGGAAAGCGCTTATGCCCATTGAAAGGAGGAGCACCCCCAAAAGCGCGGGCAAGTCCCCCGCGCCCACGGGCTTCACCTCGTTTATTATCGCCAGCGCGCCCTCGCGCGCCTTCCCGATGGAAAGCAGGGAGGAAAAGGCAAACACCGCGTGCGCCGCGGCAATGGACGAGACCAGCGCGAGGAATTTCCTCGCGTCGTCGGTTGCAAATACCGCGGAGGCGAACACCGCAATCTGCGCAGGCGCAGCAAGGCCGGGAAGCAAATCCGAAAGCATCCCGAAGAGCACGCCTGCCGCGACGTATGGCAGAAAATCCAGTTCCGTCCTCCCGCTTTTCTGCGCAGGCAGGCGAGTGCGGCTGGTGAATGAAAGCAGGATGCCGCTTCCCGCAAACAGGCCCGAGAACGCAGGAAAGAGCGGGTCGTTTATGGCGCCTTGCAGCGTGGCAACGCCAAGCGCGCCGGAAAGCAGGAAAACAAACGCGGCAATCGTGATTTTCCTCCATTCCCTCTCGGACTGCAGCAGGAACAGCGAAGCAACGACCAGCACAAGCGCCATCTGGGGCTCGATTACCGCATAGGCTGCGGGCAGCACCGCGAGCGAAACCGGGATTAGAAGCACGGACGCGCCTGCCGCTGCAAGCGTGGAAAATGCACACACCGTTATCGCCTCGCGCCCCCTCCCTGCAAGCGCAAGGCGGTGCCCCGGCAGCACGGAAGCCACCACCGTGTCGTCTGGAATTGACAGGAATATCGAGGGCAGGAACTGGAAAAGCAGATGCGCGCCCACCACCGCCACCACTGCCAGCGAAAGCGCCTCTGGCGGGATGGGCAGCGTGGCAAGCATTGATGCCACGGTGTTCGAGTGGATGCCCGGCAGCAGGCCTGAGAAAATGCCGAGAAGAAGCCCGAATGCAACGGCAATCATCGCAAGCACAAAACCATCCGTTTGAATTGCGAATATTTTTTTATTTCATCCAAATGCTTTCCGCCTCGAAATATCTGGCCCCCCTGTATTCCTTCACCCTGCCGAGCACGCGCAATTCATTTCCGTCCTCCACCAGCTGCGCGGAAACAATCCCGCCCTTTTTCATGCTTATGCAAAGCCCGCGCTGGCAGAGGTAGAACTTGTCGGCGGTGATGTTCTGCGCAACGCCCGTTATGCTGAGGTAGGAATTCGCCTGGGCGACAAGCGCCTCGGCAACGCTTGCCTCGCGCGGGGTCTCAGACAGGAAGAAAAGCAGGGCTATCCCTGCCACTGCGAACACTGCGGCGGCAAGTGCGACCTTTCGCTCATCCATCTCCATAGTGCAAACACTTTAAAATCAAGAGAATATAATCCTTGCATGTCCCTCCTGATAAAGAACGCAACGCTCCTTTCCGGCAGGAAGTCCGACATCTTAGTTGATGGCAGTTGCATCTCCAAAATGGCGCCCTCAATAACTGCGCGCGCGGATGAGAAAATCGATGCAACCGGCAAAATCGCGCTTCCTGGCATGATAAACACGCACACGCATGCGGCGATGACCCTGTTCCGCGGAGTGGGCGAGGACGCGGAGCTCCCGAAATGGCTTGCGGCTGTGCGCGCAGCCGAGGTGAAGGTAACCCCTTCGCAAATCCGCGCGGGAAGCTGTCTTGCCGCAGTTGAGATGATAAAAAGCGGCACCACATGCTTCAACGACATGTATTTCCACATGGATGAAGTCGCGTCCGCCGTCCAGGAAAGCGGCATGCGCGCAGTGCTCGGATATTCCATGGTGGACATCGGGCAGGGCGGGTTTGACGAAAAGAAAAGGAAGAGCGAGCTAGCGATTTGCGAGCAATTCATAAAAGGCTGGCAGGGCAAGGCGGGCGGGCGCATCACAACGTCAGTGCCGCCGCACTCCATTTACCTGTGCTCGCGCGAGCTTCTAAAAGCAAGCGGGGCGCTTAGCGAAAAACACGGCGTGCCCCTGCACATCCACCTTTCCGAGACGCGCAAGGAAGTTTTCGACTGCCTGTCAGCGCACAAGCTCCGCCCAGCGCCGTATCTTGATTCGCTCGGCATCCTTTCGCAGCGCACGGTTGCCGCGCACTGCGTCTGGCTCACAAAGGAGGAGGTGAGGCTTCTTGCCTCGCGCGGCGTGTCCGCCGCGCTCTGCCCCGTTTCCAACATGAAGCTCGCCGGCGGCGCAGTGGCGCCCTTGCCAGAAATGCAGGGGGCGAAGATGAACGTTTCGCTGGGCACGGACGGGAGCGCGAGCAACGATTCGCTTTCCATGTTCGAGACCATGAAGTTCCTGGCGCTTTTGGTGAAGCACTCGCGCTGGGACGCAACGGCTGCAACCGCGCCGCAGATGCTCTCAGCCGCAACCGAAGGCGGCGCAGCCGCGCTTGGCATAAACGCGGGCGCGCTAGCAGAAGGAAAGCTTGCGGACATCATACTGGTTGATGCGCGCGCGGCAAACATGGCACCAATGCACAACATCGCCGCAAATCTCGTCTACTCCTCGCACGCTGGCAACATAACTGACAGCATCATCAACGGGGAAGTGGTGATGCGCGAGCGGAAAATCCTCACGCTTGACGAGGAAAAAGCCGTGGAGCGCGCGCAGAATGAGGCGGAAAGGCTGGCTGGTTAATTCTTCTTACGTTTTTTCGCCATCGCCGGTCTTTGCATCGCCCGTGCCATCCTCGTGTGCCTCAGCGGTATCCCTGCGCCGAACTTCGCCACCACTTTCGTGGCAAGATAGCAGCCTATCTTCGCGGAAGAGAGCGGCGTGTAGCCGCGCGAAATCCCGTAAAGCGTTCCCGCGCAATAGGCATCGCCCGCGCCGGTGGTGTCAATCACGCGCGCGGGAAGCGCCGGGATTGCGTGCGCGCTGCCGTTCAAGAAAAGGAGCGAGCCGTGCTTCCCTTTTTTCAGGTAAACGGGCATTTGCGGGTTTAAGCGCGCGAGTTTTTTCTCGGCATCCGCGCCGCCAAGCAGCGCCTTGGCCTCGTCTTCATTGAGGAAAAGCGCGCTCGCATACCTCTTGGCAAGGAAAAGCAGCATGACGCGGTTCTTTTCCACCATGGGCGGGCTTTCAAGCGCAATCGCGATTTTCTTGCCCGCCTTCCGGAACGTTTCCATGCATGCGCGGCACGCGCGCGACGCAGGATTGTCCCCGCAGAGCGTGATTGAGGAAACGTAGAGCATGCGCGCGTTTTTTGCGGCAATGCCGTTCGCATCGTCGTATTCCGTGGAAACCCCCAAGTCGGCGCAAAAAGTCCTCTGCCTGTCCGGGGTCACAAGTGCGAGTATTTTCCCTGTCGAGCCGCGCTTTTCCTGGAGGAAATTGCCGATGCCGCACTCGGACAGGTTCGCGGCAAATTCCGCGCCTGCCCTGTCGTCGCCCACCGTGCCTGCAAAGCCGCAAAAGCCGCCAAGCGCGGCAAACCCCTCGCAGACATTCCTTGCGTTGTCGCCGGGGTAGCGGTAGCTTATTTTCCTGCCAAGCTTCCTCTCAATCGCGGCAAGCTCAGATGCGGAAAAGAAATTCGTCGCGCCTTTCGTGACGCCAAGCGCGGAAAGCTCGCGGCTGCCCACGCGCGCGAACGAGTCAATGACCGGGGTGCCTATGGCAAAAAGGTCCATAAGCCCCCTTTTGCGCGCTAGGTAAATATCCCTTCCGCTACCATCACAGTTTTAAACTCTTTTTGGCACATTACATGGGTGTGTTTATGGGAACTGAATCTCACGTGAAGCTGCCCCCGAAGGGCATGTCGACCAATAGCCTGCTCATGATTGTCAAAAAGCAGTCCGCTCCAAAATCATTCGACAATCTCATGCTTGATGTTGACAGGCTGAACCAAACGAGGAACGAATCGCCCCAAGCAAAAAAGGCGGACTTGCTGGCAAACGCAATCACTGATGCGCTGAAAATCCTTTCATATCCTTATGGCTCGCAGCCCGAGCACAAGAGAAAAGCAATGGAACTTCTTTCAAGCGCGCTTGCCAGCGCGGATGGAATCAGCGCGGCTCCCCAGGCTGGCGGGTTTGGCAAGGCGGAGTACGCCAAGACGCTGTCCAATGTGCTTGATGCGCTTCAAAACGATGACCAGCTGCTTGCGGTGGACGTTGTTTGCGACGCGATTTCACTGCTTGAGAAACAAAAGGCAAAATCCGGCGCATCGCAAGCGGGCGCCTCCGAATAAATGCCGCGCCCGCACAAGGCTTCTTCTATCTGCGCAAACTGCGCGCGCCATCGCAAAAAAACGCGCGCCTGCCCTGCCTATCTCCCTCGTTGGCGTGCAGGTACTATTTTAAACAATCACGCCGATTATCTGCCAGTTAGCCGTGCCCGTGGCGCGGCGGGTGTTTCCCATGGCCGATCCCAAGAAGCGAATGCCTGAAAAGGAAGGCGTGCTCGACTCATACGTATTTGACAACGAGGGCATACAGGTGCTCGCAAAGATATTCACCAAGGGCGGGGAATACGTGCCGCAGTACGAGGTGAACGTGCGCGAGCTGTCCGAGGGCACGCGCCTGGTGCTCAACACCCTCAAGGGCGAGCTTATCACCACGGTGAAGCTCGACATCACCGACATCATAGACCCGAAAAAGAGCGACGAGGTGAGGGTCAAGTTCGAGTCGCGCGCGAATTTCCTGCTTTCCAAGCACTTCCCCACGCTTTCCGAGGCCGACAAGAAAGTGCTCACCGCCTACCTTCTCCAGAACAGCCTGGGATTGGGCGACCTGGAGCCTCTCATGCACGACAATGCGCTTGAAGAGGTGGCGATAAATTCCTCTACCGAGCCCGTGTGGGTGTACCACAAAAAATACGGCTGGTGCAAGACGAACGTGCACCTCAAGAGCGAGGAATCCATCTACGACATCTCGGCGATGATTGGAAGGAGGATTGGCAAGCAGATAAACACCCTGAACCCGGTGATGGACGCCCATCTTTCTACAGGCGACCGTGTGAACGCCACCATGTTCCCGGTCTCCAGTTTCGGCAACACGATTACCATCAGGAAATTCTCCCGGAATCCCTGGACAGTTCCCTACCTCATCGAGCTAAACTGCATCTCCCCGCAGGTGGCGGGCCTCATCTGGCTCTGCATGCAAAACGAGCTGTCCCTGCTGGTCGCCGGAGGCACGGGCTCGGGAAAAACATCCTTCCTGAATGCCATATCCTGCCTCATCCCCGCCAACCAGCGCATCATTTCCATTGAAGACACGCGCGAACTTACGCTCCCCGGCTTCCTGCAATGGGTGCCCATGGTGACGCGCGAGCCGAACGCGGAAGGCAAGGGCGAGATAACCATGCTCGACCTGCTGGTGAACTCGCTGCGCCAGAGGCCCGACAGGATAATCGTCGGCGAAGTGAGGAAGCAGCGCGAGGCCGAGATACTTTTCGAGGCAATGCACACCGGGCACTCCGTCTATGCGACGCTGCACGCGGACAACGCGGCAGAGGCGGTGACAAGGCTTACCACGCCCCCGATTTCAATGCCGAGGGAATCCCTCTCCGCGCTTGCGGGCGTGGTGGTGCAGTTCCGCCACAGGCGCCTGAACATCCGCCGCACCCTTGAATTCGCAGAGGTGCAGAAGGGCGGCGACATCAACTCGCTTTACCGCTGGGACGTGAAGACGGACAAGATTGCCGAGGTCGGGAAAATGGTCTCCCTCGCGGCAACGCTTTCCCTCTACTCTGGCCTCACGCAGCGCGAGATAGACCAGGACGTGTCGGACAAGGCGAAGATTTTCTCCTGGATGGTGAAGAAGGGCTACAAGAGCGTGAACACCGTCGGGGCGCTGGTGTCGCAGTATTACATGAACCCCGACGCGGTGTTGGCGCTTGCCACAAAGAACGCTGACTGGAACGGGCCCGAGTGAGCATCAGGCGAGCTCGCTTTGGCGACTGGCGCATCCATGGCGATGCGCGCGGCACGCCGCAAGGCTTGCAGGGCAACCTGGCTGATACAATGGGCGCAAAAACCGATTTATTCCCCACATTTTCCGAGCTTTGCGCCACCGCCCGCGAGGTGGAGAAAAAGCCGCTTTCCATCCCTCCCCGCCAAATTGACGGCAAGCTGGTGCTTGACGAGAACTTCGGGATTTTCCCGCGCGAGTTCGAGGATTACACCTACAGCTTCCTGCTTTTCGAGGCGCAGAAAATCGAGCGCAGGCGCACCACGGACGCAATCATTTCCTCTTCCGCCAGGCCCGACTCCGCCTCAAGCGCGCGCCACTTCACTCCCGAGCAGCAGATGGAAAGCGACCTTCGCACGTTTGTCCTGGCACAGGAGCAGCCCTCATTTGATGACGAAGAGGGCAGGCTCCTCAGGTCGCTCCGGGAAAGGAAGGCGCCCGCGGCATCCCGGCCAAGCGAGGCGGAAGAGTACGAAAAGGAAAATCAGGCGCCGCGCGTTTCCGAAGATGAAGGCGGCGCGCCTGCCCCTGACGGCGAGGACGCGCCCCTGCCTGAAAAGGAGGCGCCGCTTTTGCCTAGGCAGCAAAGCGCAGATGCCCCGCAGTTGCCCCAGGCGAGGCCACGGGTGCTGCCGCCCAAGCTGCCCATGGGCGCAGGGCAGACAAAAGCCGCCGCGCCCATCGCTGCGCCGCAGGCCCCATCGGCAAGGCCGCCCACGCATCTCGTGCGGCAAGCCGGCGCCGCAAGGGCATCCGAGCAGGACGCTTCCCAGCCTTATGAGCCAATCCGGCAGCAACCATCTTCATTGGGCGCGCCCGAGCAGCCTTCCGTTTCCGAAGGCGGAAAAAAGCCGCCGGCGGGAATCACATCCTACTCCAAGCTTTCCCCGCGCCTGCAATCGCTCATAGAGGCGAAGCTGCGCCGCGAGGAGGAAAAGGCGAAGAAATCGCGCGAGGACTCGGACATCTTCAAGACCCCGCCGCCAGCGCCGGACGAGGAGCCTGCGGAAGCCGAATCAGGGCAGGGGCAGGAAGATGCGGATGCGCCCAATGCATGGAATGTTCATGATGAGGAAACTGACGCCGAAGGCGCGGAGGGCGTGCCGGACGCGCGCGCCAGGGGAAAGAAAGTTCCGCTGCCCGCGCCCGCCGCCGATGGCGATGGCGGGGAAATAATGCCTGAATTCTCCCCTGATGCGGAAGAAGAGGCTGGCGCGCGCGAGCCTGATGCGAAAAGCCAGCGCAAGCCGCCGCTCCGCAGGATGCAGGGCGAATCATCCCCGGCGCAGGATGAAGGGCGGCTTTCGCAGCAAGATGAAGAAGAGGCGCCTGCGCCGGACGAAAAGGAACAGGCTCCCCTGGAAGAAGAGGAAGAAAGGGAGGCGCCTGAGCCTGAAGAGGAAGCGCAGCCGCAATCCGCGCGCGGCGAAGAAGAGCCGCAGCCCGGGCGCAGCGAAAAGGAGGAAACAATCTTCCCGGAGCCGGAGCAAGCCCATGCCCGCGCAGGGCCAATCACGATAAAGCCGCTATTCCCCGATGCCGCTTCCGGGCCTTCACAGGAAAGGCAGGCGGCATCCAAGGCGGATGACTCGGACAGGATGCGCCGCATCCAGCGGATAATCGAGGATTTGTCGCCGGACAAGGTGCGCGCGCAGCCAAAGCGGGATGACATTTCATTTGAGAAGGATGAAAAAACCCACGATGGCGGAAAAGCCGAGGAAGACGGGATGGCAAAAGAGCCGCAAGAGGAAATGCCGTCTCCCGCACCGGCGCAGCAAAAGGGCGTCCCCGGCAGAAAATCCAAGGCGCTGCCATTGCCAAAATCCGCTGGCGCGAAGAAGAGAAAAGCTGTGCCTGCGCAGGAAAAAGAAGCGCCCAAAGGAAAGCAAAGGGCAACACCTGCCAAAAAACTGCCGAGCAAAGCCAAAGCGCAGGCAGAAGAACTGCCAGAAGAAGAGGCAACCGAAGCTCCCGGAACAAGAAAAATAGTTCCCGCCCTCCCTGCGCGCGAGGAGGAAAGCGAACAGGCAGAAACGCAGGAGGATGAAATTCCCGCTCCGAAAAAGCTTGCTCCCCGCCTGCCTGTGCGCGAAGAGGCGGAGGAGGGATGGCAAGCGCCGCAAAGGCAGCCGCGCAAGCTGGTGCCAAGGATTCCTGCGCGCGAGGAGGAAAGCGGCGAGGAAACGGAAGAGGCGCCTGCCGCGCCGGCCAGGAAAAAACTAATTCCCCGCCTGCCTTCACGCGAAGAGGCGGAAACTGATGTGGAAACGGAAGACGAAGCGCCTGCCGCGCAGGTTTCCCCCCTGCGGCGAAGGGTGCTGCCGGGCATGGGGCGCACCGCGCCTTCCACCCCTCAAACTTACGTGCCTCCTGCGCGGGAAAGGAAACCAGCCTTGCAGCCGGTTGCCGAGCCTGCGCAGCCAGCGGGCGAGCCTGAAGAAGCTGAAACAAATGAAGCTGAAACAGAAGAAGCGCCGGCGGCAGGGGAGGAAGGGGCTTCGCCCCGCCTTGCGCCGCTCAAGCCCAGGAAGCTGGTTTCAGACGAAGCCATGCCTGACTCGGAAAAAACCCCGGAGCAGGTTTTGCAGGAGAAGAAGATGGAGAAGATGGCCGAGCAGCTTGCAAGGCTCGAGGCCGGCAAGGTGAAGGAAGTGGCTGGCACGGCTGCATTGCCTGCGGAGGAAGAGGACGTCCCGCTCCCTGACGATGACGGGGGCGTGCCCAAGCCCGAGCAATACGAGCAGGCAAAGGAAAGCCTGCGCAAGGAGCTTGAGCACGAGGAGACCGCGCGCAAGGTGAAGCAGGAGGACGAGGCCATAGTCGAGCAGTACGCAAAGGACCGCCTGGTGTGGCTTTACGAGATATACAAGATGGGCGGCATGGGCAGGGAGGATTTCCTGCAAAAGGCATCCGAGAAATATTCCGAGGCGCAAAACGCAGGCGCAGCCCCGGCTGCGGCGGCTGGCGATGGCGCGCCGCCAAACCCGGCGCTTGCGGCGCTTGGGAAGGAAATTGAAAAGAAGGACAAAAAGTAGAAGGGCAAAAAGTGGCTGTGCGCCAACAGGTGCATTTTAATAAATTGCACCGGAATTAATGTCAAGCGAGGGAAACGGATGGAACAAAACGACAAGAACGCAAAACTGGCGCCGCGCTCCCCTCACCCGCTGGTGGCCCAGCCCCTGCGCGAAACCGAAGGCGCCCAGGACCCGTCAAGCTTCCGCCTGTTCTTCAAGTCAATTTCGCTGCGGTTCCCCCTCCTCAAGCGCCAGCTCGTCCAGGCGCAGATGAACTACACCCCTGCGGGCTTTGTCCGCTACGCGCTTTTCGGGGCGGTCTACATCACCGCGGTGCTGCTCCTGCTTTCATGGCTGCTGCTCCGCTCCACCGACATCTCCCTGCTGTTCCTCGCCGTGCTTGCGCCAATGCTCTACATCGCCATGTTCCTGTACCTCATGCAGTTCCCGGTGGTGGAGGCAAGGCAGCGCGCGAAAAGGATAGACCAGGAGCTTGTCTTTGCGGGCAGGCACATGCTGATAGAATTGCAGTCGGGCGTGCCGCTTTTCGACGCCATGCTCGGCATAAGCCGCGACTACGGGCCGGTGTCCGAGGAGTTCAACAAGATAGTTGAGAAAGTCACGCTCGGCGTGCCGCTGGGGGCCGCGCTCCACGAGGTCGCGGAGAACAACCCGTCCCCATACTTCAACCGCCTCGTGCTCCAGCTTGCAAACTCGCTGGCGTCGGGCGCGGATGTCGCAGTCACGCTCGAATCGTCCCTCGACCAGATATCCAAGGAGCAGGTGCTTGAGCTCAAGGCATACGGGCAGAAGCTCAATCCGCTCGTGATGTTCTTCATGATTTTCGGCATAATCATGCCCTCGCTGGGCGTCGCATTCATGATAATGCTGGTGTCCTTCATCGGCGGCACGGGCATATCGTTCGGGCCGACCGCGCTTTTCGGGATACTTGCCTGCATAGGCATCATCCAGTTCATTTTCCTGTCGGTGGTAGAATCGTCCAGGCCGAAGTTCGACATAGTTTGACGGTGCGCTTATGGCATTGAGATTATACGAGATGGTGGGGCGGGTTTTCAGCCGCTCGCAGACGCGCCAGCTCGGGCATTTGCTCGAGGCGTCCGGCATGGACTTTGTCCCCGAGGCGTTTGCGGGCTTCCTGGTGATACTCTGCACGCTCACCTCCATCCTCACATACCTCCTTTTTGTCGGGGTTGCGCCGCTGCGGGGCGTGCTTTTCAAGTTCGCGCTCATGCTGTCCACCAGCCTCACCATGTCCTCCCCCTACCTCCTGACGCTTTTTGCCGCGCTCTTTTCCGTCCTGCTTGCGAGCGGAATCATATGCCTTGTCGCATACGTGTCGCTCCTCCTCATGGCGGACGAGCGCAGGCGCAGGGTGGAAGACGTGCTTCCCGAGTTCCTGTCTCTTTCGGCCTCGAACGTGCGCGCGGGGATGACCATTGACCAGGCGATGTGGTATGCGGCAAAGCCGGAGTTCGGCATATTGTCCGACGAGGTGGCGACTGTCGCGAAAAAGGCGTTCGGCGGCGTCCCCTTCAACACCGCCATAGACCATCTCACCGAGCGCTTCAATTCCAAGGCGATAAGGCGGACCGTCGCGCTCATAAAGCAGGGCATCGCATCGGGCGGAAAGCTTGCGGACATACTTGAGCGGACCGCGGAGGACACGCGCCAGATGGCGTCGCTTAGGAAGGAGATTTCCACCTCGCTCATAATGTACGTGATATTCATAGTGTTCGCAGGCGCAGTCGGCACGCCGTTCCTTTTCGCAATCTCGGGCAAGCTCGTGGGCATGATTGAGAGCATCTTTGCCGCGCAGCAGTTCTCGGACATCTCGACTTCCGCCTACTCCAGCTCGCTCATCGTCCCGCAGAAGCCGCTCATCACATCGTCCGAGTTCTACATCTTCACCATTCTCTGCTGCATCGTGACCGCGGTCTTCTCCTCGCTCATAATCGGGGTGATTTCCAAGGGGAGCAAGAAGGACGGCATGACTTACCTTCCCGTGCTGCTGATAGGGTCGCTCCTGATACTTTTCCTGATGGGCTTTTTGCTCGACACCGTACTGGCAAATATATATATTTAACGTGAAAATAGGCAATAGGTGGTTTGATGATTGGTAAAAGAACCGGGCAGGCAGCCATGGAATACTTAATGACTTATGGCTGGGCGCTTCTTGTCATCGTCGTGGTTATCGCAATCCTACTCGTCATGAACCCATTCTCAGCCCCGCAGTCCTGCAAGTTTGACTCGGTGGGCTTTGTCTGCGACGCTCCCGCAATCGGGACGGACGGCTACCTCTTCATGAAGCTCACGAACGGGAACAACAACGCAATCAACCTCTTTGGGGTGAAATGCACACAGGCAAAGACAAACGCTGCGCCAGACTTTACGGCGCCAACTGACCCGCTCAAGATGGTGCAGAGGCAGGACTACTACCAAATCAACTCCACTAACAAGGTTCAATGCACCGACGCAAACGGCAATAAGCTGACAAGCATCGCGTCCGGCACCGATTTCTCCGGCAAGATTTGGGTGTACTACAGGAACACCGAGGACGGGAGCGACTACCCGATGCGCACTGCGAGCGCAACCATCGTGACAAAGGTGGTGGGCACGAGTTCCACTGTAACGCCGCCAAACAACGACGTGTAAGCCTGAGTTCCCTTTTTTCTTTTTCTGTTTTTTCTTCCCCCTTAGCGCAAAGCCTGCGCGCACTCTTCCAATACAAACCATTATAAACCACATCTAGCATATTAAGCATATTAGATGCGCATCAGGGATTCTCTATGAAATTCAAAACCGCAGCAGCCGTTGCCATAGCCGCAGTGGGGATGTCCCTTTTCGGAGGGCATGCCATGCCCGGCAACGCCGCGCCGTTTCAGGCAACCCGCATCTGTGCACCTTCCGGGAAAGCATATTCTCCCGGGCCATTTTCTGCAATGGCAATGCCTGACACCATAATAAAAGAAGTCAAGGGCGCGCAGCCTGGCAATCTCGCTTCAGCCCTTTCGGCCCTCAGGAACGCTCCCCAGAACGACACCCTCTGCGGCGAAGTGGCAAGCATCTACTACGGGCTTTCCCAGTTCGGCAAGGCTGGAAAATACTACGGAAAGGCGGCTGCCATTGCGCCCAGCCAGCCAATGTGGCAATATGCCCTCGGCGATGTCGCATTCACGCAGTCCAAGCATTCCGACGCCATCGTGCACTATGAAAAGGCAATCTCCCTCGCAGGCAGCGAGGCTGCAGGCTCCTATGCGGGCATTTTCTTCAGGCTGGGGCTTTGCTATTCGGAACTCGGCACAAGGCTTTCCGACAGGAAGATGATGGAAAAAGGCGTGGACGCGCTCTCAAGGTCCATACAGCTCGGCTATTCCGTCGTGGACTGCCTGTCAGTGCGCATCGGGCTGTACTCGCTGCTTGGCAACGCCGCTGCCGCTCAGAAGGATTATGAAACCCTCGCAGGCATGCTGCAAGGCGAAGAATGACGTTGCGCGCCTACTGGGCCTGGAGCTTCGGGCCGGTCATTTTCTTCTTCTCCAGAGTGATTGCGTTGTTAGTGGCCTCTTGCAGGATTTTCGCCGTCTCCGTGCCTGGCATGGTCATTTTTGCCACGTTGTTCAGCTTGACCATCTCCGGTGGGGGAAGAATGTGTGGCTGGGTGTCAATCCCAAGGGGCCTGCGCTCACCTGAGAATTCCTTTTCCGATGGTACAGTAATTTCCCGTCCCTTGAAGCTGGCCAGGTAATTCTCCGACTCGGTGCTCTTTCCGCCATGCCTCTGCGCGGCGTCTATGGCGTTCAAGGCAGTCCCAACTTTCTCCGCCTCCTCGGCAGTGAGGGGGACAACATTTATCTTGGTGTTATCTATGACCCCGTCCCGGCTTCCAACGCAGTACAATGCAACGTATTCTTCCTTTCCTGGCGCCAAAGAACCACCTGTGTTTTCTCTACTTACAAACCCTTTTAAACCCTCAGCCTTCCAATAGGGGACGTACACATACACAAAAAAGGAGACGACGGCTTTTTGTCTTCTTAGGAACCATAATGCGAATATTGAGGTGAAACTTATGTACCCACCCGCACAGCAGGCATATGACCGCGCAATCACGGTCTTCTCCCCTGACGGCAGGCTATTCCAGGTGGAATACGCCAAGGAGGCGGTGAAGCGCGGCGCAACCGCAATCGGCATGGTCTTCGAAGGGGGCGTGCTTCTTGTCGCATACAAGAACGCCAACTCCAAGCTTCTCGTTCCCGAATCCATGAAAAAGGTTTTCGAAATCGACAAGCACATCGCCGCGACGGCGTCGGGCCTCATCGCGGACGCGCGGCGGCTCGTGGACCTTGCGCGCACGGAATCCCAGCGCCACAAGCTGGCATACTCCGAGCCCGCATCCGTCGAGATGATTTCAAAGGAGCTTTGCGACCTCATGCAGGTGTACACCCAGTATGGGGGAATCCGCCCCTTCGGCGTGTCGCTGCTCGTTGCCGGCGTGGACGACAAGCCGCGCCTGTTCGAGGCAGAGCCCTCGGGCGCACTGACCGGCTACCTTGCCGACGCAGTGGGCTCGGGCAAGAAGGAGGTCGAGGAATTCTTCGAGAAGGAGTACAAGCCCGGCATGAGCCAGGACGAGGCAATCGCCCTTGCCATGAAGGCGCTCAAAAAGTCCGCCGACCTCAAGGTGACGCCGGACACGGTTGAAATCGCGGTGGCCACCATGAAGAGCAAGGAGTTCACCATCCTCTCCCCCAAGGAGATAGAGAAGTACATCAAGTAAATCAAATGGAAGCAAATAGAAGATGGAACAATGGCAACCCTTGACAACTCCATAACTGCGCACATGGAAATAGGCGGCGAGCGCTTCGAGGTCATGGTTGACCCGGACCTTGCGCTTGCGTTCCGCCTTGGGCAGAAAAAGGAGCTCAACAACGTGCTCACAGTGGAGGAGGTTTTCAAGAACTTCCGGAAGGGCGAGCGGCACACCTCGGGCGCGCTGCAGAAGGCGTTTGGCACCACGGACGTGTTCGCCATCGCCGAGCGCATCGTGAAGAACGGGGAACTGGCGCTCACAACCGACCAGAAGCGGAAAATGCTCGAGGAGAAACGGAAGCAGATTGTCGCAATCCTCATGCGCGAGTGCATTGACCCGAGGACAGGGGCGCCGCACACGCAGCTCCGCCTGGAGCAGTCCATGGACGCCGCGCGCGTGCACATAGACGGCTTCCGCGACGCGGCCTCGCAAATCGAGGAAGTGATGAAGGCGCTGCGCCCCATCATCCCGCTGAAAGTGGAGCGCGTGCGCGTTGCGGTGAAGGTGCCGCCAGAGCATGCGCAGCGGGTGTACGGCACGCTGAAAGGGTACGGGATAAAGAAGGAGGAATGGGCGCGCGACGGGAGCCTCATCGTCGTCCTGGAGATGTCAGCCGGGATGCAGGGGGAGTTCTACGACAAGATAAACCGCGCAACCGCGGGCGCCGCGGAAACGAAGCTGATGAAGTAAGTTTCATTCATGGTGATATGATGGACAAAAGCAGGATAGTGATGCCGGGCGAAATGGTCGCCGACAGGCCCGAGCGGATAAGCTACGCCTATGTGGACAAGGGGAAGACCTATTCCACTGTGGTGGGGCTTTTTTCCGAGGGCAAGCTCGTGCCTCTTGAAGGCCCGTACGAGCCGCTTCCGGACGACTTCATAGTAGGGATAGTCTCCGAAGTGCGCTTCTCGGGCTACAGCGTGGACACGAACTCCGCCTACGCCGCCTTCCTTTCCTCCCGCGAAATCCGCGAGAGGTACGAGATGGGCGACGCGATATTCGCGAGGATAACGAAGACGGACGAGACGCGCAGCATCGAGCTCGGGGACGCGAAGAAGCTCCCCGAAGGAAGGCTGGTGCGCGTGTCTGCCGTGAAAATCCCGCGCATAATCGGCAAGAAGAATTCCATGGTGGACATGATCCGCGCAAACACCGGCTGCGAGGTAATCGCGGGCAGGAACGGATACGTCTGGATAGCCGGCAAGGGCGACTCCAACCTCGCCGAGAAGGCGATACGCATGATTGAGGCGCAGGCGCACACGCACGGGCTTACCGACCGCGTGGCAGCATACCTGAAGTCCCAGAAGAAAGCTTAGGCATATTCAAACGGTGATAAAATGGGAAACCCAGCAGAAAAGCCGGCGCTCTTTGCGAACGGCAGGCGCGTTGACGGGCGTGGCGTGGAAGACGTCCGCCCCCTGAAGATTGTCGCGCGCGTGCTCAACGACGCCGAAGGCTCCGCATACATAGAATGGGGCAAGAACAGGATACTCGCAGGCGTTTACGGGCCGCGCGAATGCATCCCGCGCCACGACCAGTCGCTTTACCGCGCAGTCGTGAAATGCCGCTACAACATGGCGCCATTCTCCGGCGCCGAGGAGCACGGCAGGAGCGGGCCGAACAGGCGCAGCAAGGAAATCTCGAAAGTGATAAAGGAGGCGTTCGAGAACGTGATAATCTCCGAGAACTTCCCGAAGACGGAAATCTCCATCTTCGTCGAGGTCCTCCAGTCCGACGGCGGAACGCGCTGCGCGGCTGTCACCGCGGCTGCGGTGGCGCTTGCGGACGCGGGCATCCCGATGAAGGACCTGATAAGCGCGGTGGCGGTGTGCAAGATTGACGGCACGATGGCAGTGGACCCCGGCAAGGAGGAGGACAACTTCGGCGAATCAGACATGCCGATTGCATTCTCCCCCCGCACGGGCGAGGTGCTGCTTTTCCAGATGGACGGCAACCTGTCCCGCGAGGAGCTTTCGCGCGGGCTTGAGCTTGCAAGGAACGCAGCGGCAAAAATCCGCGAGGTCCAGGTGGAAGCGATCAAGAAAGTTTACGACGAGCCGAAGGAGGACAGGTTCCTCCTCATCGGCTGAAAAGGTGCTATTATGGAATCCATAAACGAAATAAAGCGCGACACGCTTAGCGCACTGATTTCCCAGGGGCAACGCGGCGACGGGCGCGGCATGTTCGACTACAGGGCGATAAACGTCCAGGGCGGCATACTGCAGAACCCGGAAGGCTCGGCGCTCGTGTCCATCGGCAAGAGCCAGGTGATGGCGGGGATAAAGTTCGACGTTGCAAAGCCGTTCCCTGACAGGCCGAAGGAAGGCGTGCTTTCCACGTCGGCAGAGCTGCTGCCCCTCGCATCGCACCTCTTCGAGCTCGGCCCGCCGTCCGACGAGTCAATCGAGCTCGCGCGCGTGGTGGACAGGGGCATCAGGAGCGCGAACATCATAGACCTCGGCTCGTTTTTCATAGACGACGAGAAGGTGCTGGCGGTCTACATTGACCTCTTCATCCTCGACCACGACGGCAACCTCATTGACACCGCGGCGCTCGCGGCGATGGGCGCCCTGCTTTCGGCGCGCATGCCGAAGGTGGAGGAAGGCAAGATAATCCGCGGCGAGTTCACCGGCAAGGTTCCGATAAAGGAAAAGGTCGTTACCTGCACGTTCGGGAAACTCGGCGACAAGGCGTTCCTCGACCCCTCGCTTGACGAGGAGAAGGGGATGGACTGCCGCCTCACGCTTGCCACCACGCCTGACCATCTCTGCGCGGCGCAGAAGGGCGGCTGGGGCGCGGTGAGCGAGAAAGACCTGATGGAGCTATTCGACATTTCGCTTGAAAAGGGCAAGGCGCTCCGCGCATTGCTCGGCGACTAAAACGGTGATGTTGTATGTCAAAAAGAGACGTAAGATCCGGGGCTGAACTCCGAAAGCGCGCAGACAGCATGGACATGCTGAGGCGCACGCTTTTCGTGTGCAGCGCATGCGGCAAGAAGAAGGTGAAGCGCCAGGGCAATTCCCTCTGGGAATGCAAGGGCTGCGGCGCAGTCTTCGCCGGCGGCACGTATTCGCTCTCCACCCCATCGGGGGATGTGGCGGCGCGCCTGATAAAGGAATACAAGACGAGGTAATGGAATGTACGTTTGCCCAAAATGCAAGAAGAGAATCGAGTCGCTCGACACCAAGTCCACGCGCTGCCCGCACTGTGCGCACCGCGTGCTCTACAAGGTGCGCGAGCCGCTTGCGCGCGAAGTCAAGACCGACTAGGCAGCCGGTTGGGTGTCTTTGATGGGGAAGGGAACCGTGTCCGGAAGCGCCGTGCTTGCCCTCACGTTCCCATCCTGCAAGCTCTCGAAAGCCGCCTACGGCGCGCTTGCCGCAGAGGCGGATTTCTCGCACCGCGGAGGCTCGCGCGTAACCCTGTCGGGAAAAAGCGTGCGCGTGGAGATAAAGGCGGACGACCCGGTGTCGCTTCGCGCCTCGCTGAACTCATACCTGCGGCTCATGCGCATTATTAAGGATGTCGAGGAAAACACTGAATGACGGCTGACTGATGGGATGGAGGGATATTTATGGCAGCGGAACTTCGCAATGCAGACGAGCTCCAGAAGAAGCTGATGGAATTCCAGGAACTGCAGCGCCAGCTCCAGATGGTCTCCGGCCAGAAGCAGCAGCTCATCATGCAGACCGAGGAAATAAAGATGGCCGAGGCCGAGCTTTCCAAGTCAGACAAGACGGTTTACCGCTACGTGGGGCCGCTTCTCATCGAAACCAACAAGGCGGACGCCTCCTCGGACCTGAAGGAGAAGCGCGAGCTGTTCGAGATGCGCGTGTCCGTGCTTGAGAAGCAGGAGACGAAGATGCGCCCGAAATACGACGAATTGCGCGCCGACCTTGAGAAGGCATTGAAAGAGGGCAAGCTGCGCTGAACAGGCTCTTTTTGATTTTTTTGTATTGCTGCCCGAAAACCGGCATTACAAACGTTTTTATACTTTTACACACAGATAATCATGCAAGCCTGACAGGTGTGGGGGTATTTTCATGACTAAAATTTTGCCAAACTTTTTCTTAGCCCAGTGGGCTATTCTCACGGCTCAAAGGTCTTCGCTACTCCATAAAAATAAAGCCAACAATGCCAGTGGCAACGGCGCTGCCAAGCCTATCATAAACTCTTCCACGCCCACCCTGACGGAGGGCATATCCACCGCTCCCAGCAAAAAGCTCTCGGAATGCCGCGTGCTCGCGGTTGACGTCATCGCGCTTGACGCGCTCTATGTTCGGGCCTTGCTGCGAAAGACAATGAATATAACGTGCGACGTCGCGCACTCGCCATCGGAAGCCCTGGCAAAAATCAGCGAGGCTGCCAAAAACGGCAAATACGACTTTGTGGTATGCAACCTTGACAAACGCCTGGGCCTGGACGGGCTTGAGCTGGAACAAAAGGCTGGCATAATCTCGCCTGGCACGCAATTCGTTTTCACTTCAGCCTGGGAACCGAAAGATTTCCCTGCCGGAAAGCCGGTGCTGCGGAAGCCATACACTCCGGCGTCCCTCGTCAGCATGCTTGAGCAACGCTGCGAATCCTAGCTTTCCCTGCCAGCATGGGTTTTAAACTTCCCCCCCTTTTCTTTGGCGGGAGAAAATGGCAAAATTTCCAAAGATTTCCTCAAAGCGCATAATCATCACCTTCCACTCCATTGGCGACCTGGACGCAGTGGGCGCGGCAATCGCGCTTTCCCGCTTCCTTGGCAAAAAGGCGGTGATTGCTGCCCCGGACAGGCCCGGCGCTTCCGCGCGCAGGCTCCTTGGCTACACCGGCACGCCATGCCCCCTTTTTTCTGAAATCAAGCGCACGCCATCCGATTTCATAATAGTGCTCGACTCATCCTCGCCGAAAATGCTGCCCCAGCTTGTGGGCATAATCCCGGACCTCACAATTGACCATCACATGCAGTTCGGCAATGAAATAGCCTCGAGAAAAACGATAAACGACCCGTCCGCATCCTCCACGTGCGAAATCCTCCATTCCCTGCTTCGGCCCAAGGACAGGATTTCCTGCCTCGCGCTCCTTCTCGGCATAATCTCCGACTCGGCGAATTTCAAGTCGGCCTCGCCCGCGACCTTCAAGGCGGCATCCGAGCTCCTCTCCCAATCCGGAGTCTCCTATTCCCAGCTCCTCGCGCTCTCCCATGCCCCGGAATCGCTTTCCGAGCGCATCGAGGCGCTGCGCTCCTGCTCTTCGGTGTCGGCGGAGCACATCGGCGGGCACATAATCGCGTTTGCAATGGCCAAGTCGCACGAGGCGCATTTTGCCGACGTCCTGGTCTCATTAGGCGCCGACGTGGCATTCGTGGGATGCGAAGGCGAGGGCAGCCCTTCGCGCGATGGCGCCTCCCTGCCGGATGCCAACTCCGGCGGCAGGATTTCCGCGCGCGCACGCGATTCGCTGAAGGGGCATGTCAGGCTTGACCAGATAATGTCCGAAGTCGGCAAAGTGATTGAAGGCGACGGCGGCGGGCACGAAATGGCCGCGGGCGCGACAGGCAAGCGCGCGCTCGTGCGCGAATCGCTGGCGGTGTGCAAAAAGCTCTGCGAGCAGCAGATGCTGTCTAGCGAGCGCGGGAAAATAAGGGAAATCAAATGGTAATCCATGCTGGCAATCAGATAAAAACGTGGTGATAAAATGGCGTTCGTAATAGTGGTCGGCACTCAGTGGGGCGACGAGGGAAAGGGAAAAGTCGTGGACTGCTACGCAGCGCAGGCCGACATCGTGGTGCGCTTCAACGGCGGCGCGAACGCAGGGCACACCATCGTGTCCGGCGGCAGGAAATTCGCATTCCACCACGTGCCCTCGGGCGTCCTCTACCCGGAAAAAATAAACATCATAGGCAACGGCGTGGTGCTGGAGCCGAAAAAATTCTTCGAGGAACTCTCGCAGCTCGATGCAGTCGGCATCAAGCCCAACATAAGAATATCCCCGCGCGCGCACCTCGTGATGCCATACCACATCGCGCAGGACGGCGCAGAGGAGGGCAAGAAAGGCGCGCTTGCCGCAGGCACCACCAAGCGCGGCATAGGCCCGTGCTACTCGGACAAGGCGGCGCGCTTCGGCATCCGCGTGGGCGAACTTCTGCAGCCCGCACTTTTCAAGGAGAAGCTCCATACCATGCACGCGCTGAAGGTGAAGCTCCTCAAGGAAGTGTATGGCGTGGACTTCAAGCAATCCGAGGGGGAAATCTTCGCCCTTTACAGCGAATACGGGAAGAGGCTCGCGCCCTTTGTCGCAGAGACGGGCGAAATCCTCGCAGGCGCGCTTGCGGAAAACAAAAAAGTTCTTTTCGAAGGCGCACAGGCGACCATGCTTGACATTGACCATGGCATGTACCCGTTCGGCACTTCCTCCAACACTTCGGCAGGGGGCGCATGCACCGGGGCAGGCGTCGGCCCAACTGCCATAGACGAGGTCGTGGGCGTGGTGAAGGTCTACACGAGCAGGGTGGGCACAGGCCCCCTCCCCACCGAGCTTAACGACGCGACAGGGCAGGCGATACGCGACAAGGGCGGGGAATACGGCACCACAACCGGGCGCCCGAGGCGCATCGGCTGGCTTGACCTCCCCACGCTGCGCTACGCCGCGCGCGTGAACGGGCTGACCGGGCTGGCATTCACCCGCACAGACACGCTGTCGGGGGTGCAAAAGCTGCAGGTATGCACGCACTACGAGCTTGACGGCAGGAAACTGCTCACGCCGCCCGCTTCCTACGCCGATATCGCGCGCTGCAAGCCCATCTACAAGGCATTTGCCGGATGGGACGACATCGGCGCCGGCAAATGGCGCGCGTGCGCAAAGGCGGGCTTCAAGTCCCTCCCGCGCGAGGCGCAGGCGTACCTCAAGTTCATCTCAGACGAAGTCGGCGTGCCCATCTACGTAATAGGCGTGGGCGCGGGCAGGGAGGACACTATTGTTTTAAAAGACGTGTTTTCAAAGAAAGCCTAGAAAATTCGGCTTGGTCATAAACGCGCGCGTTCAGAATGCGCGCGGTTCTGGCGAAGCTTGCCAAAACCTGCGGGTTGTTGGCGATTGGAGTTGAACGGCGCACCGTTCAACTGCCGACCATTTTGCCTCGCACTTTTTCGCTTCGGCGAAAAAGGCGCGCCCCTTTTTGCCTGTGGGCAAAAAGAGAGCGGCAAAATAGTCGTGCCCCTGTAGCTCAGCGGTAGAGCGCGTGCATGGTAGAACCCTTTTGCTCGCTCCCGTAAACGCTCGCTTCGCAAAAGCGTTCACGGAAAAAAGTGCAAATGGGTTTCCATCAAGCACGAGGTCACGAGTTCAATCCTCGTCGGGGGCTCTCACTCCGTTCGAGCCCCCGCCGTTTTGGCGCTGCGCGCCAAAAACTGTCGCAGAGCTGCGCTCTGCTCCATCCTCGTCGGGGGCTTAAGGCTCTTTTTTACTTCGTAGAAGCAGATTCATGGCTGGAGGATTGAACTCCAAATTGTTGCGACTGCGCGGGATGTCTCAGAAAAAGCCCTCTCGCAAAAGCCGCGTAACAATCAAGTAAAAAGATCAGCCATAATCCAAATATGGCCCGTCCTGATCAAAATCAATGCGTATCCTTTGGTGGCAGGCATTTCGAAGCTCGGTAGAGCTTCCATGATAAAGATGCAGATTGATTGTCCTGACACCGAACTTCTTGATGACTTCAATTCCTGGCACAAAGTCGCCATCGCCAGAAAGGAGAATCACCGCCTCGTGCTCCTTGGTCCGCGCAAGCTCTATGGCATCCGCAATCAGCATAACATCTATGCCTTTCTCCTTTGTCAGCCGTATCAGCCCAAGCTTTTTGAGCAGCGCCCATATTTTCTGCCTGCAAGCATCCACAATGCCGACTTCGGCTGCAGCATTTTCCACTTCGTCTAAAGTCAGGTTGGCAATGTAACGCAGTTTCCTTGTCTTTATCTTAAGTGGCACAGCAAGCTTTGACAGGCTTGAATGGAACCTCTGTTGCCCTGCATAGCCTTCGGGGTCTCTTATCCTGTCCTTGAGGGCATCATAAAAGTAGATGTGCTTAAGCTCGAACTTGTCCGACAGCTGCTGGAAAAGCATGTCAAAATGCTCTGCATTGAACGGAAGTTTGTTGTCAGCTTTGAGAGAATGGTAGAAGTTGGAGCTATCAATGAAAAGTGCGGCTATGGTCTTCATAAAAAGAACCATTAGCCTGCGGTTGCCCGCCCTCGCGGGAAGGCAAACGCAGGGAAGCAATGTTTCCATTGTGCCAAGTTAGGTTTTAAAGGCTTTGCCATCGTCGAAAAACTGTTGAAACGCCGCCTCGCGCTTTACGTGATATAAGTCATTGCGATATTCTATCTTCAGTTTTCGTAGTATGAAAGACGAGGCTGTGCAAATAATAAAGAGCCAAATCCCGGGGCTTTTAGCGTCGTTCAAGTTTCAAAGTGATACAAATCGTTCCAGGCGCGTCGTGTGCTTAAACGCCTTTTTTACTTGGGATGGCAGGCAATCAGGCTTTTAATTTCACCCTGCGTGGCATCAAGATGGCAAAAGCAAAAGATGGCAACTATTCCTGGCTGTGGCTCGCATTGGTTTTCGTCGGGGCGGCAATCATTTTCTCGATTGCCCTGCCTGCCGGGCATGCTGCGCAAGAGGAGCCTGCGCAGCAGGCAAGCTATCCAATCGATTCCAATGCCGTTACAACGCTTGACAGGGTAGTTCTTCCAGTTCCCGTGCCATCAACGTCCCCCAAGCTCCCTCCCGAGGCGATTTCCAATTTCTCGCAGTATGGCTATGGCAAGTGGGAGTACGGGCGCGGGCTTGGCTTTGAAAAAAGGCTGGACCTCATGCCCTCCGCGTACAATGGCACGTCCGCCACGGGAGCTGCAAGGCTCCTGAATTTCTTCACCATGACCGACATCCACCTTACCGACAAGGAATCCCCCGCAGAGGCGGTCTATTACGGCTACAAATGGGGCGTAATCTCGGGGTATTCCCCCGCCATGCTATACACAACACACATGCTCGACGCAGCCATCCAGACCGTCAACTCCCTCCACAAGGAAAACCCGTTTGATTTCGGCATCTCATTGGGCGACGATATCAACAGCGCGCAGTACAACGAGCTAAGATGGTTCATAGACGTCCTTGACGGCAAGAACATAATCCCCGATTCCGGCGCCAGGGATGACCCGGTCCCCGGGCCACTCAATGATTACCAGGACGAATACAGGGCGGCAGGGCTTGACAAGTCAATCCCGTGGTACCAGGCGCTTGGCAACCACGACCATTTCTGGATGGGCATGTTCACCCCCGACTCTTACGTCAAGGATGCCATGGCTGGCAATGCATCGCTTGACATCGGCAACATATTCACCAGCCCCCTTGGCATAAAATCCCGCGGCTTCTACATGGGCGCAATAGACGGCAGGACGCCTTACGGCGACATTGTGGGCGCAGGCCCCGTCGGCAATTTCCCATCCGCCCCAGTTGTGCCTTCCGACCCAGACCGCCGCTTCCTTTCCAAAAACGAGTGGATGGCCGAATTTTTCAACACGACATCAAAACCCGCAGGGCACGGATTCACCCAAGCGGGCGTGGCGGACGGGTTTGCCTGCTACTCTTTCGAGCCGAACTCAAGCCTGCCCGTCAAGGTCATTGTGCTTGACGATACGCAAGGGGAAGACGACACCGATGGCAACAGCGGGCACGGCTCCATTGACCAAAAGCGCTATGACTGGCTTGTGAAAGAGCTGGACGCGGGCCAGGCTGAAGGCAAGCTCATGATAATCGCCGCGCACATCCCGATAGGCATTGAACTGGACAGCTCTGGGCTTGGCGCCCTGATGACTTGGAGCGAATACGCGGCTGTATCCGATACCGCGCTTCTTGCCAAGCTCCACACATACCCGAATCTCATATTGCTGGTCGCAGGGCACCGCCATTTCAATACAGTCACTGCGCTAAAATCGCCCGATGCCTCCCGCCCTGAGCTTGGCTTCTGGGAGGTCGAAACCGCGTCATTGAGGGAGTTCCCCCAGCAGTTCCGCACTTTCGAGATTGTCCGCAACAGCGACAACACAATCTCCATATTTGCAACCGATATTGACCCTGCTGCAAAAGAAGGCTCCCCCGCCGCGCTGTCCCGCTCTTATGCCATTGCGGCGCACCAGATATTCAATGATTCGAAAACCAACATGCCCTCCGGGGCATACAACGTGGAGCTGGTCAAGCAACTGACTCCTGAAATGCAGGCAAAAATAAAGAACTACGGGACGCCCTTGGGCAAGTGATGCATAGCGCTTTATCCTCGCCCAGCCTCCAAAGCGCCAATGCTGGCAACGCCAACCGCGCCGGGGCTATCTTATCCTGCCCAGCAATTTCAAAATCGTGCCTGCAATCCCCCTGCCTTCCTCTTTCCCGCTTCCCTCTGCTTCCGCAGGCTCCGCCTTCCCGTCCAGCACTTCCTCAAGCGCGCGAAGCCCTGCGATGGATTTTTCCAGCGACGCCCTGTCCACGCCGGCAAGCTCCGCCCTTTTCCGCATTATCCTTTCCGCGCGCGCCCATTCCTTTTCATCCTCGCTTTTTGTCTTCCCAAGCTCGGACAGCCTTTCGGCAATCTTCCGCGCGCTTTCATCATGCCCCGGCAGGCAGGCAAGCCCTGGCGCGCGCGAGTCTGCGGAAAACGACATTATGCCGAACAGGAAGCTTCTCCTCGCAGCCACTTCCTGCCTGAACAGGGGCAAGTCCACTCCCAGGTGCCGAAGCTTCTGCTCGCTTTCCCCAACCATCTCGTGCAGCTGCCCTGCCGATTTTCCCTCGAGCCTTGCCTGCTTCAAAAATGCAGCCAGCGCATCCGCATCCTGCGCGCTTAGCTCCGGAAAGCCCATTTTTCCAAGCTCCCCTTCCTTCATTTTCCCGAGAAGCGCGCCAAGCGGCATGGATTTCAGCGCCTGCACGTGCGATTGCCAGATTTTAGAAAGCTGCCCCTCAAGCCGCGCCATCTCGTCGTGCCTTTTCACCCTTTCCGCGTCTATCGCAGGCTCATTCTCCAGCCATTCCAAGCCGGAAAGCTTTGCCTCTGCCTCGCGCCTTGTGCGCTCAAGCTGCGCCTTTTTCTTCAGGAGCATGCCATCCACAATCTCCAGCCTCGCGCCCATTTCCAGAAAAGAGTAGAACTCGGCGGCTTCGCGCCTTGCCTTGTCCGTGCTTTTTGACCTCAGCAGCTTGATGATGGAGACCATCCTCTTCCCGTGCTCCAGCGTGATGTGCTTGTTCTCATACTCGGACACAAGGTGCTGCTCGAAGTTCTTCAGGTCCTTTGCCTTGCGCCGTATTTTCCTTGAGAACTTCACCTTCGATTCAAAGGCGGCGTGCTCCTTTTCCTGCATCTGGCTGCTTACGTCCTCTATTTCATCTATGATGTCGGACAAGTCCGTGCAGTCCTCCAGCAGGAAATGGAAATCCTCCCCGCCCGCAAGCGCAAGCTTGCCCTCTATCCGCCTCTTCTCCAGCACAAGGGCGCGCACCTCTTTTCCATCATTCCCTATATCGTCCATATCATTGCCAAAAAGATTCCGCTGGGAAGGGTTAAAGGGCTTATTGCGCAGGGCGGGGAAGGCAAGGGCAATTCCGCCCCGGGCGCAGGCTTCCTGCTTTTCACGTAACACCAGTTTCCATCATTTTACACAAACTTTATAAATCATCCCAATCACTATCCATCCATGGACTTTTCTCCACCCCTTAGCAAATCCCATATCTCGGTATTTGTTACAAGCAACGGGCAGCGCAAGCTGGTGGCGGAGCTTCCAAAAAGCGCGCTTGGCGACTTCAGGCGCTACATGCTCGCCTCAACCGAGGTGCCATTGCAGGAGCGCACCCGCTGGGCCTCCCACGGCAACATCCATCGGGAAAGCCTGCTCGGGGCGGCCCTCTTCGACACCGGGCGCCTGATTGGCGAGCTTGAGCCCCAGGCGGCAAGCCTGGAAGCCGCCATCGCCCATGCCAACAAGGCGCGCCTGGAATCCATGCAGGCGCTTTCCATGAACCGCGGAAAGGCAGCCGACCTTGTCAAAAGCCTCTCGGGCACGGCAGAATCGCTCAAGCAAACAATCGCTGACATCCGCGTTTCGCTCGAAGGGTGCCCATCCCTCAAGGAAATGGGCGCCGAGCTTAGCAGCCAAGCCCTGGTCGCGTTGGACTGCTTTGCCGAAGCCGAAAGCCTCCTGGAAATCCAGCACTCCCAAAAGCTAAGGAAGCAGATGTGCTGCGACCAAATGGCGCAAATCGCAGTGCTGTGCGACGGAGCAGCGGATTACCTTGGAGGGAACTATTCCATGTTCCTGCCCAGGGCGGAGCGGATGGCCATTTTCATAACCGACAACGTGCGCCTGCTTGGCCCGGACAGCCGCGGGCGGGAGTATTTCCTTGCAAGCATGTCCCAATATCCCGGCCTGTTTGACAAGAAGAAAACCGATTGGGACGGCTACAATGGCATAGCAGACGACGTGAGGAGCCTGATTTTCAAGTTAAACGGCTCGATATCGGGCATACAGCACGCATCCCAGAAATATGCCAGCGAGCACAAGCGTTTTTTCGGCACCATGGCAATTCCCCCCAGCCCGAACCAGGATTTCATTTTGGGCGCGAGGGAAACGATTTCCCGGCTCAATGTCTTCAATTCCGTGATAAAACGCCTTTTTGACGCCCATCGGACGTACATGGTTTCATTCGGCGCGCTCTGCACGGTGTTGAAAGAGCAAAAGAAGCTTGAGGCAAATCTTGCCGCGCTCCCAAGCCTTAACAAAGAGGCGGCGGCGCTCCTGCAAATCCGGCAAAGGCTTGCCGGCCTTCGCGCAACCGAGCGCGAGCTTGCGGAAGAGCTTGATTCCCTCAAGGAAGAAAGGATGCTTGGCGAAAGGCGCAAGCAACAGCACAGGGAAAACCACGTCTGCCTCGAGCAGTGGGAAAAGATAAAAAATGGCACAGGGAGCGACCCCCGGCAGCGCTTCACCTTTTCCAGGGAGCCGCAAATCGAGCCCGCATCGGAAGACTGTGCAAATGCCGTCAAGCAGCGGTTTGTCTCCAACGCGCTGGCCGTTTTCAACAGCCCTATCGCCCGCAACGCCGCGCTCCGCGACCAGTTCGAGGCCACCCTTTCCGAGCTTGCCGAGCTTTACCTGAAATGCAAATGCTCGCTCACTGGCAAGTCGCTCTACTCCCGGTTCCCAAAGCGCGCGAAGCACGAGACGGTCTTTCGGAACGACGCGAACGATTACGACGTCTTGCGCATCGGGCTTTCCAGCACCAACGTCTACAGGCTGATTATCGACGTGAAAGACCCGCGCCGCCCGCTCATCTACTTTGTGGGGCACAAGGACGATTGCAAGGCATTCATGGATTCGATACCCCGGAAAATCCCCTCTTTCCGCGAAAAGGCGCTCTCAAACGGCGCAGGGGCGCTCTTCCCATCCCTCTCGCCCGAGTGATAACCTATTTATACTCCTCCATTCCCATTACGTCGGTCATTCTAAAGAGGTGAGCTTATGGCAACTGACACGGGTTTCCATCCAGGGTGGGGCATGCGCCTAAGGGTCATGCTGACAAGCATACTCGTATTCGGATTGGTGGCGGCGGTAATGGGGCTGCTCCTCAACGCGCTTGGCTTCGGCGGGTCGGGAAGCATCCTGATGTGGATGGCTGTCTCGTTCGTCATGATAGGCGTGCAGTGGTATTTCGGGCCGGTAATAATCAAGTGGGCGACGGGCGCAAAGGAGCTCACGCGCGAATCGGCGCCCGAGCTTTTCGAAACCGTGCAGCGCCTCACGAAGAAAGCCGGCCTTCCCATGCCCAAGCTTTACACGGTGAACAACCCCACGCCAAACGCATTCGCGTTCGGCAGGACGCAATCCGACTCGGGCATCGCGGTGCACGCGGGGCTCCTCTCCGCGCTCAACAAGGACGAGGTGGAAGGCGTGCTCGCGCACGAAATCGGGCACATAAACAACCGCGACGTGGCGGTGATGACGCTGGCAAGCGTCATTCCGGTGATGCTCTACTACGGCTTCCTGATTTTCGGCAGGGACGACGACGGCAACGGCAGCATCATGACCATACTCGGCGCATTCGTGGCGCAGTTCATAGGGCAGCTGCTCGTGATGTGGCTCTCGCGCCAGCGCGAATATTTCGCCGACGAGTTTTCCGCGCGCCTCACCGGCAACCCGGTGCACCTCATGTCCGCGCTTGCAAAAATATCCTACGGGCAGGCAGCAGGGGCAGGGAAATCCGGCACGGGCAACAACATGGCAAGCGCGCTCTACATCGCCGAGGCATCGAATGCCAGGATGGACGTGGCGGAAATCGCCAGCGCCATCCGCAGCGGCAACGAGGCCGGGCTTGCAGAGGCGATAGAGAAGGAAAAGAAGGGCGGCGCACTGGAGTTCCTCATGACCCACCCCCTCACTTCAAAAAGGCTTGAGAGGCTATTGAAGCTGAAGAAGGGGATTGCTGCCTGAAACGGTGATTTTTTGGAAAAGATAAGCGACGGGATTTGGGAAATGCCGCGCGAGGGCGCCATGAGGGTGGCTGCGCGCGTGTTTGCTACCGACAAGATGTTCGCCACCATGGGCAAGGACAGGACATTCGGGCAGCTTCGAAACGTCGCATCATTGCCCGGCATCGTGGGCAAGGCATGCCTCATGCCGGACGGGCACGAGGGCTACGGCTTCCCCATCGGCGGCGTGGCGGCATTCGACCCGGAGCAGGGCGGTGTGGTGTCGCCGGGCGGAGTCGGCTATGACATCAACTGCCTCGAGGCAAAATCAAAAATCCTCACCGAATTCGGCTTTTCATTGCCCATCGAGAAATTTGCAACTCAGTTTGAAAGCTTCGAGCGCTCAGGCGGCTATCTTGTGAGCATGTATAGCTCTGCCTTGCAGGTGCGCACGCTTGCAGGCAGCCTGCTTTCCTCTGCAAAGCCCGTCGCATTCATGTCGAAGAAAGCAGACAAGCGCATGCTTGAGGTAAAGACGCTCTGCGGGAAGCGGCTAGTGTGCTCAGAAGACCACCCAGTTCTTACAAGAAGTGGCATGGTGAAAGCGGGCGAACTTGCTTCTGGCAAGGAAATTGCAGTCTCGCTTTTCGAGGGCGTTGAGTTTGAGCAGCCCGCTGCCTTTGCAGGCAAGGTGGAAGAGCTTGCCATCTGGGCCAAGCTCCTTGGCTACATGATGGGGGACGGTACGTTTTACACTTCTGGCGGGAAGATGCGCACGGTTGCCTATGGAAAGCGCGAGGACTTGGAGGCGATGCAGAAGGACGTCTCAAGGCTGGGCTTCCATTCACACATCGTTGAAAGGCAAAGAAACCACATCATTGAAACACAGTATGGCAGGAAGGAATTTTCCTCCTCAAACTGCGAGCTTCACATATACTCGCAGGAATTCTGCGAAAAGATTTCCGGGCTTGGCATGCCGATGGGCAAGAAAGCTTCGCAGGGCTATCGCGTGCCGCAGTGGCTTAACGAGTCGCCAAAATGGGTGAAAAGGCTTTTCCTCGCAGGCCTGTTCGGCGCAGAGCTCACCTCTCCAAAAACGCACTCGCGCACTGGCTTTAACGCGCCAATATTCGCGCAGAACAAGAACGAGGCGAATCTTGAGTCCGGCAGGATGTTCATGATTGACATCATGCGCCTGCTGGAGGAATTCGGAGTGAAAACCACCAAGATAGCCCAGAGGGCCGAACATAAAAACCTCGAGGGAAAGACCTGCCGGCTCAGGCTTGAGATATCTGCCGAGGAAGAGAACCTTTTCCGCCTTTTCACCCTCGTGGGCATTGAATATTCAGTGCACAAGGCCAAGCTTTCCGAAATCGCCTCGCTTTACATCAAAAGGAAGCAGAAGTTGTCAGGAAAGCGTGCAGCCATTGCTGCTCGCGTGCGCGAGCTTAAGCAGAAAGGCGTAAGGCTCTCCGAGGCTCAGCAGCTTCTTTGCAGCGAAATTGCAAATGCGCGCTTCATAGAGCGTGCCTATTACGAAGGAAGAGTGCCAAGAATATCGCAGGGCTTTGAGCCATTCGAAAAGTTTGTCGGGAGGATGACGGCTGAAATCTCCTCAAACGGCGTGCTGTTTGACGAAATCGCCTCGATAACAGAAGTGCCCTACACTGGCGACGTCTATGATTTCACGGTGGAAGGCTCGCACAACTTTGTGGCGGATGGCATAATTGTTTCCAATTGCGGCGTAAGGCTCATCTCCACCCCGCTTACTTCAGCCGAGGTGCGCGCGAAAATGCGCCAGCTCGTGGACCTTCTTTTCAAGAACGTCCCGTCGGGAGTCGGCTCCAAGGGCAAGCTGCGCGTGACGGAACGCGAGCTTGACGAGGCCCTCACGCGCGGCATTGACTGGGCAATAGACTCGGGGTACGGCACGCGGCAGGACAAGGAAAGGACGGAGGAAGGCGGCAGGATGGAGGGCGCAGACCCGTCAGCCGTCACTGAAAAGGCGAAAAAGAGGGGCTTGCCCCAGTTCGGGACGGTGGGCGCGGGCAACCATTTCGTCGAGATACAGGATGTCGGGGAAATAATGCTCCCTGACGTAGCCGAAAAGTTCGGCGTGAAAAAAGGCAACGCCGTTGTCATGCTCCACTGCGGCTCGCGCGGGTTCGGGCACCAGGTGTGCGACGATTCCCTGCGCGACATGCTTGCGGCATCAAGGAAATACGGGATAGCGCTTCCCGACCCGGAGCTTTGCTGCGCGCCCATAAATTCCCCCGAGGCGGAGAAATACCTCAAGGGGATGCGCTGCGCGGTGAATTACGCATTCTGCAACCGCCACATCATGATGCACTGGGTGAGGGAAACATTCGACGAGGTGTTCGGCAAGGGCACGTCCGACCAGATGCCGCTTGTCTACGACGTGTGCCACAACATAGCAAAATTCGAGGAGCACACGGTGGACGGGCAGAGGAAGAAGGTGTGCGTTCACCGCAAAGGCGCCACACGCGCATTCGCCGCGGGCAGGATGGAAGTGCCCGCGATTTACCGCGACATCGGCCAGCCGGTGATAATCCCGGGCAGCATGGGCACATCCTCCTATCTGCTTGTGGGCAAGCAGGGGGCGATGGACAACACGTTCGGCTCCTCATGCCACGGCGCAGGGCGTGCAATGAGCCGCTCGCGCGCAATCCACACGTGGAAGGGCAATGCCATCCAGGGCGAGCTTGCGGGCAGGGGCATAATGGTCAAGTCCACCGAGTCGGAGCTTCTTGCCGAGGAGGCGCCGGGCGCCTACAAGGACGTTGACGAGGTCGTGCTTTCGGTCCAGGCTGCCGGCATCTCGGACATCGTCGCGAAGCTGCTGCCGATGGGCGTTGTGAAGGGTTAATCCCATCCAAGCGCGCCAAAGCAAGCTTAATAAACTCCAATTGCGCTTTCCAAATCATGAAAGCGGCCGGGCAAATCGAAGCACTCCAGGGCGCAATCTCATCGCTTACCCGCGAGTCCAACGCGCTTAGGCGCGCACTTCTCTCTTCCGCAAAGTCGTCTAGCGGTTTTTCCAATTCCATGGACAAGCTTGAGGACCAGCTCGGGCGCGCGCAGTCGCGCCTCGCGCGCGCGGGCACCGACATCGAGCTGAATGAAACGGCGGTTATCGCCGAAAAAATATCCAAGGAGCTGGAGTCGCTCTCCCCGCTTGCAACAGGCGCGGCAGTTGCGGCTGACGGGATTTATGTCGCGCGCGAGTTCCGCGAGATACGCGCCCAGCTTGGCAAAATGCAGGACACGCTGGATGCAATGGCAAAGCGCACGCGGAAAACGAGGCTGCCCCCCGGCAAAATCGCCGTGCTGTCTTTTTCAAACTCCGCAAAGCTCGTCAAAGCCAAGCTCGCGCGCGCAGGCAGGCTCCTCACCGCAAAGGACAGCCGCGCGCACCTGCGGCTTTTCGAGGCAAAAGCCGAGGCGCAAGAGCTTGCCGCAGGGGCGGGCGAGGCGCTCTCCCTGATGGCGCGCTCGCACCTCAAGGGCAAGATACGCGCAGAAAAGGCGGAAATAATCTCGTTCATGCGCCGCACGGGCGAGGGCAGGATTTTCCTCGACCACAAGCACCTCACGCTCCGCTCGGGCAAGGACTCGATTTCCTTCCCGTTCTCCCAGGCCACCCGCTTTTGCATGGAAGACCTGGTGCCCGTGGAAAAGCTGTTCGACAACATCGGGAAAAGCGCGGTGGTGATAGGCAGCTTCGAGGAGCGCAACGGCGGGGCAAGGATAAGCATCGGCGAGCGGGCGGTGGTGGGCGACACCATCGTCTACCGCGAGAAGACGTTCCTGGTGGGATGAGCAGCCTGCCCGTTTGCGCCCGCCTGCGCAAGCTTCTTATAGGTTTTGGGGCACAATCGAGGATACAGCGGAATTGCGATTCCGCTTATGAGAAGCTTCTCTGGAAGCTTTCCATGCCTAATATGTGCGGTTCGTCCAGGCTTCAAGCCGGACCCCGGATAAATCCGGGCAAGTCACGCGAATGGGCAAGCAGGAACAACAAAAGGACGGTGAAAACATGGGAATGTACAAATATATCAAGGAGACTTTTGAGAAGGAATATCACGAGAGGAGCATGATTCTCCGCCGGAGAATCACCGAATGGAGAAAGCAGGGCACGGTGGCAAGAATCGAGAGGCCCACAAACCTTTCGCGCGCACGCTCGCTCGGCTACAAGGCGAAGGAAGGCATCTACATGGCTCGCGTCGCCGTGGGGAGAGGCTCGCGCAAGAGGCCGCACCCGTGGGGCGGCAGGAAGCCCGCAAAGAACGTCGCTTACCTTTCGCCGGGGAAATCGCTCCAGCGCCAGGCCGAGGAAAAGGCAGCGCGCACTTTTTCGAACCTTGAAATCGTGAACTCCTACTGGGTCGGCCAGGACGGCGTGAAGAAATATTTCGAGGTAATAATGGCGGACAGGAAACTCCTGCCGAACGTGAAGGGCCGCGCATTCCGCGGGTTGACCTCGGCTGCGAAGAAGGGAAGGTCATAAGGTGCGACCATGCCGTGTGCATCAATGCAGGGCTGCGCAACCAATCCAAGGCTGGCATGCCTCGGCTCGAGCCGAGGTCCGTCCCGCCTTATGAGGCAATAAAATGCCAGACATCGTCCGCTTTGAGCCAACTGGAAAAGATGGCGCAGGGCGGGCGCTGCCAGCATCTTCCCTTCCCAATTTTTTCGAAGCAGCGAACGCCTTGGCAGCCAGGCAGTTCTGCAGGAAAAAAGGCGCAATTGTGCACCCGTCAGGCTATGACGTTGACGATGGCGACCTGCTGGAGCTTGCGCGCGCAGGCGGCGCAATCGCCTTTTCGTTTTCCGACGTGCTTTCGGAGCGCGGCTTCCGCAGGAGCATCCTGATTTCAAAGATGCGGCTGCTCCTGTCGGCGTGCCGCAAGCGCGGCACCCCATTTGTTTTCGTGACGTTGGCAAAAGACGCGTCGCAGGCGAGGGGCGCGCGCGAGCTTTCGGCGTTCGCAACCGTGCTTGGCGCAACCGACGTGGAAAGGAAAGCCGCCGAGAAAAAAATGTCCGGCATTGCGGATGGAAGCGCAAGGCAGAAGAAAGGCACGCCGCCCGATGCGGCAAAGGCGGTGGAAAAATGAAGCCAACAGAGCGCTTCAAGCGCCGCTACATCTCATTCTCCCTCTCGCTGTCAGGCATGCCTCCGGCGTATCCCGAGGCAAAGGAAATAGTGCACGTGCACTTCCTCTCGTTTTTCGGCGAGAGCGGAATTTCCTCGCTTGCCTTCAAGCTGGTGAAATACGACGCGCAGAGCGGCGAGGGCATCCTCCGCTGCGAGCGCTCGCGCACGGACGAGGCGATTTTCTGCATGGCATGCCTTTCCGAGTGGAAAGGCGCGCCTGCCAGGCTTGAGCCAAAATCCACTAGCGGGACGATAAAGAGGCTGTAAGCCATTGCCAACCGAGGGATACCCCTGCTTGCAGCGGCGTGCCTTCGGTCGAATTTATTGCCGTCTGGGCGGCACTCCGCTGGCTGGGCCTTTTTGCTTCAGGCAAAACACGCCATCCGTCCTGCTGCGCGGCGGTTACTTTTTCCCGTCGGTGTGCTGCGAGAAGAACTGTTTCCTGGCGTCAGGCGCGGGCTTTTTTTCCTTCCTGCGCCCCTCGGAGAGCGGCTCCTCGATGCCAAGCTGCCCCTCTTCCTCCTCCATCATCCTCCTTTCCTTGAGGTTGAACCTCTCCTGGCTTTTCCTCCGCCTCTCATTGTCCTCCTGCTCGCTTGGCGCCCTGATGCCGATTTTTCCCGGCGGAGGAATCTGGATAACTTTTGGCTTCTGCCTCACGCCGAGCGCAAGCGCCATTTTTTCCACGAAAAGCGAAAGCAACGAAGCGCCCCCCGGGCTTGCGCCGCCGGGCGCCCCGACCGAGTAGCAATTGGAGCAAAGCTTCCTGCCAAGGATGGCATAAAGCGTGTCGGTTTCCCGCCCGCACCGCTCGCAAATCCCGAGGGCGTTGCCCTTCTCCCCCGCCCTTCCATCCCCCGCCTTGCCCCTCTTCTCCTCGTCTTGGATGTCCATTATGCAATATGAGCAGTAAAGCCGCGAACTGTGCATGCGGAGCTCGTAGCTGGGGAGGTACATCCCGCAGCGCTGGCACTGCACGTTTGCGCTGCCGCCCTGCGCGCCGCCTGCCGACTCGCAGTTCTGGCAAATCATGTCCCCGCCCGCGTCGAATTCCCCGAGCGGCCCCCCGCATTTTATGCAGCTTGCCATGCCAAATGCTCGCATGCGGTGTATTTATTGGTTTGCAGCCCGCGCGGCTTTTCCCGAAAATCCCGCTCCGCATGGAATGCGATTAAATCAGTTATAATGTGCCTGATTGCGCTTAAATCAGACATTAGCTTGCCGTTTTCAAAAAAATCAAGGATAGAAATGCCAAATCAAGCCAAAATGCTTATTACAGTGCCTAATTGAATAAAAGAAGCTTTTAAGGCTCTTTTTCTGAAAAAGAACGCTATAAATGCCCTCTTTTGTGCCAATAGCGCGTATAATCTTCCTTTTTTCTGCGATATGGCAAACGTTTATAAGCAATAACTCTCACGGAAATAGCATGTTTCCCTAGACCGGGAACGGGAGGAAAAGAAACAAATGTTTGGACCGCACTTGACGATGGACATGTATGGATGCAATAAAAAGAAGCTCAAAGACATCAATTTCGTTTCCACTTTCTTGGACGAGCTGCCGTCATTGATTGGCATGACCAAGATAATGCCGCCCTATACGTTCTCATACTCCGGCCTCAAGCCCGAGGACTGGGGCGTGTCGGGCATAGTGCTGATAGCCGAATCGCACATCAGCATCCACACCTTCCCGGAGAAGAATTACGCATCGCTTGACATATTCTCCTGCAAGGATTTCGACGTCGAGGCCGCGGCGGACATCATAGCCTCCAAGTTCGAGGTAAAGACGTACGAGAAGAACTTCCTCATGCGCGGAAGGCACTTCCCCAAGGACGTCATGAGGAACCGCCAGATAATCGAGCTTGAACGCGAGCGCGATTCAAGCCGCGTGAAGAACAGCGAGTAGTTTCCTCCTTTTCAGTTTTCTTCCTGCCCCAGCGCAAGCGTGCTGCAAGGGCAAATCCGGCATGCAATGAAAGGCAAAATCTGTCTGCTATTGGAAATGCGATGAGATGCAATACAAAAATAAAAACGAACGCCCCCTCACTTCGGGCAGTCGCTGTCGCATGCCGAGACTGCCGCGCGGTAGCGGCTCATCACCTGCGCGCCGTAGCTGTTCTTGGGCGAAAGCGAGCGCAGGTAGGCGATATAGTTCTGGTAACACTGCGTGTTCTGGCTGCCGTCACTTCCTGCGCAGCACTCGCCATTGGCATCGCGCTGCTTCACAAATTCGTTAAGCGTGGCTGGCTTGAGGCCGAAATAGCGGTTGGAGGCAAGATAATACTCAGCCCAGCCTTTTTCCTCCGGCTTCATGCCGCCTGTGCACTTTGAAAGCTGCGCCCAGTTGCTGTTCACCCAATTCTCGGTTGAACCGGAACCTCCGCGCAGGACGTCCGCGAACTTGTTCACGCCGCAGCACGCGCTCTGGCTGGCGTCAAACGGGTTGTAGTTTTCCCCGCCGCAGTTGGCAACTGGCGCAGGGACGCCGCCGCTCACCTGCCCGTATGGATTGTCTATCGTGTATGCCTTGCCCGGGTATTCTATGCACTGCGCGAGCCCGTACGCGCACGGCTTCTGCTTCTTGCCGTTCTGCGGGTTTATGCCTGTGCATTTGTCTTTCTGGCACTTGGGGTCGTCCGCCATGCCTGCAAGCTCGCATATCTGCGCCATCGTGTACTTCTCCGGGTTGCATGCCGAATAATCATCATCCACGCACGTTGAGACTGCATACGGGTCAAACCCGCTTTCCTGCTCGAACTCCGCGCGCATGTATGTCGTGCTTATGTCCGCATCGTCCGCGCGCTCGTCTATTATTGGATAAGGCTCGCAATGGTTCCCGTCAAATCCGCCGGCAGTGCCGCTGTAATAAACGTATGGCATGGATGTTTCTGCAGGGCAGGCCTCCCCGCAGCCGAGCTTGGCTATTTTTGCCTCCGGCACCACCTCATCGCTGGAAAAGCCCTGCCCGCTGTTTATCATGGTTGCGGCATGGAGGCTTGGCTGGTCGTTCGTCATCACTTCGCACGATGAGCCCTGGCCGTTCCTGGAGAATATGAGTGGATTACGGTATTCGCTGTTCGCCCCCACTTCCTGGCACATGTCGGCCCACGCATTCATCTGGGGGTGCTTCTGCGACCCATTGGCGCTCAGCATCCCGAAGCTGCAGCCCTGCACGCCGTTGCACGGAAGCGAGCCGCTGCCATCCACGAACTCGTAAAAGCCCATGCCAAGCACTCCCGAGCTTGCAAGCCCGCCCGTGCGCGTGAGCAATTCCTGGTAAAAGCCGCTTACCATAGTGCCGTCCCACTGGCAGGAGCCGTCGCTATTGTTGCCCTCGCTTGCGCCAGCGTAAAGCCATATCGTGGGCTTGTTGTAGTTTTTGAGTATGTAGCGCGAGAAGTTCAGGTTCTCGTAAATTATCCTGTCGGCATCGCAGTGGGGGTAGTCGTTTGCGCGGAAGCCGAAGCCTGCTGCATCTATGCTGTCAAGCATCGTGGTGTCTATCCCGTCCGGCGGCACGCCAATCACCTTGTAAAGCGCATTGTAGTCGTTTGGCTTCACTGCCAGCACGGTCATGCATTTTGTGCAGAAATGGCGGATGTTGTAAAGCTGCTGCTTCACATTGCTTATTGCATTGTCGTCCGAGCTGTTCAGCCATACTTCTGTTGTGACAAACACGGGCCCGATGTCCGCAGCCTGGAATGCGCTCGCAATTTCCTGGGTTCTTGAAGGGTCAATTGCCTTGCCCTCGGTATAATATATGTAAAGCGGCAGCGTGCTCCGCTGGAGCCAGCAGGCAGCGCGGGAGACCTGCGGCACGCGCGGCGGTGAATTTTTTGTGCCCTTCATCCACTTGGTGGCAAGCTGCAGCGTGTAGTTGCAGTAAAGGTTGGCGTGTCCGGTGGAGACGAAAGACTGCCCGGCTCCCAGCCCGAACACGCGCATCTGCGTGCTGTTGTCGCTTTCCACTATTTCCTCGTAATCCGTTTCATTGCACTTGCTGATGCTGCAGTTCCCGCCCTGGAGGTTGCTGTCATAGTAGCCGACCAGCCAGCCGAGCCCCAGGAAGCCATACGATGTCTTGTTGCTGCATGCCATGCAGTAGCATGGCTTGTTGCCAGGAATCCCCTGGCAGATAAGCTCGCTGTCGTTGAGGTATTTTGGCACGGTCATGTCCCCTCCGCTCACCGTCTCGATTGGGTTCCCATTCTGGTCCTGCAGCACGCAGCCTGGCACTGTGAGCAGAAGCACGGCAAAAAGCGCCAACAGCGCCGGAGGTTTCCATTTAATAGACATCATAATCACTGCCATAATTTCCTGTGATGAGCGCCAGTTCCATGTACTCTTCCCTGGTGTTATCGGATATTCTCCTGCTGCCAGGGCTGCTGATGTAGTGTGCCCTCTTCATCTTCCTTATCACCCACCTGGCCGGGGCGAACTGGCTCAGGTAATCGCTTGTTCTTTCTCCCATCTGCACCAGGTTCTGTGCTTTAAACCTGCTCACCCAGCGTGACTGGTAAAGGTCCCGCGGATATTCGTATTCTTCCGGCTTCTGCCTATGTTCCTTGGGCGCGTGATTAATCAGCCGGTTTACTTTCCTTGTAAGCAAAGGCTCTTCAAACGTAGATGACAGGCTGGACATCGCTGGGTTAAGATAAGCAAGATTCTTATAAGCTCCCCTGATAATCGGCACCCACACTGGCGACATGAACGCAAGCGTATAGTTGTTGATTGACGAATAGTTTACCTCTCTGCTCTGCATCTTCATCAGGTGCATCATCACCGGCACGTCGGTTTTGTAGTTCTCTGCGACAGAGTCCATCCTGGTCTGGAAACGGTCCGTGAAGTATATTTCCTTTGTATCCTGGTCATATCTCGCCTCCCAGTAGCTCTTCAGCGTGCCAAGGTGGCTCTTCTCATCTGCATTGTCCACAGTGCGCGCAACCTGGGGGAACGAGTGCCATTCGCCGCTGCCAATGGGTGCGGATTGCAGCATTCCCGGGATGGTAGGGGTGAATACGTTGGTGTGGAACATGATATACATGTCCAGGAACCTGTTCCTCGAGCCGTCCTCCGCAATGTCCCTTCCCGAAAGCACATCCCTGATATATCTGCCTCTCTTATCATTAAAGTTTGCCGCGTTGTCCAATGTTTTGAACAGCGCGTCCGTGTAAGTTTTCTCCTTCGCAATATCCATCTCTATCGCTGCTTCGCTCAGCCTGCGGTTTGCCTCTGCCAAACCTATTTTCTCGCCATTCACATCCACGTCTAAGCCGCCGTTTTTTTCAATGAACTTGTCAAACTCGCGCACCTGGTCAATGTACCTCTGCTGCAAGGACAACTGATATGGGGTGTCCCAGTACTGGTGGCTTTCCATGCCCATCTTGTCCAGCTGGTTTCTCACCCAGCTTCGGCCCTCCTCTCCCCTGTCATAGCCACCTGTCGCCTGGTGGGCGGCAATCATGTGCCCAACGCCTGTGAATGTCACGGTGTCCTGCAGCCTGGCCTTGAAAAAGTCGGTGTATGTCTTTGCCTGGAACAGGGCAATGAACGGCGCTTTCATGTATGATGTTGGACCCCTATGTTCATGGTCTGGCGCGTACATCATGTCGCTTTTCACCGGGGCGGGGTAGCCTGTGGTGTAGCGTGCCATGAAGCTGATTTTGTCGTTCCACCACTTGTGCACGGCGTATGCAATGTTAAGCTGGAGGTGCATGTGCTGTTCCCAAAGTGAGTTGGTCGCCCAGAAGCGCGCCCGCTCGTAGACATTCTGCCCTGTGTGATAGCCAACGTACCACGCCCAGTCCATGCCAGGCGCGCCTGCGCCTATTGCGGTGCGCGGGTCACGCATGACGCTTGATTCGGTTATCTCGTAAAATACATCCTTCTGCCCCTGCACCTGATGGCTGTCCAAAAGCCTGCTTACAATCCCCATGTTCCACATTGTCCTTGCCGGGTTATACGTCGGGCCGCTGCCGTGGCTTCCGTTCCAGGTGATAAGCATCCTGTTCAAGTCGCCATAGTCGTGCTTTGCCTCCCTGTATTCCCTCCTCATCTCATTTTTCTTGTCCTGTATTTCGCTGCGCAGCGCATCGTACTTCGAATCCGCAATTTCCCCCCTTGCATGCAGCTTGTCCAGCGCACGAAGCTCGAGGCGCGCATTGTAATAGTTGTTCTCAGCCTCGCCAATGTCTTTCACCACTGTCGAGGCAATCCGCCCGCGCCACTCATGCCACCATGCCTGCTTGCCTTCCCAATACGTAACATCCTTCCCTTTCGCAAGATTTTCCATTTCATTCGTCAGCCTGTTCCGGTCCGAGGCATCCAGCTGCGTCTTGAAATCATCCGATTTTATCTTTTTTGCCGCATACATCTCGTCAATCCTGTCGAGCGCCGCGTTGCCAGTTTTCCACCTTTTGTTCCCGTCCATCATTTCTTCGCTTATGGCGCCCCCAAACCTGTCCAATGCCTGGCGGAGCTGGTACTGTGCCGAATACCATTCCTGCATCTTGTCCAGCCTATCGGCAAATGCACCATATGATGACTCTGCCGAGCGCATGGCATATCCGTAATACTTTGACCGTATCCATTCCCTGGTCCTATCAAGCCCGGTGTATTCGCCAAAGGCATCGCTCTTTTTTCTGCCATACTCGTTGAAGTCGCGGGTCGAGACCACCCGCAACCCTGCATCTTCTGGCTTGCTGCCTTCATTGATTTTTACCATGCTCTCGATTATTTCCTTGCGGAACGCCACCCTTTTCTCAGCACCCATTGCCATCGCTTGCGCTTCTTTTTCCTTGAACGGGTCGGTGTATATCCACCTGATTTTTTCATTCCCATCCTTATCCTTATAGGTATCCTTCTTAAGTATCACAAATCCGATTTCCCTGCTGGTATAAAACGAACCCATGGTGCGCGCAACAAGCGCGGCATAGTTGGGCACATCCCCTTTGCGCACAATGCCGTCCCTTTGCTCGATTGGCAGGAGCTTTCCATCCTTGCCCTTCTGCCACGTCATGTACTTCTGGTCAAACTCCACCATGGGCACGGACTTCCTGTCCACGCTCAGCAAAAGCCCCACGCCGTTTTTCATGTCGCCCCAGCGGTAGCCTCGATCGATGATGGCATCATATGCGTCAACATCGAACACGGCAAGCCCTTTCTCCCCCGTCTTCAGTATGCCCCTCTTTTTCATGTCATCTGCGAATTTCTTGTCGTAGAAAATGCTTTCCCCGTGCACCAGGCCCTGGTAGAACTTTTCATATTTTTTCAGGTCGTCGTTATAGGCCCTGCGTGTGGCGTCCAGCAGCCCGAGCACGTTGTCGCCCCTGCTGCTGCCTTCCCATTTATGCGATACCGTGAAGCCGAAAATTGCTTCCCACCCCCTATTTTCGAAAATCAGCCCTTCCACATCATGGCTCTTGTACTCTGCATAGCCCATTTCGCGCCTATACGCCGGCTTTTCGAATCTGAGGTAGTCCATGTTGGTTTTGAACGTGCCTGAGGTTCTCACATCGTATGCTGCCGCATTCCCGCTTGCCATGTACCTGGCAGCGTCTTTGCCTCCGTGCAGTATCTCGGTGGCTGCATAGTTCCTTGCCACCCAATCTGTGTTGTATTTCTTCATATCTGTAAGGATGGACTTCAGCATCGTTTCCAGCGGGTCCTTGCTCATGTTGGCGGGCGTTGTCGCATCCTTCCTGCCTGCCATTATCTCCCTTACCTTTTGCTGGAAGAGGTATTCCTCCCTCGCACTGTCTGGATTCCCTATCACCTTGCCGAAGAACTGGTCCAGCGCGTCAATGTTGGTGAATACTGGGATGGGCTTCCCTTTCTCGTCTAGCTTGAGGTTGCCGTTGCCGTCTTTCTTGTAAAGGAACTCGTCTTCGATGCCATGCTTTTTCATCGCATATATCATGAATAGCTCAAGCGGGTTCTTTCCGAACCAGCAGCCTTCGCGCACCATCTGCCCAAAGTCAATATCAGGCAGCCTTCCATCCTTGCCCCTATTCTCCAGCTGCCTGTCCAGTTTTTTTATGAGCGCATCCATTATGCCCGTCGTTATACTCTCGTACTTCGCATAAATTTCCTGCGCATTCTTCCCGTCAAGGAGATATTTTTTCATCTCCTTTCTCCTGTCATCATACGCTTTGAACGTTACGTTTTCCGCTTCTTTCAGCGACTTGAGGGAATCGAGCGTCTTGCGCGCCGCGTTAAGCTCCTTTTGGGAAAGCGTGCCACCCTTGGCCCCTGATGCCAGCTTGTCCAGCGCCGCCCGGTCCGCATCCGAAAGCGCCACCCCGGCTTTCTCCATCTGCTGTTTCATCTTTTCCACTGCGCCTGCAACCCCCTTGCCGCTGGTGGCTGCGCTGCGGAGGTCAATCAGGCTCGCGTAAAGCTCGCGGTGCTTGAACAGTTCGTTTACTAAGTCATCCCCGTACTTTTCCCTAAGCCTCTTTTCCTTGCCTACTTTGTCCCTGCTGTCCATCTCTATTTCTACGTCTTTTTTCTCTATTATCTTGTAAATGTTTTTCGCATCTTCCTCATTTGAAAGGTAGATAAGCATTTTTTCCTTCAGTCCTTTCTCCACTTCGCCGAACGTCTTGATGGCAGTGCCGAGTGTTGTCAGGTATTCCATCGTTTCCTTGTCGCTCTTGGACGCTTTTTTGGCCAGTTCCAAAAGCTCTTCCAGCTTTTTCTGCTGGTTCATGCCCCTGTCATTTATTATCCTGGCCACTTCCTGCTCATAGCCTATTGACTCGCGAAGCTGCGTTGCAAATGCCTTTGCAACATCCTTGTCGGTTTTGGAAAGGCCCTTGAGGCCGTCAATGGTTTTCACAATCTGCTTCAGCTGCCTGTCCAGGTCTGCCGTTTCAAGGTTCTTCCCGTTCTTGTCCATCCCATTCCCGCTGTAAAGTTTATCCAGCGCAGCGGCAAGCTCGTGGCTCTCCTTGCTATTGACCTTTTCCCTCAGTTGTTTCTTTATTTTTTCAAAAATATATTCCATGCCCTTCCGCCTGGCAAGATCATCCAGCTCCCTCTTATCCTGCTCTTTCTTTGGCAGTATTTTCCTAAGCTCGGCTGCAAGCTTGCGTGAAGCGTTGCTGCGCGTTGGTATGCTGGAAAGCACGTTGAAGCCAAGCGCCGCGAACATCCTGTTGAGCTGGTCGGTTTCGTGCTGCGCCTTGCTATTTACCGTATTGTAAAGTGTCACCAGCCTTTTCGTGAGCAGGTCATGCTTCGTCTCGAAAGCCGCCCAGCTTTTGCCTGTGATTTTTTCATAATATTTGCCGAACTTCGTCTTCTTGCCGTCCTTGACGTGGAGGCTCTCGAACATCTTGTAAATGCGTTTGGGCTTGCCATTCTTGTCGTGTCCTGCCCTATATGCCATCTGGCCCAGCATCTCGTTTCTCACTCCCTTGATTGCCGCGCGCGAGCTTCGGAACTGCGCACCAACATCCAGCACCTTCCCGGGTATTGTCAGCACATGCCCCACGAACGGGACGTAGCCAAGTATGTTGACGATTTTGGAAGATTCAAAGGCATTCACGGCTTTCGTTGTCTTGTCAAGACCCTTGCTCACCTTTTTCGAAAGAATGTTCGTTCCGCCCCTGCTCCTTGCCGCCTCCATCATTTTCATTGCCGCGTGCGTATCCAGATAAATCGTCAAAAGTCCGCTTGACAGCTTGAGGGAGCGCTCATAATCATGCATCTTCCACTTGAAGCTAATATTGCTCTCATCCTTCCTCTTCACCGGCGCGTATTTCCCCATCAGGTTGTTCCAGTCCCTCAGCAGCATCGCCCTGTCTGCATCGGAAAGCGGCTCCTTGCCTCCCATCATCTTTTCCGCTTTGTCATACAGGTTCTGCATCTCCTTCTTTGCCTTTTCCGCGTCCATGCCGTTTTTCCTGGCAAAGCGCGCAATTTCCTTGACTGAATCGCGGCGTGATTTCACCCCGATCATCATGTACCTGCGCTTGACTTGGCGCAGCATCTGCGGGGACTGCCCCATCCTGACCCTGAAGGTCTTGGCCTTCGGCAGCTTGGGCGTGGTGATATCAAAAAGCGAGAGCGGGTCCCTGCCCGCATAGTACATTGCAGCTATGAGCAATCCTGCGATGAGCATGGCCGGGAAGCAGAACGGGAGCCTGTTCCGGTCGCTTATCGCCTTGTATATCGCTGGCGCAAAAGCCGAAAGCCCTGCATTGCTGACTGGGCACACCACTGCAGTCTGGGAAGCTTCCGGGAATTTTGCCGAGCCGCGGACCATCGAGTCCGCCCTTATCGTCACATATCCGCAGCTCTTGTAATCATCAATGGGGTGCACCGTGCCGTTTGCGTCCTTGTAGTGCGTGATTTTGCACGAGGCCATTCCCTGCTCGCTCGTGTTGATTGGGTCGCACGCCTTTTCGCCTGCCCCATCGACTATTTCCATTCCTTCGAACGTGAAGTGCAATGCCGAGCAGTTGAGCGGATCCACTTCGGCCGTGAAATTGTCAATCGAGTAATTGCCCATCTGGTGCAAGTCGTCGAGGTTTCCTGCCTCGGTCACTTTTTTTGTCACTTCCGCTATCGCGGTTTCATTGTACTGGCTGAAGTAAGTGATATTGAGGAAGGTCACCCTCACGGTGACATTGGTCTCGTTCACCGATGTCGAGATGAACGTGCTGAAGGCCGCGTCGGAGTAGGGCGCCTGGGCAAGCGCAAGATGCGCCTGCAGCGCCAGCAGTAAGAGAAAAAGCCCTGATGCTGGTACGGCTGACCTCATGGTGTCTCCCAGATTGTTTTCGCCCTCTCATTCTTATAAATATGCTTCCCGAAATAGGCGAAAGGGCAGGTGCTGGCGCGATGTTTGGATACCTTCTGACAACCCCCGCGGAACTGCTTGCGAACAGCAACGTATTCATGGCTTTCGCATTTGCAGTCTCCATCATCTCGCTCTCTTACATGGCGGGCGAGTTCATGTCCATGGCAAGCCTGAAAGGGTTTGCCAAGGCGGAGCTTTACGAGCTGGGCGTGAGTGCAGTCATACTCGTTCTCCTTCTTGTCATGATCACTCCCGACGGGCCGTTCGACATGGTTTCGCGCGGATTCATGCCATCCGTCAGCCCCACCGGCTCCGGGCCCGAGCTTTGCGAGCAATGGAAGGAGATACACAAGCCCGTGGTGCTTGACCCGCTGACCGGCACATGGTTCGCGCAGAATGGCAACATTGCATTCGGCTCCGCCAACTATTTCCTGGGCTGCAAGCCCAAAATCAGCAACATCATCCACGCTTTTTCAGGCTGGACCGACCCGTCATCGGGCGTGCCCGCAGATATTTTTCCCGGCGTGATTTCGTCCCGCCTGATGAAAGGCTACACCTCGCTCATGCTTACCCAGATGTTCACGGGTTTCCTGTCCGGGCTTTCCACCAACATCCCGCTCATCTTCATGGGAATTCCCCTTGAAATAGGGTTCATGCCGTTCGTCGGCATCGGGCCAGTCAATCAGGCGCACACAGGGATTGTCGACCTGCTGGGCACGGTGTTTGCTGCTTTCACTGCGCAGAACATGCTGCTGACTTTCATCGAGGAAGCCGCGATTCCCGTTTTCCTCCCGTTCGGCATGATACTGCGCGCCTTCCCTTTCAGCAGGAAAACCGGCTCCACCATAATCGCCGTGGTGGTGGCCGCGTATTTCGTCTATCCCCTGTCCATCCTGTTAAACCAGCAGATATGGCTCATGGTTGTCTCCCCGCCATGCCCCGCCGGCTTCCAATGCCTCGCAGTGGGTGCGACATGCCAAAACGACGAGGATTGCGCCTCGTTCGACTGCCGCGCGGAAAGGTGCGTGGTGCCGCTCACGGACTTCACGGAATACCATTCAATCTATTCGCTCTGCAAAGGCACATACACCCCGTCCAATTCGGAGAGGACGCTGTCCATCATTGGGATGGAACAGGACAAGCGCATGATGGAGATGTATTTCTCGGGCACGCCTACCAGCGTGGAACCCACAAAAACCGAGGGGCGGCTGCACGACGGGTTTTTATCTCTTATTGAAAGGCACGGCATATCCGCATTGAAGTTCGGAACATCGTTCCTTTTTGCGCCAGTCGGGGCTGCCGCACAGACCGCGTTCAGCGAAATCGAGGTGTTGGTGATGGATGCAGGGCAATACGCCCTGCTCGCACTAATATTCACGGTGTTAACAGTGGTCATATCCCTTACCATGCTCAAGGACATCGCCATATTGATAGGGGGCGAGCCGCGCGTGTTCGGGCTTTCAAAACTGGTGTAACGCAGTGCGCAGCATGATTGAAAAATGAAAATGGTGTCTTGATGTACCTGTTGTCAGCAGCATACTCGTCCGATTCCATGCTTAGCCTGGTGGGCACCATGATCGGGACCGGCGCCGCCACCATGGTGTTCATGCTTGCCCTTTTCTACATGGCAGCCCAGTTTTTCAAGAAGCCCGAGTATGAGGCGTTTGTCTCGATAGAAATCTACCAGCTCGCAGTTTCGCTCATGCTGTTCACCACGATATTCGGCGCCGCCTATTTTGCAAACGAGTTGTCTGCCTCGTTTTCATCCGCCATTTCCGGCACCAGCGGGGACGCATTCGACGTGGGGAGCAACTACCTCAACTACGTGGCAAACGAGGTTGCATTGCAGGCCATAAAGAAGCTCCAGGGGCTGATGCTCCTCTCGCAGTGGATGGGCTCCATCACCATGCGCTTTGGCGCCGGGGTGTGGGGCGTGGTCGTGCCCGCATTCCCCTCTTTCATAGTGATAGAGAAGGTGATGGAGTTCCTGCTCATGCTGGTTTCACCGTTCACTGCCAGCCTGATTGTGCAGCAGGTGGGGTTGCAGATCATCAAGGCGACCATGCTGCCATTTGTCCTTCCGATGGGCGTGGTGCTGCGCATCTTCCCGCCCACCCGCGACGCAGGCTCGTTCATCATCTCGACCGCGTTGGCATTCCAGGTAATATTTCCCTTCAGTTACGTGATGCATGCCCAGATAGTGAAAGGCATACTCATCCCGAACGCATATGCCAATGAAAAGAACGTCGCCGACTACATGACGAACACGCTCGGAGCCGGCAGGCTGACTGCATTTGTGAGCGAGAACGGGCTTTTTGACATAACCAGCATGCTATTCAGCCCCATCCTGTCGCTTTCCTTCCTGCTCCTGCAGGCGGTTTTCCTTCCCGCGCTCAGCATGGTGCTCACAGTGGCATTTATCAAGAGCTTCAATAAATTCATAAGCCAGAAATTCAGCTGATATTGTATGGCAAGCAAAAACCTATTGATTGTGGCGGGCATCCTGCTTTTGCTTTTCGCCAGCTTCGGCTGCACCAGCCCGCCTTCGGGCGCTGCCACGCCCAAAACCAGCTCAATGGGCTGGAACCTGCTCGTAGGCGTGGCAGTGATGATAGTGGTGCTGCTGCTTGCGCTTGGCTACATGGTCGCGGCTTTCTTGGGTGATGACCGGCTCAAGGCATGGGTGAGCCGCGAGCTTGGGCAGGTCTTCTTCTCAGTGGTGATAATCGTCGTTGTGGTCGCGCTTGCAGGCTCTCTTGACCAGTGGCTGAATCTGCTCTCCCTTGCAGGTGGCTCCACTTGGCAGAATTACGTGAGCACCGGGGTGTGCTGCCCGGCAGGAGGCGCATGCAGTTTCCCAACAAGCAGCCAGCCGCGCGGAAGGGCGTGCCACATTGAAATCGCCTCGGACTACCTACAGGTCCTCTATGAAAGCACAAGGCAAAGCGCGAGCGCCGACCTGAGCAACTACGGGATGTTCGCCTTTCTATCCCATCTATCGGTAAGTAAGTCTCTTGTGCTCAAATACCTGGCTATAAACTCCACCATGCCATTCGCAGGCCTGGAGCTTGCTGCCGAATTCTTCTCGAACCTGTTCGACCTTTCCATAAAGACCATGATGCTTTTGCGTGCGCAGCAGATTTTCCTGGACTTCATGTGGTATCCGCTGTTTCCTGTGATGCTTTCCATGGGCTTGGTGCTGCGCATATTCTATTTCACGCGCAAGCTAGGGGGACTGATGATTGCGCTGGGCCTTTCCTTCTACGTGGTTTTCCCCATGTTCTACGTTCTTGCCAACGGCATCATGTGGGGCTTCATGGACAATCCCGCCTCGCTTTCGGTTGGCATGACATATAATTCCGACCAGACAACCGGCACGCCCCTGCCACTGTATGGCCAGAACCAGCTTGCGCCGCAGCAGCGCGCCAAGAACGTGTTTAACTCTGGCACATCGGTGGATATTGACATCTGCAACGCAAGCACGGTGCAGGAGTTCAATGCTGCTGCCAGCGAGTTTGACAGGTTCGGCAGTTCCTGGAACACGTTTGAAGGCGGCAAATGGTATCAGCAGTTCTGGACGTTCATATCTGTCCGTGCATTTTCCTTAGACGGGCCCATCGCCAACCTCGCATTCCTCATGGTTTTCACCATGATTATCCCGTTCCTTTCGCTCATGACGTCTCTTGCCGCATTCAAGGTGCTCTCGCCCATGATAGGCGGAGATGTGGAAATCTCACTGCTCTCGAGGCTGATATGATTGGCAAAAATTAGCAGAATCTCAATCGTGCTTGCCGCATTGCTCACGCTCCTGCTGCTTTCAGGCAGGCTTTACCCAGGCAACCTGATAGACGGGCTTTTCAGCCCGGCAAGCTCGCTCACGACGTGTGCGCCCAACCCGGGATTTGCAAGCGTGCTTGAATGGGCTGGGCTTTCCCTCGTTGCAATCATGATCGGAGTGGTATGGGCAACGATAGGGCAGGTGCTGGGCGGCACGTTTGGCGGGCAAAAATACAACGAGTTCATCAAGGGCATGCTATGGGGTGCAGTGGAAACCGCGGCTCTCTTGGGACTATTCCTCTCGCTCTTTTCCGTACTTTGGCCATTCGGCATGGAAAATCTGGACAAGGCGCGCGCATATGCTGTGCTCACCAAAAATACGGTCCAATTCGATTTTGCCATATTGCTTTCAACCAACGTGTTCATAGGTTTTCTCGCCAATTTCAGTCCCCCTCTCAAGATGCCTGGCAAGATATTCGTCACATTCGGGGTCCAGTTCGCCCCCATGCTCAAGCCTCTAATGGACATACTCGGCACTGCCATGCAGCTCATCACCACTGCGGTGGTGATGTGGAACGCACAGGAATTCCTGCTCTGCTTCATCAAGTCCAACATGCTTACCATACTCCTTCCCGCCGGCTTTTTCCTGCGCGGCTTTGGCGTCAAGGCAGGCGGCAACGCGCTTCTCGGCATTGCGATTTCATTGTTTTTTGTCTATCCTTACATGGTAAACATGACTGGCGAGGTGGTAGCAAATCACCTCGTGCTCGAGCGCGCGTATGAAGACTCGCCCCATCTATGGGGCGACTGCCACAACCGGCCAATCTGTTGCCTGATTGTCGGGAGTGCCCGCCCGAGCAGTATGAACGAGCCATTCATCAAAAACGGCGTAAACTGGGCGACGGATTTGGACTATCGCATCTCGCCGGAAAAGGTCAATCAGGGTATGTTTGACATGAAGTTCGACAACCAGGTGGCGGGTGGGGGCAATGCAAACAGCTGGTGTATGTACAATACGGCCGTGAGCAATGCTTACAAGGCATTCCTCAGCCCCATCATGGCCACTGGCTTTGTCGGCGGTGCTGGCGCAGCAGGAACGCTTGTAGTGCTGAAATACCTCAACCTCGGTCTGCTTGCAGTAAGTGCAGTAATCCCAATCTCCATGTTCACCTTCTATATAATGAGCGACATCATGTACTTTGTCTTCGTGGTCACCATGATAGTGCCGCTTTTCATAATCTTCGTCACGCTCACATTGGCAAAGGAAATCGCCAAGGTGCTTGGCACCGAGATAGACCTAAGCTCGCTTGAGAAGCTGATATGAAAGGGTAGATTTCATGACTGATATGGCTGCAATGGCATGCGACCCGGTGATGCGGGGCCAGCTAGGGGGAATGCTGCTTGGAGGGGACTGGCTGGTCCTTTCAGTGCTCGCGCTTGTCGTCTCCACGCTGGCGCTTTCCATACTCTACATGTTCGCAAGCTTCCTGCGGAACCCCCAGTTCCTCAGCTGGACAAAATTCGAGCTTTTCCAGGTGTTCGGCACCGCGGCGATAATGGTTTTCTTCGGAGTCGCGATTTATGGTGCCTGCACTTTTGACATGAGCTTTTTGGACTCGCGCTATCAGTCGGTCAACCCCGGCCAGACCACCAACATGTACAATATAATAGACAGTTACTTTTCCAAGCTGCAGGATGTCGGCTATGTGATTTTCATCATGATAGTATGGGTTACAAAGTGGTTCGCCTTCCTTAACGGCGTCACAATGCTAAGCTCGCCGCTGGGCGTCGGCTCCAATGAAAACCCGCTGGAGTCCCTCGGCCAGATAAACTCCCTCATATTTGTCATGCTCTCAGGCTTCATCACCTCTTTCCTGCTGCTTCAGCTGCAGATGCGCATGCTGGAATACCTTGCGTTTGCTATCATAGGCTATCTTTTCCCAATGGGCATTTTCTTCCGCTGCTTCGAGCCGACTCGGAGTTTTGGCGGCACATTGCTTGGCATCTCGATTTCGTTTTTCCTTTTTTATCCGATAATCATGGTGTTCAACGACTACCTGATGTACGGATCCATAAGCACGATCCAGTATGAGCAGCTAGCCGCGCTCAGGCAGGCAGATGAAAACGTCGGAGAGGGCAAAATCCTGACCGGGGAAAAAATCTCGAGCGAGATGACTGGCATCTACCCGAACAGCACCAGCACAGCGGGCTATGACGGCTTCACCGAAGGGGTGACTGGCGGATTTTTGTTCCTCTTCAAGCCAATCGTGCTTTATGCCATAGCCGCCGTAGTGCTGCCTGTTATAAACTTCATCGTGCTGGTTGAGATAACGCGCAGCATCACCGCCTTCCTGGGCGATGAGATTGACGTTTCCAACCTTACCAGGCTGATTTGATGAGCGGTATCCCCACATGGCCACTCATACCCAATTGGGTCGAGATTTCGATACTGGTAGCGCTGATGTCATTTTTCGTCACTGTGCTCCTGCAAATGGTCGCCAAGGCATTCAACCTCCAAAGCCTCAACATGTGGGTGCGCGCGGAATACGCGCAGGTGGCTGTAAGCTTCCTCATAATCTTTTTCGCATTTTCCATGGTGCGTGCAGGCAATCTCGCGATAGGCGACATCACTGCTGAGGTCGCAGCTGCGTCAGGCAACATCCCGCTTAATGCCGCTGCGCACATGCACCTCGAAGACCCGTCGCGCATAGGGCAGGCATACCTCGGCACGTTAATCACCTGCGAGTCCAAGATGTACTATACCATTTTTGCCCTCAATTTCTTCGTTGAGGCTTTAAGCAAGAAGTCCGTGGACTCACCCGGTACGGAAGCAATCGCCGGAGGCTTTGCGTTTACCGGTATAGTCAGCCTATACCATTACATCGCCAACAACCTGGTCTATCTCGCGGTTTTCAACTATGTGCAATACTTCATCCTGCAGTTTTCCGAATACGTGATGCTGCCTGTCTTCCTGCCAATCGGCCTCATCCTCCGCGCGTTCCCCATCACGCGCGGCGCAGGCGGGCTGATTACGGCATTTTCGCTGGGCTTTGCATTCATCTTCCCGATTTCCTACGTGCTGATAGTCGCAATGATGCCGAACGCCGGGGCAATATGCTCGCAGGTAGATGTGATGAAAGGAGAGGTGGAAGCCACGCACTCCGACCCATGCATGAATAGCGAAGGCGAGCAGATGGAGAAGTACTACCAGCTCAAATCGGAGTCTGGCCGCACGCGGGGCATAACAACATTTTTCGAAGAGTCGCTAAACATATTCTTTCTTCAGTCCATGATATATCCATTTGTCGCGCTTATCATCACCTTCACGTTCATCCGCCAGACCAGCTCTCTGATGGGCGCGGACCTTGCGGAAATCGGGCGCGGCCTGATGAAGATAATATGATGCGGCCCAAGGTGGCCGTGCCTGCCGCACAACTATGCTGGCTGCAGCCCAGACTATAGTATAAGTATAACGAACGTATGAACGTATAACGTAGCGATTGCTTGGCCCGCCGCATAAGGCAGGGGTTTAAAAACTATTTTGCGGCAGTATTGGCATTCTCGTGGGAGATTGACCAAAACAGGTTGTGCCATGTCATTATCAATGCCAAACCCATATTCGGGGAATTACAAGCTGCTTGTGGCAGTGCCGCTGCTTTTGGTGCTGGTGTCCCTTTTCTTCATCCCGCAGATACAGCTTGGCGTGGACTTCAAGGGCGGCACGCTTGCCACCATGCAGGCCTCGTCGCCGGTTGACGCGGATTCGCTCAAGGCTGCGCTCACTGAAAAGGGCTACACAGTCTCGTCCGTAAAATCGCTTTCCAACCCCAAGGGCTATGAGGTGGAAGTCGAGATAGAGCGCGACGACTCCCTCACGCGCGCTGAAACCCTCAAATCCACATTCTTCGAGAAAATCGAGCAGGTGTCCCTGCTTGAATCCGACGTCACGGTGTCCAACGCAAGCGCAGAGTCGGTTGCAAAATACGCAGCCGCCCGCCAGGAAGTGGACGCGCTTTCCGACGAGCTTTTCGCAATCGCGCTCCTGCCGAAGAATTCATCCTCAATAACAAGCAGCAACGAGCTCAAGCAGGAAGTGGGCGCGGCATACAGGCAGATAACAGACGGCTACTCGTCAAAGCTTTCCGCCACCCTCTCCTCGCTTGTGAACTATGAAAGCGCCTCGTTCAACGAGGTGTCCGCCTCGCTTTCCGCAAAGTTCATTGACAAGGCGCTCATGGTGGTCGTCTACTCGGTGATACTCGTGAGCGTCGTGGTGTTCATAATCTTCCGCACGTTCGTTCCCAGCCTCGCGGTGCTGCTTGGCGCGGCATGCGACGTGCTGATTGCGCTCGGGGCGATGGGGCTGTTCGGCATTCCGCTCACGCTCGCCTCGTTTGCGGCGCTCATCATGCTCGTGGGCTTCTCGCTCGACACGGACGTGCTCCTCACCATGCGCGTGATAAAGCGCAGGGAAGGCACCCCCCGCGAACGCGCATACGACGCGATGAAGACCGGCATGACCATGAGCATGGCCCTCATGCTCGCGTTCGCCTGCCTCTTCATACTCGCATCCGTGACGCACATCAACACCTATTACGAGATTTCCGCAGTGGCGCTTGCAGGCTTGCTCGGCGACCTTATCGCCACCTGGCTCCTGAATGGCGTCATCGTCCTGTGGTATCTCGAGCACGGCGGGCAGACTGGGGATTCGCAAAAGCCTTTCCTCTCGTCAATATTCTCAAGCTAAGCGGGTAATGCAATGATAACCATAAACGAAATAATCGCGGGCGCAAAGAAGCGCGAGGTAATCGCAATCTTCCTCTTCGCCATCCTGGCATGCGCCGCGATGTTCCTTGACAAGCCGCGCGGCGTGCCAATCTACGTCGCCTCCATAGCGGCAATCGCAATCGCGGCGGTCTTCATAAAAAGCGACAGCTTCCGCGTCGCAATCCTCGTCGCAATCGTCCTCCTTTCGGCATTCTCCATAGCCTCGAACGGCGTGAAATTCGGGATAGACTTCTCCGGCGGCGTGAGGATTCCCGTGCTTCTTGAGAAGTCCGTGGACTCGACCACCATGGAGGAGATGGTGGCCACAATCAAGACGCGCGCGGCATCGTTCGGCCTTTCCGAGGTGAAAGTGCGCCCGATTGGCGACTCGGAGATTTACGTTGAAATGCCCCAGAGCAGCCCGCAGCTCGTGTCCGACGTGGAAAACCTGCTCTCAAGGCAGGGCGTGTACCGCGGCATAGTGGACGGAAAGGTGGCTGTCAAGGGAGAGGAAATCTACTCCGGCACCATAATGAAAATCCCGTCGCAGTACCTTTCCGGCGCAGACTGGGGCGTAAGCTTCACAGTCACGCAGTCCGGCGCGCAGCGCTTTGCCGGGGTGGCGAAAGGCAAGGGCAACTACCCCCTTTACATGTTCCTTGACCGCCCGTCCGACGCAATCGTAATCCTGTCTGAAAAGGAGCTCATGGCCGATGCAGCCTCCAAGTCCCGCGTGGTGCCAATCTCCAGGGCCCGCGCGCTGCAGCTTGCCTCTTCCTCGCTTGCGCTCGAGGGCGACAACATCACGGTCTATATCGAGGAGGCGGTGTCCCAGGATTTCTCGCTGAAGCCGTCAACCAACAAGACGCGCGCGATAGTCTCCGCCAACAGCTCGCTCGCCCCCAAGCTCCGCGCAGCCGGCTTCACGGTTGTGGAAAAGACCGATGCCGAGATGACGCCGAAATATTCCGTTTCCCCTGAAAACCCGACCAGCGACGCAGTGACGGTCTGGTCCGCCGTGGGCCTCATGTCCGCGCCCCGCCTCGTTCCGTCTGTGACGGAGGGCATACCGAACTTCTCCTACACGATAAACGGGCCTGCCGAAGGCGCCACGGCCACGCTCAAGGCGGCCGACGCGCTGAAGAAGGAACGCGAGCTCGAGTCGCTCCTGAAGGGAGGCGCGCTCCCGGTCCAGATTTCCCTCGGCTCAAAAACAGTGATTCCCGCGCCGTTGGGCGAGGAGTTCCTGCGCCTTTCGCTCATAGGGCTGGTGTTCGCGCTTCTCGCGATTTCCCTCATGGTCTCCATCCGCTACCGCCACATGCAGATAATCGTCCCCATGATTTTCATAAGCCTTGCAGAGCTTGTCATCCTCCTGGCGATACTGGGCTCTTTCACCATTGACCTTGCTGGCATGGCCGGCATCCTTGCCGCCATCGGCGTGGGCGTGGACTCGCAAATCGTTGTGACGGACGAGCTTCTCAAGAAGGAGGGCGAAATGTCCAAGAGGCTGGAAAAGGCGTTCGCCATCATCACCACGTCGGTGACAGTGGCCGTCGTCGCGATGCTCCCGCTTCTCTTCCTGTCGGGCCTCGTGGAAATCATCGGCTTTGCAACCGCAACCGTGCTGGGCTCGCTCCTCGGGCTTTTCATCTCGCGGCCAGCCTACGCCGTGATTGCAGAGCACCTGTTTGAGTAAACAGCCCAAGCCAAGCCATCAGCCATCCTTTATTTTTGTAGTGGAATTTCTATAATTCCACTGCTGAAAAACTTCTCTGGAAGTTTTTCATTGTATATGTAAATCCTATCGGATTTCCATATGCGGACAAAGTCTGTCCGCAGACTTTGTCCTTTTCCCGTCCGCCATTTTTTCCTGCATTTTGATACGCACTTTTATAAACCCTAATCTACACATTTCCATCATTAAACACTTACCTAAGCTGATTGCATGCGCATGAAAAAGATGGCAAAAACCCCGGTTACGGCAATTTACGACACACCCGCCCTAAGGGAATTCCTGAAGATTAGCTGCGCGGTTGAAGACATAAACAGGTCAAAACAAAGAATTAATGGCAAGCTTGCGCAAATGGAACGGATGCAGGCCGAGCTAGCAGCGAAACCCGGCGCCCGGTCTCAAAAAGCGGCTAAATACGTCGAGGCTACTGCCAAATCAATCCGAATCCGGCTTCCGTACGTCTATATGCTCCAAACGAAGTACGAAACAGAACTGAAAAACGCAGCCTGCGCGCTCACGCAAGAGGTCCGAGGGACCGTGGGGACGAGCCGCATCTCCAAACTGCATCTTATCTGCCTGAACAGCGTGGCGCACGCCCGAACGCTGCAGAAGCACCTATTGGCGTTAAGCTGCGTGCTCGTTGTCTGGGCGCTGACGATTGGCACAGGCGTGTTTGCAGCCGGGCTTGCCATTTTCGCCGGGTTTGGCGCGAACGTGGCGGAGCGCGGTTTCCGCAAGGACGCGATGTGCCTTGAAAAAATCATGGACGCCGAAAAAATAGCCATCGGTAGCAAAACAGATTAGTGCCAGAATCAGTTCTTCTTCGCTTTCCTTTTTCCCGCCATCTTTTCGTCCACGGCTTCCCAAAGCAGGTTTCCCATCGGCACGATGTAGAACGGCAGCACCACGCCCACAATCGCGCCAGTTGCCATCCTTATCGCGTTGCTGCTCTCGCGCAGGCCGAAAAGCTGCGTGAAGCCGTCAATGGCAATCGGCACGCACGCGGCGGCCAGGAGCCATTTGCTTGGCCATTCCCTGCCCTCCACGCGCCTCACAAACGGCAGCGCAAGCGCGCCTAGCAGCATGGCAAGGTAGATTGCGACATCGCGCGAGCACACCGGCAGCTTGTAGCCCGTTCCCGCGCCTGTTTCCACCCTGTTCGCGCGCGAATACGAAAGCACATCCGATTCCATGCAGTCGCCGAAAGAATAGCCCCCGTCCGCTTTCGAGACGAAAAGGCAGTCCGAGCGCGAGGTGAGCTGGTGGCACGTCGGCGCGAACGCCGCGTACATCAAATCCACGTTCTCGTCGCCTTGCGAGGCGGCATAAGGCACGTAAAATACCACTGCATTGAGCAGAATCAAAAACGCGAGGAAAAGCAAATACGGAATTTTCATGCCCGCCATGCTCCAGTCTTATCCTGCACTCTTTTAAATATAGCCCGCTCAAATCATTTATTGGCTCGCAGTTCACCTTAGATAGGGAATATTTATGGATAGGATTGTCATTGCCCGCGGCAAACAGAAGGAAATGCTGCTTGAATTCATTTTACACAATGGCAGAAGCCAGGTCGCTGCTGCGAAAGTACTTTGTGTTCCCAGGCGTTCATTAAGAAACTGGCTAAATGAAGAGCGAACGCTTCCTGAAGACATTTTCAAAAAAATAGTTCGAGGCTACCCGCTATCTGCAAAATTTTCTGAACATATTTATGGTGTTTTGGATGCCAATTGGGGGAAAGTAAAAGGCGGGAAAAATTGTTATGCTGTGCTGCAAAAGAAATACGGTAAAGACGAATTTACACGAAGACAGAAAGCGGGTGGCGCGTCTTCCATAAAACTGCGGCTGGAACAGATTGTGAAAATGCTGCCGTCTCCTGATGATGAGCGCGTTTTGGAGCTTCTTGGCGCTCTGATAGGCGACGGATGGATTGGCATCAGTGGGGGTCGAAAACAGGTTTGCTTCTGTGGCAATCTTCACCAAAAAGCATATGCAAATCACTTGCAAAAACTAATGCTTCAAGCTTTTCGAGTAAACGGCTATCTCAAATTTCGCAAAAAATTCACCGTGTTCTACATTATCATAAATTCAGGCCCAATCTTTGACTTTTTCAGAAAGAATTTTGATTTTCCTGTCGGTTCTAAGACCAAGTTCAATACTGAATTGCTGCCCTCCGACTTTGACAATGCAATCCCGGTAATACGCGGCATTTTTGACACTGATGGCGGAATTTATTTTGACAATGCTGCCGGGTATGCCCGTCCTTATCCCACTGTCGATATAACGTCTCATAATCCAGAACTGCTTGACTGGTTGTCCCGAACCCTTACTAAAAAGGGTTTTAAGGTAATAAGCCTCAAATACAGCATCCGCCTCAAGACTTATGGTCAGGTGGAGCGCTGGTTTAACGAAGTTATGCCATCGAATAAGGTCCACGTTCAAAAGTGGAACCGCTGGAAAAGCCAATATATGGGCCCGTAAGTGAAAGCATCTGCTTTCCCGGGAAGCTCAGCTTGGATAGAGCGGCACTCTCCTATCTTTCGTCACAATTGTGTGGGGAAAGGTGAAGGTCGTGAGTTCAAATCTCACCGGGCCCGTTAAGCTTCGCTTAGCGTGCTCTCCGTAGCGCTCCGCGCTACGTCTGATGCATTTTGCTTTGCAAAATGCACATCACCGGGCCAGTTTTTCATTTTCATAGGCGCATTTTCGCGCGCGGCACAGGTACGTTTTATAAGCTCAAGCGCGAAGGACTGGCGGAAGGTTGGAAATATGTTATCGGATTCAGAAGTAACCAGGCTCGCGGGCCTTTTCGTGGACAGCGTGCGCAACAACTGCCAGGGCGAAGTGGCAATCCTCTTCTCCGGCGGCATTGACAGCACCGCCATCGCCACGGTGGCAAAGCGCTTCACCACCCCGCTTCTCATCACCGCCGGCGTTGAGGGAAGCTCCGACCTGGAAGCCGCGAAAAAAACCGCAGCCGAGCTCGGGCTGCCCCACAAGTGCGTGGTCCTCACCGAGCAGGAAATAATCTCCGTCTACAAGAAATGCTTCAAGATACGCAAGGGCAACCTGAACAAGGTCGAGCTCATGGTGCCTGTGTTCGAGTGCTGCCGCGAGGCCGCCCGCTCTGGCAAATGGAGGATACTTTCCGGCTCGGGCGCGGAGGAGCTTTTCATCGGCTATGACCGCTTCTTCAAGTACAAGGGGAAAAAGCTCGAGAACTTATTGAAAAAGGAGATAAAGGAGCTTCCATCAGGGGACTGCGAGGCGCAGGACCTGGTGGCAAAGAACTTCGGCATGCGCGCGGCATACCCGTTCCTCTATCCCCCATTCGTGGATGCCATCCTCGCCACGCCGCTTTCCGAGCGGCTGGGCACGCGCGAGGACAAGAAGCCCCTGCTGCGCAAAATCGCCGCGAAGCTCGGCCTGCCGCAGGCTGCCATTGACCGCAAGAAAAAGGCAATGCAGTACGGCAGCGGCGTGCACAAGCTGCTCCTCAAGAACATAACGCAGATAGAGGAGGAGCTCCGCGTGAAGGAGGAGCTCAAGCAGCGAAAGAGGGACCAGATGGCGGCGAAGTTCCCGAACCGGAAGAAATATCCCCGCTAGGCAAGCTGCTTTTCCCAGAATTTCATGCTAGTTGCTGCAAGCCCGTTTTTGCCTATCCCTTCCAGCACCTTCATCTTGCCAGCCAAGCCTTCAATCCCCTGCCTGCATTCCTCCATCTGTTTTTCAATCCCCTTTTTCCTGCGCGCCGGCTCGGACTCTGCAATCTCCTTTTCAGCCGCCTTTTTCATTCCGTCCAGTCGCTTCTGCTCCATTTCAAGTTTCCTGATTGTTTCCCTTGCCTCTTCCATCAGCGCCGCCCTCTGCCCGCTTACCTCTTGCAGGATGGCGAGCTTTGCCTGAAGCTCGGAAGGCGCCCCCTTCCCTTTCCTCAGCTCCTGCTCCATGCCTTTCCTCTTTCTCACGAGCCACCTGTCACCATGCCTCATCGCAGTTTCCCTATATGTTACCATTTCCACAATATCACCCCGATTTTTCTGCCACTGCTTCAGCTAACCAAAAAGAAAAAAATGGAAATCAATTCTCCTGCCCTTGCGCAAGCGGCGCCGGTGCGCTTACCGCGCGCCACACCGTCATGTGCGACACGGACATGGCATCGGCTATCATCCTCACCGGCAGGCATTCCTCCCAGTAAAGCTTCTGCGCCTCGGCAATCTCCGGCTCGGTCAGCGCGCGCGGGCGCCCCTTTGGCATTCCCACACGCATCACCCTCCAATGGCGCCCCCCATCAGGAGGCCGCCTTCCAATCCCGCGACAATCGCGTTCTTCATGCAAACCTGGACACTCGTCATACCAAACACCTTTGCTATTGCTGTTCCAATTTCGTTTCGTGTGCTTGGAGCGCCCCTGCAAGCTTCCAAAAAGCGCGCTGCTAGGCGTTCCAAATCCAGAGGCCCGCGCAATTAGGTGTTTCACGCAAGCCAGAAGCTACTGCTCGTAGTTGTAGCAAAAGTGCCTGTCAAAATTAGAGCCAGTGCTAACCGCGCGCGCAATTGCATCAATTTGTTTTGGATTGGAACTGCGTTCCAATGCAGACAAATCTCTGCTGACATTTGTCTTTGTGCATTCTTCGCTCATGGTTGGCACCCTGTGCTACGTCGTTTATGCTGGTGGAAGTATATATAGCTTTGTAACAGAACGCGGGTTGTACTCAAAGCCCGTCTTGCGCCTAAAGTCGAAACTTGTCTGCTAAGACTACTATAATTTGGATAACTGTCAAAACAATCAGAAGTGCAGTAAATTGTAGTAGTCTTTCGGTTAGTTCTCGGGTAGCTTCACTTGTTTTTTCAGTTTCTTTAGCCGTAAGAAACATATACGCCGAATCAAGTAAATAAAATCTGGTTTTATGTTCGCCATTCGGATCTAATATTTCTTCTTTAAGAAATCTTTTTCTTTTTAAATCCCCAATTTCTTCGTTGGTAATCTTCCATTTATCAAAATCAATTTGAACAAACCATTTTTTGTTTTCTTTAGAGAGAAGCATCATTATTTCAGTGTTTCTATCCACGAGTTTCACCTCAATATTTTATTGTCATCTTTATGCAATCATTCAGTTCGCCTTCAGAATAGTCATTATCTGAGATTCCGTCACATCAATAACATCTAACATTATTTTTCCTTTAAGCAAGTTCTTTTTCAAGTTTATGAGTGCGTTAATATCGCGAAAAATTTTCTCTTTTTCAAGATTTCTTTTGTTATCTTCGTTTAGAAAAATGATGTAAAAAAAGAAAACTCCAACTGCCGACCCTATAGTTGGCACCCACGCGTTATCAGTCCCTATGCACGGACATTTATCAGAGTTATAAATGGGAAGTCTTTGAGCAAACGTCACAAAGACTGATATGAGAATAGCAATTATTGCGACGGATGCATACAACTCAGATAATGAAGTTTTATTTTTTTCTAATCCTAGTTGGGGTTAGTTCCCCACTGCTTGCAGTGGCTAAATAAACAATTGCCGTGAATTTGTGGCATGCGCAACCTTATGCATGCATGCCACAAAGTGTACGAGATAAAATA
>JBAYMR010000004.1:0-93246 GCA_041663445.1 Candidatus Micrarchaeia archaeon
CGCGGCGCGCCAGCGCCGCGCGCCGCCGCTAGGAGCTGTTTTTCATGCAAAAAATAAGAGAGAATGGGGCGCTTTCATCCAACGCCTGAAGGCATTGGGTTTCCCGCGCCCCCGTCAACTAAGGGGGACGGCAAAAACCACGAGGTTTTTGACGCGAAGTCGTCGGCGAGCCGACGACAACGCAGCCCCCCTTGGGCTGTCAATTGAGTTCTGAGCAACAATCATTATCCCTTAAAAACAGCCTTGTCTGCCGCGCCTTATGCTTTATTTGTCAGAAAAATTTGCGCTCGTGAATGGGCTTGTGGCGCTGCGAGAAAGCAATGCCTGCTTCGGCGAACACGGGCGCGGGGCGGCGGGTTTCCCCCAGATGCCCGTTCCTGCCGGAAAGCATCCTGCCGGAGAACCCAAGGTCGCCGCGCGTCTGAGCGCTGCGGGAAAGGGAATTCACCATTTTCTCCATTAACTGGGAGATTTTCAATTTTGGAAGGCTGACCCAGCCCAATGCGCTCATGCCTGCACCGGAAATGGGTGCAAAAACAGCCTTTATAAAAGTAACCCGGGTTTTTACGGCAAACAGCGAACTATGCAAAGGAAACATCTTGTTCCATATAAAACATACTGTTATATAGCCTTGCGCGGCGCAAGGTGGCAGGGGGCGCCGCAAACTCTTTTAAGCAGGGGGTGAGCAGGAATGCCAGCTGAAAATTGTTCTATTGAAACAGGTGAAACGATGGCAAACAAACTGTGGGGCGGGCGCTTTGACAAGACGGCTGCGGAGGAGATGTACTCTTTCCTGTCGTCAGAAAACGTCGCGCTCGACAACGCACTCGTAAAATACGACATCGAGGGCAGCCTTGCCCATGTTTGCATGCTTGCAAAGCAGGGCATAATCACGAAGGAGGAGGCCGGGAAAATCCTTTCCGCGCTTGAGGGCGTGCAGAAAAAAGCGGATGCCGGGAAGTTTTCGCTCGACCCTAAGCTTGAGGACGTGCATACCAACGTGGAGGCGGCAGTGACCGCCATCACGCCGGACGGGAAGAAGATGCACACCGCGCGCTCGCGGAACGACCAGGTAAGCCTTGACACGCGCATGTACATGCGGACGGCGATAAACGAGGTGAGCGCGGAGCTGCTTGGCCTTCAGCATGCCCTTGCTGGGCTTTCGAAAAACGACTGCATTTTTCCGACGTACACGCACACGCAGGTGGCGCAGCCCGCCTCGCTTTCCTTCTGGTGCCACGCGCACCATTGCGAGATTGAGCGGGACCTGGAGCGCCTGTCGCAGCTTTATGCGCGGGTGAACCTGTGCCCGCTTGGCTCGGGCGCGGTGGCAGGCACCACGTGGAACATTGACCGGGAATTCACGAGCAGGCTCCTGGGCTTTTCCGCCCCCACGGCAAACCCCATGGACAGCGTGGGCAGCCGGGGGGAGCTTGAGGCAGAGATGCTTTCGCACCTTTACCTTGCGATGGCACACGCGAGCAAAATCTCGGCGGACGTGATACTGCTTGCGAACAAGCGCCTCATCATCCTCCCTGACGAGTACTCCACGGGTTCGTCCATGATGCCGCAGAAAAAGAACCCTGACCCGTTCGAGCTTGCGCGGGGGAAGGCGAGCAGGATGCTTGGCCTGTACGTCCATGCCGCCGGGCTCCTGAAGAGCGTGCCGTCAGGCTACAACCTGGATTCGCAGGAGAGCAAATACGCGCTCATGGCGGGCGTGGAAACTGCAAAGCAGACATTCTCCATCCTCTCGCACGCGCTTCCCCTGCTGAAGTTCGACAAGGAGGAAATCGCTCTGGAGCTGGAGAAAGGCTATGCGTGCGCAACCGAGCTTGCGGACCTTCTTGCGAAAAAGGGCGTGCCGTTCCGCTCAGCGCACGGCGTGGCAGGGGGCATTGTGAAGGAGTGCATTGCAAAAAAGAAATTCCTTTCCTCGCTTTCCGCATCGGAAGTGTCGGCGGCGGCAGGGGTGAAGATAACCGATGCAGAACTGAAGGCAGCTGTGTCAATTGACAAGGTGGCGCGGTTTGCGGCTGCCTGCAAGTTCCCCGCAGCGTCGGCGCACGCAAAGGCGCTTGAGGCGCGCAAGAAATCGCTTGAGGCGGCGCACGCGCTGCTCGCTAAGGAAGTTGCGGGAATAATCAAGTAGGCGGCAGCCCAGGCGCAGATAATAAGCAGGGCGAAACTACATGTCGGGCGTGGGCAGCTGGATGGCCGCGAGGAATGCGCGCGCCTGATTCTCTTTCGATGTGAAAGGGTATGCTATCTGGATGGCGTCCCAGCCATTGGGCGACATTTCCCAAGAGGCGATGCCGCTGAGGTTGGACTTGAGCGCGCTGAATTCCGCCCGAGTGTTCTCGGTCACCCCGCGCGATGACGGGACGTTGGGCACCTGCTTCATCATTGGCATGGCAGGATATTTTTCTGCTAAACTTATAAGCCTTGCCGCGTTTATCCATTTATGACGGACGAACTTGAGGACCACATGGTGGCGAAGGCAGAGGAGCTTACCGAGCAGAAAAAAGGCCCGGAAGCTGTTGCGGAGGCCACCGAGCTTGCCGAGCTTGACCCCAAGGACGCCATTGTCTGGTTCGTGAAAGGGAAGGCGCATTACATTGACGGCCAGTTTGACGAGTCGCTCGCGTGCTTCTCGAAAGCCGCGGAAATAGACCGCGAGAATGCGCAGGTCTGGCACATGATGGGATATGCGCTGATTTCGCTCGACAGGGTTGCCGAGGCGGAGCAGGCGCTGGAGTATGTGAAGGCTGTGCAGCCGGAGAATGCAGAGGCAACGTGCGCGCTCGGCATCTGCCAGGCAATGGCGGGGAAGCAGAAGGAGGCGCGCGGGAATTTCGAGCTTGCGCTTGCCATGAACAAGCCGCTCGCGATTGCGATGATGGAGCACTTCAACGAGAAGTTCGTGTCAATCTCCCGGGAAACCGCGCCGGGCACGAAGGCGATGATTGAGCGCACGCTTGAGACAGTGAAGCTCATCAGGTAGTCTTGTTTTTCATGCTAAAATCCGAAGAACTTAGCCGCGGCAAGGAGAACTATTATCGCGCCCACCAACCCTTCGCCCGCAATCACTCCGCCCGCCGCCAGCCTCCATTTTTCCGTCTGCTTTGCGCGGTCGGCTGCAAAGCGCGCGATGCCGCCGATGACCATCAGCAGGGAGAGCATGAATGGGACGTACAGGCCTATGCCGAACGCTATTGCCACGGCGCCAAGCCCCATTTTCCATGAGAGGATGGTGAAGACAAATCCGATTGCGGCGCCTGCGAGCAACGCCGTGGAAATGTCGCCTGACTGCACTATCTGCTTCACGGCTATTGCCTGCGGCGCCGGGAACTCGGAAGTGCCAAAGCCCACGGATGCGAAGGAAAGCATGAGCACGCCCATCACAAGGGAGGCCGTGATTACCCCCGCGGCCTCTGCGAAAAGCTGGTGCTCGGGCGGCGTGCCAAGCAGGAAGCCGGTCTTGAAGTCCTGCATGGCGTCCCCGGCAATGCCTGCCGCGATGCAGACGACGGCTGCGACAAGCACGAGCTGCGTGACGCCGAATCCGAAGAGGAATTTTGCGGCGATGAGCGCGATGAGGGCGAATATCTCCATGGGGTCAACGTTCATTTCCCCCGTGATGCGCGCGCCGATGAATGCCATGAGGAATGCGCCGACGATTGCGATAAGGGCAAGCGGCAATGAAAGATTGAATGCATAGACCAGCACAAGGCACAGGAGGAGGATTGCAATCCCGCCCCACTTGCCCATTTTTGCCTTTTGGTAGTATTGCGCGACTTTCAGGAAGACGGGGATGCCCGCCACGATGAAGTAGGCGATTGCCGCGCCAATCACTATGCCCACGCCCAATGGCTGCGCCAATCCTGCGCCGAAGTACGGCGCCACGAAGAAAAGGGTGGCGAGCGAGCCTATGAACCAGGCAAGCGTGAAGCGCACGCCTATGAGGAAGCCGCCTGCAATTGAGATGAGCGAGAGCGGGAGCAGCAACACCGTGTTGGCGGCTGCGAAAACCGCGCCAACCCCGAACGAGCCAATCAGCACCTTGCTTTGCTTGCCGCCTTTGTCGCCTGCGGAAATTATTGCCGCCGCGGCAGCGCCGTCCGCATAGGGGAGCTTTTCCTCCACCACCATCCGCTGGCGCAATGGATAGACGAAGAGAAGCCCGAGCAGGCCGCCCGTGAGGGAAACGAGAAGTATGTCGGTTGCGCTCACTTCGAGGCCGAGCATGAAAAGCGCCGGGATTGTGAAGATTACTCCCGCCGCGAGCAGGCCGCCCGTTGATGCTGCCGTCTGCATCACGTTTGCCTCGTTCTTGTCGCGCCCTCCAAGCGCGCGCATGAGCGCGAGCGAGACCACGGCGGTTGTCACCATCGGCCAGTACACGCCGCCCACCTTCAGGCCGGCATAGGATGAGTAGAGCGCGACTAACACCGAGAGAAGCGCGCCCAGGATAATCGCGCGCCATGGGAAGGCGGGTTTTTGCATGGAGCGCAGTTTGCCCATTGCCTTATATATACCTTTTCACAGGAAAAACGTCAGCCGTCTAACATTTTTTAGTCGTGCTATTCGTGCCGCCAGGTTGGCAGTTGGATTCGCGCTGAGGCGTGAATGCCTGCCAACTTCGGAAAAAAGCCGCCGAGTTGGCAGAGAGGCTATGCACCCGCCTGCAGCCCATAGCCCCTTTTCTCCCCTCTTTTTGCTTTCGGGCAAAAAGGGGCGCCTTTTTCGCTTCGGCGAAAAAGTGCGTCGAAGAAAAGGGACGAGGGTTCCACCCCCAAAAGAAGGATTTGCGGGATGGAATGAATGGGCAGCCAGCGGGTTAGGGGGGTTCGATTCCCTCACTCGGCTTCTGCGGAAGCTTCGTTCGATTTTGCCGCTTCGCGGCAAAAACTGTCGCAAACCTTCGGTTTGCTCCATCCCTCACTCGCCCCTAATTTTTCCCGCGCGTTGCCGGCAATTTTGCCTCAAAATCGGTGCCCTCCGTGAGGGTGATGGGCGCGGCGGCTTTCTGCTCCGCAAGGCGCTTCATCGAAGAGTAGTATTCGTCCTGGTTGTACTGGTAGATTGCGACGCGGCGGCGGTGCAGGTCGCGGTTGTCGCGCGTCGTCTTGGCAAGGAGCGCGTAAATCCACCTGCGCTCGCCCTTGTCCTCGAACACCTCGAACGCCACTTCCCCAAAGCCCAGCCGCGCGGATTTTTCCTCCGTGTATTTCTTTATGTGCGCGAGGTGCTCCCCCACGGCTTTTTTCGCAAGGGCAAGCGAGGAGAACACTCCGCATAGCTCCTCGAAGTCGTACACAAGGTAGATTTTTGTTGCCATGAAGATGCCTGGTCGCGGGCTCAGCCGATTCCCATGATGCCGAATATGAGCATCATTATCCCGAAGATGAATGCAAGCGATGCCACGTTTATCCTGTGCGCAAGCTTCAGGAGCACGCCTATCGTGGCGTAGCCGAATACGAAGCTGGAGGCGGAAAGCATGAGCCCGTCGGCAAGAGGCAATGGCGCCACGGTGTTGCCCAGGAGCATCTGCGCGCCCCACACCACCATCTCGGCGATGAGAACCGTCGGGATGGAAAGCAGGAAGCTCAGGCGGAATGCGCTTTCGGAATCAAAGCCGCGCCAGATGAGCCCGGTGGTGGTGCAGCCTGCGCGCGACACGCCCGGTATGGTGGAAAGCCCCTGCAGCGCGCCAGTCAGCACGCCGTCCTTCCAGGAAGCCGAGCCGGCGGTGCGCCACCTGTCCTTCTTGTGCGTGGTGAGCATGAAGCCCGTGAGTATGAGGCCGGCGCCCATGAGCGAGAACAGGAGGCTCATGGAAAGGCTGGGCAGCAGGAATTTTTCGATGAGGAGGATGGGCACGCCGACTATGCCTGTGAAAAGTATGGCGACTGCCAGGAAGCCGACCTTGCCATTCTTGTGCCGCTCGATGTCAAGCGGCGCGGAAAGGAATTCGCGCGCTATGCCGAAGATTTCCTTGCGGAAGTAAATCGCAGCCGCGCAAAGCGTGCCGATGTGCAGGAAGAGGAGCACGGGCACCACGTTTTCCAGGCTTCCGTTGAAAACGCTTGTGTAAACAAGGGTGTCCATTGACTTTGAGGAAAGCGGCAGCCACTCGGTTACCGCCTGAACTATGCCAAGGATTATTGCCTGCAATATGTCCATCAAACCAGCGCGGGAGTAGAGGCGCAATAAATTAATAACCTATTGCACATCAAAGCATGCGCATACAACGAGGGAAACAATGGCGATTTGCGAACGGTTCGGGAAAGAGGTGGAGGAAAAGTGGCAGAAGTGGTGGGAGGAGAACCGCACTTACCAGTACGATGAGAACGACAGCTCGCGCCTAATCTACTCCATTGACACCCCGCCGCCATTCACGTCGGGCGACCTCCACATGGGGCACGTGCTTTCCTATGCATACTTTGATTTCGTGGCGCGCTACAAGAGGATGCGCGGCTTCAACGTGTATTACCCCCAGGGATGGGACTGCCAGGGGTTCCCGACTGAAGTGAAAGTGGAGCAGAAGTTCGGGAGGCTGCCCCGCGACGAGTTCCGGAAGCGGTGCGTGGAGTGGACCGGCGAGTGCATCGACAGGATGCGCGCGCAGATGAAGTCCGTAGGATTTTCCGCTGACTGGAGATACGAGTATCGGACAATGGACCCGGAATACCACAGGCGCGTGCAATACTCGCTCCTGAAGATGCACGAGAAGGGGCTGATTTACCGCTCCGAGCACCCGGTGTTCTGGTGCACGTCCTGCTGCTCGGCGCTTGCCAAGACCGACACGGACGAAGTGCAGAGGGACACCGAGCTCCATTACATCAATTTCGACCTTGCGGGAAAGCCGCTGCAGATTGCCACCTCGCGCCCCGAGCTGATGCATGCCTGCGTGGCAGTGCTTTACAACCCGAAAGACGCGAGGTACAGTTCGCTTGCTGCGAAAACAATCACCACCGCGATTGGGAAGGAGGTGCCTTTCCTGCCCGACCCGGACGTTGACAAGGAATTCGGCTCGGGAGTGGTGATGGTGTGCACGTTCGGGGACAAGCAGGACATTGTCTGGATGCACCGCCACAAGCTGCCGCTCGTGAAAGCCATGAACGACGTGGGAAAGCTGATGAATGCCGGGGAGTTTGACGGCTTGAAAGCGGCAGAGGCGAAAAAGAAGATGCTCGAGAAGTTCAAGTCGGAGGGCAGGCTTGTGAAAAGCGAGAAGCTTTCGCAGGTGGTGAAGGTGCACGACAGGTGCAAGAAGCCGATTGAGCTGATGCTTTCCATGCAGTGGTTTGCCAAAATCACCGAGAAGTCCGACGAGATAATCGCGAACGCGCAGAAGATAAGGTGGGTGCCCGAGTTCGGGATACAGTACCTCATTGACTGGGCGAAGTTCGTGGAATGGGACTGGGTGATTTCGCGCCAGAGGGTGTTCGGCACCCCGCTCCCGTTCTGGATAGACAGGAAGACGGGCAGGTCTTACCCCGCGCTGGAGAGCGAATTGCCGTTCGACCCCATCGTGCGCCCCAAGAAAACCGGGAAGGATGGCGAGGAGCTGGAAGCGGAAACGTCCACCTGCGACTGCTGGGTGGACTCGTCAATTTCCCCGCTTGCGATTGCGAAGTGGCCGGACAACAAGGAATTCTTTGCGCGCACCTACCCCGCATCGCTGCGCCCGCAGGGCGTGGAGATTGTGAGGACTTGGGCGTTCTACACCATATACAGGTGCGCGGAGCTTACGGGCAAGCCTCCCTTCAAGGAAATACTCCTGAACGGGAACGTGCTGGCGCCGGACGGCAAGAAGATGTCAAAGTCGCTGGGCAACATCATCGCCCCGGACAAGCTCATCACCGATTACTCCGCGGACGCGGTGAGGCAGTGGGCCGCGCTTTCCGGCGCAATGGCAAAGGACAGGCCGTTCTCATACCAGGACATGCAGTACTCGAAGAGCTTCCTCACGAAAATGCTCAACGCGGCAAAGCTTGTGGAAAAGTCGTGCGCGGGCTTTGACGGCAAGGCGCCGGACAGGAAGCACCTCAGGGTGGCGGACAGGTGGATACTTTCGCGATTGCAGAAGGTGAAGAAGGAAGTTGCCGCTGACTTCGAGGGGTTCCAGTTCCACCATGCCACGAAGACGGTGCAGGAGTTCTTCTGGCACGAGTTCTGCGACTATTACCTGGAGTACACCAAGCACCGGCTTTACACCCCGGAGATTTACGGCGAGGACAGCAAGCGCGCGGCGCAATGGGTGCTGCGGACAGTGCTCCTCGAGTGCTGCCAGATACTTGCGCCGGTCACCCCGCACATGAGCGAGGAGATTTGGCAGTCTTTCACCCCCGGGAAGAGCGTGCACCTGTCGGCATGGCCCGCGGGCGATGAAACGCTGCTGTCGGACGGCGCTGAAAAGCAGTGCGCGTTCCTGAACGGGATTGCGACGCTCGCGCGCCAGTCCAAGGCGGAGAGGAAGCTGCCGCTCAATGCCGAGATTGCATCCGCGGACATTTCGTGCGGGTTTGACATTTCAGGGATTGAAGAGGAGATACGCGCGACGGCAAGGGTAAAGGTTATTAACTTCGCGCCGGGAGAGGAGAGCGTCAAGTTTTCAATGTAAGCGGAGTGGTTGTGTGGTTGCGAAAAAGAAGCCCAAGCGTGCTGCGAAGCCAAAGTACGCAGCCAAAGCGATTCCATCCGCAGCAAGGCAGCCATCAAAAAAGCCCATGACGCTGTATTACCCGAAGCCGGACGACATGGACGGAAGGGTGAGGGTGGAGCCGCCGAAAATCCCGCCGCATTCCGAGCCGCTGGACATCGCGCCAACGCGCGGGATGAAAGCGATTGAGGGGAAGAAAAAGGCGCTCCCATACGCGGCCACCGCAGTGGGCGGCGCGCTTGTGCTTTCAGGCTCGCTCGCGTGCTTTTTCTATTTCGTGATAAGCCTTGACGCCGTGTTTTCGCTCATGCTCGCGCTCCCGTTCTTCATCGGGCTCTCCATCCTTTTCTACAATTTCCTGGAGCTGTCCGAAAGGGCATCGCAGTGAGCGCACAGAAAAATAATTTTCCAGCTAGCGCAGCATTCAAGGAGGTGAACACCAGGCGCCATATACCTTTATAAACTTATATTTACATAGTTAACCACAGGTGATATTATAAGCAATATATTTGTTACCCCAGTGTACACCGATGTTAGGAACCGCACGCCACAAGATAAGCTCAAATTGAAGAAAACCGCATTTGAGAGGTATCTTGGCAAGTCCGAGCAATACAGCGTAGGCTTTCTGCCTCCCCTTGCAAAGGCAGGCTATGCCCAAGCTGAGAGGGGCATCAATTCGTATAGACAATATCGCAAACACGATTCAAAGGAACTGGTTCAAGAGCCCGACACGTTCTGGCACATAGACGAATCGATTGCAAAGAGCCTCAATTTGGGGTGGATGAACTTCTATAGCGACAGCGGGGTGAACACGAATGATATGGAAATGTGGAAAGAACAGAAAAAGAGATTTGATGCCGCACCGGCAAACGTGCACAGAAAGCTGATCAAGCAGGCGATAATAAACACGCTGGCCTCCAAATGCGGCGAGAGTTTCTCCACAAACTTTGATCTGCACGAGTACATCTCGGAAAAAGGGGCGATATTCGCCGTGTCAGGAATTATGTACACTTTTAGCGGGAACTATTTTGACAGCGAAAGCGGCGGAATGCCCGGTTTTGGAAACAAGAATAGCTATGCCCTGATAATCTCGACTTCTAAGACGACAGACAATGATGCAACTGCAGCCGCGAATTTCATAAACAGACTTGGCGGGAATGCTTTCATCAGTCTGATTGAACAGAACCCACAGAAGAATCCAGGTATGCATGCAAAGGAAAAAATAGCTGGACTCTCATTTGACTTGGCAGATGCAACGGGCAAACTTTCCGAGGCGACCAAAACAATCGGCTTGCTTGAAGAAACAGTCGGCTTGCTTGAAGAAAGATTGCAAACTAGGGAGAATGAAGCAAAAAATATCGCGGAACAGGTAAAGCGGCTTACTGATAAGGCAAAAGCAAATGAGCAGACAATTATTCGCCTGCAAATTAATGCAGCAGCGCAAGACAAAGCACTCGACGAAGTATGCGACGCCCGAGACGGCTATCTGAATGACTATAAGACGGAAAAAGAGCGCACAGGTATTCAATGGAAAGCACTGAATAAAGTGAAAGAAGAGATTGAAAACGCTGGCATAGGTTCAAGAGGAAGCGCAATAAAAAAAGCGCTTGAGACGATAGAGGCTGCACTGAAAAATAAGCCTTGACGCCGTGTTTTCGCTCATGCTCGCGCTCCCGTTCTTCATCGGGCTCTCCATCCTTTTCTACAATTTCCTGGAGCTTTCGGAGCGCACGCAATAGGCAAAAGAGTGCGAACAAAAACAAACGGGAATATAAACCACCTAAGCGCAAGCAATTGCGGGTGGTAAGATGAAATTTTATTCATTTCCGATGCTTGCGTGCGCATTCCTGATGCTGTCCGCGCTGCCATCCGTTGTGTTTGCAGACGTGATAATGCCGGGCACGCATGCGGTTGACAGGTGCGTCAAGGCCACCAATCTCGACAGCTACCCCGACATCTACCTGATAGGGGAGATATTGCCGGTTGGCAACCAGGCGCCGCAGCTTTACTTCATAGAATCAGACAAGTGCCTTTCCAAGGGCTACAAGTTCAATACATTCAACATTTACTGGGCTAAGAAAAACTATGTTGATTCGCTTGGCGGGCTGGGCGGCATCAATGTTTCTTCGCGCGAAAACATCCTGCCAGAATGTGGCACTTCGGACTGCCCGCCGGGCGCGGCAAAGAATATCATTTCAGATTCAAGCCTCCATTTCATTACCAATCAAATCGAGCCGTATGGCGGCTTTGTGCCCGACACGGACACCAAGACAAACGAGACGCTGGAATATCGGCTGGAATGCGCTCCGTTTGCGGGCAAGTGCATGAACATGCTTGGCTGCAGCGCGAATTGCAATCTCACATTGTCCGGCGGCGACGTGCCGCCGCAGCCCCCTGCCCCCACTCCGCTTGGCACGAGCCGCCCGCTGGAGGCATTCTGGTGCTGGCTTACGAGCCTTTTCGGCGGAAAGTGCTGAAATGGAAGGGAGCTATGAGCAGCTGTTCCTCTATGCGCTTTTCTTTACAGTGATGGTGGAAACCGCCGCCCTTTTCCTTTGCGCGCGCCTGCTCTTCAAGATGCAGGCGAAAGACGCGCCTGACGCGCTCCTTCTCTTCTGCGGCATCGCGCTTTCGCTTGCCACCCTTCCCTATGCTTGGTTTGTTTTCCCCATGCTTGCAGGCGGCGCGGCTTACATTGCGCTCGCTGAGCTTTTTGCATTCGCAGCAGAAACAGCAGGCTACAGATTCGTCCTGAGAGTGGGTTGGAAGCGCGCGGCGATGCTTTCGTTCATCTGCAATGCCGCGTCGTTCCTGCTCGGGCTCCTTGTTTTCAGATGAAGGGCGCTTCCCGCAACTCTTAAAAACCCCTAGCTTATACTATAGCCTGCTTCGGCGGGACCAGGTTTCCTGGAAGAGTGAAGCCTTCGGGCTTTGTTTTTGTCAAGATTCCCGCCTCTTGGCAAGTAATCGGCGTTTGCGCTTGAAGCTTGAGGGACAATTAGGAGGTTAGTAGATGGCACGACTGCATTCGAAAAAGCGAGGCAAGTCCGGCTCGAAAAAGCCGGCTGTCAAGGCCGTCCCGGAATGGGTGGAGTACTCTGCCCACGAGGCGGAAGAATTCGTTGTTAAGATGGGGACCGAAGGGCGCGGCCCTGCCGCAATCGGCATGGCGCTCCGCGACACATACGGAATCCCGTCCGTGCAGAACCTGTGCGGGAAGCCAATCACGCAGATACTCGTCGAAGGAGGCGTGAAGCAGACTTACCCCGAGGATTTGCTCAACCTTATCAAGCGCGCGGTGAACATGAGGAACCACCTCCACACCAACCGCTCGGACAAGCACAACAGGACGAAGCTCATCCACGTAGAGTCCAAGATTGGGAGGCTCGTCAAATATTACACGAAGAGCGGAAGGCTGCCTGCGGACTGGAAGTATGACCCGGAGACCGCAGCGCTATTGGTGAAGTGATTCTATGGCTGACAACAAACCAACAAAATCCAAGGTTAAAGTCGTTGACAAGTGGAAGATGAAGAGCTGGTACACCCTTGTCGCGCCGGAGATATTCGACTCCAAGGAGATGGGGCAGGTGGTCTCGTCCGACGAGGCGAACCTCATCAACCGCAAGGTCAAGATAGGCCTGGGCGACATGCTGGACAGCTTCTCGCAGTCCACCGCCTACACCTCCATGTACTTCCGCATCAAGGAAGTGAGGGGCAAGTCCGCGATAACCGCGTTCATCGGCCACGAGCTGGTGCCCGGCTATGTGAGGACGCTCGCCCGCAGGAGGCGCTCGGTCATGAACCAGGTGGACGACGTGACCACGAAGGACGGAGTGAACGTGAGGATAAAGATGATTTGCGTCTCCGGCCTGAAGGTGAGCGAAGGCGTGCGCGCGGATGTGCGCAAAGGCATATCCCAGACGGTGCGCACGCTCGCTTCCCAGATGGACTTCCCCACCCTCGCGCAGGAAATGGTGTTCGGCAAGCTCTCGGCGAAGCTTTACGCTTCGGTCAAGAGGATGGGCCCCATCAAGCGCGTGGAGATAAGGAAGAGCGAGGTCAAGGAGAACTTCGAGAAATCGAAGCAGGGCGCTTAAGCCCTTCTTTTCCTGTTTTTATTTTTTCTTTTGTTTTTTTCTTCCCTTAGCGGAGCTGCCCGTGTTTTTTAGTTTTCGCCAGATGGGCGCGGGTGCGCAGATGGAACCTGGCTTCGCCCGGCGTCAGATGCATTTTGCAAAATCAGGATGCACGCGCTAGCGCAGATGCATAAGCCTTGCCTGCACGCCCCGTCTCTGCTCGATGACGGACGAAAGCTCTTTGCGCACGTTAGAAAGCTCGATTTTTGCTTTTGTTACAGATATGAACCGCCCGTTCGGCAGGCGCTGGAGGGGATACTTCTCGGTGCGCGCGGCGATTGGCGCAAGCGCGCGCTCTTTTTCAACGAGTTTCCCTTCCGTTTTAATAAGGGAGTCCAAAGAGGAGGATAGCTTCATGTGCATCCATTCGTTCCAGGTGCCATTATCTAATTGCGCGTATCCGCGGTTTGTGGAGAGGCTCATGAAAGCACCGCTGGAGATATGTGCGTGAATGCATAAAAACAGGCGCACTCGCGTTAAACCTTCACCATCACTCGGTCGCCCACGGAAGAGACGTCCTCGAACTGGACGGACAGCTTCTGCCCAAGGGGCGAGCGGTAAAGGATGGAGGACTCGCGCGGGTCAACGCCGAGCACCTTGCCGAGGTAGGCGCCGTTTTCCGAGAATATCTCCTTGTTCTCGAGCTTTATGCGCGCGACAATGTCGGTCTTTACCGCCTTCATCGCCCAGATGGCGCAGGATGCGAAGACCATGCTCACCACGATTGAGAAGAGGAAGTCGGAAAACGACACGTACGGCGGCGTGGTGTTGAGCACCCAGTCGCCAGCCACCGAGAGCACGAACCACATGATTATCGTGGTGATTGCGTAAAGGCCGTACTTGGGAAGCTCAATCTTGCGCTGCTCGCGGTCGTTGAGTATGTCTATCATCTTCCCTGCGAAAAGGATGATGAATGAGATTGCAAGGAGGTTGGCAAGCGTCTTCACGATGAGCGCGGCAGTCTTCACTTCCGAAAGCCCCGCCGCCACCGCCTCGGCGTAGCGCTGCGATGCCGCCCAGAGGGACACGGCCACCATGATGACGAAGAAAAGGTACACTATGGACGATATCTTGTCCACGGAGAACTTGAAGGCAGATACTGCGCGGAATACCTTTTCCTCGACGCCGAACGCCTTTGCGCCCAGGTAGAGCGCGAGTATGCCCGCCACGGCCTCAAGGCCCCATCCGAGGTAGCGCGAGAGCGCGAAAAGCAGGAGTATGAGCGCGGGCGCGCCGAAGATGAGGCGCGCGTAGTGGGGCTCCTTCAATTTCTCGAGTATCACGAAATATGTCTTCTCAAGCTCCTTTGCCTGCTTCATCACCACGACTTCCATGCTGTCAATCTTGAGGCGGGAGCGGATGACGGGTATCATCTGGTCGTCTGACGCGCCGTCCGACACGAATATGCACGAGTCGGCGGGGAATTCGGCCAGCACGCGCTCAAGCTGGGACGTTATTTCCTTGTCAGCCTGGTAGCCAAGCGAGGAGGAGCCCGTGAGCGTGGCTATCTGCACGCCGGCATCTGACGAGAGCGTGTCGTAGATGTTCACCGCGCGGAATATTGTATTGGAGTCCGTGTCCGTCGGGTCGGCAAGCGCGAGCTTTATCGCCGCGTTGAGGTTTGCCTCCCTGCCGACAATGGGGCCCGAGACCTTTGCCTTCTCGAACAGGTCGTTGTCGCGGTCTATGCAAAGCACCAGCCTGCCTTTTTTGACTGCCATGTTGGGGCATTTGGCAAAAGCTATTTAAATACATTCCGAACAGAGAACAACCAGTTTTGCTTCATTTGGGAGATTGACTGATATGGATGAGAAAAAATTCGTTGTTCCAGGGGATTTCATCGGCACCGAGGAGGAATACCTCCCGGGCGAGGGCACGCGGAGCGAGGGCGACAAGGTGTATGCCACGCTTTGCGGCACGGTTGCGGACAAGGCAAGGACATTGCTGGTCATGCAGAAGAGGAAGCTCGCCTCGCTCGGCATCGGCACCACAATCATCGGGAGCATCGAGAACATCGTGGAGCCCATCGCGCTTGTGAGGGTGAAGTCGGGCAGCCTGTCAGGGGACGAACGGCTTGGCGACAACCCCGATTACGCCGTGCTGCATGCATCCATGATAAAGAAGGGGTACGTGAAGAACGTGCGCGACGAGTACAAGATGGGGGACATCATACGCGCAAAAATCGTGGACATCAGGAACGGCGAGATGAGGCTTTCCACCGACTCCGACGACCTGGGCGCGATAAAGGCGTTCTGCGCTGCGTGCCGCCACCCCATGGCGCTTTCCGAGGCAGGGCTCGAGTGCGAGTCCTGCGGCGCGAAGGACAACCGCAAGATTGCAAAGGATTACAGGAAAGTGACGCTTGACTAGAGGTGCTGGTATGGAAATTGAAATATTGAAGAATGAAAAGGATTACCTTGAGGTTGCGGTAAAGGGGGAGGACATCGGCTTCATAAACGCCATCACCGAGCTCCTGTTCGAGGACTCCGACGTCGAGTTTGCGGCATACAAGCTTGACCACCCGATTGTCGCCTCGCCCGTCCTCATGGTGAGGATGAAGAAGGGAAACCCCATCTCAGCCGTCCGGACCGCTGTCAAGAAGCTCAAGAAGCAGGCGTCCGACTTCAAGGATGCGCTGGGCAATGCCAAGAAGACGAAGAAGAAGTGACGCTGTGGCAACGCACGCGGCTGGGAAGAAGCCGGAAAACCCTCTGGATTTCCTTTCCAACCAGCACTTCGCATATGGCCTGATTGTTCTTTTTTTCCTGCTCTATTTCATCACGGGAGTGTGGATGTTCGGCCTGCTGATAGGCATGTGCATCGCCTGGGTGGTGGTGCTGGAGTTTGCGCAGGGCGCGCGCGAGCACGGCCTGAAGGACGAGATAAAGGAAACGTTCATTGCACTTGTGCTTGCCCTGCTTGTCTGGTTCGGCGCAAGCTTTGTGCTGCAGACCTCGTCGCCCCTGAATGCCATTGTGTCATGCTCCATGCTGCCGCACATTTCGCGCGGCGACATGGTCGTCCTGTCTGGCGACAGGGTGCAGGCGGCAACCGAGGAGGTTGCAGCGCTTTCCGACATTGCGCGCGCGAGCGTGTATGAGGACGGCGCGCTCGTGGCGGATGTGAACGGCTCCATGTATTCCTATTGCGCGGCGAGGCAGCAAAGCGGCATTTGCCAGGAGTTCATTTCTTCCCCCGGGAAATTCACCGAGAAGCACGGCGAGCTTTTGTTTGCATATGAAAAATGCGGCATAGTGCTTGACAAGGGGCGCGGCACCGCCTATGGCCCGTGCGTGTCATACCTGCAAGTGAACGGGAAGCGGTACTATACCAACTTGTCGAACGACGTCGTCGTTTACCAGCCAAACAAGGGAGAATACTACTCGCGCGTGGGGGACATCATACACCGCGCATACATACTCCTGCACAGCAAGGAGGACGGGAAAACATACTTCCTTACAAAGGGGGACAACAACCCGATATTCGACGTGCAGGTCTATGACGAGGCGCTGAAGGAAGGGAACGCGCCCGTGGAAGTTTCGCGCTCCAAGGGGAGGATATTGGTGAGCGTGCCTTACCTTGGCTACTTCAAATTGTTCATTTCGCCAGCGGCGATTCCCACGCCCGACGGGTGCGACCGCCATTATGCAAAATGGGATGCCTGAAGGGTGCGACGTTGTCGGGCTGCGCCCGACTTCGCCCAAAAAACCAGCTGGTTTTTGCGGCAGGCACTACGCGAAGTGGGATACAAACTAAAACGGCCAGAAGAAGAATGCGCGCTTCTTTGCAGTGCCAGCAAGCGGCTCCACACCTCCTCGCCGGGCCTCCTCGTCTGCAAAAACATTGCATTCGGCATCTTCGGAAAGCCCGGCTATCTTTTCCGCTTCTTTGGACCCATCTTTGAAGACCAAAACAGGAATTCCCAGCATCCGCAAAGCGCCTGCAAAATGAGAGACAACCAGATTCGCCTGGTTTTTAACAACCAGGGCAATGGCACCTGCGTTATTGTAGTCGCAGATGTTCCAATTGCAGGTAAAATCAAATAGATCCTTGGCATCTATGGCAAGCAAGTAGTTTTTGTGCGTTTTGTTGTAATCGCGATTGGCAGGCGACGGCGCCTTGCCAGCATGAAGCACGCCAGCTGTTTTTTTCTCGGCAAAGCCAGTCACCAAATCTGTTTTCAGCCAGTTTTTGCCGTAAGACAACATATAGGGCGCTTTTGCCACCAGCCATTCGGCAAATGAGATTTGCAAAACAGACCATTCCAGCAACTTGCCAGCGTCGGCACAAACCAACTCTGCATGGAGCTTTGCCTTGCCGCGTATTTGCCTGAAAGCGTGCGGGAACGCTTCGCCAAGAACAGCGCAATCTCCCGGCGGCGGTGCATGTTTAATATCCGGCTTGAATGGCGCAGTTTTCATGGACTTTAAGTCCAAGCCATAATTGGAATAGAAATAAACGGATGCTAGATAGGTGCCAATGCCGCCAGTATTGGAAATTGAAGAACTATTTGAGTCGAATGATATCCATGAATAAACATCTGGATTTGGCTTCACAGCTATGCCGCGGAACAGCTGATAAATGGAATAATCCGATGAAGGCAGGGGCGCAAGATAGGACAATGTGAATGACGGCGACTCGTGGGACGCACCACCGGAGTCGGATGTTTTTAAGTCGCTGGAAAGGAACGTGTTTGACAAAATGCCTACCCCTCTGCTTCCCAAGCTAGCGAAAACAGGCGCCATGATTTTGGCATCATCAGAGTATGTGCTTGCCAGCACCTCAATCGCGGCGTTCTGTATTGCCTCGATTGCCAGTGAATCCGTGTTCGTGTTTATGCAGATGAACTTGCTTTCGTTGACGCCGGTTGCCCCCAAGTCGCCAGACCTCACTGCAAAACTGGTAAGGTAATATTTCATACCGTCGAAAAAGAAGAGATATGTGTCCCTTGCAGCATCTTCAAACGCCGAGAAATGGCAATTCATCATTTTTTCCTTGGCGGAATTTACAGTGTCTTCCCCGGTGCAGTGCGCTTTGTCCATGAACGCCCGGCATAGAGCAGGAGTGATTGCGGCAGAATCAGGCATGGAAAGTTTCATGGGCTTTGCCTTGCCCGTGAATTCGGACGGTATCTTTTTTGAGAAGTCGATTAAGTCTTGTGTCTTGTTGTCAGGCACACCTGAGCCAATGATTTTGTAGCGGAAAGGCAAACCTCTTTGCATGGGCGATTACTATTTAGAAGTGTTTAAAAATATACGCTCGTGATAAGAAGAAACTGCTTACGAGATGGCAAGGCTCGCGTAAGCCACGCCCTCCCCTTCTTCGCCAGTCACTTCGCTTGAGTGGGTGTATTTGAGGAGTTCGCACTTCTTCGCGCCTGCGAGGCGCGAGTACATGAGCGCGCAGGCGATTGGCCCGTGCCCGCAGATGGAGAGGTCGCGCGCGTCCACCAAGGACTCAAACCCAACAGCATCCATTTTCTCAAGAAGCGAGATTGCCGGAACGTCTTTTTCCTTTGCCGATTGCGCGCTTTCAAAGTGCGTGAAGTCGGACGAGGCGATTACCATTGCGTTGCGCTTGAGCCTGCGCGTCGCTGCAAAAATCGCCTTGGCAAGGTCCTGCGCGGACTTTTCGTCCTGCCATGCCATGCAGATGCACACGGTGCGCGCCTGCGGCGCAACAAGCTGCAGGAAGGGAAGCTGCACCTCGCAGGAATGCTCGCGCGCGTGCGCGGTTTCGTCCCTGCGCGCGATTTTGCTCTCCGCCACGATGGCATCAACAAGCTCAGTGTCGCAGCGAAGCTCGCCCAATGGGGTTTTCCAGTCCTCGCGCGAAATCGAGATGGGCGTGCCGTCGCCCGTGTGGTTGGGGCCTATGATGATGGCTGTGAGCCCGCGCGCTTTCCAGTTGGAGCAGGAGGCAAACGAGTAGGCCGCCGTGCTGCCGGAGTACATGTAGCCCGCGTGCGGGCAGACTATTGCGATGCGCTCATGTGCCTTGACTGCGCGCGCGGCTGCGTCAAGGTAGCCCTTTATCTCTGCGCGAAGCTGCGGGGCGGAGGAAGTGTAGAATGCGCCTGACACGGATGGGAGCCGCATGGCGGGAATCCGCATGCAGAATTTATATGCGCTTGCGGCGCTGTCGGCGTTGGTGGGAATAAAGGTATAATAAACCTTTTGCAGCAGATTATTCCGGAGGGAATGCATGACAATTCTTAATTTTGCCCGTGAAAGCCTGAGAAGCAATGGCAACGCGCTCCGCCCGCGCGGCTTTGACAAATTCGTCGTGTTCAAGGAAACCCTGCTCCATGGGAGCACGAAAAAGCTGGTGGAACGGCTTGAGAGGAAAGGGGATGGGGCGCACCAGACGGACAGATTTTCAGGGGCAGCGAAGAAGTTTTGCAAGGCTGCGCGCTTTTGCAACGGAGAAAAAAAGGCGGAGCTTCTTGAGAAGAGCGGTGACGACTGGTATTGCAAGGCGCAGCTGCAGCCAAGCGGAAACAGGCTGGAGAAATGCGATTTGAGCATTGCGGCATATTCGGCAGCCATGAAGGCGAATATCTGCAACAGCAACGTGGCAAGCAGGCTTCAGTGCAAGCTCAACATGATAGCCGCGGACCTTGAAAAATCCGGCGACGAGACTGCGGATTTGGCTTCCAGGGCATTGCACTACCAGATGGCACTCAGGTGCCTGAAACAGGCAGGTGCAAAAAGCAGGAGCCTGCTGCACCTGCTGCTGAAGCAGGGCAATGCGTTTGAAAAAAGCGCTGATTTCGCCGAGAAAAACGGGGAATTGTTCGTGTATAAAATCAAGGCGATGCTCGGGAATGCGATAAGCGCATACAAGGAAGCGGACAGCATGCTTTCCGCCTTGGACGGGGACCACAGCAGGGCAAGGGAAAAAATCAGCGCGATTGTGGAGAAGCTGGAAAAGAGGGAAAGGACATACGTTTATTGCGAAGCCTGGGCCATGCCTGCCTGGAGCGGCGGGAATTAGCCAAGCGCAGGCGCCATAGCAAACCACGAAAGCGATTCAGCATCGCCCGAAGGGCGATGCCTGATGCAAAATGCAAAAGCATTTTGCACATCGGCAATTTTGCGCCTGTTTGCCAGGCGGCAGTGCCGAAAAACCCTGAGGCGCTGCCATAGCTTTATAAGAATGAAATCGGAAATCGGCGCATGGCAGAAAACATACTCTCATACTCGTTCAAGGCGTACAGGGAGAACATCAAGCTCATCTCGTTCTTTTCAATCCCGTCGCTGATTGCGTTCCTCATCCCAACAATGGTGAACACGCCGGTGTTTTCCGCGCTCGGCGGGAGCTTCCTTCGGACAGGGAGCATACCGGACATGTCGGGCTCGGATCTGGGAGTCGTGATTTGCGGCGTGCTGGTGTCGCTCTACCTCATGTCGTTTGCAATCGTGAACATCAACCTCGTGATAAAGTCACAGCGCACAAGCACGAGCATAAAGAAGGAGGTCATGAAGGGGATAACGGGCTACACGCTCAACGTGTTCTCGCTTTTCCTGCTCGGCACGATTGCGCTCCTCATAATACAGCTGGTGACTTTCGAGATGGGCGCGCAGATGTGGCTCGCGCCGCTCCTTTCGCTCATAGTGTGGATTCCGCTTTTCTATGCGCCCGCAGGGCTTGTGATTGACGAGCTCCGCCCGTTCCGCGCGGCGCAGAAGTCGGTTTCCATGGTCATCGGCAAGCTCCCGTACTTCCTGCTCTGGCTGGTGATTGCATTCGCGCTGCTCGCCCTGTTCGACGGGCTCGCGCTTGCGCTCCTGCCGCACAAGATTGGCTCGCTCGCAGTGCTTCTCCTGAATTCGCTCCTGCTCATGCCGTTCCTGATTGTCCTGCAGACGCAGATACACATGAGCAAGTACACGATATTGGACTGAAGCGCCGAGCGTGCCTGAAGAAGAAGCCCTTCCTGCTTTCTTTTCCGCCTACTTGAGCAGGTTTGCCGAGTTGCTTGCAATCAGCGTCGCCGCGCCGGTAACTGCCGCGACCACTATGCCGCCCGCGATGAGCGCATATGCCGTGGTGATGTATTTGCCGCGCTGGTCCGACGGCTGGGTCTGGGCAAGCCCATAGGCAAGCCCGCCAAGCACTATCAGGATTACCGAGATTATCGGCCCGAGCTGAAGAAGAGTGCCCTCGACGCCAGACAAGCTGTCCACAATCCCCATCCTTCCACCTCCCGTACGGGGAATTCGCATGGAAGCAATAAAACGTTAACTGAGCAGGCAGCGCCGGAAATGGGGCGCGTTTGAAGCCCGATGGGCGCAGGGCGGGCATATGTGTTGTTTTATCTAGACGCGCGTGGTTAAAATTCGCAAATATTGGCTTTTGCAACGCCGGAATGCGCGCGCGCTTATATACTTTTCCCTTTTTATACTGCCAGAGGTGGCACGATGTTTGTTGGCCATTACAGGTTCCCGGTCTATAAGATTGACGAAGAGGAAAGCGACGAACCCGACGAGGATGAAGATTTCGACGAGGACTGGGAAGACGAGGATGAGGAGTAAATAGCCTTCCCTTTTTCACTTTGTTTTTTTATTTATTTTCTTTTTCCTGCGCTTTTTTTTCAACGGTTTATTTGCCAAGCAGAAAAAATAGGATGGCGCAGCTCCTGCTGCGCCCCTGAAAAAATAAAAAACCTAGGCTTTCAGCTTCTGCGCCTGCAGGCGGGAGTAGTTAACTGCTGCAAACTTTTGCTGCTGTTTCATTGCGTTTGCCGCAAAAGCAGTCATCTCCTTGCCGTTCTTGTTGAGCAGTGTTGCATGCTTCTTGCCTTTCTTGGCTTTCTTCGCCTTTGCTGCGTTCTGAATGCTGTCCTTCTTCGCCTGCTCAACCTTGGCGACGCTGTCCCGCTTTGCTTCCATCTTTTCCTTTATGGCAGTCACGGTGTTCTTTGCAATCCGTTCCGTGTTTTCTGCCTTCGCGTCTTTTGGGTCAACCACCAGCTTGAAAAGCGGGAACTTGCCGCCGTTTATGTCGCGCAGTTCGCTGTTCGGCTGGTAAGAGAGCGAAAACACCGTAATGGCGGATGCGGTAAGCGCCGTGTATACCAATCCCATGCCGAAACTGTTTTTATTCAAATAAACCACCCGGGCATTTTATTGGGCAAACAATTTTTAATGCTGATTTTTCTTCTTTGCACCACCAGGCCGGCGCTCCTCGTTCTCCACAGCAGCCGCAATAAAACCCATCGGAACGACCGGCATCCTACCCTGTGAAGGTTTTTATACTGCAAAACGGCAGACTAGGCGTATGGCGACGATTGAAGAGGAGATAATCCATTGGTGGAAGGACGAGAAGGGGGAGAGCCACAGGAACGCGCTCCGCATAGAAAGCGAGCCCGCTTCCGAGCAGAACGGCTTCCCGCGCGACGGGGTGATTACCGTGCGCATAATGAACACTGTGAGCCAGCAGGCGATAAAGCTCTCGCCAGACGAGGCGCTCCGCATAAGCACGCAGCTCCTCTCGGTTGCGAAGGACATCATGCAGCAGAAGAGGCGCATGTGGAACGCGCACGAGGATTGATTTCATATTCAGGCCCCAGCCGTGACGGTCGCCAAACTTTTGCGCGGCTGGGGCACCCCTCCCACTGCAAAACAGCGGAAAGGGATATTAAGTTATACTAGCAAGTATAACTTGTTGATATTATGGCGGAAATATACGAAAAAGGGCAGGTCGTCATCCCGAAATTCATCCGGGACATGTTCGGCTTCAAGCCAGGCACAGAGGTTGGCTTCAGGGTGGAAGGGCAGCGGGTCTATCTTGAAAAAAAATACGACGTTGCTGCGGAGTTTGAAGCCATCTGCAAGGAAGGCAGGACGAGCGATGCAGATATTGAAAAAGCAATCCGTGAAGTTGAACAAAAAAGGCATAGGGAGATAATGAATGTTCCTTGACGCAAATATTTTCATATACGCCTTCGCTGGCGAGGGGGAACGCCAGTCCAGGGCAAGCAAAAAGCTCGTTGGCAAAATCGCAACTGGCGAGCAACGCGCAACCACAAGCGTGCTTGCCGTCGAGGAAGTGCTGCACTTTTTTCTGGAGAAAAAGGGCAAAGCATTTGCGTTCCGAGTGCTGGGGAACATATTGGAAAACCAGAACATCACAATTTTTCCTCTTGATGAAAGAACCCTTTCTCTTGCGCCTGGATTCATCGAGGCTGGGCTTGGCCCGGCAGACGCGCTCCACGCAGCCACGATGAAAGCGAATGGCGAGGCTACGATTTGCAGCTATGACAAGGGATTTGACATGGCGCCAGGCATAAGGCGGAAGGAGCCTTAGCTACTTTTCCCCAATCGAGTAAACATCCATCCGGCAGCCGCCGGTCTTTCCAATCTCATCATTCACGCGCGCAAGCAGCAGTGCCTTCACGCGCATGAATTCCCCGCGCCCGACTTCCTTGTTGCACACCGCGTAGCGCAGGTTTTTCGCATTGGAGCAGAATATCGCATCGTGGCAGTTCTCGATGTTGTGGCAGAAGTAGCAGCCGGTGCTCAGGCGCGCGCTGTCCACCTCGAAGCAGTTTTGTATCTTGAATGAGTTGTAGCACTTGATGCAAAAGCCCGAGTCGAGGACGAAGGCCGAGCCGAACAGGTGCTCGGAGTCGCGGCCCCATGTGGAGTATGCGGAGCGCTTCATGTAGATGCACCCGTGCACCCCCTCGCAGTCGGAGGACGACATGATGATGGGCGAGCCGCTTACGTTGAGGATGGTGCCCTCGTGGAACTGCGGCGAGACATAGGCAATCTTCCCAAGCGTTTTGCCGGCATTTGAGAGCGTGAGGGACTCCGCCTCCTTTTCGCCGAGGGAGAGGAGCTTGGAGAGGCATCTTGCCTCGCCTATGTTCACGTAGCGGCTGTCTGGCAATGCCAACAGGTTTTCATAGGATGCCGCGGGGATTTCGCCGCTGCCGAGCGCGGACTGCACTTTCCTTATGCCCAGGTTGTGGCGCACCAGCCATCCTTTGAAGCGCGCAATGTTGCCTAGCTCCCGCCCAAGCACAAGCCGGCAAGTGGCATCCCACGCCTTCTGCACGGGCTCGATGCTCGTTTTCCCCTTGAATTTGCAGGCGCACGATTTTGCAGCCTGCGGAAGCGCGGAAGGCTCGCGGGATGCGGCGGTGAAGATGCCCTGGAAGGAAGGCAGCTTCTTTTTCGAAACAAGCTCGGCGCGCATCTGCTCCAGAAGCGCGGATTTGAGGGCGAGGTACTTTTCCCGGGGGAGATGGGCATTGCCAATCATGTGCGCGGCGTTCCTCTGCCCGAACGAGAACATCGTGTCCTTGCAGCCCACGCAGTCGTATGTGTAGTAGCAGTCGGACGACGACGTGGTGGTGTTGGACTCGAAGCAGCGGGAATCAAAGGTGAATTGATGGCAGCGCATGCAATACTCGTCCTTGCTTGCCACGTTGCAGCCGAACAGGTAGCTGGAATCCTTCACTATTGTGGAGCAGGCGATTGCCTTGCAGCTTGACACGCGCGCCGACCTGTAGATGTAGAAGCTGTCCGACACGTCGGCGCTTGCTTCCACGAACTGCGAGTTGCCAAAGGCGAGGTCGCCGGAATAGGCAAAGCGCTCGCGCGCCGCCACGAAAAGCGAGTCAATGTCCTTGATGTCGTTGATGGAAAATGGCGCGGGCTTTGCCGCGAATGCCTCGTCCATGGAAAGGTAGCGCGCGCCCTGCGGGTAATCCCGGGACACGAGTGCAAGGGGCTCGCCCGACACCGACGACTTTGCGCCGCCCATCGGCTGCTTGAGCGCGAGCAGCCAGCCTTCAAGCCCGGAAAGGCCGCCCACCTCGCCGCCAAGTATTGCCTTGCATGCCTCGCGGAAATGCCTGTCGTTGTAGGAATATGCTTCGTTGCCAGATGCGTTTTTTGCGGCCATGCCAACACCCCTGGAAATTGATGTGCCCTTGCAGGTACTTATTAAATCACTCTCCAATAATGGAGAGTATATAAGCATTATGCGCGCAAAGGGTGGCGTGGACCCGAAAAGGCTTGTTGAGCTTGGCCTGACTGAGACCGAGGCGCGCGCATACCTTACCCTCCTTGCCGCAGGCAGGGTGAAGTCCGGCGAGATAATACGCGCATCAGGCATGCAGTCAAGCACGGTGTATGGCGCGCTTTCCTCGCTCATCTCGAAGGGGCTGGTGAGCTTTGTCCAGGCGGGCAAGGTGAAGCACTATTCCGCCGAGCCGCCCGAGTCGTTCGAGCTGTTCCTTGATGAAAGGAGGAAGAGGCTTGCGGAAATGATGCCGCACCTGAAAAAAATGGGGGCGAAATCCGCGCGGGAGCAGAAGACCGCGCGAGTGTTCGAGGGCATGCGCGGGCTGAAGACTGCATACAATGACGTATATCTGACGATGAAGCCCGGCGAGGATTATGTTTTCTACCAGGTGGAAGCGGGCGAGCTTGAAAGGAAGCGCGTGGGCGTGTTTTTCAGGAACTGGCACAGGCGGCGCGCGGGCAAGGGGATAAACGTGCGCGGGCTGGCAGCAGGCTCCGCAAGGCGGCCCATGAAACAGATATTCGAGGGAATAAGGCACAGCAAGCTGCGCTTTGTGGACGGCATGCTGCCGACAGGCATGGTGGTGTACAAGGACAAGCTGCTGCTTTTGGACCTGGGCGACCCGCCAGCCGCTTTCCTGGTGCAAAGCAAGGGCATCGCACACTCGTTCCGCAGCTTCTTTGACGAGAAATGGAAGACGGCGCGCGAATAGTTTTTTATTTGCCTAGGGCATATCAGGAGCGGTTATTATGGAAATGTTCGACCTTGTTGTGATTGGAGCCGGGCCAGGCGGCAACTTTGCCGCGCTCACCGCGGCAAAGGCAGGCGTGTCCACGCTTGTGCTGGAGGAGCACGAGACCATAGGGCAGCCCGTGCATTGCGGCGAGTGCCTGTCGCAGGCAGCCTGCAAGCGGCTGGGCTTTGCCCTGCCAGAGGAGGCAATCTCGCGCGAGGCCAAGGGCATACGGCTGATTTTCCCGGATAAAACTGCGTCCTACATAAACGAGCCGGGCTACTCCCTTGAAAAGGACAAGTTCGAGCAGTGGCTGTCGCTTGAGGCGACAAAGGCGGGGGCGGCATACAAGCTCAAAAGCCGCGTGACAGCGCTTTCACGCGAGGAAGGGGGATGGCAGGTCACCACCACGGCGGGGGAGTATTTCGCGCGCTGCGTGATAGACGCGTCCGGCGTGGACTCGGCTGCCTCGAAGCTGCTTGGCATGAACGCGCCGCAAAGCGTGGTGGTGGGCCTGCAGTATGAGATGGAGCCGGTGGATGTTGCGGACGGGATGATTGACTTTTTCCTCTGGCCGTCCCTTGCGCCGCACGGCTACCTTTGGGTGATTCCGAAGAAGGACGGCAGGAGCAACGTGGGAATTGTGACCAACGACGCGCCGAAGACAAGGGCGTGCCTTGAGAAGTTCATTGACGATTACGGCCTGAAGGAGAAGAAGAGGAACAAGGCATTTGGCGGCAGGATTCCCTCGGGCGGGCCGGTTGCAAAGACGTATGACGACGGCATATTGCTGGTCGGCGATGCCGCGGGCTTCACGTCCCCGATGTTCGAGGGCGGCACCTCGCTTTCCATGACAAGCGGGAAATTCGCCGCGGAAGTGGCGGCGGGCGCGCTCAAGAAGAACGATTTGTCGAAAGCCTCGCTTGCGCCATATGAGCAGATGTGGCGCGCGGCTTTCCCCAATTATGCGAAGCTCGTGGGCGGCAAGGAAGCCACCTACAAATTCACCGATGCGGAGCTCAACAAAATCGCCGCGCTCATCCCGCGCGACCTCACCGCGATAAGCCAGGCGCAGAGGCTGTCAATCGGCTTCAATGTCCTCACGCAGGCGCCTGCGCTCCTTGGGAAAGGGTTCGTGGCTTCAATGGAAACGCTGGGCAACTCGCGCGCAAGCAATTTCGGATGGTAAGGCGCAGCATTCTGATACGCCTGTTTTTATTTTTTCCCTATTGAAGTAGAGAAAGGTGGAACCTATGGACGCACTGGCAACGGACTTTACGAAAATCGGGAGCATACTTGCCGGCGCCCACAATAATGCGTCGGTGAAGCTGCGCGGATGGGTGCACCGCTGCCGAACGTCGGGCGGGCTTTGCTTCCTCGTGCTCCGCGACTCGTCGGGCACCATGCAGTGCGCGGTGAAGAAGGACGTTGTCGGCGAGGCGGCATTTGCAGCCGCGTCGGGCGCGTTCATAGAGTCTTCGATGATGGTCGAGGGCACGGTGAAGGAGGACAAGCGCGCGCCGGGCGGCTTTGAGCTTTCCGCCGCGTCGGTGGAAATGATTTCCCAGGGCGAGCCTTTCCCGATTGGCAAGGACCAGTCCGTGGAATTCCTGCTTGACGTGAGGCACCTGTGGCTGCGCTCGCAGAAGCTTACGCACATAATGCAGGCGCGCGATTACATCACGAGGTATTTGCGGGAATTCTTCTTCAACGAGGGCTTTTTCGAAGTTGCGCCGCCCATAATCACGAAAAGCGCGTGCGAGGGCGGCTCCACGCTCTTTGAGCTGAACTATTTCGGCTCGCCGGCATACCTTTCGCAGAGCGGGCAGCTCTATTCCGAGGCGGTCATCGCGGCGCTGGAGAAGGTGTTCATACTTGCGCCCTCGTTCCGCGCAGAGCCTTCGCGCACAATCCGCCACCTTGCGGAGTACTGGCACCTTGAGCCCGAGATGGCATTCTATTCGCAGAAGATGAACATGGAACTGCAGGAGAGGATGATTGAGTTTGTCTGCCACAAGATGGCAGCCGAGCATGCGCCGCTTTTGCAGGCAATCGGGCGCGACCCGGCCGATTTGCTCGAGGTGAAGGTGCCTTTCGAGAGGTTGCCCTATGAAAAGGCAATACCCCGCCTGCAGGAGCTTGGCTTCAAGATTGAATGGGGCCAGGACGTAGGGGCGGACGAGGAATTCGCGCTCACGAAAGACAAGAAGAACCCGATATTCCTGCACAACCACCCCAAGGACTTCAAGGCGTTCTACATGCGCGAGGACCCGAACAAGCCGGGCACTGTGCTTTCGGCTGACCTGCTTGCGCCGCAGGGGCATGGCGAGATAATCGGCGGCTCGGAGAGGATTTGGGAGTATGACGAGCTTGCCGCGCGCATGTCCGAGCAGAAGATGCGCGAGGAGGATTACAAGTGGTACGTGGAGCTGCGGAAATACGGCTCAGTGCCGCACTCGGGCTTTGGCCTGGGCGTGGAGAGGCTGGCGAAGTGGATGCTCAACCTCGACCACATCCGCGACACCATCCCGTTCCCGAGGACGATAAACAGGGTTTATCCATGAACGCAAAAGAGCTGTATTTGCTTTCTGTCAAAGAGAAAGGAATCAGCGGAAGCGCGGCTGCGAAATTGACGCGCGGCGAGAGGATGATGCTCGAGGAGCGCGCGGGAAAATATTATTTGAAGGCAAGCGAGCGCGCGAAATTCAAGGTCGTGCTCACGGGCGGCGTGTTTGACGTGCTGCACATGGGGCATGTGCTCACGCTGCAGCATGCGCGCGGGCTGGGGGACGCGCTCGTGGCAGTGGTGGCGACAAACGAAACGGTGGAAAAGAGGAAGGGGAAAAAGCCGCTGCACGATGCCGATTACCGCTGCGCGATGGTGAATGCGCTCAAGCCCGTGGACCTTGCCGTTGTGGGCGAGGCGGACTGGATGGGGACGTTCGCGCGCGTGAAGCCGGACGTAGTTGCTTTTGGCTACGACCAGGCGCCAATCCCGCTGCCGGAAGGGTGCAAAAGCGTGCACCTTGAGAACGTAAAGGCTGACCACGCGCTTGCAAAGACTTCAAGGATAATACGCGAGCTGGGGATTTAGCTACCTTTTTAACCACTTCTCGGCAGAAGTGAATCATGTTCCTGTTCCAGACCAGCGCACAGCAAAAGGGCACGGGCACTGCGGCAGGCAAGACCCTTTCTGCGCAGGAATTCTCCAAAAAAGTCGACCAGCTTTACGTAAGGACGGCGGTTTCCTACCAGCAGGTGCAGCGAAGCATCGGGGAGCTTGATTTTGGAGACAGGCTGCTGAACAGGAGCTGGAAGGAAATTCTTGCGCCCGGCATGGCAAACGCGCTTCCGACAAAAAAGGAAATGGGCCTTTACAAAAGCGAGGGGGAGTACAAAGCCTCGTTCAAGGATTTCCAGGAAAAATACAATGGGCTGAAAAGCGCGCTTAGGGGCAAGGACGAGGCGAAAGTGCAGCAGGCGCTGACGGAGCTTTCAAAATCATACTTTGCGCTCGCAGTTTCGCAGGCAAAGCTCGTGCAGAAGCTCGAGGAATACGACCTGAAGGGGTTCGAGTATGTGATGCCCGCGCTTGAGAAGGCAATGGACGTCGGCATGGTGGTGGGGCTTGCAACGGGCGTAGGGGCGGTCGCCTCGCTTGGCAGGGCTGCGCTGGCTGCAACGCTGAAGGAGTTCCTGGCAAGCAGCACGGAAAAGGCGGTGGCAAGCGCTTTTGCGGGCGCGGCATTTTTCACTGCGCTGAATTTCGGCTCGGAATACTATTCTTTCGGCCAGCTGTCAGGCGCAATGAAGAGGATGGGCACGGACCAGGCGGGCGCGCTTGACGAGCTTGCGGGGATACTGAAAAACGCGAAGAGGAAAGATGGCGGGGATGGCGCGCAGTTCGACAGGCTCGTGCTGGACGTTGACGTTGCAAGGATGGAAGCAAGGCAGAAGCTCAAAAGCGACCCGTCGTACCGGCTTGATGCGGGAAGGGTGGCCGCTTATTTTGGCGAGACGTTCGCGCAGCTTGTCGTGCTTGAGATGGGATTCGGCTTTTTCAGGGCTGCCGGGAAGGCAGCCGCGCCAAAGGCAAAAATGCCGGAAGCCGTGCAGGAGCCGTCAATGAAAGCGCCTGCCAAAAAAAAGGCGCCGGTTGCGGCTGAGGAAAAAGGGAAAAGCCCGGAAATTGATGGGAAGCAACCTGAGCCGGCAGGAAAAGCAAAGACGGCTGGCACCGAGCAAGGCAATTGGCAAAAGCCCGAAACAAAGTTTGCCTCGCTTGTGGAAACTTACCGCGCAATGCAGACAAATGGGACCAAGGAAACGGTGATGTATGAACGCATTAGCATGGTCCCGAAGGAAAAACTAGGCGAATTCGCAAAATGCATGGAACAGTATGCATCCGACTATCCGGATATAGAACACCCGGAAAAGCCGATAACGAGCTTGAGGGGGCTGATGGGCAGCTTTCACACTTGGCAGGAAATGATTATTTCAGGGCAGCGCGTGAATGGGGACAAGGATATCGTTGACTTCATGAGATATCTTGTGGACAGCGGGCTTCCGCACGAGCTTGGCTGCAGGATTGAAAACCTCAATAGCCTGCTTAAGCAGAATTTCAACACAGAATATGCCAGCGGGGCAAGGACGGAACGGCTATATGGCACTGCGCCGGTGTTTGAGATTACGTGCACGAACGGCAGGCACTACATCGCCAAGGTGGAGGACATATCGCAGGAGGTTTTTGCGCATAATGTGCACCGCATATTCGGCATTGAGCCGGGATACAGAATCTTCAGCGGAAAGGAAATAGGCGTGATGGAGGTTGTGGATGGCGCGACATTGAGGGAATTCCTGAAAAACGGCATGCCGGGATTGGATAAGGCGCATCTTGAGCCAGGGAGCGGAAGCGCGGCAAGGGAAAAATTCCTTTCCAGCGCAATGGAATCAATGGCGCAGCAAGTGGCATTCATGATGGACGACACCACGGGCGGCAATTACATGGTGCTGCCTGACGGAAGCGCGAGGCGCATTGATTTCATGGATTTCTCGTTCCAAAAAGCAGAGGGCATCACGTTTTTTGACATCCGGACGGACAACGCACTCGGCGTGGTGAACAATACCGGCAACAAGCATGAGCTGGGAATCATGAAAGAGGCGTTTGTGCGCGAATGGGCAAGGCTGCAGGCTGAATTTGCCGGGAACAAGGCGGAAGCCAGGAAGGCGTATGCCGCCCACGAATGGGGCTGGAAGGCGGCAATAGCAGGCAAAACGAATTTCGGATGGACGCCGGGGCAGAACCTTGGGGAAGTCATGTTTGAAAATTTGAAAAAGAACCTGTCATACACCCCTGAGCAGGCGTGGGACATGTTTGTGGACGGGAATAAGAGGCTGGTCAAATGAAGATTATCACGCAACAGGAAGTGCACGAGTACGTGCGCAGTTTCCCGGCAATCACGAACAGGAGGGATGCCGTGGACAAGGCAGGGGAGCTCGCAGTGGGGGTCGCCGCCGGAAGGCTGCTTATGAGCGTGATTGAGTCGCAGCCTGCGCGGGGCGTGCCAACGCACGAAATGGCCAGCAGGAAGCTTGCGAGGGTGGACGTGGGGAAGAGGCTTGCCGAGCTTGGCACGAAAATGGGGCTTGAGGTGAAAGTGGGCTCGCAAAGCAGGCTGGATGAAAATAATGGCACGCTTTACCTTTCGCCCGAGGCTGCGCTTGTGGCGGCGGTCTTTGCCAGGGCAATCGGGAAAGGCATGATTGGCAGGGAAATGGTCGAGGCAGCCGCGGAATTGAAGGATATCCCGAAAACGGCAAGGGCAGAGGAGATTGCAAGCGCGCTCCTATGCCTGCATATCTGCGAGAAAGGGATGGATGGCGCGCTGGAGGACCTGGCATTGGGGGGCAAGGTGCTGGATTGGCTGGCAAGCAATGGCAGGGGCGCACAGGCGGGGGACGTGAGGCATGCGCTTTACTCCTTGCAGCTGGAGTTTGCAAAGGCGCTGCTGTGAGGGGAGGGGGCGGCGTTTTTCGTCGGGCCGAAGAAATCATTATAAACCATTACCTAGAAATAGCGTCTGCTTTTTTCGACCTATAATTAATTTGGGCAGGTGAATTGAAATGACAAAAGGTTCAGAAGGCATTAAAGGGCATGAGCATTCTGCTTCTCACGCACAGGCCCAACCTGCGCACCACGACGGAGAATTCATCACGCAGGTGCGCGCGCTGAAGGACGCTGAAAAGTCCGCAGCCTCGCAGGTCGAGGCGGCAAGGGCAGAAGCCACAAAGCTTGAGGCAGCGGCGCGCGAGCAGGCAGTGGAAATCGTCTCAAAGGCGCAGCAGAAGGCAGTCGAGGCGAAAAACGAGATAAACTCGAAGAGGCGCGAGCAGACCGATGCCGAGGTCGGCGCGATTCTGGGCGCGGCGAAGAAGCAGGCGAATTCCATACGGGCAAAAAGGCTGTCCGACACGGACGTTGCGGAGATTTCGCAGGACATATAGTGTAGTATTAGCTTGGCATTGGCGGGAACAAGAAGCGGCAGGAATAGAGGTTTTGCATGCTCAAGGCAGTAAAAATGTCGAAAATCAGGGCGATTTGCCTCAAGGCGATTGCCCCGCAGGTGGTAAAGTCCCTGCACACAATGTCAGTCCTCCACATCACAGATTCCGAGCTTCCTGAAATCGAGCGCGCAGGCCCGCTTGCTTCTTATGACGAGGTTGCTAAGAGGCTCGTGAAAATCAGGGCGCTCCGCGAGGCGCTGCCGAAAAACGGCAGGCTCCCGAAAAAGAAGCAGGCCTATGAAAGCCCCCTGGAGGAGGCGGACGCGCTTCTGGAAAAATCCGAGGAAGTGTTCTCGCTTGTTTCTGAAAAGGAGGCGGTTGCAAAGGAGCTTGACACGAACCTTGCCTCGCAAAAAGCATTGTCCGAAATAGAGGGGCTGGACGTTGACTTTTCAGAGCTTGCATCCGGGACGCTGCAATTCTCGCTCGTCAGGATTCCGAAGGAGAAGGTGAAGCTTGCCCGCGAGGTGCTTGCCGCAACAAAGAACTGCGACTGCACTGTTTCCGAGGCGGATGGCGGCAAGGCGGCCATTGCGCTGGTGGCCATCAAGAAAGGGCAGGACGCCAAGTTCCTGGAAGGGCTTGGCAGCGTGCTCGCCATGCCGCAAATCCAGTCAACGCCCAAGGAAGAGATTGCTGCGCTGAAAGAGGGCGAGGCAAGGCTCCGCGAAAAGATGGAGGCGGCGGAAAGGAAATTCGCAAAAGCCGCCGATACGATTTGCCCGCAGGCAGCGTCGCTCGAGGAGGCGCTTTCAATCGAGGCGGACAGGGCGCACATCGCAACCTCGTTCGGCGCAAGCGCATCGTTGTATTTCATCGAAGGCTGGGCAGAGGCATCGAAAGTCGGGGAGATAACCGCAGAGCTTTCGAAAAAATTCGGAAGGAAGCTTTACATCTCGCAGGCGCCGCAGGCAGACCATGATGCGCCGCCCACGCTCCTGGACAACCCGGAGCAGGTGAAGCCGTTCGAGTACCTGGTGGGGTTCGTATCGCTGCCCAAGTACACTGAAATAGACCCGTCAATATTCCTGGCAATCACCATCCCGCTCATGTACGCGCTCATCCTGGGGGACGCCGGCTATGCCACATGCTCCCTGCTGCTCTCGATTTGGATAGTGAAGAGCACCAAGCGCGGGTCGTTCATGAACCAGATAGGGATGGTATGGGTGATTTCGTCAATCCCGGCGATACTGGCGGGCATCGTGTTTGACGAATATTTCGGATTCACGCACACCCACCTTGCGTCGCTCGTGGGCTTCGAGCACGTGCAGATTTACCAGGGGTTCCACAGGCTCGCCGAGATAAACACGCTCATGCTGATATCGCTGCTCGTCGGGATGGCGCACCTGTCGCTGGGATTCATAATCGGCGCGGTGAACGAGTGGCACCACAGCAGGAAGCACGCATATGCGAAGATTTGCTGGCTGCTCATACTGCTTTCCGGATTCATGGCGATTGCAAGCGGCATGTACGGCATCATGCCGTCCATGGCAATCCCGTCTGCAGCGGTTCTCGCCCTGTCGATTTTGGGCGTGGTTGCGATGGAGGGCGTGATTGCGGCCATTGAAATACCCGGGCTGCTCGGGAACGTGATGTCCTACCTCCGTATCGCGGCGGTGGGTGTGGGAGGGGTGATTATCGCAGAGGCGATAAACGAGCTTCTCATGCCGCACTTCGAGCTTTCCGTCGCCGGGATTGTGCTGTTCGCCATAACCGCCGTGCTTTACCTGAGCATGCACATGGCAGCCTGCATGCTCGTGATGTTCGAGGGGATTGTCCACGGGGCGAGGCTGAATGTTGTCGAGTTCTTCGGCAAGTTCTACCAGGGCGGCGGCGTGCTGTTCGCGCCGTTCAGCGCAAGGAGGAATTATACTCAAGAGGATTGACTCTGAGACTGAAGGATGGAATGAAGAAAGGCGTGTGAAAAACTTCCAGAGAAGTTTTTCAGCATTGGAATATGGAAATTCCAATACAAGGACAAAGTCTGCGGACAGACTTTGTCCGCATATGGAAATCCGATAGGATTTACATATACAATGAAAAAAGAGGTGTGTAAATGGTAGCAATAGAAAATGCAGGAGCATTCGGCATCGCCGCGGCAATCGCCATCTTTGGCGGGGCAATCGGCACCGGCATCGCGCAGGCGTCAGTCGGTTCCGCCATCATGGGAGTGGTCGCAGAAAGGCCAGAGGACACGTTCAAGCTCATCGTCTACATGGCGCTTCCGGAGCTGATTGTCATCTTCGGCTTCGTGGTTGCCTTCCTGCTGGTCGGCCAGATTGGCTCTGGCGCAGAGGCAGCAACGGCATAAGCACGGGGAAAAAACACACGCTCGGCGCAACGAACGGGCGGCTTTGATTTTTTGGCCGCCCGGAAAACGCGCAGGGCTGTTTGCCGCAGGCATGCTGCGGCCCAGGGTGAATAGATGGGATTTGAAGAACTCGCAACCGAACTTTCCAAGGGCGCGGAAGCCGAAGGCAGGAAAATAATCCATGCCGCGGAAAAGAACGCCGGGAAGATAGTGGAGGACGCGAAGGAACAGGCGGACGGAACCGTCAAGGCGGCGAAAAAGGAAGCCACCGAGTTCGCGAAGCAGGAGGCATCCGAGAAGGCAACCTCCGCGAAGCTTGCCGCGAAGAAGATGGTGGACGAGGCGCGCGACGAGGCGGTCGAAGGGTCCATGGAGCAGCTGTGGCAGAAGTTCAAGTCCGACTCCATGAAAAAATCCGTTTATCCCGGCCTTATCGAGAGGCTGGTGGCCGAAGGCAGCGCGGAGCTTGGCGTGAGCCAGGCAGTGGTCTATGCGCGCAACGAGGACAGGCAGTACCTGCAGGGCAGGCAGTTCAAGGAGCTTCCGCACGAATATTGCGGCGGCGTCATCGTGGAAAGCCAAAGCGGCAAGGTGCGCGTGAACAAGACGCTAGAGGAGATTTTTGCGCAGAAGAAGCCTGCGCTTAGGAAGGAGATTTACGACAGGCTGTTCTAGCCGGCAAGGGATTGGGATTGCATGCAGAAAATGAAAACAACTGGCGCCAAGGAAGGGAGCATGGCTGATTGCCTGATCCTGTCCAAGACCCTCAAATACGGCTACTCGAACGCGCGCGTGCGCGCGATGAGGACGCACCTGCTCACCAGGAGGCAGGCAGACGACCTGCTGCGCGTGAACACCAATGCCGCGGTGATTGAATACCTTTCCCGCACAGCGTACAGGAACGATTTTTCAGGCATGCCGCACACCGCCACCGACGAGGAGAGGGTGGAGCTTGGCGTGAGCAGGAACTTCGCAAGGACCGCGCAGAAGCTCCTCAAGATAACCCCCTCCGCCGGCAGGGGCATGGTGGCCGCTTTCCTGAACAGGTACGACATACACAACATCAAGGCAATGCTTCTTTCGAAAAAGCTCGGCAGGACAAAGGAGGAGGCGCAGGCGCTGTTGGTGCCCGCAGGCTCGATAACCCAGAAGGAGCTTTCAGCCATGCTTTCCGCGAAAAACGCGGACGACACCTATGCTGTGCTTCGCGGGACGGCGTTCGGCGAAAAATTCTTCGCCTCGGCGTCCATGAGGAACATCCCCAGGGACCAGATAAAGGCGCTTTTCCAGAACCCCGGCTCGGACACCGCGAAGCTGGACATGTTCATGTCCGCGCTTGACTTCTATTACTACGAGATGGCCTCGAACCTGGCAGTCGGGGGGGAAAAGGAGGCGCAGGCCATCGCGGCGCTGCTTTCCTTCGAGGCGGATGCGAAGAACATCATGACGATACTCCGGCTCAAGCGCGGCGGCGCGGACAGGAAGACGATAATGGCGCACATGGTGGGCGGGGGCAGGATTATGCGCACAAGGCTTGAGAAGATTGCCGCTGGCAAGGACGTGCACGAATCCGCGCGCCTCTCGTCCGCATTTTTCATGTCGAAGACGGGGAGGGACGATTTTGCAGCTGCGGAGCAGATGTACATGAAGGACGGGCAGCTGTCGCACTTCGAAGTCGTGTTCGAGCGCTCGATTGCGCGCCGCTCGCTCCACGCGCTCAAGAGGAGCATAATGTCCATCGGCGCGATAGTGGGCTTCCTTTTCCTGAAGGAGGAGGAGATGCACAATATCCAGAAAATCGTGAGGGGCAAGGCGCTGGGCCTGCCGCCCGAGAAGGTTTCGCAGATGCTGATATTCGTTTGAGTGATTGCATGGCTGACAAAAAAGAGAAAGTTGCGGTGATTGCCGATTCGGCGACATGCACGGGCTTCAGGCTGGCAGGCGTGGAGAGCACGTTTGCGCTTGAGGGCAGGGAAGCGGAGGCAAAGATGGCTGAGCTGCTTTCCGACGAGAGCCTTGGCATCATCGTGGTGAGCGAGAGGATGGTGGAGAACTGCGACTGGCGCCTCAAGAAGAGGGTGGAGGCGACTGCAAAGCCAATCGTGGTTGCGATACCCGACTCGAAAGGCCCGATTGAGCAGGAGGAGTCCCTTGCCAAGCTGATAAAGCGCGCGCTCGGCGTGGACTTGACGAAGAAGAAATGAGATTTGGCGGATATTAATCTCCAAAGCCCGCAGGCTTTGACGAAGAAGAAACAGATGGCGGCGTAATGCTTACGAGGTGTTATGATGGGAATTTTGCACAGGATAACAGGCCCGGTCGTGGAAGCCAAGGGAGTGGCTGGCGCCAAGATGTACGACGTTGTAAAAGTGGGCAATGAAAGGCTCACGGGCGAAATCATCAAGATGGTGGGCGACGTGTCCACCATCCAGGTATACGAGGAGACCAACGGCATCCGCCCCGGCGAGCCTGTGGAGACCACGGGCGAGCCCCTGTCGGTGGAGCTGGGGCCGGGGCTCCTCAGGTCCATCTACGACGGCATCCAGCGCCCGCTCAACGTGATGGCGGACAAGGGCGGCGCATTCATCACGAGAGGCATGTCGGCAAACTCGCTTGACAGGGACAAGAAATGGGAGTTCGTGCCGGTTGCAAAGAACGGGCAGGCCGTGAAAACGGGAGACATACTCGGCACGGTGCAGGAAACGGAAATCATCGTCCACAAGATAATGGCGCCGTTCGACGGCAAGGTGAAGGACATCAGGGCGGGCAGCTTCACCGTGGAGGAGCAGGTCTGCACAATCACCAACGCGGCGGGGAAGGACCAGAAAGTCGCAATGATGCAGCGCTGGTTCGTGAGGAAATCCCGCCCTTCAGCCGAGAGGTTCGACCCGAACATCCCGCTCATCACAGGGCAGAGGATTGTGGACGTGTTCTTCCCGATTGCAAAGGGAGGCTCGGTCTGCATCCCGGGGCCGTTCGGCTCCGGAAAGACGGTGACGCAGCACCAGTTCGCAAAATGGTCGGACACGCAGGTCGTGGTGTACGTGGGCTGCGGGGAGAGGGGGAACGAGATGACGGAAGTGCTTACCGAGTTCCCGCACCTTGAGGACCCCAAGACGAAAAAGCCGTTGATGGACAGGACGGTGCTGATTGCAAACACCTCCAACATGCCGGTGGCCGCCCGCGAGGCGTCCATTTACACCGCCGTGACGATTGCGGAATATTACCGCGACATGGGTTACGACGTTGCGCTCATGGCGGACTCCACTTCGCGCTGGGCAGAGGCAATGCGCGAAATAGGAGGAAGGCTGGAGGAAATGCCTGGGGAGGAAGGGTATCCCGCCTACCTTGCGAGGAGGCTTGCCGAGTTCTACGAGCGCGCAGGGCGCGTGAGGTGCCTTGGCACCGACGAGAGCAGGACGGGCTCGGTCACCATCATCGGGGCGGTTTCGCCGCCGGGAGGGGACATCAACGAGCCGGTGTCGCAGAACACGCTCCGCGTTACGAAAGTTTTCCTGGCGCTTGACGCATCGCTTGCACAGCGCAGGCACTTCCCGGCATTCCACTGGCTGAGGAGCTATTCCCTGTACACGGACACGCTTGACAGCTGGTACACGCAGAACGTGTCCTCGGACTGGGTGGACCTCCGCAAGGAAGCGATGGCGCTCCTGCAGAAGGAGGCGGAGCTGCAGGAAATCGTGCAGCTCGTCGGCCCGGACGCGCTCCCGGAGAAGGAGCAGGCAATCATGGTCTCGACCAAGATGCTGCGCGAGGACCTGCTGCAGCAGTCGGCATTCCACGAGGTGGACACGTACTCGTCAATGAAGAAGCAGTATTTCATATTGAGGAACATCCTGCGCTTCCACCACCGCGCAATCGCGGCGGTCGAGCTTGGCGTGCAGCTCAAGAGGATAATGGAGCTGCCCGTCCGCGAGAGGATTGCGAGGATGAAGGAAGTGCCGGAGGAAAAGATAAAGGAGATTGACTTCCTCGGAAGCGAAATTGACAAGGCATTCGACTCGCTCGGGGCGGGGTCGAAGTAGGGTGGTTACATGAAGGAATACAAAACAATCACAAAAATCGCAGGCCCGCTCGTGTTCGTGGAGGGAGTGAACGACATAGGCTACAGCGAAATCGTCGAGATACAGCTCCCCTCGGGCGAGAGGAAGAAGGGCCAGGTGCTCGACACGCAGAAGGGGCTTGCGGTCATCCAGGTATTCGGCCAGACAGCCGGAATCAACCTCGAGGACACCACGGTGAAGTTCCTTGGCGAGACCATGCAGATAGGCGTGTCAACCGGGATGCTGGGCCGCGTGTTCAACGGGCTGGGAGAGCCCCGCGACAAGGGGCCAGCCATCATACCTGAGAAGAGGCTGGACATCAACGGCTCGCCCATCAACCCGTATGCGCGCGCAGAGCCGCGCGACTTCATCCAGACAGGTATTTCCACAATAGACGGCCTCAACACGCTGGTGAGAGGGCAGAAGCTGCCCATTTTCTCCGGCTCGGGGCTGCCGCACAACCAGCTTGCGGTGCAGATTGCAAGGCAGGCAAAGGTGGTGTCATCGGGCAAGGATGGCAAGGACCAGTTTGCCGTGGTGTTTGCCGCGGTTGGAATCACCCACGAGGAGGCCTCGTTTTTCATGCGCGACTTCGAGAAGACGGGCGCGCTTGAGAGGGCCGTGCTGTTTTTGAACCTGGCGGACGACCCGTCGGTGGAGAGGATTATCACGCCCCGCCTGGCGCTCACCACCGCGGAGTACCTTGCGTACGAGAAGAACATGCACGTGCTGGTCATCATCACGGACATGACAAACTACTGCGAGGCGCTGCGTGAAATCGCATCGGCCCGCGAAGAGGTGCCCGGAAGGAGAGGCTACCCGGGCTACATGTACACCGACCTTTCGACCATTTACGAGAGGGCGGGAAGAATCAAGGGAAAGGATGGCACTGTGACGCAGCTATCCATCCTCACCATGCCCGGCGACGACATCACCCACCCCATCGCCGACCTGACGGGTTACATCACGGAAGGGCAGATTGTGCTGGGGCGCGACCTTCACAGGAAGAACATCGTGCCGCCGGTGGACGTGCTCCCGTGCCTGTCAAGGCTCATGAACCTGGGGATAGGCAAGGACAGGACGCGCGAAGACCACCGCGGCATGGCGGACCAGCTTTACGCCGCGTATGCAACAGGCCGCGACCTGCGCTCGCTTTCCGCAGTCGTCGGGGAGGAGGCGCTTTCCGCAACCGACAAGACATACTTGAAGTTCGCGGACGTGTTCGAGAAGCGCTTCATCGCGCAGGGCACGCACGAGGACAGGACAATCGAGCAGACGCTTGAGCTTGGCTGGGAGATGCTTGCCATGTTCCCGGAGAGCGAGCTCAAGAGGCTGAAGAAGGAGTTCATCGAGAAATACGGCAGGAAGTACAGGAAAAATTAAGCTAGCTGGCGCCGTGATGTGATAAGGATGGCCGATAACCCGAACCCGACAAGGATGGAATTGCTCAACGCGAAGAACCGCGTGAAGCTCGCGCGCAAGGGGCACAAGCTCCTCAAGCAGAAGCGCGACGCGCTCATACTTGAGTTCTTCAAGATACTGGGCAAGGCGCAGGACCTGAGGAGCGAGCTGAATACGCGCATGTCAAGCGCATACGGCTCGCTTGCCGTCGCGCAGGCATACCACTCCATGCAGGAGATAGAGGAGGCGGCGATGGCGGTGAAGCGCGCGCCCAACGTGCACGTCGAGGTCAGGAACATCATGGGCGTGAAAATCCCCACGCTCGAGGCATCCGAGCCGAAAAAAATCCTTCTTGCGCGCGGCTATTCCATCGTGGGAACGAGCGCGAAGATAGACGAGGTGGCGGATTCTTTCGAGCACGTGCTCGACCTTGTCTTCAAGCTGTCGGAGACGGAAAACGGCATCAGGCGCCTCATCCTTGAGATTGAGAAGACAAAGAGGCGCGTGAACTCGCTGGAGTTCGTGATGATTCCGCGCCTTGAGAAGCAGGCGAAGTTCATCTCGTTCCGCCTCGAGGAGATGGAGCGCGACAGCTTTGTCATGCTCAAGACAATCAAGCGCAAGCTCGAGAAGAACGCGGAAGAGAAGCGGAAGAAAACTGCGGCTTGATTCTGTTTCTTTTTTTTTGATAAGAGAGCGGCTTCTGTTTTTTCTTTTCCATCCCACGCCCCGTATTCATTTCGCCGCTGCCGCAATCAAATCAAGGTACATTATCCTCTGCCTTTTCCCATGCTGCAACGGAATGAAGCCGCGCTTGCCGTAAAATGCGCGCGCGGAATCCTTTGCATCCACAGATATGAGCCTGCAGCCTATCCTTTCCGAAATGCCACACGCTGTGCCGATTGCAAAACTTACAAGCTTTGTGCCAAAACCTTTCTTCTGGAAGGGGCAGCTGACTGCAAGCCTGCCGATTTTCAGCGCAGGGATTGTCGCATAGCGTATCCCTTTCTTGCCGAAAAAATAGACAAGCGCACGGTCCTCCTTTATGGTTATCCCGTCTGCCAGGAGGGTGACATAGCCGATGAGTGCGCCTTGCCCGAAGAGAAGATAGGTGGCTGAAATGCCCTGCGCCTGCTGGGAAAGCGCATCATGCCGCAGGTAATCCACCAAGTCGGTTTCCTGGTTTTCAAATTGAAGGAGCCTGCTTCTATGCCTTGCCGAAAGCTTCTCGAAGAAGAACTGTTCCACTGACGATTCCATGTTCCCGCCCGTTTAGGTGCGGATGTCAAAGCATTTGTACTGGCGCAGAGCCTGCCTGATGAACCTCAGCCTTCTTGCGCTGGGCTTATTCTGCTCCGACACTATGCTGCGCATGAAAACCAGGGCATCCTTGCCCCTAAGCACAGGTGTTGGGGTTATTGGCTTTGCCATAATGCTCACATCCAATATTTTCATCTGGCAGGCTATAAACCTTGCGTTGCCTGCCGCAAATCTTGGGCAAATGGCAGTTTATATGCGCTTCGGGAGTGGGATGCCGGTGGAATTCAGCCCCTTCCGCTCATTATCCTTTTTGCCTCTTCCTTTATGCCTTGCGCATTCTTCTCGGAAAAGCCAAGCGCGCGCAGCCGCTCGTCGGGCATTGCCGCGACGTCTTTCACCAGGATGATGCCTGCGCCGTGCAATGCCTCGAAGCCGCGCCTGTCCAGGCGCGAGATGAGCGTGGAGGGGTAGAGCCTGTTCTCCTCGATGCGCACCTGGAGGGACTCGTCGCGCGGGAAGCTCCAGCCCAGAAGCTTCAGCCCGACGCAGTCTGAGTACTGGATGACGTCGTAGGAAAATTTGGTGTTTGTGACGAGCCAGCCGGAGTCTATGTCCGGGTTGGCGTCATGGACGTCAAGGAAGCGCGCCCAGGAATAAAGCGCGGTCTGGATGTGGCATTGGAGGTGGGGCGAGTTGTGGAACTTGCACTCCGAGATGAACTTCGTGGCATTGTGCCCGGGAATCGCCGGGCGGGTTGCGACAACGTCTATCTCGTGCTGCACGCACTTGCCGCGCAGCGTCTGGCACAGGAGGGTGGAATAGCCCCTGCCCTTGAGGAGGGCGGCGGTGAATGTCTCGAACGGATGCCCGTCGGGCCCGAGTTTCAATAGGGCCGCCTTGAGGCCGAAGCGCGCGGCTGCGCCCTGCTTCAGCTCGCGCAGCCGCTCGAATGCGAGATTGTAGATTTCATCGGTTGCGATGCCGGTGCGCATGCGGGACTGCAGGGAATCAATCACTTCGTCGGAAAGCGCGCGCGAAGCGCCTGCCCGCGAAAGTGAATGGCGTATCTTGTTGTAGTCGAGCGGCTCCTGCGTGCCATCCGCCTTTCTCACCATTATTTCGGCCATGGGGGGAGGAACACGGGCAAGGTATAAAAAACTTCCAAAGAAGTTTTTTAGCAGTGGGATTGTGGAGATTCCAATACAATGAAAAAGTTGCAGACAACTTTTTCAGCATTGGAGCATTGGAATATAGAAATTCCAATACAATAAAAAATGCGCACTGCGGCAGAGGGTGAATTTTTAAGCGTGAGCATCGCATTGGCTGATGGTGATAGGATGAGATTTTTGATTTTGGCGCTTGCAGCCTTTGCGCTTTTGCTGGCAGGATGCGCGGGAAGCGCGCAGCAGCCCACGGCAGCGGATAATGGCGCCTTGAATGCATCCTCAAACGGGGGCGCGCCATTGCAGCAGGGGAACGGCACCGAGCCGGGCGCAAATGCGAATGAGACGGGCGCGCCCATTGACCCTGCGGCCCAGCTGATACAGGACCCCGCATCCCAACTTCCGGCACAGGATGCCATGGGCATCTCGCGCACAGCGCTTGCAGCCCATAATTCTGAAACAGACTGCTGGGTTGGCTACAACGGAGCGGTGTATGACATAACGGCATTCCTGCCCAGCCACAAGGATTACAAGGCGCTGATTGTGCCGCTGTGCGGGACTGCGGACGAGTTCCAGGCAAAGTTCATCGGGCAGCATGACACGTCGAAGATAAGCGTGCTGGAAAGCCAGGCCAAAATCGGCAACCTGGCGGCACAGTAGGTTTTTTATTCTGCTCCTCTTTTTTACCCATATGGCAGAGCACAAGGAAAAAGGCGAATGGGTGCACCCCGGGCAGCGCCAATGGGAAGAGGACAGCGGCAAGCGCTGGTTCAACTGGTGGATTTTGCCAATCGAGATATTGGGGCTGATTGGCCCCATCATAGGCGCGGCAGTCAGCCTGCTCATCACGCTAGTCTGCATATGGATGCTCCAGGCCGTGAATATCATATTCCAAAGCGAGCTGGTTTCGCTTTTGGTGGCCGCGGTTTACAGGAACCTAGCGGTGTTTTTCGCAGCGCCGCTCGTGATAGGCTATTGCCAGTATTTCGCGCGCAGGTTTTACCTCGGTTTCGCCCTGCTCTGGCCCGTCGGCAATGCGGTTGGCTTCGCATTTTCCATGTGGACAATCGCATGGCTGCTGCGCACCATCGGCACGCTTGCCAATGTGCTCCTGCTTTCGCAGATAGGCGCGGCATTGCGCGAGAGCCTGCTGCCGATATTTGCCATTGTGCTGGCGCTGGGCTATATTTCAGTGCTGGCAAGGCGCACACAAAACTAGTTTGAGAAGAGCAGGCTCCTGGCACCAAAAAGCACGATTTGCCCGACTGCAGGCACTGGCTTTGGGCCCAGCCCAATTGAATGGAGAAGGCAGGCATGCCGATATCCGTTGTTCCCGACCTGCCCGGAATTCTTGATGGCTTCTTCGCGCATGCGCTTTATCGTGTAAAGGCGCACGAGTTTCCGGGCGCCGAAGAGGCGGCATCTGGCAGAAAACACCGAATCCTTGACTGCCCAATCCAGATTTTCCAGCGTTTGATGCGAGAACGCCTTGGACAGCTTCATCTCGGCTTTTTGCTCGCACTTGTAGTGGAATGAAAGGAGGGGGTGCCGGAAAAAGACCTTTGCCGGAAGCCTGCCGGCGTACCGGGATTTGGCGTCCTGCCTGAAGCGCAGGAATTTCTGCACATGGGTGGCGCCTGATTGTGCCATGGCTGGATAATGGGCAAACGATTAAAAAAAGGCGCTGATGCCGCGGCTAGAAGATGCGGGGCGCAAGGCACCGCTCTGCGCCTAGAAGATGAAAACATCGTCTATTTTTGACTTCAGCGCGGCTGCCACATTGTGCGCAAGCAGCAGCGATGGGTTGTACTTGCCCTGCTCGAGAAAGACGATGGTCTCGCGGCGCACGCCCACCTTTTTCGCCAAGTCCTCCTGCGTCATGCCGTAGCGCGCGCGGAGCTCCTTTATGCGGGTTTTCATCAGGAATCGCCCCTGTAGAGCAGGTAGCGCTTGATGAACAGCTGCGAGAGGAGCATGGTGAAAAGTATCACGCCGCCGAACTGGATTGCCGTGAGCTTCATATAGCCGCTGTAGTCGAACCAGAACAGGACGGCAATCATCACGTAGGACACCCACCAGGAATACATTGCTGCGCGGTTGTGGATGGCAATCGTCCTCTCGTCATTGAGCACCACGCCGGATTTCCTGCGATAGAATGAAAATGCGATTATGATTGCGCCGACCAGCCCCCCGACTGCCAAATCGGGCAGCGAAAGCTCGCCCGGGCCGTTGAGAACCACCACTACCACCGCGGCAATCATGAGGGACGCAAGGATGAACGGCGCCTGCTTCCAGAATTTGGTCTTCATCGTGAAGGAGAGGGCGAAGAGCCCGGCGATTGCGAGCGCGAATGAGAGGCGCGCGTCAATCATTGCCGAGAGCAGTACCAAGAGGGCTGCCGCCACGGCGATGAGCTGCTGTTTCCCGCTTTCCTTTTGTTCCATATTTCTCACCTTTTGTTAGTTGAACAACACATTTTGTTAGAAATATATAACAAAATGTTTTAAAGCCTATGCTTGGCACGACGGAAAAAGGAAAAGTCAGTAAGGGTTGCCCGCGTCTTTTTGGAACTCGGCCTGCATGTCCTGCCAGGTTCCACCCGTGGAGGCTGCGTCGCGCTTTTTCCTGCAGCGCGCGGCGTCCTCCTTCTTCCCGAGCTTGTCGAAAAGCGAGGCGGCATGCGAGTAGTCGCTGCCTTTCTCATAGGCGTCCGCAGCCTCGGCTTCCATGGAAAGCGACAGGTAAACCTCGGCGGCTTTAACGAAGAGCATCTTCCCCTCTAGGCGGGCTGCGCGCGCAAGCTGGCTTGCTTTCTCGGTTTCGTCCATGTTCCCACCGCCCTCTAAATCTTGCCGACAAGGCCCGTGCTTGGCTTGATTGCCTTTGCGCCCGGCTTCCAGTTCATGGGGCAGACCTCGCCGTTGTGGCTCTTCACGTACTGCGCCGCCTGGAGCTTGCGGATGAGCTCGTCAATGCTCCTGCCTATGGAGTTCTCGTGGAACTCGTATGCCTTGACAATGCCGTCCGGGTCTATGAAGAATGTTGCGCGGAGCGAAAGCCCTTCCTGGGGGATGAGCGTGCCATAAGCCGTGCACACGCGGCGCGCAGGGTCGGCGAGCATCGGGAAGCGTATCCCCTTTATCAACGGCGATGAGTCGTGCCACGCAAGGTGGACATAGGCCGTGTCGCCGCTCACCGAAATTATCTCGGCGCCAAGCGCTTTTATTTCATCATGGTGCGCCGCCAGCTCGCCAAGCTCAGTGGGGCATACGAACGTGAAGTCGGCAGGGTAGAAAAAGAGCACCACCCATTTGCCGCGGTAATCCTTGAGCGAGACCTTCTTCATGTCGCCGTCAACGTATGCGTCCTCGGTAAAATCGGGCGCGCGCTCGTTTATTGAAACCATGTCCCCACCTTCCTTGCGGTGTTGGAGAGGGGGAAGTTTATATCGCTTGATGGTGCAGGCGCGCGTGAAGGAGCGGCGGGAAGAATCAGAACTTCAGCGCCAGCTGCGCCCCGCCTTTCCGGGCATTGTAGCCAGGATATGCCCTTGGGGCATCCATGCTTTTTCTTGCCACATACTCGATTATTTCCATCCCTTTGGGCAGGGAGGACAGGTATTTTTCAAATGCCTTTGCCTTCCCCGGACGGCTGTAAATGATTATGGAATCGAACCTCGCCGCCTTTGCAGCAGGCATGTCCGAAAGCTTGTGGCACGCCACCATGGACGGGAACCATTCCCCGAACTGCTCGTTCAGGAGCTTTTCCTGCTCTTCGCTCTGGCAAAAAACCAGGGTGCGCGTTTCTTTTGCCGGCGAAAGCTCCCAGTACAGCTTGTCCATTTTCGGGTTTTCCCCGCATTCCGCTGCCGTTTCCAATACCGTTGCTGCGAACTGCGCGGTTTGCTCGCCTACGCGGCTTTTTGCCTCCCTCTTCCCAAGGTAGTCCTGGGCCGCTGCGATGGACTCCGTTTCCACCATGTCCTTTATCTTGCAGAGGGAAATCGCGGACGACAGCACGCCATAAAGCGTCCTATCCTTGACACGGCAGAGCTCAAGCGCCCCGCCAGATTTCTTCAGGGCATACTTCATGGGCGCGCTGCCTGCGGCAGGAGTGAGGCAAAATTCAAGCCGTTCCCCGCCAGAATCCAGGAAAATGGAGATGTTTGCCTTGAGTGCGCCCCAAACCGCCAATCCGGCTCCGCTCATTTTTTCAAAGAGCATTTCTTTCATGTCGCCGGGCTTGGCGCCAGAAAGGCTGAGCTGGAACACAAGCGAGTCTATGGCAACGCGGGTGTCAGGGGTTTTTCTCCGGAAGTCAAGAAGGCGCAGGAAATCAAAGTTGTTCAGGCTGACGCCGGAACCAACGCATGCGGACATGACATCGGGATTGTTGAGAATCCGCCGAGCCCTTTCCTTGAGCTTTGCCCCGGCGTCTTCTATATGAGGCGGCAAAATGAGTGGGACTAACGCAACTGGCTCGTCGATATGCCTGTCCGCGAATGCATGCCCCATAAGCGCCCCTGATTCGAGTTATTATATATGTATTTTTACGGAAGTTGTTTATAATGCTTTGCCTGACGGAGAAAAGAAAAAAAAGATAGCCCCTGGCGGATGGAGCAGCCGCGCAGCGGCTGCGACAGATTTTGCGCAGCAGCGCAAAAGCCGGGGGCTGTGAGCGAAGCGAGTAGCCCCTGGCGGATTCGAACCGCCGTTACCGGGTTGCTTCGAAGACCTTTGCCGTTTTTCCAGGGGCGCTTCCCTCTTTTTCGGCGAACCGAAAAAGGGGCGCCTTTTCGCTTCCGTGAAAAGGCCGTTTGGAGCGTGCCCATCTGGAGCGACAAAAAGGGCTCTTCAAAGCCCAGCGTCCTTGGCCACTAGACGAAGGGGCTGCCATGCTGCACCAGCCATGATTGGCATTGCCTGTAATATAAACTATTGCGGGCCGCGCGCGCAGCCCCTAGTATTGCCGGGCGGCATAAACAATGACAGTGGCGTCCTTGCCGCAGGCGATGCACTTGCCATGCGCGCGCTCGTTCTTCCCGTACCTTGTGCCGCGCACGTTGGCGGAGCATTTTTCCTTCACGGCATCGGCGCACTTTTCGCCGGGCTTTTCCATCGTGCAGAAAGGCACCGCGACGATTTTGCCAGCCTCAAGCTCGGATGCCAGGGTTTCCATGCTGTCTGCCTTGGAGATGCGCGCGTCGAATTCGCCCTGCGCCTTGCTTTTCATGCCTTCAAGCATGAGGCCGCCTTCGCGCGAAAGCCAGGAGGCAAGCTCGCCCTTTTTCACCTGCGCCTTTGCCCGGTTGTCGCGGCGAACCACGGTGAATATGCCCGATTCGGCCTCGCGCCCGCCAACCTCTATGCGGAAGGGCACGCCCTTCATTTCCCATTCGTTGTACTTGAAGCCGGGCGTGTTGGGCGAGAAGTCGCCTTCGGCGCGGATGCCGCCCTTTGAAAGCAGTGAGATTATTTCACGCGCCGCATTTTCCACAATTCCCTCGTTCCCCTTGCGCGGGATGGGAACCACGATTGCCTGGACGGGCGCGAGCGAAAACGGGAGCACGAGCCCCGAGTCGTCGCCGTGCGTGGAGATTACCGCTGCATATATCCTGGAGATGCACGGGCCGTAGCACGTCTGCCAGCAGTATTCGGATTCGCCTTTCTCGTTGAGGAACTTGACATCGAATGGCCTGGCGAAATTCTGCCCGAGCAGATGGGTGGATGGGAGCTGCAGCACCCTGCCGTCAGGCATGAGGCAGTCCGCCGCGTATGTGGAAACCGCGCCCGGGAACTTGTCCCACTGCGGGCGCTCGAAGAAGATGAACGGCACGCCAAATTCGCCGAAGATTATGTTCTGCGCCATTTCCATGTCCACTGTGACCTGCGAGCGCGCCTCGGCCTCGGTGGCAAATGCGTCGTGCGACTCTATCCAGTGGAATTCGCGCGAGCGGATGAATGGCCGCGTTGCCTTTGTCTCGTATCTCCACACCTGGGAGGAATGGTATATCTTGAGGGGAAGGTCGGATTTGCCCTGTATCCAGAGGGAATACATCTGGTACATGGCGGTTTCGGACGTGGGGCGCATTGCGAGGCGCTCCTCCAGCTTGTTCTCGCCCGCGCGCTCCACCCAGAAGACCTCGGGCGTGAAGCCCTCCACGTGCTTTGCCTCCTTGTGGAAGTTGCTTTCGGGAATGAGCGCCGGGAACCAGGCGGGCTTGTGCCCTGTGCGCTCCATTTCAGCCTCGTAGATATTGTACATCTTTTTCATGCTGGCGACTGACCAGGGCATGAAGACGACAAACCCCTTGACGTTGTAGCGAAGGTCGCAAAGCTTGGCTTCCTTCGTGATTTCGGTGTACCATTCCGAGAAATTCGATTTTTTGTTCTGCATGTAGGGATAAAGGAAGAAAAAAATATAAAGAGAGGGAAACTTCGCCTAGTAGATGATGTCGTGGAACTCCTGTTTGGCAATTTTTTGGCTATAGCCATAGTGCGGGGCGTATTTGTCCTCATCGTGGGAGTACGTCTCACCCATTATGCCCTCGAATTTGCAGAGGCACGCGGATTCGTTTTCTTTCTGAAAAGAGCATTTCCTGGAAGAGGTGCACTTGAATTGCTCCTCTCCCTTGTCAGTCTTTATCCCAAGGCCTAATGCAAAGGGACACGCCCTCTTTACAACATTTGTACCTTGCTTGTTCCCGGCACCATCACCGTTCGGATTTTCCATTTGTTTTTGAACTGGCTTAACCACCATATCACCTTGGCGCGTTTTGTGCATGGACTTTTGTTTTTAAGCTTGCCTTCCATTTGCTGCAAATGATGGCACAGGATGTTGCATGTGGAACAAAAGCGGCGGGGGAGGAAAATGGGCAAAATGGGTAGCAAGGGTTAAAAGCCGCCGTGTGGAAGGGAAGGATGTCCTGAGTGGGACAAAACGTTCTGGGGATTATGACGGCAACGAGGCTGCCTGCGGGCGGCGCATTGCCGTTTTCGGCGCAGGGGGATTGAAGATGGCAACTACCGCTAACATGATACGGCTTTACCTCAAGCGCAGGCCGCAGCTCCTGTCAATGGTGAACAACGGCCTGTGCAACTATTCGGCGCTTGCGCGCCGCCTCCAGCGCGAGATTTTCCCGTCGCAGAAAGGCGAGTTCGCCGCGATAAAGGCGGCGCTTCTGCGGATGGCAAGGGACACGGGGCGCTCGGACGTTGACTGGGAGCGCGGGGTGGAGAGGATACTGCGCTCAAGCACAGTGGAGATACGCTCCGACGTGTGCGTGGCATCGTCCAAGGGCGGGATAGGCGTGCCAGTGATTGCCACCTCGAATTCCAAGTCGGGCGTGATGAGCGTGGTGGACGCCTCGTACGCGAAGGAGCTTAGGAAAAAGGGGGTCGGCGTGATAGACGGCCTCACGCTCATAATATTGTGCAGCCCGCGCGACCTGCAGGACACGCCAGGATGCGTTGCTGTGATACTCAACGCGATTGCCGCCGAAGGCATAAACGTGCTGGAGTTCATCTCCTGCCACACCGACACGCTGATGGTGGTGAGGAACGCCGATTCCGTCCAGGTGTATGGGATACTGTCCGGCCTGATTGAGAAGAGCAGGAAGTAAAGTAGCTATTTTTTATATCTTTGTGGATAGATACTTTCCCATGCAGAAAAAGAGCATCAAAGATGATGCTAGCCCGGCAAATGGCGGAAAGAACGGGCAGCGCGATGGGAAAAACACCATGAAGATGAGCGGCAGCGAGTTTGAGAGACGCTATGACTGCCCTTTCAGCCCGCCCCCTTCGCTTGACGACCTGGCAGGGCGCGCGCTCGTGAAGCTGCGCGAGGCGACGTTCACTTGCGACCTCGAGGGGCTTGGCATGCGCAGGCGGCTTCTTGAAAGGTTCCGCATCCCATGGGAAGAGATGGACCAGTTCCGCCTCACAAACGGGCTGGCGTTCGAGGGGTTTTTCAAGTACTGCAAAAAGCCAGGGGTGTTCTTTTCCGATGGCGAGCTTTCGATGAACAGCGACGAGGGGCTCCGCAAGGAGGCAACGAAATTCTTCCTCCGCTTCGACGCGGACAAGGACGGGATAATCGGCCCGTCGGATGCGGACGCGCGCGGATATGTCACCGAAGATACTGTTGATGAATGCGACATCTGCAGGCACCACTCAGGAGATGCGCCGTACGGGAACAGGGCCAATGGCGGGCTCAAGAAGCTCCAGGACCAGATAGATGCAAAGGCGGAATGGACTGCGAAGCGCATAAAGGAAAACTCACGCACGATAGAGATAGGGGAACGCCGCGTCTACTGCTATGACCTCCAGGTGCATTACCTTCCGACGTGGCTTTGGGGCACGAGGATACTCCACATTTCAGACATCCATTTCAGGGGCGACGGCAGGGATGCGTCAAAAATGGATTTCCTTGCCTCCCTTCCAGGCACGATTGGGAAAGCGCCGGAGATTGTGCTGATTACCGGAGATTTCATCACGGACAGGATAGCGAACCTGGGCGAAAAGGCGCTGGCGGCGCTCGGGCAGCTTTTCCCGGGCGCGTTCCGCGCATTCGTGCTTGGCAACCACGACCTGAGGCATGGCGAGCCGCTGAAGATGCGCGGGGCACTGATGGAAATGGGCTACCTGGACCTGACCAACAGGCATGCGCAGGTGAAGGCTCATGGCTTTCCCATCAACGTGTTCGGAATGGACGATTTTATCGCCGGAAAGCCAAAAATGCCCAGCATCCCGCCTGAGCACCGGCTGGAAACCAACATCCTCATCACCCACAACCTGGACGCGGTGAACGGGGCGTTCCCGGGGAGCTTTGACCTCATCCTGTCAGGGCACACGCACGCTGGCGAGAAGAATTTTTTCATTTTCAGCGGATTCGACTACCTGTGCCTTTTCAACAAGGAATTCCTGAACAGGAATAACCAGAAAAAGGAATGGAAGATGGTTTCCCAGCGCACGGCGTCATACGTCAACCCGGGGCTGGGCAGCCACTCGGGCAGGCGCTTCAACACCGCGCGGGAAGGCGTGGCGCTGATTTCTCTTTTTGGCTGAAAGCCGCCAAGCCGGGCCAACAGCAGCAATTTAAACCTTTCATCAGGAAGCTAACCATCCTGTTCAGAGAATGAGAGGGTGAAATTTCCATGGGCAGTTCGCTTGATTTCGTAAAGCCGATTTTGCATCTCCTTCCGGAGGTGGCGCCTCCGCGCTCCCCCCCGCCGCTGCGCGAGAAACTGATGTGGACGGGGATTGCGCTTGCGATATTCTTCATAATGTACAATGTGAGCGCGGCAGGCGTGGCGCCGAAAACATCAAGCGCCGACTTCTTGCAGGTGGTCACGGCGTCAAAGATAGGCTCGCTCATCACAGTGGGGATAGGCCCCATCGTGCTCGCGTCCATCTTCCTGCAGCTTTTCGCAGGCGCGAAGATAATACAGGTTGACATGAGCGACCCGGATCAGAAGAAAACGTTCCAGGGCGCGCAGAAGCTCCTCGCGATACTGCTCTGCTTTTTCGAGGCGGCGGTGTACATCATTTTCGCGCGCGTGACGCTCGTCGCGCTCTTCCCCGGGCTTGGGGAGGGGACGATGCTTGTGGACGGGGTGCAGACCCTGCATGCGCCGTTCACGGTGGCATTGGTCATACTCCAGGTGGCGCTCGGCTCGCTCATACTGCTTTACCTTGACGAGGTGGTGAGCAAGTACGGCATCGGAAGCGGCATTTCGCTTTTCATCGCGGCGGGAGTTTCCATGTCGGTGGTAGGCGGGAGCTTCCTGCTGTTCGAGCAGGCCGCCGAGGCGCTCTCGTCAGGAAGCGCAGAGGCGCTGCCGAACGCGATACTTGCGCTGCTGCCGCTGTTCTTCACCGCGCTCGTGTTCGTGGTGGTCGCATATGCGGAAGGGGTGAAAGTGGAAATCCCGCTTGCCTTTGACCGCGCTCGCGGGCTGGGAAGCCGCTTCCCGATAAAGTTCCTGTACGTGTCGAATATCCCGGTCATCCTTGCAGCCGCGCTCCTGCTCAACATGCAATTTTTCGCAATCAGCCTGCAGAACCAGCACCTGTGCCTCACAGGCACCTATGAAAAGGACGCGCCAAGCTACAACAAGTGCAATGGCGGGTTCGACCTGGTCCCGGCAATCGCGTTCGTGGACTCGGGCAACCAGCTCCGCGACGGGCTGTTTTACCTGATATCCCCGATTTACCGTCCGCTGTCGGGCAACTACGGGGTGTACTTCGGGAACCTCATAAACGGAACCACGCCGATTTACGGCATACCCGAGTGGGCGCACGTAGTGATATACATAATATTCATGATGGTGCTTTGCGTGATATTCGGCCAGTTCTGGGTGGAGACCACCAACATGGGCGCAAAGGACGTGGCGGAGCAGCTTGACAAGTCAGGCCTGCAGATACCAGGGCACCGCCGCGACCCGAGGATTGTGGAAAGCGTGCTGGCGAGGTACATACCGTACATCGTGGTGCTGGGAAGCGCGTTTGTCGGGCTGCTTGCTGCGCTTGCGGACATGACCGGGGCGCTCGGCACCGGGACGGGAATACTGCTCACAGTGGGCATACTTTACAGGATGTACCAGGACCTGGAGAACCAGAAGATGTTCGACAACTATTCCGGCCTGGGCGGCCTGATATCCTGATGCGGTTGATGACATGGCGATGAAAAATTTTAGTGGAAATTTTCCAGTAGTTGATGGAGCTTCCGCTAAAATGACCATAGTGCTCGGCGTTCCTGGCGCAGGCAAATCCACGGTGCTATCCGCGCTGAAGGGGAAGGAGGGCTGCACGCTCGTCAACTACGGGGACCTGATGTTTGATATTGCCTCGAAGAGGAAATACGTGTCGCACCGCGACGACCTGAGGAAGCTGCCGCCCGCCACGCAGAAAAAGGTGCAGGCGGAAGTGGGCGAAGCGCTTGCGGAAATGAAAGGGAACGTGGTGCTGGACACCCACTGCTCGATTGCGACGCCCAAAGGCTACCTTCCGGGATTGCCATTTTTCCTCCTGGGAAAGCTCGACGTTTCGCAGCTTGTGCTCATCACGGCGCCGATAAAGGACATCATCGCGCGCAGGAACGCAGACAAGACGCGCGCGAGGGATGCCGAAAGCGAGGAGTCGCTTGCGCAGCACCACAATATGAACATGGCCCTGCTTGCGGCGTATGCCGCATTCTGCGGCGCGCCAGCGAAAATAATCGTGAATTCGCAGGGGAATGCAGAGGAAGCGAAAAGGGCGCTGCTTGCCCTGTTCGAGTAAGGTGTTAACGTGCTTTTTGACCTTGCAAACTATTGGGCATTCGTGGCGCTGCTTGCCGTAATCTACATTGCAATCACCACCACGGTGCAGGCGAACATAGGCGGCAAGAACCGCCTGAAAACGCTCCAGGAGGAAATGAAAGCGGTCCAGCTTGAGCTCATGGAAGCGGGCAAGAAGAACGATGCCGCCGCAAGCGACGCGGTGATGAAAAGATACTGGGGCATGACCGGCGAGCTGATGATGATACAGTTCAAGATGCTCGGCGTGCTCCTGATAGTGCTGTTCGCGTTCATGGCCGTTTTCCCGCACTTCGAGCCGGGGATGGAAGACGACATGAGGGGCGCGCTGTTTGACGACGGGCTTGCCGCGCACTGCGACATTGCGGCGGGGGACGGCGTCTACTCGGGCTGCTTCGCAGTGCCTGCAAACGCAAGCACGGGCGCATGGGTCGCGGATGTTTACCTTTATTCCGCCGGGAACGAGACGCTTGCGAAAAACGGCACCCCGCTCTACGTGGAAGGCGGAGCGCCCGAAGACATCTGGGTGCAATCCATTTCGCAGTCAGGCTTCATTGACGGGCTTTTGGGCAAGACCGCGTACCATATCAACGCCACCACGGATGCGCAGAACGTGACGCGCGGGCAGGCGGTGGCGCTATATGCAACGGTGTCGCCAGCGCCCCAGAAAGGCGCCAGGCTCGAAGGCTCGCTCGACATGGGCACGTTCTATCACGCCGATTTGCCCTTCACAATACCTTTAATAAACATCCGCCGTATAATCGGCTCCTACGGGGTTTTCCTCTTTGCTGCATTCGTGATAAGCATCCTATACAGCATAGGAAAAGCCGCATATACAGCAGCAACCAAGAAAAAATAGAGGTGCATTTATGCCGCTTCCAAAAAACAGGTCTAACTCGGTGAGAAAGCTCCACGTGCGCGTCCCGAAGAGGGGGCACGTGATACACTACAAGAGGCGCGTGAAGGGGAACACCCACACCGACGCAATCACCGGCGAGAGGCTCCAGGGCGTGCACTCCCGGCAGGGAAAAGCCGCAAGCAGCAAGGTCCCGAACCGCAAGTTCGGCGGGAACCTTTCCTCGGCGACGTCCTCGCGCGTGATAAAATTCGCATCCCGCGTCAAGGAAGGCGCGATGACATTGGAACAGGTTGATGTGAGATTGCTTTCGCACGTCAAGGGGCTCCTGAACAAGAAGTAGGCGGACAACTGAAAAGAGGCTGCAAATGATAATCTGCATCTCGGGATTGTCGGGGAGCGGGAAGAACTCGGTTGGCGAGGAGGTTGCAAAGCTCCTTTCCCTCCGCGTGGTGAACCCGACGTTCAAGACGATTGCCGCGAAGCAGAAAATGACGCTCATGGAGTTCCACAAGAAGGCGGAACAGGAACATTCCATTGACAGGCAGTTCGACGCGCATTTGATTTCGGATGCGAAAAGGGGGAACTGCGTGGTGACCACGTGGCTCGGCCCGTGGATGGTGAAGGGCGCGGACATCCGCGTGTGGCTGTATGCCCCGAGCGCGGTGCGCGCGCGCCGCGTTGCCGGCAGGGACAGCATGACGCCGGAGCAGGCCCTCGCGCACATAAGCGACAGGGATGAAAGCAACCATCACAGGTACAATGAAGTGTACCATATCAACATTTACGATCATTCGGGCTTTGAGCTCGTGATAAACACGGAGAGATTCCTGCCCGCGCAGTCGGCCCAGATAATTGCTGCGGCTGCGCGCGCGATTGGCGGGAAGAAAGCCGCGGCTGGAAAGGCGGCGAAGAAAGTTGCAGTTAAAAGGGCAGCAACGAAAAAGAAAAACAGGAAAAGGTGAACATTATGTGCGACCATTGCGGCTGTGGAAAGGCGGAAAAGACGGCAAAGAAGCCCATGAAGAAAGCCAAGAAGGCTAAGAAGAAGTAATTTATTTTAAAGAAATATTCAAACGGTGATTAGGATGGCAGCTATTGAAGTTGGAAGGATTTGCGTGAAGACGAAGGGCCGCGACTCCGGCGAAAAGGTCGTCATAACGAAAGTGCTTGACGACAGCTACGTCATGGTGCGCTCGCCCGCGCGCAAGAAAGGCGACAGGAAGTGCGCGGTTTTGCACCTCGAGCCGACTGAGACGAAAGTGTCGGTTTAGATTTTCTTCTTTTAATTTGTTTTTTTTAAGCAGCGGAAGCCATGCGCGGGTTTGGATGGATTTCTAGTTCTTCGGGTGTTTGCCGCCAAATCGAAACCTATTTAAGCTCGGGGAAGAAGAACTGTCCGCTGCCGTATCCACGGGTGCTTTTCATGGTGTCTGAAAAATTGGCCGAGCGTCTCCGCTGTTCATTCGTAATAATAGACAAGCCGCGCGGCCCCAGCTCGCACGAGGTTGCCGCGTGGGTGCGGAAGATACTGGGCGCGCCGAAAAGCGGGCACTCGGGCACGCTGGACCCGAAAGTGTCGGGCGTGCTTCCCGTCGGGATTGGCAAGGCGACGAAGCTCCTGCCGTTCCTTACGACGAAAGACAAGACATACATGTGCGTGATGGGGACGAAAAAGCCCCAGACTGACGGGCAGTACCGCGAGATGTTCGCGAAGTTCACGGGCACCATCACCCAAACGCCCCCGAAGGAAAGCGCGGTTGCAAAAAAGCCGCGCAAGCGCAAGGTTTATTATATTAAGCCCATCCAAATGAAGCCCACTCAAGCCCTATTTGAGGTGCACTGCGAGGCTGGAACGTACATTCGTGTGCTGGTTTCAGACTTTGGCAGGATTTGCGGCGGAGCTGAAATGCTCGAGCTTCGGAGGATTGCCGTTGGCAATATCTACGAAGGTTCGGCGCATAATCTTCAGGAAATATCCGACGCCATTTGGGCTGCACGGCGAGGGGAAGAATCCGCCCTGATGCGGTATCTCATTCCCCCGCAGGAGGCGTTAAGCCTCCGGAAAGTCGTGCTGCATGATTCCGCCGTCGAGGCGGTTTGTGCAGGCGCACCGCTATACGCACCCGGCATCGCGTCTTTCGACGCGAAAATACGCCGGGGGGATTTCGTCTCGCTCCTTTCGGGGAAGGGCGAATTCATCGGCGTAGGCGTCGCGCGGCTCACCTCGGATGAAATGGGCGCACACAAGCGAGGCGTGGCATGCACGCCTGAAACGATAGTGATGGAACGGGGCAAGTACCAGAAAACGTGGTAAATTCCGACAGGGATTTGCCGGATGCAGCCTGGAACGGGCTGCAAGGATGGTAACCCGAAAATGAAAAACTTCCAGAGAAGTTTTTCAGCAGTGGAATTATAGAAATTCCACTACAATGAGAAATTAGCGGTAACGGGGCAAAACTAACGGGCGCCGGGGTCGCCAAATCTGCAGACAGATTTGGGGAACTCGGCATCCCGAAGGGATGCCGGGGTCGCATAACCTGGTAGTGCGCACGCCTGGAACGGAAAAGGGAATATATCCTCGAAAGCGTGTGGTCGCAAGGCCGTATGGGTTCTGGCATGTGCTGGAATTCTTCGAAAGCAGTGCCGCCCAAAAATCCCATTCCCGGCGTGCCCCTTTACAGGAGAAAGATGACGGAGTTGCGTTTGCAAGAGGAGAAAGGTGAATATTTATGGCTGAAAAAAACGATAAGGGCGGCGAAAAGCCCCAGGAAAAGAAGCACAACTTTAACCGCAGCGCCAATGTTGCCGAGGAAAAGCCGGTGTACAAGAAGCCGCAGGCTCCCCCGAAAGTGATAATGTCGGCATCAGGCAAGGAAGTGCGCGGAATCGTGCGCCTGGCAGGATGCGACCTCAAGGGCTCGCTGCCGCTCCGCCGCGCGATAACGTCAGTCAAGGGAATCGGGCTCAACCTCGGGAAAGTGGTTTCCGAGATAGCGTGCCAGCAGCTCGGCATGAACGACAAGACGATGATTGGCGAAATGTCCGAGCAGGAAGTGGACAAGCTCGAGCACATCATGAAGAACCCTGTCGAGTTCGGGGTCCCGGTGCGCATGCTGAACAGGCAGAAGGACCTGTACACCGGCAACAATTTGCATTACATCAGCTCTGACCTTGTATATATTGTGAGGCAGGACATTGACCACGAGAAGGACGCATACACATGGAAAGGCTACAGGCACACCTACGGGCAGAAGGTGCGCGGCCAGAGGACACGCTCAACAGGAAGGACTGGAATGACTGTGGGAGTGCTGAGGAAAGCAGTGCTTGCCAAGGCCGGAGAGGCCGCAGCTGCGACGACAGGGGCAGCTGCGCAGGCAGCAGGCACAAAGGCACCGGCCGCAGCGCCAGGGGCAAAGGCGCCCGCAGGCGCAGCGCCAAAAGCCCCGGCAGCCGCGCCAAAGGCAGCGGCACCAGCCAAGAAGGAGGAAAAGAAGTAAGCGGTGATATTGATGGGAGATCCAAGAAAACTTCGGAACAAGTACGAATCACCCCGGAAAGTTTGGGATGCGGAAAGGATTAAGCGAGACAAGGGGCTCACCGCAACCTATGGCTTGAAGAACACGAGGGAGATTTGGGTCGCGCTGCGCGAGCTCAAGAAAGCGAGGAGCGGCGCCATGAAATACCTCTCGTTGGGCGAAGCCGGCACGGAAAAGAGCAGGCCGCTGATGGAGAGGCTCATCAAGCTCGGAATCGTTCCGCCAGAGGGCAAGCTGGACGACGTGCTCGCGCTTTCGGTCGAGAACTTCCTCGACAGGAGGCTGCAGACGCGCGTGATGAAAAAGGGGCTTGCAAGGACGCCGGGCCAGGCGCGCCAGCTTGTGACGCACGGGTTCATCGCCATTGGAGGCAAGTGCGTGACCATCCCGTCCTACGTGGTCGGGGTGAGGGAAGACTCGCTCGTCTCCTACTACAAGCCGATTGACATTTCGGTGCACGAGGAGGACAAGGAGGCAAAGCGCGTTTCGAAGAAAGCAGAGGCGCCCGCTGCTCCCGCAGAAGGGGCGGCAGGCAAGCCCGAAGCGCCTGCCGAGGCCGAGAAATCGGCTTGATTGGTGATATTTATGACGAAAGACGAAAAAAAAGAGGAAGTGAAGGTCGCCGAAGAGGCTGCCAAGGTAGCCACGGAGAAGAAGGGCGATGACAGCACGCCCCCGGCTGCTCCAACCGGCGGCGCAGCCACCCCTGCGGCGGCTCCAGCGGCCCCGGCAGCAGCGCCCGCGGCACCAGCAACAGGCGTTCCGCCAAGGATGGCAAGGAGGGACTACAAGTGGGCGATATGCCACGTTTTCTCCTCAAAGAACGACACGATACTTACAGTCACCGACCTGTCGGGCGCGGAAACGCTCGCCAAGGCATCGGGAGGCATGATTGTGAAGGCTGACCGCGAAGAGGGCAAGCCCTACGCGGCAATGCAGGCAGCAGCCAAGGTTGCAAACGAAGTGAAGAACCGCGGCATAACTGGCCTGCACATCAGGATACGCGCACCGGGAGGCCACGGCGCAAAGACGCCAGGCGCAGGAGCGCAGTCCGTGGTCCGCTCGCTTGCGAGGATGGGCCTGAGGATTGGGAAGATTGAGGATGTCACCCCCACCCCGACCGACACCACGAAGAGGCCGGGCGGAAGGAGAGGGCGCCGCGTATAAAGCGCTGAGGTGTGCACATGAACATTGAGATGGCTATGGAAAAGGGCAACAGGATGGAGTTCCTGCTCAAGGGCAGCAACACGTCGTTTGCCAATCTCCTGCGCAGGTTCGGGATGGGGCAGGTCCCCGTCTTCGCAATAGACTCGGTCACGTTCTACGAGAACAGCTCGGCGATGTTTGACGAGTACATTGCGCACAGGATTGGGCAGGTGCCCCTTGTGTCCGACTCTGCAGGCAAGGCAAAGGACGAGATACTGCTCACGCTCGAGGCGGCTGGGCCTTCCACGGTCTACACCAAGGAGCTCAAAAGCTCGGACTCGAAGATAAAGTCCGCGCTCGACAACATCCCGCTCCTGAAGCTGCTCGAGGGGCAGAACCTCCGCCTTGAGGCAAAGGCGCGCAGGGGGATAGGCAGGGACCACGCCAAGTGGCAGGCCGGCCTGATTGCGTACGAGGCGCTTGACGGGAAGGAATTCCGCTTCAAGGCCGAGACGTTCATGCAGCTTGAGCCCCGCGAGTTCCTCACGGCGGCGGCAGACCAGATAATCTCAAGATGCGAGGAGCTTGACACGAAGCTGTCGGGCGCGAAGAAAAAGGAGGATTGATGTTCAGCGTGGGGGTGGCAGAGCTAGGTCAAATGCGCTAGCTTGAGGGGCTAGTGCCTTAGGGCTTCGAGGGTTCAAATCCCTTCCCCCACATTCTGCTAATGAATCGCGAAGAAGCGAATGATGAAGTGGTGTTTTTATGAGAAAGGAAAAATTTTCGCCGAAGAATCTGCAGATATCCGCAGGCATCCCTGCCGAAGCGAGGAAGACCTTGTTTTGGAAGCGCGTGCTTGAGCTCCTGTCAGCGCCGTCGCGCGCGAAGTGCGGGGTGAACGTGAGCAGGATATCCGCGAACGTGAAGGAAGGCGCAGCCGTGGTCGTGGTGGACAAGGTGCTGGGCACTGGCATTTGCGCGCCCAAGCTCACAATCGGGGCGATGGCGTTTTCCGCGAGCGCGAAGAAAGCCATCGAGGCAGCGGGGGGCAAGGCAATGACCATAGTTGACATTGCAAAGAAGCACCCGACTGGAAAGGACGTCGTAATAATCAAGTGATTGACAGGTGAAAACATGGTGACAATTGATGCATCAGGCGCTGTTGTAGGAAGGCTTAGTGCGCGCGTGGCAAAGCTCTTGCTTGCGAACCAGCAGGTGGAGATAATCAACGCCGACAAGGCGGTGATGGCAGGCTCGCTTTCAGCCGCGAAGGAAAATTACCTTTCGCGCAGGAGCCAGAAGAACAAGCGCCACCCGGAGGACTCGCCAGTGTGGCCGCGCGTGCCGCACCTGCTCCTCCGGAGGATAATCCGGGGCATGCTTCCGCACAAGAGCAAGCGCGGAAGGGATGCCTACCACAGGCTGAAGGTGGTGATGGGCGCGCCCGAAGGGGTGAAAGCACAGAAAATCCCCGAGGCATCAGACGAGAAGAAGCGCGTCACGTTCACGCTTACCGAGCTTTGCGGCGAACTGGGCAAGCACGTGAGGAAAGACTAAGGTGATATCATGGTTGCAACGAAGAAAAAGCCTGTGAAGGCGAAGAAGAAGGAAGCGATTTCCGTTTTCCGAGGCAAGCGCAAGGAGAGCGTCGCGCGCGCAAGCATCAGGAAGGGCAAGGGCGTCATACGCATAAACAGTGTGAGGCTCGACGCAATAGACAACAAGTACGTGCGCAGGATGGTGGAGGAGCCGCTCGGGCTCGCGCCGGAAGTTGCAACGCAGGTCGATATCTCCGTGAACGTGTACGGCGGCGGGCAGATGGGCCAGGCGCAGGCGTGCCGCACCGCAATCGCAAGGGCGCTTGTCGGCTTTTCAGGCGACGACTCCCTCAAGCAGAAGATTGTTGACCGCGACAGGTTCATGATTGCAGAGGATTCCAGGCGTGTTGAGCCCAAGAAGTACAAGGGGCCGAAGGCGCGCGCAAGGTTCCAGAAATCATACAGGTGAGGTGGACATATGTACTTTCCAATCAGATGTTTTACCTGCGGCGCAGTGATTGCCGACAAGTACGAGGAGTACGCCAAGCGCGTCAAGGAGGGGAAGAACCCCGCCAAGGTGCTTGAGGAGCTTGAGATTGACAGGTATTGCTGCCGCAGGATGTTCCTCTCGCACGTCGAAGTGATGGACAAGATTGTGAGGTACAGGAAGTCCTAGAAAAATTAATTGGGGCCATTCCATGGTCCCAATTGCAACAGAAGGCGGGGCAAATGCCCGGCATCGGACAGCATCATGTGGATGGGGCCATTCCATGGCTCCATAGGCAACAGAAGCTGGGCAATATCCCAGCATCATACAAGTGTCATGCGAATGGGGCCATGGGGTAACCTGGCTAGCCTTCTAGCTTGGGGTGCTAGAGATTCGAGAGCGCCCCGGATGAAAGGTTCGGGGTTCCGAAAATTCAAATCTCGATGGCCCCATATTTATTGTAACTCGGTGGTTCCGAGAGTGGCGGGCCCGCGCACGCGCGCGGGAAAGTGCCTGCGGAAAACCGTAAAAAGGTGAAAAAATGGCTGAAAATTTCCTGATAAAGCAAGAGGCGTATCTTGAGGCCGGCATACACATCGGCACCAAGCTCAAGGTAGTGGACATGAACCCGTTCATCTACCGCGTGAGGAACGACGGGCTCTACGTGCTCGACCTGAGGAAAATAGACGAGAGGATAAGGATGGCGGGCAAGCTGCTTGCCAAGTACGAGCCCAACGAGGTGATGGTGGTTGCCTCGAGGACATACTCGGGCAATGCTGCGTCGGTGTTCTCGTCGGTCACGGGCATCAAGGTCTTCCAGGGAAGGTTCATCCCGGGCATACTTACAAACGTTTCGCGCGCCGATTTTGTGGAGCCGAAGATTCTGCTCATCTGCGACCCGAGGAGCGAGAGGCAGGCGGTCACAGAGGCGGGCACGATGGGAATCCCGATTGTGGGCCTTTGCGACAGCGACAACATCACCACGTTCGTGGACTGGGTGATTCCCTGCAACAACAAGGGAAGGCGCTCGCTTGCGCTCATATTCTACCTGCTTGCGCGCGAGTACCAGATGGGAAAGGGCAAGATTGCATCCTACGACGAGTTCCAGAAGCCCTTGTCGGCATTCGAGGCGGAACCGGGCGAGGAAGCCGTTGCGGAGGGAGCAGTTGCCCCAGCCGCCGTGGCGGATGAGAGCGTGAAGGCGTCGGTGCAGGAAGCAAAACCCGAGGAGAAAGCGGAAAAGCCTGCCGAAGCGGCAACAGCGCCTGCAGAGGCAAAAGAGGAAGCCGCGCCTGCCGAAGAGAAGCACGCCCATGCCCACAAGAAGAAAGAATGAAAAACTTCCAGAGAAGTTTTTCAGCAGTGGAATTATAGAAATTCCACTACAAGAATAAACTCAATCTCTCTTTTTAATTTTATTTTATTGCCCTTAGCGGGAGCTTCGCTGCGGCTAAGCATGGATGCTTGATGGCGCGCCCCCTTAGTTGAGGTTGAAAAGCGCATTGCAGTTGCGCTTGTCGCTTGCGCCCTCGCTCATCAGGCCGCAGAGCGTGCTGTTGTAGGTTGCGCGCGCAGCCTGGTAGTAGCACTTGTCTTCCCAGCCGCTGTTTGCCACGTCCGGGCAGTCGGACGGCACCGGCCCGTTTGCAGGGTAGAGGATTGCGCCCGAGTAGCAGGTGTTCTTGAAGTCGGTAGTCCACAGGGGATTGCATAGGGATGGCTTCCTGTTGAGCTTTGCTGCCTTGAAATAGCAGTCCACCCGGTTTGTAGATTCCACCACCTTGGGGCACGCGTCCACCGTAGCCGTGCCTATCGAGTAGTTCTTGTAGCAGAGGTCGCGCTGCGTCTCAAGAAGGAGCTTCTGGCAGATTGTCGGGTCGCTGTTCTTGATTGCAAAGTAAAGGTAGCAGTTGTTGCGGTAGTCGCTGCCGTCCGTTGCGAGGCCGCAGCCTGAAAGGTCGTCCAGCGCCTCGGCGCTGCGCTCTATGCAGGCGTCCTGGATGGGGGAGAGCGGCGCATCACGGCAGGAAGCCGTGCTTTTCTTCACCAATGCAAGGCAGTAGTAGCGCTCCACCTGCTGGGTGATTGCGCCGCAGGCAAGGTCGCTTGACTTGTTGAAGGCGTATGCCTCAAGGCAGGCGTCGTCCGTGCAGTAGGAGAAATCGCCCTTGTCAAGCGCGATGCAGAGGCTGCGCGCGCTTTCGTCAGAGATGAGCATGCATGGGGGAAGCACTTTTTTGAGGCAGGCTGCCGCGGCTTCCGTGTTGTCAATCATGTTGCATATTGCCTCGGACTTGGCTGCAACCGCGTTCGCCGTGAGGCAGGAAAAGCGCAGCTCGGAATTCGTCACCTGCTTGCAGATTTCGAGGCTCGTGTTCGCAAAATGGTAAAGGCATGCGTCAAGCGTGTCAACGGAGTAGATGCTCTTGCAGTATGTGGAATTGGACTTTTCCCAGGCGAGCGAGGAGAAGCAGTTGTCGTTCTGCACGATGTTGCCGGCCGAGCAGGGCAGAACGGCAGCAGTCGTGTTTTTCACGGGTTCCGGAACCACCACAGTGGAATTGGGCTCGTCAACCACGACAGGCGCGGGCTTGGACGCGCATCCGAAGAGCAGGAGCAGGGAAACTGCGAATATTGCAAGAATGTGATACTTCATACGGTCACCGAGAGCATCTTCGGATGCAGTGTTTTTAATCGTTGCCTACCCCAACACACGCGCGGAGATGGCAGAGCCAGGTCAAATGCGCAGGGCTTAGGACCCTGTGGCTTAGCGCCTTCGTGGGTTCAATCCCGATCCCCCTTTTCTTCGGAAGAAAAGGGGTCTAGGGTTCACCCCCTAAAAGAACGAAAACGCTTTTAGGGCGAACAAATCCCTCTCTCCGCATTTTCTTCTCAAAGAGATTGGAGATGGGGCGAAGATGCGGCACGCATCAACGCCGGATTTTTTTCTCGTTTTCCCGTTTTCCGGCGCAAGGCAGGCAGCTGTGCGCGTGCGGGTGGGAATATATTCTTTTTCTTCGTTGATTGATTGGTGCAATGATGTTCATTTTCCAGGCGTATGCTGAAAAAAAGGAAAGCGACGGCGACCACGAGGAGAACAAGCGCTTCGGGATGAGGGTCGGAAAGACCGCCGGAAATGCTGAGGATTTCCTGGCCGCTGCGATGGCGATGCCGGACGAGCAGTTCGCAGGCGCGCTCGTGTCCATCGAAAAGACGTTCAAGGCAAAGGGCATAAGCGAATTCATGAACACGCTGACGCCCGGGGCGCAGAATGCCATTTACGCCTCCTCATTCGTCTGGGGATACGAGAATGCCGCAAAATACGTGCAGAACGCGATGAAGCTCGACGAGGTCAAGCATGCGGCGGACGAGGCGCAGAGGAGCAAGGCGGTGGTGGAGAGCGTGCAGCAGCAGGCGTCCGGGGAAACGAAGAACAAGCAGGCGACCACGTTTGCATGGGGATATTACAACGAGGACATGAAGCAGTCGCAGGCGCAGACGGGCGCCACGGAAACCGCCACGGAAAAGGAAAAGACCAGGGAAGAGGTGCAGCAGCAGTCCGGTGTTGTGATGCCGCTCAATGCCTCCGAGGCCGTCTCGATGGGAATCCTGCATGCTTCCGCCTCGCCTGAGCTGCTCTATTGCTCGGCTGCGGGGGATGCGGTGCAGGGCATGCATGAAAAGAAGGAGGAGGACGCCAGGCGCGAGAGGCTTGAAAGGCTGGAGGGGATAAGGCCCGGCGAGCCCCGCATAATTGCGCTCCACCCCGAGGAGGAAAGGCTGAAGGCAAGGGCATCGCAGGAGATAATGCGCGAGGCCGAGAAAAGGCAGGCCGAGCTGGTTGGCGAGCACGCCGAGGTTGAAATGAAGCTGGAAGCGGCGCTTGCGAAACTTGACACCTTCAAGAAGGACGAGGCGGCGAACGCGAAGAAAATCGCGGCAATGCTGCCCTCGGAATTTGCGCGCGCCATCATGTCGGGCAGCGGCAAATATGCGAAAAGGAAGGCGCTTAGGAAAAAGCTTGAGGGCTGGCTTGCATTCTCGAAAAGCGGCAAGGGCGCGATTTCATCCCTGCCATTGGGCAGGCTATTAAAGCTTGCTTCGCTATCATCGCTCCTAAGGTAGTTGAAAATGGCAAGCACAACACTTCAGCTCGTTGAACTGTCCTTCTTCGTGATTTTTGCGCTCCTGGGCATTGTGCTTGCCGCGCGCATCAAGGTGCCGTATGTAGTCGGGCTCCTGGTCTTCGGCATGATAGCCGGCCCGAACATGCTCGCGCTCGTCAAGAACCAGGACGCGATAGGCATATTTTCCGAGCTTGGCGCAATACTGCTGCTTTTCACGGTAGGGATAGAATTTTCCATCTCGCGCATGCTGCGCTCCGGAGTCCGCGCGGTGCTCATAACATTTTTCAAGATGGCCATACTTTTCTTCTTCGGCTACGAGGTGGCGCTTTACTTCGGGCTTGGCCTTACCGCGGCGATGTACGTGGGCGCCATGATAGCAATCACAAGCACCTCGATAATGTACAAAATCGCCGGGGAGAAGGGCACTTCCAAGGACCCGCTCATGCCACTCTTGTTCTCCATGCTCATCGTAGAGGACCTGGTGGCGGTGGCGGCACTCACGTTCTTCACGAGCCTTGACGACAGCTCGCCGACGCAGGAGAGCAAGGTATTTTCCGTGTTCATCTCGCTTGCCCTGCTCGGCGCGTTCTACCTGTTCGCCCGCAGGCACGCAAGCAATGCCATTTTGAGGCTCACCTCGAAATTCAACGAGGAGGCGCTCATATTCGTGGCGTTCACGCTTTGCCTCGTGATGAGCTTTGCCGCGGACTTCTTCGGCCTGTCGCCCACCATCGGGGCGTTCCTTGCAGGGAGCATAATCGCGGCATTGCCGAACTCGCACTCCATCAGGAAGACGATACACCCGCTGCTCCTCACGTTCGCCGCGTTCTTCTTCCTCGCCCTGGGCATGCAGATTGACCCGGCGGCGGTCTGGAACAACCTTGGGTTCGCGGTGGCGCTCTCCATCGTGTTCATCGCGGTGTGCTTTGCGTCCGAGTTTGTGCTGCTCTACACCACCGGCACGAAATGCAGGGGCGCGCTTTTCGGCGCATCCTCCATGGTGGTGCTGGGGGAATTCTCGCTCATCATCGCGGGGGTGGCGACAGGGGAGACCGGGACCATGCTGCTCTCGGTAGGCTCGTTCGGGGTGGTTGCCACCGCGCTCGTGTCGTCGTTCCTCCTTGACAGGCAGGACAGGCTCGAGGCGCTGGGCAGGCGCCTGCTGCCCGTGCGCGCGGTTGACACCGCCAGGGCGTTTGCGGCGTATTTCTCAAGCCTGATAAGGGACTTCTCGCCGAACGGGAACTTCTGGCGCGTGTCGCGGGTGTGCTGGGGCTGCATTGCCAAGAAGCTCATCATTGTTGCCGTGCTGCAGATTGGCATGTGGATTGCCAGGTTTGCCGTCGGCTGGGCGGGAGTGTCGAGCCCCAACGTGAGGATTGCAATCCTCATCCTCGGAGGGGTGCCGATGCTCTATTACATCCTGGGCATATTGCGCGACACCAGGCCAGTCCTTGACGCGCTTTCGCACGCCATTGCAAGGCACAGGAAGAATGCAAAGGACGAGAACATAATATTGCGGGACATGGGCTTTGCCGTGCTGTTCCTGTTCATCGCCACCATCATGCCGGAAGCGCAGGCGTTCTTCCAGCTGCCTTCGTTCTTCTCTTTCGGGGACGAGATATCGTTCCTGGTAGCGTTCGCGTTCACCTGGGACATGGCAATGCACGCGCGCAGGCTGGTGAAAAAGCACAGGGGAAAGGCGGTTGCGTGAGCGGCGGCATGGCAAGCCTGCCCTCCCGTGCGCGCAGCCTGCTGGCAACAGCCGCCGTTGCGCTGCTCCTGCTTTTCGGCTGCTCCGGGGAAAAATTGGTGCCCGACGGCGAAGCGGCAATGTCGGTCGTCCAAAGATGCCAGCTCAAATGCTCGACCGCGCAAAGGGGCGGAATGGACATGTCGCCGGGACCGTGCCTTGGCAGCGTGGGGAAGGATTGGGTTTGCGACGTCGCGCACTCGCCGCGCGTCCCTGGCGACGACTTGCCGGAGAACCAGTGCGCCGCCTATCTCAACGGCACCGCGCGCCATTTCGTGGAAGTGTCGCAGGACTGCCAGTTCATACGGGAAGCGTGAAGCCCAGGATTTTTTCAGGGGGGAAGCGATAGCTTTAAAAAATGAAGTGGGAATAAAGTGGGAATGACAAATTTCTTCGGAAATTTGTCAGCAGTGGAATGAGATGCGCAGCATCGAAATTCCACTACAAAGTACAAAGGGTGCTATGATGGTGAATGAGGAGGAAACGGCAAGGAGTCTGCTTCACACTGCCTAGCCTGGCCCCTGTTCCACTCACACAAAAAGAAATTTCTGATTTTTTGACAAGCCGCAGGGAGCAGGAGAAGGGCGCGAGGGAAATTGCATCGAGGATAGTTGCAGACGTGCGCCTGCGCGGCTTTGAGGCTGTGAAAGAGTATTCGCGCAGTTTTGATGGCTTTGCCCTTAGCCCTGAAAATGCGCTTGTCTCCCGGCAGGAGATTGCAGACGCGGAAAAATCCCTGTTGCCTTCGCAGCGCGAAGCAATGCTGGAGGTAAAAGGCAGGGTGCAAGCTTTTGCGCGCGTGCAAAAATCCGCGATGGAAGAGGTTTCCCTGGAAGGGAATGACGGGAAGACGGCACTCAGGTTTGTACCCGTCGCAAGGGCAGGGATTTATGTGCCCGCAGGCAGGGCGCCGCTTTTCTCTTCCCTTTTCATGGCAGCAGTGCCTGCGGCAGTGGCAGGCGTGGAGGAAATTGTTGCTTTCACCCCGCCGCAAAGGGACGGCAATGCCAATCCGTTCGTGCTTGCGGCTGCAAGCATGTGCGGAATTTCCAATGTTTACAGAATAGGCGGGGCACAGGCGATTGCGGCAATGGCTTATGGCATGGAAGGCGTTGCGACACCAGTGGATGTGATTTGCGGGCCAGGAAATGCGTATGTCAGCGCTGCAAAACAGCTGGTCGCCGCAGGCGGCACAAGGATTGACGTGCCTGCAGGCCCGTCAGAAGTGCTGGTAATTGCAGACGCATCTGCAAACCCCGCGTTCGTTGCAGCGGATATGCTGGCACAGGCAGAGCACGGCGCGGACAGTGTGGCGTTGTGCATATGCGATTCCAAGGAAGCGGCACTGAACGTTTCAGCTGAGCTTTCAGCGCAGCTTGGGAAGCTGCCAGTTGGCAGCCCGGCTCGCGCTTCCATTCCAAAATGGGGGAAAGTGCTTGTTGCAAAAAACCTGGAAGACGCAGTGGATGCATCAAATGGAATTGCGCCGGAGCACCTTGAGTTGATGGTGGCTGGTGCAAAGCGGCTGCTGCCGAAGGTGAAAAATGCCGGCGCAGTGTTTGTCGGCACAGGGGAGGCCTTTTGCGACTATGGCATGTCCGGGGGCAACCACATACTCCCCACAAATTCAGCTGCAAAGGCATGGGGAGGGGTAAGCGTGCAGACATTCGGGAAATGGATGTATGTTGAAATGCTAGGGAAAGCGGCACAGAAAAGGCTTGCAAAGACTGCAGCTCTTCTTGCAAGAATGGAAGGCCTGGAAGCACACGCAAGGGCGGCTGAAGCAAGAGATGGCAGTAGGGGGGAATGATATGGAAAAACTCGATAAACTGGTACGGAAGGCTGTGGCGCAGTGTGTGCCATATACCTGCGCCCGCGACCTTTACAAGAAAGCGGAAGCATTCCTTGACGCCAATGAAAATTCTTTTGGCAGCTGCATCGGCAATGCTTCTGGAGTGGAACTCAACCGTTATCCCGATTCAGACCAGCTAAGGCTTCGCCGGGAGATTGCAATGTACGCGGGAGTAAGAGGAGAAAACGTGCTTGTTGGAAACGGCTCGGATGAGATAATTGACCTGTGCATCAGGGCATTTGTTGGTGATGGGGACAACATAATCTCGTTTGAGCCGGGTTATTCCATGTATTCTGCGTGCGCACAGGTGCAGGGCGCAAAAACAAGGCAGGTGCTGCTGGACAAGGATTTCCAGCCAGATGTTAAGGCAGCCATTGCTGCAAGCGACAATAGGACCAAGATTGTCTTCCTTGTTTCGCCTAACAGCCCGGTCGGCACACAGGTTGAGCTGGAAAGAATAGAGGAACTTGCAAAAAAGACGGGCGCAATCCTGTTTGTAGACGAGGCGTATATTGAATTCGGGGGGAAAACTGCAGCCCCCTTGGTTGAAAAGTACAATAACTTGATTATTTCCAGGACGTTTTCAAAGGCATGGGGCTTGGCCGGCTTGAGGGTGGGATACGCGATTTCCAACAAGAGGATAATTTCAATTTTGAAGAATCTGAAGGCCCCCTACAACGTGAATTCGCTTTCCGCCGCACTGGCAACCAAGGCACTGCGCATTGGGAAGAAAAAAATGCAGGGAAACGCAGTGAAAATGCGAAAGGAGAGGGAGATGCTGCGAACAGGGCTTTCATCGCTTGGTTTTTTCGTTTATCCGTCAGTTTGCAATTTCCTTCTTGCCCGCCCGCCGCCGTGCACAATAACCGCAACGGAATTGCAGGGGCAACTTGCCGCTAAAGGAATTATTGTGCGCGACCGCTCAAGCATGCCGCTGCTTTCGAACACCATGAGGATAACCATCGGAACACCGCAGCAGAATAGGAAACTGATGATTTGCATCCGCAGCGCGCTTGGCAAAAATGCCGGGTTTGACACGGTGCTTTTCGATATGGACGGGGTGCTGGTTGATGTCAGCAAGTCCTATCGCATTGCAATAGAGAAAACCGCCAACGATTATTTTGCCGGCAAAAATATGGGCTGCCGCGTGACACAGAAGGAAGTTGCCAAAATAAAGTCAAATCCGGGATTCAACAATGACTGGGATGCGACGTATGCCCTTGTGAAGGCAACACAGGGCAAAAGGCAACTTGAAAGGACAACGCCGCTTGGGAAAGGGGAGCGGAGAAGCGGGCTTTATGCTGAATTGAAAGAGGCATTCCAGGAACTTTACCTCAGCGGGCTGATTCAGAAAGAGACGCCGCTAATCGGAGGAAAAACGCTTGAAGCGATTGCGGGGAACGGGATGAAAATTGGAATCGTCACCGGAAGGCCCCGGGCAGAAGCTGAATTTGCCGTGAGAAATAATGGCTGGGGAAAATATTTCCCTGCAAAAAGCATCATGGCGCTTGAGGATTGTGACGAGGAAAAGCCAAGCCCAAAGCCCCTCCTTTTGGCAGCAAGAAAGATGGATGCAAAAAATCCGATTTACGTGGGCGACAGCCCTTCGGACAGCGCAGCCTGCAAGGCAGCAGGAATTCCTTGCGTGATAGTCGGCAATGGGGCGCGGGGGGACTGGAATGTCTTGAAAACCGATGGAATTTTGGCGGTGATAAGATGAAACGGGCTGCAAAAATCAGCAGAAAGACCAAAGAAACGGAAATTTTGCTTTCCCTTGCAATTGACGGCAGCGGCAAGAGCAATGTGAGCACGGGCATCGGGTTTTTCGACCACATGCTCTGCGCGTTTGCAAAGCACGGGCTGTTTGACCTGTCGCTTTCTGCAAAAGGGGATTTGGAAGTGGACCAGCACCACCTTGTGGAGGACACAGGCATTGTGTTGGGCACTGCGTTCGCACAGGCACTGGCAGATAAAAGAGGGATAGCACGCGCAGGCTGCTTCGCCTTCCCTATGGACGAGGCGCTTTCGCTTGTGTCCGTGGACTTTGGCGGAAGGGCAGCACTGGTGTTCGATGCGAAATTCGGGAGGGAATGCATCGGCGGGCTGCAGTCCGACTTGGTGCGCGAGTTTTTCGCTGGCTTTTGCCAGGGCGCGCGCTGCAATGTCTGCGTACGCCTGCTCTATGATGGAAATGACCACCACAAATGCGAGGGGATTTTCAAGGGGTTTGCGCGCGCGCTTTCGCAGGCGTGCGAGGTGAAAGAAATGGCAGGCAGGAGCCTGCCATCTACAAAGGGGAGGATTTGAATGGTGGAAACGATAAGGATTGCAATACCGAACAAAGGAGTGCTTTGCCAGCCTGCGCTTTCCATGCTTGCACGCGCGGGCTTTGCGGCGCTTGACAGCCCGCAGGACACGCTTTGCGCGCGCTGCGAGGATGAACGTGTGAAATACCTGTTTGTGCGCGCGCAGGACGTGCCAAAGTATGTTGATAGCGGAGCCGCCTATGCGGGCATAACAGGCTCCGACATGCTTGATGAGACTAGCTCGCGCGCAAGGAAAGTGCTGGAGCTGGGTTTTGGAGAGTGTGTTATCGCTCTTGCGGTGCCAGAGGCTTCGAAAGTGAAGTCGGTGCAAGGCTTGAATGGCAAGAGGATTGCCACCAAGCTGCCCGCAACTGCGCGCAAATACCTGAAGGCGGCAGGCGTGAAGGCAGAGATACTGGAGCTGTCAGGCGCAACCGAGATAGCGCCAGCGGCAAATCTTGCAGATGCCGTTATAGACCACGTGCAGACTGGCAGGACGCTTCGCGCCAACCGCTTGCGAAAAATCGACACGCTGTCATCTTCGTCGGCTTTTCTTGCTGCGGCAGGGAAGAAAGAGCAGGCAAAGGAGGAAATACTGCAGGAAATCGCCCTTTCGCTCGGGGGAGTGAAGCGCGCGCGCAGCCTGAAGTACCTGGTGCTCAATGCGCCATCGGATGAAAAACTGCAGGGCATACTCCGCGTGCTGCCCGCCATGGAAAGCCCGACCCTTATGAGGCTGGCAAAAAAGGGGGAATGGGCGATACAGACCGTGGTGGAGGCGAGAAGCCTCCCCTCAGTTGTGCGCCGCGTGAAGCTTGCAGGGGGCAAGGATATGCTTGTCATTCCGCTCGAGAAGGTGATTCCGTGATTGCCATACTTGATTTTGGCCCGGCAGGCAACATCGCCTCGGTTGCAAATGCATTCAGGCGTGCGGGCGCAGAGATAAAAGTTGTCCGAAGGCTGGAAGGGGCAGGCGGTTTTGACGGGCTGGTGATTCCTGGCGTGGGCTCGTTTGCAGCAGTGCCGAAACTTGCATCCGCGCTTGGCAAGAAAGGAAGTGCGTCTGGCGAGGATGTTGATGTGCCTGTGCTTTGCATCTGCCTCGGCATGCAGGCGCTTTTCAGCATGAGCGAGGAGTGCAAAGGTGCAACTGGGCTAGGCATTATCCCCGGCAGCGTGAGGAGGCTGGAGGGCAATGTGCGGCTCCCGCAGCTTGGCTGGAACCGCATCAGAATTGAAAGGGACGACCCTTTGTTCGCAGGAATTGCGGACGGCGAGCACTTTTACTTTGCAAACAGCTTCGCGGCATTCCCGAAAGACGTGGAAAATGTGCTTTGCAGCACGCAATACGGGCAGAAGTTTGCCTCTGCCGTGCGCGCCGGGAATTTTTGGGGCGTGCAGTTCCACCCTGAAAAAAGCGGCAGGGCGGGACAAAGGGTGATTCGGAATTTCGTTGGGATGTGCAATGGCAGGGCGGCAGTGCCTTCAATAGACATAATGGGCGGGAAGGCAGTGCGATTGCTGCAGGGAAAGAGGGGCACGCAGAAATTTTTCGGGAATCCCCTTTTGCTTGCTAAAAAATATGAGAAGGCGGGCTTCAGGCGCATCCACATCGTGGACTTGGATGCCGCGTTTGGAGGCGTTAGCCAGCTTGCATATCTTAGCAAGATTGCCCGAAAATGCCCTCGCCTCAAAATACAATGGGGAGGCGGCATCCGCAGCCTCAAGGACGCCAAAGCCGCATTTTCAGCAGGGGCATGCAGAGTGGTTTTCGGGACGGCGGTTGCAAACACGCCAGATGTTGTCAGAAAATGCGTGGAAGAATTCGGCAGCAGCAGGGTTTGGGCTTCGCTGGATTTTGCCGGAAAGCGGCCAAAGATGATGGTAAAGGGCTGGGAACAAAGCGCAATGCTGCCAGTTGGCAAGGCAATCCGGCTTGCAGAATCGTGCGGAGTGGGGGGAATGGTAATCGGCTCTGTTGATGCAGACGGCATGGGCAGCGGGCCCGACATTCTGCTGCTGAAAAGGGCGCGTGAGATTTCACGAAAGCCGATTTTGTTTGCAGGCGGGGTGCGCAGCCCCAATGACGCGAGAAAAGCTCTTGCACTGGGCGCGGATTCCGTGATAGTGGGGCGCGCGCTTTACGATGATAGGATTGAGTTGGGTGAATGGATATGCTTAGGCAAAATCTGAAGACCGATTTTGACGGCTGTTGCAAAGAGCGCAGGCGATTTGCAACACTAGCGAAAAGGATAATCCCCTGCCTGGATTGCGATATGCGCAATGGGAAGGCAACCGTGCTGAAGGGCAAGAAGTTCGGGCAGCTGCGCTTCGCGGGCAACCCGGTGGCACTTGCAGAAAAGTACCAGGATGCTGACGAGCTGGTGCTCCTAGACATAGGGGCAACCGTGCAGGGGCGGGATACTTTCCTTGGCGCCATTTCAGATGTTGCCTCGGTATGCTCCATACCGCTTTGCGTTGGCGGAGGGGTTAGGGATTTTGCAGGCTTTGAGAAGAGGATAAAACTTGGGGCAGACCAGTGTGCAATCAACACCGCGGCACTGGGAGAACCCGGGCTGATAACAGGATGCGCCAGGGAATTCGGCTCGCAGGCGGTGGTGGTGGCAGTTGATGCCCGACGTTTTTGCGACAAATACTTTTGCTATTCGCGCGCGGGCAAGAGCAGGACAGAATGGAGGATGGAGAACTGGCTGCGCGAAGCTGAAAAGCGCGGGGCAGGAGAGATACTTTTGACATCCATTGACAGGGACGGCACGGGGGAAGGTTTTGACGTTGCCATGCTGAATGCCGCGTGCGCTGCGACCAGGCTTCCCGTGATTGCTTCCGGCGGCTGCTCATCTGTAGATGATATTGCGGAAGTTTTCCAAAAAACAGAGGCGTCGGGCGCGCTTGCGGCAAGCATTTTCCACTTTGGCCGCGCCACGGTGCAAGGCTGCAAGAAGGAGCTTATGAAGAAAGGGATTGAGGTGAGATTATGACATCGCTTGCTGGAAAAAAAGAGGCTGAACGATTCGCGTCAGGCATTCGCTACTCAAAGGAAGGACTGGTGCCAGTGGTGGCAGCGGACTGTCAAACCAATGAGCTGCTCATGCTGGCGTATGCGAACAGGGAGGCGCTGCTTCGCACACTCGGAAGCGGAAAGGCATGGTTTTTCAGCCGTTCGAGAAAGTCCATTTGGAAAAAAGGCGAAACTTCAGGCAATGGGATGAGAGTCGTTTCAGTGAGCGTGGACTGCGACAAGGACGCCATTCTTTACAGTGTGGAAATGCAGGGAGAAAGGAATGCCTGCCACAAAGGAAGGAAGAGTTGTTTTGTGCAGGCTTTCGGCAAAAAGGAAAGCCGCTTCCCATTGGCTTCACTCGATGCACTCGTTGCCAGCAGGATATCGGAGAAAAGCGAGGGCTCGTACACTGCAAGGCTTGCCTCGAGCAGAAAGCTTGCTGTTGCCAAGCTGCGTGAGGAGGCGGAAGAGCTTGCCGAGGCGCTGGAAGAAAAAGGCAGGCGCGAGATAATCTGGGAAGCGTGCGACTTGCTCTACCACGCACTTGTGGCAGTGCGGGCAAGGGGCATAACCCTTGCAGACCTTGAGCGCGAGCTTGGAAGGAGAAGGAAATAGCCGGGGTGCGTCGCTTTTGACCCCTAGACGGACTCGTACCCCTCCACCATCCCGATGTACTTTGCGTGCGCCATGCCCGCGTCGTATTCGTGGCATTCGTCCAGCATGCGCTTTTTCTCTTCGGGGGAGAAATACCCCATCGCCGGCCCGAAAAACTGCTTGTCCTCAAGCGCGATGTGGGGAGGATAGAGGGCGACCAGCCTTTTGAGGTGGGTGGAGATGTGCGCGATTGCGTCCATGTCGCCGCGCTCGTAGCGCTGCGCGGCCTCGAAGAGCTGCTTCACTTCCCCGCGCGCGATGTTGTGCTCTCGCACGAGCTGCTCCACCACCTTCCTGTGCTCCGGCATCAGCTGCTTTTTCGCAAGCTCGCGGAAGAGTATGCCCTCCTCCTTGCCGTGGTGGGTCTTGTCGGTGTAATTCCTGAAGAAGTCCACGGAAGCGTAGATGAACATCGGGTTGGCGGTGCGGGAAAGCGCCTCGTTCCTAAGCTCCTTTTCCATGAGCGAGACCATCCTTTCGATGAGGCGGTGCTCCGCCATCAGGACGCTGGTAATCTCCATCAAACCACCCTCGCAATTGAAGCGCGGCTGGGCTTATTATTGCTTCCGCAGGCAAGGCAGGCAGGGCTTCGGCCCGCGGGCCGTCAGTGCGCCTTGAAATCCGCGTACTGCTCGAACATGCCTTTTTGGCCTTTGCCATCCGCGCGACTTTTTGGCGGGATGTCGAATTTTTCCGAAAGCCCCTTTATTTCGTGCAATATGTCGGCAAGGAGCTTTTCAGTGGGGGTGTGGCGGCTCTCGGCATCGCCCCCGTTCCTTGCCCTCGCCTTTTGCACCATCGCCATTATTTCCGAGATGAGCACGTCCTTGTTGGCGATGCCGGGTATCATCATGCTGGAAGCCAGCTTGCTGGAGCCAGCGGTCTCTATTTCTATTGTGGCAAGCCCGAGCATGCGCTCGCCGAGCGTGCGCTCGGAGGTTATGTCCTGTATGCGCTCGAACGGGATGACAGTGGTTTTCCTTGTGATTACGCCCTCGCGCACCTTCAGCTCCTTGTCGCCCAGTTCATACGTGAAATTCAGGTAATGGACGTGGAGCCAAAAGTATATTATAAGCCCGAAAACGATGGGGAACGCGATTGTCAGGACGATGAGGTCGGGCTTGGAGATGCCGAAGGTGAGCGATGCATCGGGCAACATGAAAAAGAGGAAAGGGCCTAGCAGTATGATAATCCCGAGGATGAGCGCAGTGGGCAGGAACCAGAGTATCTTCACTTTCCGGTCAAGATGGCGGACGTTACCCATGAATACCACCCGGAAATTGCGTTTATCCTATATCATCGCACCTCTGGTTATGCATTGCGCACTGCATTGTAAATACCTATTTAGCCAAAAATGAGTGGGAAATTTGTGGGAAAAACTGAAAAGCGGGACGGGATGGGAAATGCCATGCGGAAAAAAGCCCGGGCACTGCCGCAGCCTAAGCCCCCGCCGATGGACAGCAAAGCTGTCCAGATTTTGAGCCCGCAGGCTCAAAAGCGGGGCTGAGACGAAGTCGAAGCCCCCGCCGAGATCGCCAGCGCACCTGGCGAGATTTTGCCCGCAGGCAAAACGGCGGGCTGGCTAAGCGAAGCTTAGCCCCCGCCGAGAATTGAACTCGGTGCCTGTTGTTCTCTTGCCCGCGCGTGCGCGGAATACAAGACAACCGCTCTACCGATGAGCTACAGGGGCACGGCCATTTCGCCGGAGCGAAATGGGCAGAAGTTGTGCATCAGCACAACTCAGATGGCCAAAACGCGCACGTTTTGGGCAGCGCGCGCAATTTGGCGAGATATTAGTTTATGCATACTAATTTAAACTTTCATCAGAAGAACGAGAACGCTCAATCACATTCGTAAAGGGTGAAAAAATGGGAAAATTTGCAGAAGCTGACGCAGTCATATCGAAGATATCAATTTGCCGCAAGTGCAAGACGAGGAACAAGAACACTGCCAAGAAGTGCAGGAAGTGCGGCTCTGTTTACATGCGCCCCAAGCGCAAGGACATACGCGTCAAGAAGTAGAGCGCCACGGGCAACCGGCAAGGTGTGACTATGGAAGAAGAAATGGTAGTGTTCACTGCGCGCTATCGCGACTGGATGGTGATAAAGAAGCTGTCCATCGACGAGAAGACCACCCCGCAGGAGGTGGCTGCGGCGCTTGCCAGCATGGAAGCCACAATCTCGCGCAAGTCCTACGAATTCACGGGCATCAACCGCGAGGCGATAGAGGCGATTGCCGCAAAGCTTTCCGCGGGCAAGAGGAAGTCGTATGTTTCGCTTGCAGCCGCGCTTTCCGAGCTGAAGCCGTCCGAACTCAAGGAGCAGCTGCTCACGGCATGCCCGACGCCTGCGCACCTTCCCATCGCGGAGAATTACATGGTAAAATGCCTTTTGGACAACCTTGGCTTCAAGACAAACCTTGACACCGAGACGCTGTCGGGCACTTTCCCGGAGATAAAGGTCACAAAGCCGCGCGGGAACTTCGGGAAGAAAAAGCCCAAGTAGGGGCTTTTTCTGAAGCAGCGCCTGCAGGCTCTGCTGAGAAGAAAAAGAAGGCGTGAAACCGCCTAAAGTTAAGTTTTTAAACTAATCCTCTAAAATAGAGGTGCTTTCGACTTGCTGCAGACTGGCTTTTGTTTGCTCGGGGTCAAAGTTCATAGTAGGAGGTGTATTGTAATGGCAGAAAAAGAGCATCTTAACCTGATATTCATCGGTCACGTGGACCACGGAAAGTCCACGTCGGTCGGGCGTATCCTTTACGAAACGGGGGCGCTTACTGACCAGCAGCTGAGGAAACTCAAGGAGGAGGCGGAAAAGGTCGGAAAGGCAACCTTCGAATTCGCCTTCACCATGGACACCCTGAAGGAGGAGCGCGAGAGGGGAGTGACAATTGACCTTTCGCACAAGGAGTTCATGACGAACAAGTACTACTTCACCATCATCGACGCGCCAGGGCACAGGGACTTCGTGAAGAACATGATTACAGGCGCATCGCAGGCCGACGCAGCCGTGATTGTGTGCTCCGCAAAGGACGGAGTGCAGGCGCAGACCAAGGAACACGCGTTCCTTGCGAAAGTGCTCGGCATCAAGCAAGTCGTCGTGGCCATCAACAAGATGGACGCGGTCAACTACGAGCAGGCCAAGTTCGAGGAGACCAAGCTGGCAATGTCCACGCTCCTGAAGAACATCGGCTACAAGGTCGAGGACATCCCGTTCGTCCCGTACTCGGGCTGGCAGGGAACCAACATCAAGAACAAGGCGACGGACAAGATGCCGTGGTACAACGGCCCGACGCTCCTTGAGTGCTTCGACAAGTTCGTGGCGCCGGTCAAGCCGACCGACAAGGCGCTCCGCCTTCCAATCCAGGACGTATTCACAATCACAGGCCACGGCACGGTGCCGGTAGGCCGTGTCGAGACGGGAATACTGCACCTCAACGAATCCATCGTCTTCATGCCCTCAGGGGCAAAGGGCGAGGTGAAGAAGATTGAGATGCACCACCAGGAGCTGCAGCAGGCAGTGCCTGGAGACAACGTCGGCTTCAACGTGAAGAACGTGGACAAGAAGGACGTCAAGCGCGGAGAGGTCGTGGGGCCCGTCAACAGCCCGCCAAAGGTTGCAGCCGAGTTCACGGCGCAAATCGTGGTGCTCGAGCACCCGACAGCAATCGGCAAGGGCTACACGCCGGTGTTCCACATCCACACCGCGCAGATAGCCTGCACTTTCATCGAGCTTGTTTCGAAGAAGGACCCGAAGACCGGCGCAGCAATGCCCGGCCCGGTTGACTTCCTCAAGTCCGGCGACGTTGCAGTCGTGAAAATCAAGCCGCTCAAGCCCGTGGTGATTGAGAAGTTCTCAGACTTCGCGCCGCTGGGCAGGTTTGCCATCCGCGACATGGGCCAGACTGTGGCCGCAGGCGTGGTGCTTGACGTCGTGGAGAAGAAGGCGTGAGTTTTTTATTTTTTGATTATTTTTATGGAACAAGTGTCCGGTCGACACGAATCGGAACGGAGAATCGGTGAAACAATCAGCGCCGTCCTGAAGGGCGGCGTCTGAAAATTTCCGGAGGAAATTTTCATGGGCAAGGCAAGAATCAAGTTGATTGGAAAGACTCCCGAAGAGCTCGAGGAGGTCTGCAAGCAGATTGTGGAGATTGCTAAGGCGACAGGCGTCGAAATAAAGGGCCCTGTCCCGCTGCCTACCCACAGGATGACGGTCACCACCAGGCGCACGCCTTGCGGGGACGGCTCGGACACCTATGAGCACTGGGAAATGAGGATACACAAGCGCGTGATTGATGTCGCCGGCGACGAAAGGACGCTGAGGCAAATCATGAGGGTGCGTGTCCCCGAGAACGTGCAGGTAAAGATAAGCCTGGAGTAAGCCCTTTTTCTCCCCTGTTCCGAATTTTTTATTTTTACAGGTCATTAGCGCGAGCCTTACGGGCGCCTTATTACTGGAATGGATGTATCCAAAATAGATATATTTAAAAGATGTTTGCCCCGAAATGGAAGCATGAAGAAAATGTCATCAACCATAGGCAAGGCGCTGACCAGCGCATACATACTGTACGCCTGCAGGGGCGAGCCGAAGAGCGGCTACCGCCTTATGCACGACGCGCGCGAGATACTGCTGGCGAAATGGGGCCCGGGCTCGTTCTACCCCGCGATGGGCGAGCTTGTGAGGAACAGGATGCTGACCCGCACGCGCGATAAGGGCAGGCGCGTGGCGTATGCCTACAGGATTACTGCGGAAGGCAGGGCGTACCTGAAGATGATAACGGGATATTTCAAGAACAAGGAACTGGGAAAGTTCATGACGTACCTGATGGACGGGGAGTAGGGGTGGGGAAATGAAGAAAATTGCACTCGCATTGGCGCTTTTGCTGGCCCTTTCGACAGCCGGCTTTGCCGCGAACACGCACATGGTTTCATACAGGCTGGACCCGGCAACGCCGAGGCCACACCAGGACTTTGACCTGTACCTGACTTTCAAGAGCGACCAGGCATATTCGGTTGACAGCATGAGAATCGGGCTGGAATGCCCGCCTGAGCTTTCGTGCATGAACATGTCCGCCACGCTGCCGCCTTACGGCGTGCAGGAGTTCAGGTTCCCGATACGCTCCAACGCGAGCGGCGGCGTGCTGGGAATCGCGGTGCGCTGGGACGACGGCTCGAGCAGGTTCGTCTACAACAATGCAACCGGGATATCGTCGTCTGAAAGGATATGGTATGACTCCACCGTGAACGTGGACGTGAAGGAATACCGCATCAGCGATTTTACGGTGTCCGGGCCGCTTTACACCAACGAGCTTGACAATTTCACGGTGTCGTTCGCGGCAACCGGCCTCCACAATGTGCAGGTTTCGCTCTACTCGGACTGCATTGCGTTTTCCAGCCCGGTTTTCTACTACTCCGAGCTTGACGGGAACGTGAGCATAAGCACGCCCGCGCGCGTGAGCTGCCAGTCGGGGAGCCATGACGCGGTCTTCACGCTCTCCTCAGACGAAATGGGCATGGCCGCATCGCTCGGCGTGAAGGTGGAAAAGAAGCAGCACGCGAAGCTTTCGGCCGTGCTGGAAGCCGGCACGCACTACGTCGGCAAGGACTACTACGTGGTGGACCTGGAGAACACGGGCGCAAAGGCGGAGAAGCTTTCAGTTTCGGTGGCGTCGAACTCCGCAGTCAACTCGCCAGACGTTTCATACCTCGGCGATTTCACCGGCGAGCGCGCCACTGTCTTTGAGATAGAGGGGAAGAAGGCGGGGAAATACCCCGTGACCATCGAGGCGCGCTGGAGCGAGGGGGACGAGAGCTTCAGCCAGACGTTTGATTCGGATGTTGAGTTCGTGGACAGGGAGGCAAACCTATTGCCGTTTGTGGTGGGAGCATGCGTACTCGCGATATTGTACATGGCAACGAGAAAGAAAAGGCAGGGCTGAAGGGAAACGCCGCTGCTGATGCCAAGGCGCTGCGCCGGCAGGCCCAGGATAGCGCAGGGCATGGGCAGGAAGGCAGTCGCCCGAGGGGCACTTGGCGGCAGGCAGGCGGCCTTGGGGGCGCGGGAAGGCTGGTTGGCGGCGCGGTCTCTTCATTTGCCAGGTGGGCATGGAGCGGCGCCAGAGGCTTTGCAGGGGAGATTAAATGCGCCCTTGACAGGTTCGACGACGACGCATCCCGTTTTTCAGGCAAGTGGCTGATGGTGCTGGGGCTCATACTCATACCTGCGCTGGTGTTCGGCCTTTATGTTGGCGCGTATTACAAGCCGATGGACAACATGGCAAACACGCCGGTGCTCGTGGTGAACATGGACGGCGGCGGGATTGGCGCAAGCGTGGAAAACACGATATTGGGCACCAATGCATACCAGTTCAGGCGCGCCACCTACCAATATGCAGAGCAGAGCATAAGCGGCGGGACCGAATGGGCGGCAATAGTGATACCCGAAGGATTCTCGGACAGGATTGAAAACGGGCAGGACGCCCAGCTCGAGCTTATGGTGGATGACGGCAGGAGCTATGTCGCCACGCGCGTGCTTTCGCCCACGTTCACCGTGCTCACAGAAAGGGTGAATGCCGCGCTGAAGGATGCGGCTGGAAAGCAGGTGGGCATCGGGCTGTCGCACGCCTCGTTCCAGGAAAAGATGACCTCGTCCCAGCTGGGCGCCGCTGGAAGCGCGTCCGGGCAAATCGCCGATGCGCAGGGGCGGCTCGGGGCCTACACTTCAACCGCGTCGAGCTATTCCGGCGAGATGGCATCGTCCGGCAGGGAGATTGCATCCAACCTCAGGACCGCGGGCTATTCCGCCGACGCGCTGCGCGGCGGGCTGGTGAGCCTGCAGGAGGGGAGCGCGCAGGTGCAGTCGGGCGCATTGGCGCTCAAGAACGGCACAGGGCAGCTGAAGGCTGCGAATGCGGCGCTTAGCACATCCATCTCGCAGTCGCTGGCGCTTGCGGGCACGCTTGACAATTCCTCGGTGAAAACGCAGCTGCTGGCCGCGCTGCAGGCGGCAAGCACGGTCTCCGCACTCGAAAGCGCAGGCATTGCAAGGCTGGACAGCGGGGCAGCCAGCATTTATTCCGGAAGCTCGCAGGTTACGTCGGGGCTTTACACCGCCGCAAGCGGCGCCGCACGGCTGGAAACGGGCATTTTCCAGCTGCAGGACGCGCAGGTGCGCCTTTCGTCCAGCATGGGCGACGAGGCGCTTTCGCTCGGGCAGGTATCGGAAGGGCAGACGGCTGCGGCTGCAGGGCAGGAGGAGCTTTCAGGCGGCCTGCAGATGCTTTCTTCCAAGCAGGCGAAACTGGCGTCCGCGATAGGCAAGGCGTCGGACTATTCGGAAAACCTGCCGACAGTGGCGCTCAAGGTGCATGAGTCCAACAAGACAGATTACGGCACATTCTTTGCAACTGCGTTCGTGGCGCTGGGGCTTTTCTTCGGTGCGGCTTCGGCATATCTGTTCTGCGCGCTCACGCACGCCAAGCGTGCGCTCCCGTTTGCGGCGCTGTTCTGCCTTGCCCAGGTGCTTGTGCTGCTGGGGCTGTACTGCTGCATGGGCTTCCCTGCGCGCGCGGGGATTGACGCGCTGTTTTTGAACATGGTTTTCATCTCGGGCATGTTCCTGATGATGACGCGCGCCATCACATACCTCATGGGCGACATTTTCACGTCGGAGCAGGTGCAGATAATGTCGCCGGTGCTTTCGCTCCTCGCAATTTTCATGATAAGCTCGGGCGGCGCGATTTGGCCCCAGCACACCCTTAACGAGCCGTTCTCGTATTTCACGCCCTACATACCGTTCTATTATGCGGTGATGGCGTTCAGGTCAAGCGCGCTCATGGGCGCATGGCCGGAAGGCGACATCGCGGTGATGCTGGTTTTCTGCGTGATATTCTATGTGATAAGGAAGCTGGCGGTTTGGCTGAGAAGCAGGGGCGCTCATGCCTTGAAGGCGAGCAGTGCAGAGTAGTCCATCTCGAAAATCATGCCGCCCGTCCTTCCAACGTCGTTGCAGGCGCCCGGGAAGATGCGGCCCAATGTTGCGCCCAGGTCCGAGTGGAGCGCGAAATTCCTGTCAGACCCGCCCAGCAGGTATTTTTCAATAGGCATCCCTTTGTAGGCGCCATAGCGGCTGGGATAGACATATGCGAACGCGCCCTCAATCTCGCCGTGCAGGAAAAACGCCCTGCCGTAAGGCAGGATGCCGCCCTGCAGCAGCTGCTTGCCAAGCCCCGGCGTCCAGTCGAAATCCGAGACAAGCTTGCGGAAAACAAGGTACTTGCCATCAGGCTCGTCCTTTGCCCAGTATTCCTCGCTTGCGACCTCGGCTGAATCCTTTGGCAGATGGTTTTTCCTTATGGGGAATGCCGCGCCTGTGGGCCAGCCGCCCTTGCCGTATGCCACGAAAAACGGGGTGGAAAGCTCCCTGCGCGCCTGCAGGTCGCACTTGAAATCCTCAAGCGTCTTGCCATATACCGTGGCGAGGTGCTCGTGCATCACCCTTGCAAGCGCAGATTCGCAGTAAGGCGAGAGCAGCTCGGACTGCGGCAGCCTTTCCTTTGAGCCGCTGTACATCACTATGCCCTTTTTCAGCTGGACAAATATCTCGCGCGCGCCATTGACGGCCACGGGGCTGTCTTGCCTGTTCATGAAGCAGCCGGGGCTGCGCTGGTCGCCCGGCTTTTGGAGCCGTATTAAATTCGCTGAGGTGCCATTGATTTTGTGTGCCATTCCAATCGCCTTCGCTTTCCAGCTTCAGACCTGCCTTTTTGTATTCCCATTGAAAGAGCTTTAAAACCCTTTCCATGACAACACAGATACTGCAAAAAGCCGACGTGGCAGAACCTGGTATCGCGCTAGACTTGAAACCCATATCTCCGTTCTTTTTCAAAGAAAGAGTTTTGTGGGGAAGCAATCTAGTGCCCTTCGGGGCTTAGGAGTTCAAATCTCCTCGTCGGCGATTCTTCTCTTCGTTCAGAATCGCCTCCTCGGTTTTGGCGCTTTCGCGCCAAAATCCGTCGTTGTGCTGTGGCACAACTTCGTCTCCTCGTCGGCGTCTCGCTCTTGCTCTGCCCGTCATACTACTTGCTATTACATACATATTTAAACATTTCGTACAATATAAAATCGGTGATGAGATGACATCGGTTCTTCAAAAAATGCCAGTGATTATTTCGAAAAAAGATGCTCGCGAGAAATATGGCGTTTACAATAGTCAGTTCAAATCTTTTCAAGGGTATTTTCTCTTGAAAAAGAAAACTTTTGAGGAAATAACTACAACTGTTGAAAAGAAGACAGCTGTGCGAGATGCAGTCATGGCGGAAATAAAGGCAGTGATGGGCTTGAATGGCAAGGGCAAAGCCAGCGGCGAGGCGGCAGAGCGGTTTTGCAGGATGAATGGGCTGGATATCAAAAAGGCGGAATTTTTCATGAAAAGCAGCGTGCCTTATGTGGAAGCCGAAACATTCGTGTTTTTTGCACGCCAGGACGGCAAAATAAAAGACATAGTATTCTTTTTGACAATGATGGGCAAATACGAAAACAATTACAAACTGCTTAATTTTAGCGAAGACCGTGAAGGAAATGCATCTTGGGTGAGATATGGGCATGCGGGGCGTGAAGATAACATTGAGCATATCAAGCAGGAAATTAAGGATAGGCTGACAAAGGGGTTTGTTGCGGTGCATGGTCTATATGCGCATGACCGCATTGATGACGGCCACGTTAGAAAAACCCTTTGCCCATAGCCGTTCCGCGGGGTTGCATAACATTTTTGTCTGGCTTGCGCAGCTGCGCAAGTTGGCCATTTACCGACCCATTATTAGGGTGTACAGCGGCATGGCAATTCCTAAGTTATGCATTTTGCACAACGCCCCTCGTCGGACAAATGCGAAGCGTTTGGACGGCCATTTTTCCTCGCAAGGAAAAATAGATCGGCACTTTATTTTGTTTGTTTGTTTTTTTTTTGCTGAATGCGCTCCGGCGGCTTCTGGAAAACGCATCAGATAATGAAGCCCCATGCGTTTTCCATCTGAGCCGCACGGTTCCCTGCGGCTTCTGGAAAACGCATCAGATAATGAAGCCCCATGCGTTTTCCATGTTCCCCCAGCCGTTCTTGAGCCGGATGACTTCGCCGCTGTTCGTGGTAAGCTCCAGCGACTCGAGCACCGAGGGGTATTCGTTGTACTTGAAGCTTGAGCGCAGCGGAAGGGCGCCTATTTTTTTCCTGAATGACCAGCAGGCGTGCGAGTATGCGCGCGCGGTTGCGGTGATTTCAAAATCGCTGCCGCTGCCTTTCATCTCATGCTGCCAAGTATCGGTCTCGCCTATTTGCGAGGGCGTGACCGAGAGGCAGTGGCCGTCGAAAACGCGCTTGCTTGGCGCGTGGTAGAGGAAGACATCCTGCTTCAACGGGAAGCTTGGCTTTTTGAGGCGCGCGCCCGCCCAGGCATTGTCCGCAAGCATGGACCTGCCGGCATAGGGCACCATGTAGGTGAAAAAGCTCCCGTCGGAAAAATGGTAAAGCCCCCAGTACCATGGCGGCGGGGGCGCGGCAAGCAGTATTTTCTGGAAATAGGCGGTGCCGGAAAGCGCGCGCTTGCTGCCGTTGTGCGCCTCGGTGCCGGAAAGGGACATCGTTTCTATGCGCGTTCCCTCTATCCTCATGCCTGCGGGAAACTGCGTGTCACCGTAATTGGGCCCCACGGCAGTGTGCAGGTCGGTTTGGCGCGCCACGAACTCGAACTCAATCCCGCCTGATTTTATCCTTGTTATGAAATCCTCGCCGCGCTGTGAGAACGAGGAGGGGGTCTTCCCCGGCGCAACCAGGGAGCGGCTGCGGGGGTCGAGCGTCATGCAAGACGTTTCCAGCACAAAGTCATCGTGCATTTTTTCCCCGTCAAAATACCATGCAGCTGCTGCGCCGTTGAGGGAATAGGTGCCGTCCGAGCGCGCCTCGAGCTGGCGCGGGATGCGGATGTCGAGTGAGTTGCACTTTATCTCGCCGTCTTTCTTTATTGACCAGAGTATCATGAGCTGGCGGCACTTGCCCGTTTTTTTTGTATTTTCATCGTGGATGAAAAAAATCCAGAACCACCAAAGCCACGCGCCATCCTGTTTCCATTCTTGCGGCGGCTGCCAGATGCTTTGCAGGATTTCCTCCCTGTTTCCGCCCGCCATGAGAGCATTTTTAAGGGAATAGTTTATATTTGACAAGGCGTGTTTCCATGGCAAACGTCCCTTCAGAGGAAAAAACATACGACGCAATCATAGTGGGCGCGGGCCCGTCGGGCTGCTCCTGCGCGCTCTTCCTTGCCAATGCGGGGAGGGACGTGCTGCTTGTTGACAAAGTTGCGTCATTCCCGCGCGAGAAGGTGTGCGGCGACGCGTTTTCCGGAAAATCCATTGGCGTGGCGCGCGAGCTTGGATTGCTTGGCGGGCTGGAGAAGAAGCCGCACGGCATTGTGAGGGGCCTGTCGCTCATCGCCCCGAACGGGAAGCATGTGTCGGTGCCGTTCCCGAATGCTGAGGGCGTGCCGTTTGCGGGATACACCGTGGCGCGCGTGGATACCGACGATGTGCTCTTCCGCGCAGCCGGGGCGCACCCGGGGATTTCCGTTTTGCTTGGTTTTGCACCGGACGGGCTGCTGAAGGAGGGGGAAGCGGTGTGCGGCATTTCTGGCACGCGCGCATCCGACAAGGCAAAGATGAAATTCAGGTCCCGCGTGGTGGTGGGCGCCGACGGCGCGGCATCTGCCGTGTCAAGGCTGCTCGGGCTGCCCAATCCCCCGGTGGAGCATGTCTATTCCGGCGTGAGGGGCTATTACACGGGAGTGGAAGGGCTGACCGAGAACATCGAGCTTTTCTTCATTGACGGGGTGCTGCCCGGCTACCTTTGGATTTTCCCGATGGCGAACGGCATGGCGAATGTCGGCCTGGGGATACTTTCCTCCGACCTGAACAAGGGGAGGAAGCACCCGAACGCCATGCTTGCGGATGCGATTGCGAAGAACGCGTCCATTGCGCCGCGCTTCAGGAACGCCTTGCTTTCCGGAAGGATGGGCGGATGGGCAATCCCGCTTGGCTCGTACAGGAAGAAGTGCTTTGGCGATGGCTGGGCACTCGTCGGAGATGCCGCATCGCTCGTTGACCCGTTTTCAGGGGAAGGCGTGGGCAACGCGCTGTGCTCGGGCAAGTATGCCGCGGTGGCGATTGGCGAGGCGATTGGGAAAATGCCGGGGAGCGCGCCACTGCCTGCCGAATCGCTTGCCAAATACGGGAAGCTGCTTGACGAATACCTTTACCCCGAGATGGTGGATTCCTACCGCCTGCAGAAGGCATGCCGGTTCCGCTTCCTGCTGAACCTGTTCATAGGGAAAGCCGCGGACAAGCCAGAGGCGCGGCAGATGCTGGTCAACATGATAAATTCAGACGAGGAAAAGAAGAAGGCGCAGTCGCCGCTGTTCTATCTGAAGCTTCTTTTGCCATAAGGGGGCAGCTAGAGCCCTTCCACGAACACTTCGGCCTCCGCGTTCTCGTCGATGGCGAACGGGATGTCGAGCTTCACGCGCAGCTTCCAGATGTAGATTGCGTTGTCGTGCCCGAACTCGCGGCTTGTGGGCGCGGCGTTTGCAGGGAGCGTGAATTGCACCGTGAAGGTTTCATCCCCTGAAAAAGTGCGCTTGCCGCAGACCTGCTTTTCCTGCTCGAACGCCGTGCTGCCGCGCTCTTCGGTCTTCGTCTCCATGTGCGAGGAGTATGGCTGCCCCATTTCGCGGTCGCGGTCATAGTCGTACCTGTCCAGCACCACGGTGGTCTTGACCATCTTGCGCGCGGAGCATGCGAGGGCGGCGGACAACCCGCGCGCCTCCAATGGCTTTTGCTGGCGCACGCTGATGGTGGCGGATATCGTGTCGCCGGCGGAATATGACGCGCGGTCGAGGGATACAGAAAGCATGCAATGCCTCGGAAGGGAAATCAGGGATTTTCCACTTCAACGTCGCCGTTCACCGTGACCTGGCACGCGAGGCGCTGGTTCGGCTTGGCGCCAAAGCCCTCCAGCGTAGCCTTCTCGTTCTCCGTCGGCGGCGTGAGATTTTCCATGCCTTTCACCACTGTGACCAGGCAGGAGACGCAGACGCCGGCCTTGCATGAGAACGGTATGGATGCGCCGTTGTCCTCTGCAACCTGGGTAAGGGGAGTGCCAGCAGGCACCTCCACTGTTTTCCCGTCTGATTTGAATGTTACTTTTGGCATGGTATCCCTCGTTGGGAAGTTTGCAGATAGAGTTTAAAAAAGTGCTTAGGCGCTTTTTCGGGGTTTGCGGGAGCGAAGCGATGCGCACGTAATAAAAATGGGAACGGCGTAATGGCTGGCGGTGAACATTATGCCGTCCAACCTCCCATCCAGCTTTTCGCGCGGAAGCCCGAAGCCATATACCCCGCCGTCCGAGAGGGCAACGCCCCCGGCAGTGCCGCAAGCCGCGCCGCAGGGAGGCGCAAGCAGCATCACGATGGTCGTGGCGGTGGTGGCGCTTGCGCTGGCGCTCCTGAGCGTGTACGGGACGTATTTCATGGAAAAGCCGCTCTCGCCTTCGCAGAAGGCGCAGCTGATGGGCATTGCCGACGACTTGAGGGCGCTGCAGGACAGGGACATCATGATGACCGCGCCGGTTTCCACCACCATAACCCTGAACAGGAGCTACCCCATAAAGGACCTGTTCCCGGCAAAGTTCGATATCCCGCTTTCATTCATGATACCGATTGACACCCAGCTCGTGGGGCTTTCATCTACGGGCCAGCCGGTCCAGTTCCGCGTGCAGGAGGAAGTGCCCATCGAGGCGACAATCCCGATTTCGAGCGCCGAGGCATTCGGGAACGGCACGATACGGATACAAAAGGAGCTTCCTGTCGAGGCAAAGTTCACCTCGGCGATAAAGATACGCGCGGCGTACGGGCAGGACCTGAACAACATAATAGACAAGCTGGAAGCCGTTGCAGGCAACTAGAGGGAGGTTATTTTTGCGACCCCCCGGGAGCCGTCCCACTCTTTTTCCATTTCCCTTATTTTCAGGGCTTTTGCGAAGAAAGGCGCGCCGCACACGAATGTTTCGCCCTCGCCCCCTTCGAGGTGCGGGCTTACCGGCGGCTTCATGCGCTTGAGGCGCGATACGAACTTTGCGTCGAAGCGCGCGCCCAAGTCGCCATTCCCCAAGCCTTCGGCAGAGACCGCCACGACATAAGTTTCAAGATAGGCGCACTGCTCGGAAAGGAGGCTTTCGCCGGTGCGCCAGATGGGCGAGAATGAGCGGATGGACAGCTCGTGCGCAATCATGTCAACCCTCTGCTTCTGGTACTCGCTTTCTATTGCGCCCGTGGCAACGGCGTCAGCGCGCATCTGCCGCAGCGCCTCCTTTATCGCGCCAAGCTCGTCTTCCTCCCCCTTGCCGTCGGCTTCCACCGTTTTGAGGGGCATGCCCATTGCCTGCGCCTGTGCCGCGCACCATTCTATGTTGGGGTGGTGGAACATCTTCGAGTATTCCGCAGGCCGGATTGCAAGAAGGGAAACGTCCCAGCCCTGCTGCTGGCAAACGAATGCCGCGAAGACGGAATCTTTTCCGCCGGAAAATAGGACTGCGACTTTCATGGCTTGTGCTGAGGAGGGATAAAATAAAAATGGACTGGACGGGATTTCCACAACCCTCAAACCACCGTCGGGGGGATTTGGGGGCGCCGCACTAAGGGGGACGGCAAAAACCGCGAGGTTTTTGACGCGAAGTCATCGGCTTGCCGACGACAACAGAGCCCCCTTGGGGTGGCATTTGGACCCGTGGCCTCGTCGTTGCGAACGACGCGCTCTACCGCTGAGCTACCAGCCCATGTTGCAGGTGTGTGAATTGAAGAGTTTATAAAAGATGTGATAGGGAAGGCGGAAAAAGAAAAAGAAAATGCGCCCTTGTTGGGGAAGGGCGCCGGATTCAGTAAAAATAAAAAAAACTCAGATGTAGTTGAGCGCGTCCATTGTCAGCGCCTTGGGCTTTGCCTCGACGGGCGCGGTTGCGTATGGGTTGCGCACGCCGGTCACTATGGAGGTGACTGAAATGCCGTCGCCCATGCTCGGGTCGAGCCTTGCGCCTATCTTGACATCCGCGTTGGAATCGAAGCTGGCGGAGATTTTCTCGCCGATTTCGATGCCCTCGCCGAGCGTGAGGCCCGTGCCTCCGTTGATGTGGAGGAGCGCGCCCTTTGCGCCCTCGTAGGAAACGTCGAGGAGCGGGTGCTCCATCGTGTTCCTGACGACGTTCTCAATCCTGTCCGTGCCGTGCGCCTCGCCCATGGAGATGAGCGCGAAGCCGCCGTTCAGCATTACGGACTTCACGTCCGCAAAGTCAATGTTCATGAGCGACGGCAGCATTATCGTGTCGGCAATGCCCGTTATTGCCTTGCCGGTTATTGCGTCCGCAAGGTTGAATGCCTCGGAAATCGGCAGGTTGGGCACATAGTTCACCAGCCTGTCGTTCTCGAGCACTATGCAGGTGTCGGACTTCGCCATGAGGCGCTCAAGGCCCCATTTTGCCTTCTGCACGCGCGCGCGCTCAAGGCGGAAAGGTATTGAAACGACTGAAACGACGATTGCGCCCTCTTCCTTGGCAATTTCAGCGACGATTGGCGCCGCGCCCGTGCCCGTGCCGCCTCCCATCCCTGCGCATACGAAAACAAGCTCCTTCTGCCCGATTACCTCGCGGAGCTTTTCGCGGCTCATTTCCGCGCACTTTGCCGCGACTTCAGGGAAGCCGCCTGCGCCCAAGCCCCTCGTTACGGATGAGCCAATCAGCACCCTCTTGTGCGCCTGAACGACCTTGAGGTGAAGCTGGTCGGTGTTAACAGCAATAGTCTGCGCGCTTTTCACTCCGTTCTTCATCATCCTGTCGACCGTGTTGCAGCCTGCGCCGCCCACGCCGATTATCCCTATCCTGACGCCCTCATTGCTCATGAGCTCGTCCGCCTTTGATTCCCCAACCACGTTTTCGAACATATCCAACCCCCGCCTTGTTTGTTTGTCTCCATCGTTTTTGGACACGGCATCCGCTCGCTAAAAACCTACATTCACGAGGGAAACTGCACTGTCCATCTGATCGCCAACCGTAATTCGCATGGCATGTTTAAATAGATTTCTTTTTGCAGAACGCACGCGTTCGTAAATGGGAAATTCTACGGGGTGAAAAAGTCGCAGATGGCTTTTTCAGCAGCAGAGCGAGCGAAGCGAGCGCGGCTACAATGAAAAAGTTGCAGACAACTTTTTCAGCATTGGAATATAGAAATTCCAATACAATGAAAAATGCACGGATTGGCAGAGTTGGAAAAATGGGAAAACGCATTTTGGGAATAATTGGGAAAGAATCGAAAAGCGCCGAACGCTCGCGCTAAGATTTTAAAAAAAAACCAAAAGCGCGCAGGGGGGTTGGGTTCCCGCGCGCCGATGTTGTCCAAAGATAGTTTGTTATAGGTTGTCGGTTTGGTTGCGTTCAGCCGATTATCTCTATGTCGCCGTACGACACTTCCTTCTTCGGAGCGTCGTCGTTTCCGCCTGCGCCGAACACGTTCGCGCCCTTCACTCCGGTCACGATGGCAACTATTTCTATCTTGCCGTCGTAGCCTGGGATGAGCCTCGCTCCCCACTTGACGTTTGCCTGCGGGTCCATCTTGTCCGTGATGAGCTCTCCCGACTTAATGGCATCTCCAAGCGTGAGGTCTGCCCCTCCCGAGATGTGTATGAGCGCGCCTGTTGCGCCTTCGTAGTCGACATCCAGCAGCTTGTTCTTGAGCACCCCTTCCGCGGCTCCGCGGACCTTGTCGGTGCCCTTGCCCTCGCCGACAGCGATGAAGCCGACGCCGCCTCCCTGTACGATGGAGCGCACGTCCGCAAAGTCGATGTTGATGAGGGACGGCTGCGTGATTGTCCACACAAGCCCTCCGACCGCCTTTGAAAGGATTTCGTCCGCAACCGCAAACGCCTCGTTCATCGGCAGGTTCGGGACAATCTTCACCAGCCTGTTGTTGTCCACGACGATTACCGAGTCGGCGTACTTGCGGAGCTTGGCAATTCCCTCTTCGGCCTTCGTCCTCCTTGCCCTTTCAAGGTTGAACGGGTATGTCACCATGGCAATGACGATTGCGCCCTGTGCCTTTGCGACTTCCGCAATGACAGGCGCTGCGCCCGTGCCCGTGCCTCCTCCCATTCCTGCGCAGACAAAGACAAGGTGCGCGCCCTCGAGCTCTTTCTCGAGAAGCGGCCTGTCCATCTCCGCAGCCTTGGTGCCGGTGTCAGGATAGCCTCCTGCCCCGAGCCCCTTGGTGATGGTCTTGCCGATGAGGATTTTCTTAGCCTTCTCGTGTATCATGTTGAGGTGCTGCCTGTCGGTGTTTACCGCGACAAGTTCGCATCCCTTCACGCCCGAGCGGATAAGCCGGTTTATTGTGTTGTTTCCCGCTCCTCCTGCTCCTACTACGACTATCTTAATCTGGTCCGAGCCAAAAGATTCGGCTTGAGCTGGCTCTTGCTCTCCTAGGACTGACCTTACTAAGCTGTCCATACCTATCGCCTTGTGGGGCAATTCGCGGATTAGATTTAAATATACAATATGCGGGGGGAATTTTCCACGGCGTGGAAAAGCGCGCAAGGCAGGAAAAGCAGGAACCATGAAGCAGGGGAAAACGTGGAAAAATCGAAAAGCGCCGAACGCTCCCGCTAAGAGTTGGAAAATTTCCGCGCTCTTTTTCGCGGTGCGAAAAAGGCGCCCCTTTTTGCTGCGCAAAAAGTGGGCAGGAATTTTTCAGCATTGGCATGAGCAGCGCGAATGCTAATGAAATATAAAAAAACCAAAAGCGCGCAAGGAGGGTTGGGAGTTCCCCGCGCGCCGATGTTGTCCAAAGATAGTTCCAGTTTGGATGGCTGTCGGTGCTGAATCTAGCCAATTATCTCTATGTCGCTGTACGACACTTCCTTCTTTGGCTCGTCTTCGCTTCCGCCTGCGCCGAACACGTTCGCACCCTTCACTCCGGTCACGATGGCAACTATTTCCAGCTTGCCGTCGTAGCCTGGGATGAGCCTCGCTCCCCACTTGACGTTTGCCTGCGGGTCCATCTTCTCAGTGATGATTTCTCCCGCCTTGATGGCATCGCCCAGTGTGAGGTCCGCCCCTCCGGATATGTGGATGAGAGCGCCGTTTGCGCCTTCGTAGTCGACATCCAGCAGCTTGTTCTTGAGCACCCCTTCCGCGGCTCCGCGGACCTTGTCGGTGCCCTTGCCCTCGCCGACAGCGATGAAGCCGACGCCGCC
>JBAYMR010000005.1:0-86873 GCA_041663445.1 Candidatus Micrarchaeia archaeon
ATCAACGTGAACCCGCACTCCTCCACGAGCTATGTTTCGCCGGAAGGAGTGACGTACACCGTTTCGGTGTGCGACACCTCGCCAGGCACGTCAACCACAGCGAAGTATGCGAAGGTGAAGGTGGCTGCAAGCGGCACCACGCCATTGCCCGCAACCTGCGTTGACAGCGACGGCGGCAAGAATATTTACGTGAAAGGGACTGTTACGACGTCCGCCGGGTCGTGGACCGACTTCTGTGTAACCAAGGCAGCAGACGGAACGTATTACAACAATGCGCAGTCATGCACAGGCAGCAACTGCTACATAAATGAATTATACTGCAACAACGGCATCGGCGCCTATCCGTCAATCACCCAATGCGCAAATGGATGCAGCAACGGGGCGTGCAACAGTGGAAACAACCAGAACGGCCTTTCATTGAAGACCTGGGCTGCACTCGACGGCTCGAGTGGATTGTACATGCTCTATGCAAATGTGGGCGTTAACGGGAATGTTCCAGCAAATGGCGACGTGAAGGTGTCAGCCACTGTCAAGACTCCAAGTGGCGAGACTATCAGTAATATCATGGGCCCAAATGGACTTAATGCGGGTGTGTATGTGATGAGTTTTGGCACCAGCATGCCCTGCGGGGTCTATCAATACAAGATAACGGCACAGAAGATAAACACGCAGCCGACCGCTACCAGTGCAGCCAGCGATTCGGCCACTGACTCGGGCAGTTTCGTGCTTCCAACACCATACTGCACTCAGTCAACAAACCTCCCGCCGGTGATTACTGGCGCAAGCGGCCCGGCATCAATAGCGACAGGCACCACGGGCACATGGAAGGTGTCTGCATACGACCCTGACGGAACCTACCTTTCCTACTATGTGAACTGGGGAGAGAGCGGCAGCGCAGTGCCGTCGGCCTCGGATTCGGCAGGCTCGACCGCGACATTCCAGCACACCTATTACAGCACGGGAACATACACAGTAACGTTCAGTGTGACGGATAGCGCGGGCGCGACAACGCAATCCACTGTAACAGTAAAAGTGGGCACTGGAAACACCAACACCTCAAGCAACCTCCCGATAATTTCCAAGACGAGCGGCCCGACCTCGCTCTCCACGAGCCAGAGCGGCACATGGAGCATAAGCGCGTATGACCCCAACAGCAGGGCACTCACATACAGCGTAACCTGGGGCGATGGCAACAATGCGGTGCCGTCGGCATCGGATTCGGCAGCCTTGGCCCCAACGTTCCAGCACTCGTATTCGAGCGCAGGAATATACCCGATAACCTTTAGCGTGAAAAACAGCGAAGGCGTAACGGTATACAAGAGCACCGCGGTGACAGTCGGCAACCCAGGCAAGGCCATTCTCGGCAGGGTGTCCTACTGGTATGGCAAGGTGAACAGGCACAGCAACCTGAACGGCGAATGGTCTACGGACCCGGACGGGGTTTCTGGGGCAAACCTGGACATACTGACGTACTGCAAGAAATGGTTCTCCGGCACGACTGAAATCGTAGACGGCGGCACTGAAACCTCGTATGGATGGAAAGACAGGGGCAATGTCAACGACTACGTATCGTCCAAGCCGACTTACCTGTGCATTGCAGGCAAGGAAACGCAAAGCGACGGCAAGGTGAGCGTAACAGCGGACGTCACCCCGGCGGAAGTTGCCCAGTACAGCCAGGTGTACGTTACAGGCAAGATAACGTATGCGAACGCCGCGCAGGATGCCGACCAGAAGTTCAAGGTGGTCACGTCCCTCAGCAGCGCAAACGACGTGGCGTCTGACAGCAGCACAACGAAAAAGACGTCCCAGGCGCAGGAGCGCGTTGATTACATAACGCTCAGCCCAGGAACGTCGAAGGAAGTGTCGGCGTACTTCACCGCGTACACGCTTGGCGCAAACTACGCCGAGATAGACGTGTACCAGTACACATCGGACTGCATAACTGCAGTGGCATCGGCAAATCCGCAGTGCATAGATGGCTACAAGCTTGTGGCGTCTGCGGCGGACAAGGTGGTCGTGAAGGCGGCCGGAACCCCGCCCCAGAATGACACGGTGAAAATCGTGCTTGCGAAGGGATGGAACATGATATCCTCGCCCTCGACATCTGCAGTGAGCATCAAGGACATTGCAAGCAAATGCGACATATCCGCGAACGCATGGAGCTACGACACGTCAAAGAACCAGTATGTGGCGGCAAGCTACATCGGCGGAACCGCAGGCTTCTGGCTGCGCGCGAACGAGAAGTGCGAGTATGAGGTCGCTTCACCGTACGCAGACAGCTTCAGCGCAAACCTCAGGGCGGGCTGGAACATGATTGGAGGGATAGGCACCTCGGTGCTGCTCTCCGATTACATTGGCGACTGCAAGGTAACCTCGGGCCCGTGGAACTACTCGCCCTCGGCAAGCCAGTATGTCTACAGCTCGAAGCTCGAGCCAGGCAAGGGCTACTGGGTGAAGGTGAACGCGGACTGCACGCTTGGAGGGGACAGCATGCCTCCAAGCCCGCCGTCCAGCCAGCCATCTGCAACGAGCGCGGCGAAGGTTGCAACAACACAGGCAAATTAAGGTTGATGATTGATGAAAACAACTTTGCTGATGGTTGCGATTGCCGTTTCCCTTTTGTTTTTTTTCGGCTGCACGGGAAGCGGCAAGCCGTCGATAATGCCGGATAACGGCACGGTTGGCGCTGCAGGGCAGCAGGCATTGGCGCCGTCTGACATCCCGCCGCCGCCCTCTGACTCGGGCATGCCGCCAGCAGCCCCGTCCCAGCCAGCTGTAGCGGATAACGCCTCTTCGGCGCCGCTCGAAGGTGATGCCCCGCCGCCTGCGCCAGGCGGCGAGCTTCCAAGCCTTCCCGGCTAGAAATAAGTGATTACATGGAAGATGATGAAGAAAATAGCGTGAGCGCTGCCGTAGCCAAGGAGCGCCCAAAGGCGACATTGGCAGAGCTTCTGCTGGCCTCGCTTTTGTGATGCGCGCTTGAAGGGAGAGAGCTAGAGATGCTTTTTTAACCCCTTCGCGGGCAAATGAAACCAGGCTCCCATCCGCTTGCCTGCTGGCAAGTCTGGGGGCACAAGCGCTCCCATAGTCTAGCCCGGTAAGGACGCGGGCCTTTCATTGAACTCTTTTCGGCGTATCGAAAAGCTTTCACGGAAAGAAGAAAGCCTGTAACACGGGTTCAAAAGCGAATCTGGCAATGCCGCCAACCCCTCGCAGGGTTGACGAACCTGTCGTGCTGATGCACGGCAATTTGCCCGCTTCGCGGGCAATCCCGTTGGGAGCGTTTTTTTTTTCTTTTGCCAATGGAGCTCACAGCAAGTTGTGCAGGAGCACAACTGCGTTGGGAGCATTTTTCTTTTTGCTTTTAACTTACTTTCATATGAAACACACCATTAATCGCAACAAAATGACGTTTTGCGCAGCTTTTTGGGAGCCTTTGCGCAGATTAAAAAGCCTATGGGTCATATGGTGGTTGCGGCCTTGAATCGTATGAAGCTTAATCAGAATGAGATGAATTCGACCGAAGGCGCCCCGCTGCAAGCAGCCCACTTTTTCGCAGCAGCGAAAAAGGGGTCCCTTTTTGCCACGGGCAAAAAGTGGACGGGGTATCATCACCATTCGGTCGAAATGTTGCCGGTTGGGCCCCGCCGCAAGCGGCGGGGTATCGCCCAACTGGCAATGAAGCTCAAGCATGACGAGGCGCAGGTGGAAAAATGTTCAACACGGCTTTCATAATGCAGATGTTCGCGCTGCTAAATCCGCTATCGTCGTTCCCGGTGCTTATGGCGGCATACAAGAAGAAGCTGGACGTGCGCGGGATTGCGGTGAAGGCGTCGGTCGTCGCCTACCTTGTCGCCATGTTCTGCCTGTTTTTCGGCCCGCAGTTCTTCAACCTTTACGGCGTGAGCGTGGACGCGTTCAGGCTGGCCGGAGGCGTGGTGCTGTTCCTGCTGGGGCTTGACACCGTGCGCCCCAAGCCGGTGCGCGAGGACGTGGGGGAGATGGACTCCCTCATCGCCATCATAGCCACCCCCCTCCTGACCGGCCCGGCGGTGATTTCATACCTCACCATAAAGGCTATGGAGGACGGTGCGGCGTCGCTCGTGCCGGACGTCACGGCGGCGTTTTTGGTGGTGGGCGTGATTTTCTTCGTGTTCTCGGTGCTGCTTCCGCGCATCAATGAGAAAGCGGTGGAAATCCTGTCGAAGATAATGGGGCTGTTCCTCATGGCGATTGCTGTCGAGATGATAGCGAATGGCATGAGCGTGCTGCTGTTTGCAAAGGCAGTGGCTTGAAAGCCGTTTCCGAGCGCAAGCCAATAACCGCCGGCATGCGGCAAGTTCAGGATGGGCTTGCCCGTAAATGGAGCCACAGCCCCCGGCGGGGCAAATTCCGCCCGCTTTTTGCGCAGCAGAACTTTGGCAGGCGTGGGGCGGCGCGCCGCCCCACCGGAACCCCACCCTGCGAATGTTTTTATATCGGCAAAAAGCCAAACTCCAACCATGGACACGCGCGGGCAAAAGCAGTTTAAACCCATTGGTACACCAAGTGTAATAGGTGTAATGATGGAATATGCCACAAAGAAAATACCCAAGGGGCTGGTGAATAGGATTGCGCGCCTCAAGGCGCGCTTGACCCTGAGCAATGACTGCAAGGTCACCGAAGGAGAAGTGATAGCACTGGCCATCTGCAGGCTCGAGGAAGACCTCAGCAGGCAATCCCGAACCCCATTCAGGGAGCTTGTCGGGATGGTTAAGGGAAAAGCGAAAAGCAACGCAGAAGAAATAGACCGCGTGGTATACGGAATATGAGGCGGATTATGCTTTTTGCCGATACTTCATTCTTGGTCGCTTCCCTGCGCGTGAATGATGAAAACCATTTGAGAGCAAAAGCAATCGCAGAGGGCATGAATGAGAAAATGATGATAAGCGACCATGTCCTCTCAGAGCTTCTGACTTTATTGGCATACAAGGAAGGGAATAAGACGGCGTACCAGGCTGGAAAGCGCCTGATTGGCAGCGATGTGCTGATTGTGTATGCCATCTCGGAAGACATCCCCCTGGCACTTGAACTGATGAAAACAACCCCAAAATTGAGCATGTGCGATGCCCTGTCTGCGACCATAATGAAAAAACTCAGGATTAAGAAAATTCTCTCGTTCGACTCTGATTTTGACGCGCTGGGCTTTGAGAGGATTTGCTAATTGCCTAAAGGAGCGAGATGGAGTTGCCGCCTTTCTTCAGCACGACGTCCGAGCCGGGCGTGACAACGCCTATCCTTTGCGCGGCGATTCCGTGCTTTTTCGCAATGCCGATGACGGCGCTTTCCTGCGAGGCAGGGCAGGCGACCACCATGCCCACGCCGCAGTTGAACGTCCTGTACATCTCGTAGTCCGAGCCGAGCTTCTTCGAAAGTTCCGCCATCACGCCGCCCATTTCCGGCATGTTGTCAAGCAGGAAGCCCACATGCCCGTAAGAGCCTATCCTCGAGAGCTTGGAGTATGCGCCGCCCGTGATGTGCGCAAGCCCGTGGATGTCGCATCCGGCGAGCATTTCCATTATGGGCTTGACGTATATTTTCGTGGGCGCGAGCATCTGCTTGCCCCACTTTTTCGCGTCAAGCACTTTTCTCGCAAGCGTGTAGCCGTTAGAGTGTATCCCGCTGCTTTCCAGCCCTATTAATATGTCGCCCGGCTTCATTTTCGCGCCGGTGAGCGGCTCGCCTTCCACCACGCCCACGCAGGTGGCGGCAAGGTCAAAGGGCCTCTTGCCCCCTTTTATCATGTCGGGGAGGATGGCGGTCTCGCCGCCGATGATGGCGCAGCCTGCCTGCTTTGCGCCCTCCTGGAGGCCCTTGAGCACCTGGGAAACAAGCTCGGCGTCCTCTTCGGCAAGCGCAAGGTAGTCCACCAAAACAAGCGGGCGCGCGCCCAGGCAGATGATGTCGTTCACGTTCATGGCAACCGCGTCAATGCCCACCGTGTCGAACCTGCCCATCTCGTCTGCGACCAGCACCTTGCTTCCCACGCCGTCGCAGTGTATGGCAAGCACCTGGTTGCCTGACTTGAAAAGCCCGGCATAATGCCCCTTTATGGGAAGCACATAGTCGGGAAGCGAGGAAAATATGGCATCGTTTATCGCGCCATGTATGCCCTTCACTTTCCTGATGTCAACGCCGGATGAGGAGTAAGTTGCCATGGTGGGATTTGAAAGGGCAATTATTTAAAGCGCGCGCCGGTTGCCAATGGTGGGCGCCGGCGCATCGTTTATAAACTAGTCGGATATAACCATCCTCAGAGGGAGGCATGCTCTACTTGGAGTTTCCGGCTGCACAAGTCTGAAAATCTTTTGACAGGCATGCATACGCCCTATTTAAGCAAAGAAAGGAGTTGAGATGAATGGGATTTGGAAGAGGAGGATTCGGGAATGACATGCCAAAGCCGGTCAAGGTCGGCGACGAGCTAGACGTGACAATCGAGGCAGTGGCTGCCAAGGGCGACGGAATCGCCAAGAAGGAAGGATTCGTCATATTCGTCCCTGGGACAGCGGTCGGCGAGACGTGCAAGATCCGCATAACAGCGGTGAAGGCATCAAGCGCCGTCGCAGAGAAGGTTGTCTAAACCTTCTTTTTTTCTTTTATTTTTTATTTCTTTTTAGCTGGTTTTTCTGCCTTTTAGCGCGCGCCGTGCGCATTGTTTCTCATTTTCCCGCTTTTAACCACCATCTTTATATACCCTTTGGCATATAATGGCAAATAGTGGAAATATGGAAAGCAACAACGGGCCTTGGATGGAGAGGAGCATTGCGCTTGCCATGCGCGCGGGCAGGCTGCACGCCGCCAGCGAAGCCTTCATCCCGTTCGTGAGAGTGTCCGGGCAGACCTTTTACGCGAACGAGAAGCCGTGCATTGTGGTGGCTGGCAGGAAGCACATTGTGGAAGAAATCGTATAGCCAGCCCTAGCGCCGTTTTTTAATTTCTCCTTCTGAAATACACCCATGGCACAGCTGCAAATCACTTTATCGGACCTCAACGAGCTTGTTTCAATCGGCGAGCAGGAGGCGATTGACACCCTTACCATGCTGGGCTTCCCCACTGAGAAGATGGAAAATGGGGAGCTGAATGTGGAAGTGACCCCGAACAGGCCGGACGCGCTCTCCGTCGAGGGGATTGCGCGTGCGCTCCGCATCTACTTGAAAGGCGGGCAGGCGGCATACCCCATTGGCGAGTCGGGGGTGGAATTGACAGTCGATGCGTCCGTCACCGCGGTGCGCCCCTACTTCGGCGGCGCGGTGGTGAAGGGGATAACATTCAACGACAGCACGGTGCGCTCCATCATGCAGCTGCAGGAAAAGCTGCACGAGACCCTGGGCAGGAAAAGGCGCAAGGTGGCGATTGGCATCCATGACATGGACAAGGTGCATGCGCCTTTCCGCTATTTTGCGTGCGGAAGGGAAGGCGTGCGGTTTGTGCCGCTTGAAAGCGCCGAGAGCATGACGCCCCTGGAAATCCTGCGCAGGCACCAAAAAGGCATGGCTTTCGAGCACCTTGTTGGCGAGCTTTGCCCGATTATCGAGGACAGCCGCCACGAGGTGCTTTCCTTCCCGCCCATCATCAACGGCGAGCTCACCAAGCTCACATCCGGCACGAAAAACGTTTTCATAGACTGCACTGGCACGAGCGAGGAAGCGGTGCGCCAGGCGGTCAACATCGTCGCATCCGCGCTTGCGGAGCGGGGAGGCGCGATTGAGAGGATTACGCTCAATGGCGCGCCATACCAGATACTTGCGGAAAAGAAGTGGCCGCTTCCCGTGAAGGAAAGCGGGCGGCTGCTTGGCGTGGCTTTTGCCCCTGAACAGGTTGGCGCCCTGCTTTCCAGGATGGGCTACAGGGTGGAGAACGGGTTTGCCTATTCCGCAGGATACAGGGCGGACGTGATGAACGAGGTTGACCTGATTGAGGACGTGGCAATCGCCTACGGATTCAACAACTTCGAGCCGACCCTCCCGTCCGTGCAGACAGTGGGAGGGCAAAAGCCGCAGGCGCCCTGCCATGAGCTGCTCGTGGGGATGGGCTTTGACGAGGCAATCACCTGGACTTTTTCAAATGCGGCGCTTGAGAAAAAGGCGCGCGTGCCGCCAGGGGAACGGGTGGAGGTGGAAAACCCGCTCACCGAGGACTTTACGCGCTTCCGGGCTGCGATACTGCCCAATCTCCTGTCCGCGCTGGCCGAGAGCAAGAACGAGAAGCTGCCCATAAAGCTGTATGAGGCAGGGCCTGTTGCAGCGCCCGCCATTTCAGGTGGCGAGGGGCAAACGGGCCTTGTGGGGCTTTCGCAGTCGCTTTCCTTTGCCTCCATGCACTCCAAGGCGAACTTTTCGGAGATTAAGGGAGTGGTGATGGCGCTTATGGAAAACATGGGCAAGAGCGCGGATGTGAAAGCCGAAGATTACGGCGCGTTCCTGCCAGGCAGGTGCGCGGCGCTTTATGTCGGCGGGGATAAAATCGGCTACTTCGGAGAAATTGCGCCGGAAGTGCTGACTGCTTTTGGCCTGGAGCAGCCAGTCTGCGCGTGCGAAATTGCGCTGTAAATGGAGGCGTTGGCAGGGTGCGCCATTACTTTTTTGCCGAGCTTAGAATCAGGCCGACTATGCCGCGCGCCTCGGCAGGCTTGCCGCACGTCCGCTTGCCAAGCACCAGCCGCTTCTTTTTCACGTCGTAGCGGTAGCCGAGCTTCATGAGGCACTCCTTTGTGCCGAGCTTTTTCTTTTCCTTGAGCTCGGCGAGGAGCTTTTGCGCGAATGCAAAGCTGCCTATGCTTGCAAGCTCGGCTGCGAGCCGCTCCTGCAGGAAAGTGCCGTCCTCCTCCTGGTCGGATGTCATGCCGAGCGCGGCTGCGAGCGCGACGTGGTAGTCCTTGGGGTGGAGCCTGAAATAGTAGCGGAGCATCTCGCGCACCGAGGCGAGCCGCACAACGGCCGAGTCCTGCGCGGTGCTGCGGAGCTTTTGGGGCACGAGCGCGAGCTTGGTGGCGCCGCCGTGCGGCTTGGACGACCCAACCCCGCCCTCCTCGCCGGACCACGCATCGTCCTCTATCACGAGAAGGAGGGATGCCATCAAATCATCGGCCTGGAAGTTCGACGCCTGCAGGCTGTCGCGCAGGTCCCCGACCACTTTCCTCTCCTTTTCCGCGTTCCCGCGCGCGTAATCGCCAATCACAGGCGCCATTTGCTCGATTGCGCCTGAAACTTCGCCTGCCTTTTGCCCGTAGGCGGAAGAGAAATGAGACAATGACAGTGCGCCCTGGGCGGCATTTTGGCCCATTGACGCTTGGCTTGTTGGCAGTGATGACGCCATGCTTCGGCTTTTTGCCGCGCGGATTGTGATGGCGGCCCCGGTTGGCCCGCCGAACGCGCCGCCCTTTTTTTCCTCATCTGGCTTTTTGAAAAGCGAGCTGAATTTCCAGCCTGCAACCCCGGTTGCGCCTGTTGCCCCGTCGGCATGGGTGGCTCCGGCAGCCGCCTCGCCTGCGCTGGCAGCAATGCTCTCGCCTGCACCGGCAGCAACGCTCTCGCCCTTTTTGCCCTTTGCCTCCTCAGCCGCAGCCTGCCCCTGCTGCGCCTTCTTTTCCTCCGCCCTTTTCATCTCCACCCCAATCCAAGCCTGCCGCATCTCCTGCTCGATTGAGAATTTTTTCATGTTCATTGCGGCGGCTGAAAGCGAGGCGGGGAGCACTATTTTCTTGCCGAGGGCCTCGGCGCGCGCGGATTGCTCCTTCCGCTGGGCGTGGAGCGACAGGAAGAGATAATCGAAGAAAAGGTTGCGCTGCCCGGTTGAAAGGTCGGAAAGGGGATTGCCCACGGGCGAGAAGGTCAGGAGGGAGAGAAGGGGAAGCGAGGCGTCCTTTGCGCTGGCGGCTGCTTTCGCGCTTGCAGGCGCCCTTGCAATTTCCTTTGCATCGGATGGCGCCTCAAGCTGGGGCATGACCTGCGAAGAGGATGGCATGGGATGAAAAAGCAGCTGAAATTTAAAACACTGCGCAACGTGGAGCCGCGCCAGTGTGTGGATACCCTATGCACTGTTCAATATTGCTCAACATAATGCGCGCTATCAGGCATGCCAGGCGAGAAACGGCTTTTGCAGCGATGCCACCCGAGATGGCATGCCTGCGCTAACCGCTTCTTTCAAGCAGGAATTCCACTACGGGCTTGCGTTCCACCTTTCCGTCGCGCCCGCGCGCGTCGCGCGTGAGAATGAGCCCTCGCGGGCAGGAAAACCTGGCCATGAACTTTTCCATGCCCGATGAATCCGCTTTTTTTCCCCATTTTATCTCGACCGGTAGGGGCTTGCCGCCAGAATCGAGGACCATGTCCACCTCGTCCTTCTGCGGGGTGCGCCAGAAGAATTGCGCGCCTGAATGGAGCACGCATGCCGTTTCCACCAGCCTTGACGCGTGAAGCTCGTCCGCGGCAGGGGTGAGCGCGGAGCATGCGAATGCGGGGTAATATTTCTTCAGCTTGCGCTCGGTGGAAGTGCGGGATTTCGAGAAATTGTAAATCTTCCTCACCAGAAGCGAAGCCTCGAGTGCGTAGAGGTATTTGGAAAGCGTCTGGCGAGAGACCCCCAGATCCTTGGACAGCGAGCTTGCCTCAACCAAAAGCCCGGGTGTTTCAATTATTATGTTCATCATTGCCTGCATGATTGACGGCTCTTCTATGGAAAAAAGCCGCGGGACGTCCGAAAAAAGGACCTTTTCCAATATGGACTCGCGGACATACTTGCGCACCAATGCCGCGTCCTTGGCGCCCACAAGCTCAGGAAACCCGCCGGTGAGCAGGTATTCTGTAAAAAGGGCGCGGAGCTCCGCCGCATTCAGCCTTGGGTTCGCACCCAGGCCTGAGAAGGCGGCATATTCCGAAAAGGAAAGCGGTTTCAGCTGGAACTCGTATATCCTTCCGGCAAGGCTTTCGCGCGCCTTGCCTCTGATGAAGAGGGATTCCGAGCCTGAAAGGAATATCTTGTGCCGGCCGGAATCATAAAGGCGCTTGACCTTTTCCTGCCAGTTTGGCACTTTTTGTATTTCGTCGAAGAACAGGTATTTCGGCTCAATGCCGTTTATCGCCTTTGCAATGGATGGCAGCCCGTGCGGGTCGGCATCGGCAAAGTCGTCAAATGAGAAATACATGATGGACGTCGCTTCGTTTTTTTTGAGAAGCTCGCCTATTGTCCTGTAGATGAGCATTGTCTTGCCGGTCCTGCGCAGGCCGGTGATGGCAATCATCTGGCGCTGCGGCAGGTATTTTTCGATTTGGCCCGAAAGCTCGCGCGGAAATATGCCCTGCGCCGGCGCGCCGCCCTTCCACCATGGGTTGAGCTCCACTGCCGCGCGCTCCAATTTTATGTCATCCATAGTTAACACCGAATTAATTCTATGTTAGTTATACTTAACATAGATTTATAACGATTCTGGAAGCCCTGCCCGTGCGGAAAGGAATAAAAGTTTCGCCCCCCCCCCAATGGATATGCAGCATTGTTTTCGCGGGCAGGAGGCAAATGAGTTGAGCTCTTGCTCAACTGCTCGCCCCCTACTCGGCCAAGGGGCGACTGAATATCTTGTCCTACTCGCAGTCGTACTAATCGTTGCACTTGTGTCAGTCGCGCTGCTTGGCTTTATGCCGGGAATGGCGTCGGATGCGCAGATGACACAGTCGCAGATATACTGGTCGAGCGCAAGCCCGATTGCTGTGAGCGAGATGGCGGCGAGATACAGCTCGGGTTGGGGGGCAGCTGTCATTTCAATGAAGATGAAGAACCAGGGCGCATACCCAATAAGGATAACGAAGCTGATTGGCGGAAGCAAGTGTATGGCAACTGGAATGTACTGCGATTCAGGCAGATGCGGCATAGATGGATACCATAATCTCAGCGACTACTACTACATTGGGGCTGGAGATGAAATAGTCATTGGCAGTTATTTTGGGGGGCAATACAAGTATGGGGCATCCCTGATTAGTTTAGATGCGCCCGGCAGCACAAGTTGCAATGCAACGGGAAGCTATCCATGGTATTTGTATGGGGCAAAAACCGTGTGCCAGAACTCGAACTCAACACCAGGCACGCTGCAGATAGACAATTTTGGATTCGAGTACATCCAATACATGGAGGGGCAGCAAATAACGAAAAGGGAGATTGGAAACAAGCCGCTTGTCGTGAAATGCATTGAGCCGGACTAGCCCATTATCTCCTGCGCGATTTTCTCCGGCTCGAACGGAATCAGGTCGGCATAAGCCTGCCCGACGCCGAGATAGAGCACCGGGATGCCTGTTGACTTTGTGAGCGAGAGCGCGGTGCCGCCCTTGGCATCGCAGTCTATTTTCGTGAGTATGGCGCCGTCCATGCCTATCGCCTCGTCAAACGCGCGCACCTGGTCAAGAAGCGAGTTGCCGCCTATGCTCTCGCCGATGTAGATTTTGATGTCTGGCTTTGCCACGCGGCTTATTTTCTTGAGCTCGTCCAGCAGGTTGGCGTTGGTGTCCTGCCTCCCTGCCGAGTCTATAAGGACAACGTCAATGCTGTGCGTGCGCGCGAAATTCACCGCGTCGAACGCCACCGACGCCGGGTCTGCGCCGTATTTGCTCTTCACCACCTTCACCCCGAGCTTTCCGGCATGCACCTCGGTCTGCTCGATTGCCGCCGCCCTGAAGGTGTCTGATGCCGAGAAAACGACAGTCATGCCGCTTTGCAGCAGCATGTGCGCGACCTTTGCCATCGTGGTCGTCTTGCCCGCCCCGTTGGGCCCCACGAAAAGTATCTTGGCTGGCTTTGGAAGGGAGCGCACGCGCGAGACAAGGTCGAACTTGCGCTCCGAAGTCATCACGCCCGCAAGCACTTCCTGTATCGCCTCGCGCGTCTTCTCCTCCACCTTGCCCTTGGGCACCTTCATGCCCACCAGCCGGTTGCGGAGCTGCGAGGAGACGTCAAGCGAGACATCGTATGCGACGTCGGCCTCGAGCAGGGAAAGCTCAAGCTCGGAAAGCAGCTCCGACACTTCGCCTTCGCCGATGGTTATTTCGTTCGAGAAAATCGATTTGAGCGCTGTGCCAATGCCTATCTTCGGCGCAATGTCCTTTTTGTCCGGTGCGGACGAGGCAGTGCGCTCCAGGCGCGAAAAATCGCGTTCCGCCTGCTTTGATATTTCCGGAAGAGCTTGCGCGGGTTCGGCAGGCACGGGAATTTTTTGGGGCAGGGCGGCTGGTTTTTGGATTTCAGCAGGCTTTGGCGCCGTTTGAATTGCTGGCTTGGGCTCTGACTTCCTAAAAAGAACGTCTATGATGGATTTTTTCTGCTCTTCTTTTTTTGGAGCGGCGTCGGCTTGCTTTGGAGGAATGGAAACGGGGGTTGGCTTTTGTTCTGGCACGGGTTCGGCTTGCCTTGTTACCTGCGGTTCGGGCTTTTTTTCCTCAACAGGCTCCGGGGCAGGCTTGGCCTCGACTGGTTTTGCATCGGCATGCCTTGATTTCCTTTCCGCTTTCAGTGTTTCTTTCTTCTCCGGCTTCGGCGCAGGCTCTTCCTTCTTTTTCATTTTTGGCGCTTCCTTCTTTTCCGGTTTTTTCACTTCGGCTGCCTTTTTTTCCCCGGCAACGACTGGCTTTGCTTCTTCAGGAGGCGCTGTTGCCGGGGTTGCCTTCGCTTTGCTTGGCAACTGCGCGCCATCCTCTGCCGAAGCTTGCGCTGCCTTTTGCTCTTCCTTGCCAGAAAGGCCCTTGATAAAACTAGCGAGCTTGTTCTTTAGAAGGCCGAACATTGCGCTCCTCCTCTACGCCTATAGCGCTTGCGCGCTTGGTGAGCGTGTCTATTGCGCTTATCACCTGCGCCATGTCCTCCTGCGCGGATTTCATGGCGTCGGCAATCTTCTTTTGCCTCTCCACCAGGACGCCAAGCGCCTCCTCGGGCTTTTTCTGCACCATGACGCCTGCGCCGATGTTCATCACCACGTGGTCGAAATCCGGCTTCTGGCAGGAGAAGAATATGCCCGCGCCGATTGGCACCAGCGTGTCGCCCTTCACCTTCTTGATGTTCTGGAGCGCCTCCATTGCGGTGGAAATCTCAAGCGAGGAATTTTGCATTCCCTGTATCTGCTGGCGGATGGCTTCGCCGCGAGACTGCTGCATCTGAAGCTCGCCTTCTATGTTGTTAAGCTCCTCTTCATTTCCCATAAGCGCACCCCGCAACTTCCCGCAGCAAAGCGGAATCAGATCTTGTCCACAGAGGCTATCTTGATGGCTGACCTTTTAATGCCTGCGTTGCTGCCGAAAAGCGAGTACGTCGTCTCACGCGCGAGCTTCTCGGAAGGGGCTTCGACCTGCTTTTCAAAAGGCCTTGCCACGCCGTCCGTGCTTGTCGTTCCCGTCACCAAAAATTTTGCCATATTATCACCATTTGAGCGTTATATCAGGTCAAGCCCCGAAACTGCGCGGCCCATCTCGAAGCCGGTGCAGGCTTCGCCGAAGAGCGCGTGCTTGGAGTTTGCCACCGCGCCAAGCGCGGGGAATGCCACGCCTGTGTTGAGCGTGCCGTTCACGCCCTGCACGTGAAGTATTGAGTGAAGCTCTTTTAACTCTTCCTCGGAGCAGCGGTTGTGCGCCATGAAGCCCTTGTTGGTGGCCAAAATCGCGCTTCCCGACGTATTATAGCCGGCCACCGCCCTTCCCACCGCCTCGACGCCCAGGCAGTCGGATATTTTCCTTGCCATCTCCTTCGGGATTTCGGGGTTTATCACCGCGCCGAAGTCGTTTGCAGCCACGTTGTTGCCTGCCGCGCAGAACCTGCCTGGAAGGGAGAAAATATTGAGCCCGTGCGAGCGGAGGGCGGAGATTTCCGCCTTGTCGCAGAACGACGGGATGATTGCCCCTGTGGAGTTGAACGTTAGGTAGATGCCCACCAGCCCGCTGGAGCCGAATGACGCGTGCAGTATTGGGATTTCGAATGCCTCGAGCGCAGAAAGCATCTTTGGGGCGGCAGTGACGTCAGCCGCTATGAGCCTGTCTGATGCGCGCGCGAAAAGCCCTATGTGCGGGTTGCCAAAATTGCTTGTTTTCGGGAATTCCATGAGAGCACCGGATTAGGATTGGCTGAAAAATAAAAAGAAAAATAAATGAGGGGAAAAGAAGCTACTTGGGCTTGGCAGCCCCGGGCGCCGAAGCAGCCGTTTTTGCAGGCGCGGATTGCGCCGGCTTCGCTGCTTGGGCGGATGCTGGAGCTGCTTGAGCCTTCGGCGATTGTGCGCCGCCCGCCGTTGCAGGCGCCGCCTTTGAGTCAGCCGTTTTCTTTTCCTCGGCCTTCTTCGCAGCCTCTCCACTCTTCTTCTTGTCCTCTGTTTCCTTCTTTTTCTTGTCGGCGGACGCCTTTATCGTTTCCTCTTCGCCGATAAGCCACACGCGCACGAGCGCGTCGTCGCCTTTCACCATGCGCACCTTTATCCTGCGCGGCGGCTTCTCTATGCCGTCGCGGAGTATGGTGCTGTTCACGCCCTCGGAGACGCGCACGTCGTCAGCCTTCATGTGGCGGAGCGCGAATTCCTGTATGAGGCGGATTGCGCGCTTCCCGCGCTTGTTCCTTGGGTGCTCGAATGCATCACGAAGCGGTATTGTGTATATCCTTTCAAGATTTGCCATATCCATTCACCTTAGTTGAGCCTGTGGCGCTTCTGCGAGCGCATTTTCAGCTTGTGGCTGCGCCACGCGCGGACCTCGCGGTTCTGCGTGACTTTCCTGTTTGTCTTTGCAATCACGAAAAGCGGGATGCGCCTGTTCCTCTTTATCATCTTGCCAAGCGTCGCTTTCGACCTGGTTGTTTTCTTGCTCATAAATTCACCTTTTGAACATCAGCCTATGTAACTCTGCTGCGCCTGCTTCTCCTTGTTTTCGCGCTTGCTGCGCTTGTCGTGCACTTCCCTGTACTCCTGCCACATCTTCTCGGCCTGCTTGCCCTTGAGAATCTTCACTATCACGTTTCTTGGCACTGGGACGGACATGCCGCTTTCAGGGCGGTAGTCGCAAAGCACCAAGTCGCCCTCGCGCACTTTTTTCGCGAGTTTGGGCGCAACAATCATTGTGAGGACATTGTCGTCCCACATGTGGAGCGTAGCCTGCACCGACGCGTCGGCGGACGCTATTCCCTTGTCGGACGGCGACAGCACTGCAACGATTTTTCCCGGGTGGTACATGGACATCACTCATTTGGAGCGGAACTCAATCGAGGTTTCGCGCCGCTCGGTCATTTTCGCGAGCAGCGCATAAATCTGCTCGTCGGAAATCTTTCCCATCTTCTTCCCGGACTGCGCGAGGTAGGCAAGCGAACTCACCACCTTGTTGTACAGCTCCGGGCTTGACATGCGCACGTTTGACATGCGCTCGTACGCTTCCGGGGAAAGCATGTTCCTCAAAAGCTCCCTTTTCTGCATGTCGAGCTGAAGCGCCTGCAGCCTTTTTTGGTAAAGCTGCTGCGCAGACTCGTTTTCATCATCATCTTCTGGCAAATGCACCGCCTCAGGAGGCCTCCTTTGCCGCGGCGTCCAGAAGCTTCTTCCCGGCTGCCGAGATTTCCCTGCCGGTCTTGCGCTTTACCATCAGGCCTGCCTTCTCCAGCGCCTGCATGCCCTTCCTTATGATTGCGCCGCCCGCCTTCCTCTTCTTCTCGGGCCTCACGCCGCGGATTTTCTTTCCGCCGAAGTGCGAGCGGAGGCTGCTTGTGCCCACCTTGCCGTTGACATAGGCATTCCTGAGGATGGCAGCGAGCCTTATGTACCAGAAGTTCTTCTGCTGGGGCATCCTTTCCCTGTGCGAGCCGGACTTCACCGTGCCCACCCAGGCGGGGGGCGCTATGCCCATGCCCTCGAGCTTTGCAGCCGTCTTTGCAACCAGCTTGTTTGGTACTACGTCGTAAACCGTCACCATTCGAACACCTCATCTAGGAACATTGAAACTTTCTCATTTGCGCCGCGCTTGCAGCCGTTCAGCCGTTGCTTCCGGAAAGCCTGACAGAAGGCGAAACTCAGCCTCATCCGCTCCGGAAAAGCTGTGTTATACGGCGCGGATGGGTATATAAAACCATATCCCAGCCTGGCATCAGGTAAAACCATCGCCTGATTTGCCGTCCTGCACGCCTTTCCTTTCTTTTTTGCCGCCCATTTTCTCAACAATCTCAATGTCGTTGGCTACTGCTTCCCTCAACTCATCGTAACCCTGCTTGGCAAGAATTTTGTCCTGGGCGTCTTTTGAGAGGGGTTCGATGCTGGAATTTCGAGCGGGTTGTGTGGGTTGCAGCGATACACCCATGCTCAACGCGAGCTTTTCATAAGCGCCAGTGCCAAAGGCGGAGTCGTATTCTTGCTTGAGTTGCTCGTCACTATAAGAGGAGATACGCTCGATAATTGTGTTATATTTTTCGGTGAGTTTGTTGGCTGACAGCGTTAAATTTACCGCAGTATCCGCGCCATAAAAAAATGAGCTGCCGTGTGCGACAATAGAACGCATTTCAGACAGGGACTCCTGCCTTGCTGGTTGGAATTCAACCAAGAACAAGTCCGCTGTGGCTTGGAGTTTAAAGATTTTGGTTCTTCGTTCATCAATATGGTCCGCCGTGGCTTGGAGGTTAAAGATTTTGGTTCGTTCATCCGTATTAATCGAAGAAATGGGCCCAAATAGCGCAGCAATTTTGGATTCAAGCAAAACGCTTACATAACTGTCCCAACTGATCATGTTGGAAACCAATGTGTTGATTTCAGCCTGTGATGGGCTTTTTCCCGTCTTTTCAAAAATCACATACTCTCCATTAGCCCCAGAAGTCAGAAGATACGCCTTGCCACTTTTGGAAATTTCGATTGACCCGATGGAGCCGTTGCCATACATTTTTAGGGATTTGTCTCCGGCAATTTGATATCCTCCATCCTTGAGCGCCTGTTGCAGTGATGAGCCATTGGGGACAGATAAAATGGAAGATTGCCCGAGATCGTACGTTTCCTTGGCGATTTTTATATAGCGGGCCATCGCAGCGGGGTTATTGGCTGTTTTCCAGAATTTCTGTTCATAGCTTCCATGCTCAGAGGCAGTAAGCGGCCTAAAAACAAGGAACTCCTTAACAACATCGGCTTTTTGCGTTTCCTCCTGAGTGCAGATCACAACACACTTAATATTGATGTGTTTGCCAAATGAATTTGAAAGTGTTTGAAGGAGAAAATCACTAGAATTGTCTTTGAAATTGATGCCGGTGCGCGCACTCGAAGAAGCAACAATCAGTTTCCTTGCGTCATCGGCGCTCTTGATGTGAACCGGAACCAGGCCGGCTGCGTTCTCTTTGTAGACCTGGAATACAAGCATATTTTCACCTTTCTAACCTTATTTTACAACATCTAGTATTTAAACCCCGCCGTCCTGCCGCAGGAACAGGCATATTCCGCCGTGCGCGTGCGCTTCCGAAGGCGCACGCGGGTGTTCTTCCCGATGATGCGCGGCATGCCGCAGGATTTGCAGAAGCGCGCGCGGTCATTTTTGGAAAAGCGGCAGTTGTAGCGGGTGGAGAGCTTGCGCGCGAGGAAGACATAGCGCTTGGCGTGCTTTTCGTCGCCTGCGCGCAATGCCTTTTCCGCAAGCGTAAGGAGTATGCCAATCCTTTCATAGACTATTTCGCGGATGCCAGTCTGCTGCGCCATGGGGAGGGATTTGCACCTGAGATTAATAAAAACGAGGGTAGAGGCAGCAAAAAGGGCGGGCTTGCTGCGGCTAAGATTGAAGACAAGGAGAAAGTGGGCCCGACGATGGAGCGCGGCAGCGCGACAGATTTTGTGCAACAGCACAAAACAAAGGGCACACTTTAAGGAGAAAGTGGGCCCGACGAGATTTTCGAGATGCCGCAAACATGGGGTTTGGGCTGTCATTCGAACTCGTGACCTACAGCTTTCCAAGACACAATCGTCTGTTCCGGAGGAACTGGCGAATTGCCGTGCGCTTGGCACGACATTTTTGCGAGAGCGTGTCATATAAGACGTGCGTCGGAGGAGACGCTTGCGCGACTCTTCCAATGCCGCTCTAACCAGCTGAGCTACGGGCCCACTAAGAGGAGATTGAGTGAAAAAAGATTTAAACCAGCCTGCGGGAAGGCGCGCGCTAGTGTGCGGCGCGGTAAAGGCGCAGGAGCGCGGACATGGAGATTGGCAGGTAAAAAAGCGGGATGTAAAACAGGCTGAAGACGGGCACGAGCGCCGGGATGGCAAGCGCGAAGGCGACAGCAAAGTAGATGGCGACCTGGAGCGGGTTGCGGACGCTTGCGGACACCGACGTCCTTATTGCGCTTATCGGCCCCTTGCTATCCACCACTACGGCGGGCATGGCGAATGCGAGAAGGAAGGCTGCAAAGGCGGCATAGAGGATGACGAGCAGGATGGCCGCCACGGAAAATATCTGCCCGAGCGACGGGGCGATGGCAACCGCGAACAGCAGGGGTGCGCCGACAAGCACGCAGCAGATTATGGAGATGAGCATGAGCGGGGTTGCGAATTTCGGCACGCAGAGGAAGAATGCGCCAAGCGATTGCTTGCGCTTGGAGATGAAGCCGTTGAGGGTGGAAAGGTAGGCGCCGTGCAGGCCGGACGACACCCAAAGGACGGCCAGGATGCCGATGGAAAGCGCAATCAGGGAAACGCTCAGCCCGACTGCCGCAACCCCGATGGTTCCGTCCGAGGCAACCAGGTTCGCCACGCTCCCGAGCGAAACGATGCCGAAGATGCCAAGGCAAAGCGCGGTGAAAAACGACAGCGCCGTGCCTATGGCGGCAACTATCACGGAATAGACCGCATAGTCCGCCACGGATTCGCGGTAGGACGAGAATGCTTCCGAAAATGCCTGTACTGCGCTTGCCATTGCACCACCGACACGGGTTGGCAGGCAATGCATAAAACGTTTGTGCTGCAAAGCGGAGGGCATGGGATTTTTCGAGGACTATTTCATCAGCCCGATAATCGGGAGGACAGGGTACAACGCAATAAACACGCTGGCTTATGCCGCAATCGCGATTGGCGCGCTTTACCTGATATGGCGCTTCATGAGCGGCAGGAAGTATGACTTTTCCTCTCGCGGCTTCCTTTTCGCGGTGGCGGCGTTCGTGCTTTTCGGCTCCACCTGCCGCGTGCTCACCGACCTGTCCGACGCTGGCGCGGTGGCAGGCATGGCGCTCGCACCAGGCCCGCTCGCCCCGCTCTACATGGCGCTCCACACGTCCGGCGTTTTCAAGTACGGTTTCCTCACCGTAACGCCAGGAATATACCTCGTGACCGCGGCGCTTTTCCTGCTCTCGCTCGCCATTTCCCAGGCAATGAAAAAAGAGATGTTTGCGGCCTATGCGGGCTTTTTGCTCTGGCTGCCGATTTGCCTTCTCGTGCTGCCGTTCGCCTCGCACTGGTGGTTCGTGCTGCTCACGCTCGTTGTCGCATCAGCCGGCGCATATGCCGCATTCTTCGCGCTTGAAAGGCTCGGGAAGATGAAGCTGTCGATTTATGAAAAGCTCGCGATAGGCGGGCAGGCGCTTGACGGCGCTGCGACGTTTGTCGTGATAGACGTTTTCTCGAAGGAGACCGGGAGGGATTATTTCGAGCAGCATGTGCTTTCCGCCGGCATCGGAGAGGCTACGCCGTTGGGTTTTTTCCTGTTCTTCCTCATAAAAATCGCGCTTGCGGGCGCGATAGTCTATTTCCTGAGGAAAGAGAAGATGGGCAAGTCCGACATTGCGCTTGTCCTCATAGTGGTTGCCATAATGGGCTTTGCGCCGGGCATCAGGGACGCGCTTAGGATGCTTTGCGGCACGTGAAGAAAAGAAAAGCCGCGGCGCCAATCCGCATTGCCAAAGCCCCAAAAGCCGGGTTTTCAAATATGCCGACCATGGCTCGCCTTGGGGCACGCCGCGCGCCTAGAGCCCGAAGCCTTTCCTTATGTACTCCACCGCGAATGCCGCAAGCAGCACGCCGGATACGCGCGAGAGTATCTCCAGCCCGTTCTTGCCAATCACGCGGTAGACGCGCGAGGAAAGGAGAAGGATGGCAAAGCTTGCAAGGCATGAAAGCACCCCCGCGGCAAGCACGTTCCAGAATCCGAATGAGTTTGAAAGCAGCACCGTGGTAAGCATGGTGCCGGGGCCTGAAAGCAGCGGCACGCCGATAATCACAGCCTCCACCGAGGTCTTCTGCTTGCCGCCGTAGTCTATGCCGAGCGCGAACGAGACTGCGATGAGCAGCATCAGTATGCCGCCGCCAATCTCGAAGCTTTCCATCCTTATGCCCATGACGGACAGCACCAGGGGCCCGATGAGGAGGAAACCCACAAGCACGCCGGTTGCGACAAGCGACGCGATTTCTGCCGCTTCCCGCCGCGCAGCCGCCGGCATGCTCTTTGTAAGGGAGATGAAGACCGGCACCGATGAGAACGGGTCCATCACCACGAAGAGTGGGATGAACGCGGAGAAGATTGCGGCAAGCGAAAGGTCCATGCGCTGCTTTCGCGGCGAGCGCTTTTATTGCTTGGCTTGCTGGCCTGGGAAAGAAGGCGCTTGCCGGAAGGAAGGGTGCCTAGAGCGAGGAGAGGAACTCCTCCTCCAGGAAGTGGAGCCGGGCAGGCACGATGATGACGGCAGGCCCCTCGGAAGCGTCGTATTTTGCAAGCTCTGATATCGCGCAGTATTTTTTTGCGGGGGCGCCCCAGCCGATTCCTTTGAGGAGCACGAGCTTTGTTTCCGGCGAAAACATTTTTTTCCCGCCTTCCTTTTCCATTGCCAGGAGCACATCCGCCGCGGAGGACGGCTTCATGGGGCCGAGCTTCTCGTCAATGTCAAGCAGGAGGAGGGTGTGGAGGTTGCGCGACAGGTTCTCGGAAATGACGTCGTAGGCTGCCATGGGCTTGTAGTTGTCGCGCCAGTAGGCGAGCGTCACCGTCTTGCCGAATTTGTATGCCTGCAGGCCGGCCTCGCCGATGGCGGCTGAAAGCACCGACGATGCGTGGATTACTTCCGTTTCAATCCCGCGCTTTTTCGCGGCAAGGAGAAGCGAGACGTGCGTGGTGGCAATCATCGGGTCGCCGGCGACAACAAGCGCCACCGCCCCGCCCTTGGCGGCATCCAAAAGCTCCTTTTCCCCCTCGACCTGCTCGCGCGAGAGGATGGCGATTTCCTTGCCGCAGAGCGCCTCGAGGCGCGTAAGCGTCCCTTCCGGCTGGAGGTTGGTGTAGCGCTCGGCGTATATTTTGCCGCACGCGCGCAGTGCCTCAAGCCCGGCAATGGAGATGTTCCTTTCATCCGCTATGCCGGTTCCGACCAGTATGAGCCTTGGTTTTGCCATGCCTGCACCACCGGCATTTAGGCTGCGGATTTCTTATAAACCCGCGCGGGCAGAAGATTCGCATGGCAAAGCTTTGCGACAACTGCAGGAGGCAGGGGAGGGTGTGGTGCCCGCACAACGCCGCATTGGAAATCAGGGCAAGGATTGCGCCCACCCTCAAGCGGGACATGTTCGGCCCCACGCCGCCGCACGTTTTCGTGGGGCACAACTTCTACCCCAACGTGTATTGGGGCCCGCTTGTGTCAAGCGAAGCCGCAAGCGACGACCCGCGCGACATGTACGGCATGAGCCTGGAAAAAATAATCGAGAGCCGCGCCGGGATTGTGCGGGGCATGAAGAGGGACAGCGTGAAAACAACCAGCAGGATGCTTGCCGAGGCGCAATCCGCTGTGATGAGCATAAAGCCTGTTGACGCCGAGGCGCACTTTTCGCGCGACCCCGTGTTTTCGCTGGAGATGGACGACGTAACGCACCCCATGGGCGCGTCGGCCCCGATTGAGAAGTTCAAGGTCGCGGACAACCCGTCTGTCCCGAAGAAGGTGGATTCGCTCGCAAACGATTCCACCTTGGCAAACGATGCCATCGTGGAGCTGCTTCTTTCCGGGTTTGACGTGCATTACCTGTCAAAGCTCCTGACGGCGGGCGTGCTGGGCAGGAAGGAGAACAAGAAGATGGTGCCAACGAAATGGGCGATTACCGCGACTGACGACATGGCTGCCAAGCACATGATGGATTCCGTGCGCGACAACCGCGAAATCGAGTGCCCGCTCGTCTACTCCAACACCTACCTCGACAACCATTTCGAGATACTTCTGCTGCCGGGCAGCTGGGAGTACGAGCAGTTCGAGGCTGCGCTTACCAGTGAGATTGAGGAGAGGAAAAGGAAGAGGGAAAAAGCGCTGGGGATTGGCGGGAAGGATGGCAGGGGCGCGCAGGGCGGATTGGAAAAGAATTATGCGGAGGGCCTGCGGTTCGAGCATGCGCCGTGGGAAAAATGGAAAACTGACGGCACGGTGAATTTCTCCGAGGAGCACGAGCCATACGGGGGAAGAAGCGATTATGCCGAAAGCCAGGGCGGCGGCTATTATGCCGCGCGCCTGGGAGTGGTGGAGGCGCTTTACAGGATGAGAAGGCAGGCGCGGGTGGTGCTGTTCCGCGAGATAGGCACGCAATACACCGTGCCTGTGGGCGTGTGGGAGGTGCGCGAGAACACGAGGCATGCCCTTGCAGGCGAGCCGCAGAAATTCGCGACGAAAGACGAGGCGCTATCATGCATTGCCAGCCGGCTCGCGGTCCCGCTGGGGGAGTACATGCGGAAGAGCAAGGTGCTGCTACAGAGAAGGCTCACGGAATTTTAGGGAGAGCGCGGCAAGCGGGCATGCGCCGGGTTTTGCCCTGGATTTTCGCTCGTTTTAATAATCTTGCACCCGAAAGTGGCGCATGCAAACGCCTTCGCTTGTGGACGAGATAGAAAGCACAATCAGCGGCGCGGCAAGCGGGCAGAAAGTGACGCTCATCATCCTGTCCGTGGGCAAGGGAGTATCCGTGGCAAAGGAGGAGATTGTGAAGCGCCTGGCCGGGAAATACCCAGGCGCAAGCATAGACATCCAGGATGGCGGCGCGGCAGGGAGCGCCACGGTGAAGGAGATTGAGGTCGAATAACTTTTTGCAATCTGGCGGTTTTTATGATTATAGGCGTGGACGAGGCCGGGAGGGGCTGCATCATCGGCCCAATGGTGATTTGCGCTGCGGCAATAAACCCGCTGGACGAGTACAAGATGAAGGAGATGGGCGTGAAAGATTCCAAGAAGCTCTCGCCTGCGCAGCGCGAGAAGCTCTACCCGAAAGTCGCGCACATGTGCAAGTACGCATGCGCAAAAGTCACCGCGCAGGAGCTCAACGTCCTCATGGACAAATATTCGCTCAACGAGATTGAGGCGATAAAGATTGCCGGGCTGATAGATTCCCTTGCGCTCCCCGGCGCAACCGTTTATGTGGACTCGCCCGACAACGTGCCCGCCAAGTTCGCGCGCAGGGTGGAAAAATACATGAAGACCAAGCACAAGATTGTGTCCGCCAACAAGGCGGACGACCTGTACCTCATCGTAGGCGCGGCGTCCATTGTTGCGAAAGTCACGCGCGACCGCGAGATTGAGAAGATAAAGAAGGAGGTCGGCATTGACTTCAATTCCGGCTATACGTCGGACCCGGTCACGCAGATGTACATAAAGAAACGGCACGAGTACCCGGCGCTGTTGCCCTACCTCCGCACGAAATGGTCCACGCTGCGCGTTGACACGCAGAAGAAGCTGCTTGATTTCGACGAAGCGAAATTATAGTGCCCGACCTGCGCGCAAGCTCGCGCTAATTATCAAAAATGCCAGACGGAAAAAAGGATTTACCTCATCACTACAAGCGGGATTATGCCCGCGTCAAGCTCGTGCTTCGCCACGTCAATCGAGGACTCGCCTGCCTTGACTTCCAGGAGCGGCGGAGCGCCGTATGAAATCTGCAGCGCGCGCGCGCCTATGATGCGCGCGAGCTCGAACTTGTTGAGTGTGTTTATTGACATATGAACCACGTTATTTGAACTTGGGTGGGCACGGGTTTTTAATTGTGCTGGAAAACGCCCATTTTCAGGCGCGCGCCTATTCCTCCTCGGTTAGCGCAGAGTAGTCCCTGTCGTTGAACGAGTAGAGCGGCTTTCCGGACATGCGGAGCAGCGCCTCCTGCTCGCTTTCGCATACGGCCGGCTCGGCGCCCGAGTGCGCGGAAAGGTGGAACTTGCCGCCAAACGGGCAGAGCACGTAGGAATTCTTGGTGTTGGTGACGAAGATGCGCGCGTCCGGGGCGCCGAGGCTCCGCAGCAGGCTGCAAAGCAGGATGGACTTGTCAATCTCGTCCCCAGCCATTATGGACTGCATGTCGGAGAATGAGAGCCAGAATGCGACCGGGGGGGAGATGGTGGCAAACGAGGCGACATAAGAGCAGCACATTTTCGCGGCTGCAAGGAAATGCTCCTCGTATATGTAAGGGCGGAAGCCCTCAAGCAGCGAGTCGCGCGTCTTCGTGATTATTGGGTCGTGGGGGAGGACCATGCCTTTCAGGTCAGAGACGGACTTGTTCTCATGCTCTTCTATGTCCTCGCGGTAGCGGTCAATTATCAGCTTGTAAAGCTTCACGCGCAGTTCGTCAGAGGGTTCGGATGGAAGTGCGGCAGGGGACGAAGCAGCAGGCGGGCTGTTGGGCTTCTCGGGTTTCTTCATCAGGTTTTCAAGAAGGGACGCCATATTTGTTGTATTTGATGGCTGATATTATAATAATGAGTGAAAAAGAGTGTTGTTTCGTGCACTTACACAAAATACGAACAGGTGACTGGCTGCGCAGGTCCCTGGCAGATGAAAGTCTGCGTCCTGGCATTGTTGTCATAGTCTGTTTCCCACTGCACGTGGGTTGGGTTTGCATTGACAGTGATGTTTTGCAGGCCAGCCACTTCGCATGTGCAGGCGAGGTCGGAATTGATGTCGGTTTCGTTGACGTCAAGATGCGGAAGGTCGTATTGCAGCAGACCGATAGGGGTGCAGCCGCTTGAGAAGGCTGCCTCGCTCGTGGAATCGTTGGTGGCGTTCACGTTGCCTATATTTTTCACGCTGACATTGAAATGCACCACCTGGCCCAAGCCCGCGGTTGAGTTGTCAGGGATTATTGACGTTACGGTATAGTCAGGGCCCACTGGCCTTTCGGAAATGTCAAATCCGAGCTCGCAATGGAGGGGGATGGCAAGAAGCGTTGAAGCGACATTCACTTTCATGCCCAGCTGCTGCGGGGCGTTGTTGTGGACAAAGAGCGTGCTGTTCGGGTAGAATGATGCGCCTGTGTAAACCGGGTTCAGCTCTGTCTCGTTGGCAGTCTGGTTCCAATAGAACGGAGGGCAAGCAGCTACCTGCCCCTTGCTTGTGCAGTTGGCGAGCACCACAACCAACTCAGATGGCTTGATGGTGCTGTTATGATTCACGAACGAGAGCGTGCAGCGGTCGGGGACCGGAGAGCAGATGATTGGCTGCTCCTGGAAATTGTCGCCCTCGATTGATTCATTTATGCTGTCCTGGAAGTCCACTCTCTCCGTGATATTGGAAGTGCCTGGGCTTGAGCAGGTGAATAGCCATGCATCATCCTGCCGGCTCCCGTTTGCAAGCGGGGCTATGCTGAAGTCGTGCACCACAGACTGGAAAGCCGCGTGCGTGGTGGAGATGGCAGCTGCAGGCGCAAGGCCGATATTTTTAGTGGTGAAATTCGCCGCGAAAGGCACCCCCATGAAAGCGACTGGGGGCGCAGAGACGTTGGGAACATAGTTTGGCATGCTTAGGAACGGAACGCAGTGCACAGTGGTTGTGTTGATGTTGTTGTTCTCTCCTTGTTCGGAGATTGCAAAGCCTGCATCGGCATAAGACTGGAGGGTTACGTCGCCGGGCGTCCACGGGCAGCTTGCAGTGGTGATGTTTGTAACGGATGCGCCGATTGCAAGCGCTGGGACGTTGAAGTTGACCACTGATGGCTGGTTGGAGATTGACAGGTTGGTGATGGAGGAAACGGTTGCCGAAGCAGTGCCGATGTTTGTTGTGGTGACGCTTATGCTGAAGGGTATGCCAGTCAGCGCCTCTATTGGCGCGGTTATTGATGAGACATAGTCTGGCTGGTTGGCTGGCGGAATGCATTGCACTGTGAATGTGTCGTTGTTGTCAAGCTCGTTTGATTCGCTTACATTCCCGTAGATGTCCGCTGAAGAGCCGAGTGTGATTGATGCCTGGTTGCATGCCACTGAGACATTGTCCAATCGCGAGCCGCCAACTGGGAGGGAAGGCACGTTGAAAAGCCAGCTTCCGCCGTTCGAGGCAAGGAGCTGCATCTGCGAGGCGTTTGCACCGGATGCCAGACCGATGTTGCTGGTGTTCACGGTGACGTTGAAGGAGGAGCCATACACTGCGGATGATGGCGCGGAGATTGTGGAGATGTAGTTTGGCTGGTTGGCGGGCTGGATACAGTGGACGGTGAGGTTCACGACGTTGTTGCTCTCGTTTTGCTCGCCTATCTGCCCCAGGAAATCCACAGTCTCGTTGAAGAGCATGCTGCCCTCGGATGTGCATGTGAATGATGATGAGCTGCAGACGGCAGTCGCGCCTGCTGCAAGCCCGGTCACGCTGCAGTCGCTAACCCAACCATTGTTGCGCGCCAGGCGGGTGGTGGATGATATTGTTGTTCCGGCAGTGCCGTTGTTTTTCGTCTTGGGGGTCAGCGAAAAGCTCTGCCCGACATAAATCGGCGTGGTCGGCAAAACTTCAAGTATAGGGACGTAGTCTGGAAGGGATGATGGGCTGACAACCACGGTAAACGGGAAAGAGGTGGAACAGATTTTGGTCGCGCCCGAGCAGTCGGCAGTGGCGCTCGAGTAGTTCACTATGAGGTTGAAGTTGTATGTGCCAGGCGTGCTCGGGGCTGCAAGCGTGCCATACACTGGCGCGCTCCCCCCAATCGAGACTGTCGGCAGCCCGCTTGTCACGATGGGCTGCGAATATGCCCAGCTTGCATTCACCGCGGTGATTTTGGCAGGCTCGCCGTTTGTGGATGGATTGATGACTATAAACGAGAAGGAAAGCGGCTGCCCGGGCGGTACCGTGGCAGGCGTGAGCTGCGGGTTGGAGAACTGCACCGCGCTGCAGAGGAATGGGTTCTTGACGGTTATTGTCGTTGCTGGGCTGGTGAACGTGGTTGGCGAAGCGGAAAGGTTTTTGTAGAAGTACACCGTTGAAGCGCAAGGCGAGTTGAGGTATGTGGCTGCCGCGGCCAGGCAGCCATCAAGCGAGACTATGGTATTGAACGTGAAGGCTCCGGCTTGGTTCAGCACAATGGGATTGGAAAAAACAGGGGATTGGCCAAGATACGGCACTGCCGCCTGATTGTAGGCCGGATTGGAGGAAGAGACGCTTGCCGTGGATTTGCAATAGATTCTAGAGGCAGCCTGGAAATACGTGTTGCCATTGATGTCCATTACGCCGCCATTGGCATTCATCAGGCGGGATTTCTCGTCTGAAAGTGTGGAAGGGACGTTAATGCCGCCCATGTAGGTTTGAAATGATGTTGGGCTTGGAAAATATGGGTTTGTGGTGGTCATGCCAGTGTATTGTGACGCAGACACCCATGTGATTGGTTGATTGGTATTCACTGTAGTGTAAGGGATGGGGCAGCTTTCCTGGGTTGCCGCGTTTGAAAGCAGCGTGTCGTAGGTGTTGACATACCATGCAGACGATATTGACGCGGGATTGATTTGCGAGCCAACGCAGTAGACCAGGCTGCCGGGCGAGAAGCTCGGGTCGGCTTTTATATCTGTGGAAATATAGCGCACCCATTGGTTCGGCGCGTATGTGAATGACTCGGTGATTGTCCCTGCAAACGATGCCGAGGCTAGGCAAAGAAGAAAGAAAATGGAAAGTTGCCTCTTGGATGCCATGGCTAAACACACTACTGCAAGTCTACGCCAAAACCTGCTTTGATGCTGAATGGATAGGCGCCTGCAATGTTTTTTTTCGTGCCCACCCCGGCACCGACATACGCGCCCAGCTGGCCATCGTGATAGCTAACCGTGCCCTGCACCTGGTCAACAGACGCCCTGTTTGGCGCAAGGTTCCTGTCAAGCAAGACCGAGACTTCCAAGCCTTTTATTGGCGTGACTTTGGTGCCTGCACGGAGGGAGCCGGTATAAGATGGATTGAATTCGCCCACGGCCATGCCAATGCCCCCGGACACTATGGCGCTGATGAACCGGTTGAAGCAATACTCCGCCACGGCGCCAGCATTTGCATTCGTCCAGAAACTTGAGTTGTTTCCCGCAGCGACCAGCCAGCTTTTGTCCTGCACACCCCTGGTGGTCTGGTATTGCTCGTTGATGTTGAGGTAAGGCTGGATGTTGAATTTGTCAAGCCCGCCCACGTCTATCCTTCCGACAAGCGTGGCTCCGGCAGAGAGCACGTTGGCCTTTTCCCCTGTGATTAGCATATAGCCGTCGTTCTGCAGGTAAAGGTAAAGTGCGGACGGGATGGCGGGGACGCTGAATACTGAATATTGCCCTTCTCCGCCTTTCACTATCGCATAGGTGCCGTCGTCGCCCTTTACATACACTTGGTCATTTTTGGCCTTGAGTTTGGCGGCCTTCTTTTGCTCCTTTGCGCTCACTCCAAGCGTGGAAAGCTCCGCCTGCAGCAATTCCTTGGTTTCAGCTTCGTTTGCCTCTTGCACAGTGACGATTTCCTTCGTCTTGCCCAGGTCTATCTGCATGCCGCCTGACACAGACCAGCTGTATTTTGACAGTTGGTACAGGTCAGCAGCATTGAATTTGGTGGAATGCCGGGTGGCGTTGGCCAAGCCATCGAATGCCTGATAAAGCTCAGCCCGGCAGTCGGAATTCTGGTCTGAGTTCAGGTAGCCGCGGGCTTCGATGAAATTGGAGCTTTGTATCGCTTTTACAAACGCCCCGTAGTTGGATTGGTCTGTCAGGTTGCTTAGTATGAACTCCTTGACGCCGGAAGCATCAAGCCATTCAGTGGTCGCGTTTCGGAGCCCGGTGAAAAACTCCACGGCCTGGCCGCCAGTCAGGCTCTTGGCCATCCGGTCAGGGTGGAAAAAGCCGTTGCTGTCCACCACAGGGTTGTTCTTGTCTGCCGAAAGCGAATTGTACAGCGGCTTGAGAGCACTGACGAGCACTGGAGAACCCTGCACGTCAATTGAAGAGGCAGGCATCCCGGGGATTGAGAGATCAACGGATACTCCTACCGGCTGGAACGAAGTCGGCATGTTATTAATGCGCTGCTCGACGGCTTTGCGGGTGGAAGTGATAACTTTGACTTTCGCAGGTGCCACAAGCTCTTCAACCGTGAACTTCTGCCCCACGAGCGACGTGGTTATCTTGCCGTCATCAGACTGCGCGTATGCGACTACGGAGTATTCGCCGGGCTTGAGGCCGCTTGCAGACCATTTGCCAGTCTTGTTGTTGAATGCCAATGGCGCCACTTTGCCTTCGCTGTCCACAACGTAGGCGTTGATGCGTGCGCCGATGCCGATTATGGAAGGGACGGCGACTATGCCAATCTCGATGCTTGCTCCTTCCCCTTTTTTCACTTCTATGCGGTTTTTTTCAAGCTCGTCCATGCCAACGGAAATGCTGGCTGGGAGCGAGGTGGAAATCGATGCCGAGCGGGAGCTTCCGTCCCCGCTGTTCTCAATCGCCTCGACAAGCAGGCTCTGGTTGCCGCGGTCTTCCACGCGCAGCCCTTCCTTGTTGCCAGGGGAGTAGCGCAGCCAGTACTTGTTCATGAGGGCGTAATCGTTTTTGCCAAGCGCATCTGACAGCTTCGTGTGAGCGTTGCGCACGTCATCTTTTGGATTTTTCTCAAGGTAGGAAAGCACCGCGTCCATGTGTTCCTTGCCGTGCAGGCTTGCCTTGTTGGCCTTGAGCCAGTCCCGAAGGTCCGTAGGCAATGACTTGTCGGCCATCAGCCTGCCCATGACCTCAGGGGGCAGGTCCTGGAAAAAGTAAAGCGAAGGCTTGATGTCGGATTCCGAAATATTGATGGTGGAAAGATTCTTGCCGGCAAGGCTGGCATTGAGGTCTTTTATGTAATTGTAGACCAGGCCCGCGCGCTCGCCGGCCAGCTTCCAGTTCTCCTTGATGGCGTTTGCAAGCGAGCTGTAGTTCTTGCCGTCATAGAAAACCTCTATGCTCGCAGAGCCGTTGACCTGGGGGCTGTTCGCGTTGAGCTTTCCTATGAAATTCTGGCCTTCGGGCTTTGCCAGGAAATTTTCAATGGGCTCCTGGAGCTCGGAGCCATACTTGATTGTGAGCCCTTGGAACGCAGACACTGTAAGCCGCTTGCCGATTTCCGCGTCTTTTTTCGGGTCAACCCTGTACTTTTGGCCATACCAAAGCTCGGCGTTGCCAGATATTTGGGCTATGCCTTTGCCGTTGCCTGCAAGCGACATTGCGCCTTGCGGGTAGCTGGAAATGTCATTATCGGAAAATGAATGGGACTCGCCGGTAATCTTGGAGGTGAGCCGCGTGGTCTTGCTGGTGCCGGTGAAGCCAGACTTGATGGAGGGTGCGGCGGCTTTTTGCTCTGGGAGTTCGCCTGTGTACTCGCAGGTGAACTCCACAGTATAGGAGTTTCCCGAAATGCCCTTCCGCTCGACAAACTCTGAGCCGAAAATTTCCGAAGTCGTGCCGACCTTGGAATCGAATTTCGCAGGAAGCGACTTGAGGATGCTGTTGGCAAACTCATCAGCCTGTTTCCTGTTCGCGAACACGAAGTAGTAGCGCTCGTTCTCGACTGTGCTTTCCGTCTGCTGTGCAGCCGCTGCATTTTGCACGGCGATGTCAAGGACATTGGTGAGCTTGGCGAGTGGGACAGCTGGCAGCAGAAGCTGCCCGCCCTCTGAGCGCGAGGCGTCCAGCACCGCGAAATAATTCTGGTAGTGGACAAGGTTGCTTGCAAACTGCGCGTTTGTTTTGTTTGCATCGTACAGGTCAAGCAGGCTCTTCAGCCCGACGTCCTTGGCGCCTTTTTCCGTGAGCCAGGTGGCTGCAGCGCAGCAGAATGCCTTGCTTTTGTCATCCTTGTTTGCGGCGGCAAATGCCTGGACGTCTTTGGAAAATTCGATAAGCGACTTGGCATCCATTTTGAGGGAAATTAGCCGCGTTTCAAGGTCAGTGAGCGTTGTTGTTTTGCTGTCGGCAACGTTTTTGGATAACTGGAAAAGGAACACATGACCACCACCAATAGATAGGCGGTTTCTCTTTAAAATGGTATTGTGCCTGAAGGGAAAGTCACGTCTATGGAAGCAGGTACATTAGTTGTAACAAATGGAATACCCCTGATTTGCTACTTCAAACCAAAGGTTTATAAAATGGATGTGCATAAATGGAAAAGCGTGGGAATATGGCAAACAAATTCAAGGCTACGGCAGTAATCGCATCGGCAGTGCTCGTTATGGCATTTGCTGCACCAAAGATGGCAAATGCATCCAAGGCGGCATTCAGGCTGCCGGTGATGAATGAAGACACCATCCGCACGGCGTGCCAGCCGGGAAATGGCAGCAAGGCAACGCCATATGCCGATGCGCTTAAGGGGTTCGAGGCGCGACTGGCAATGGCGTATAAGGCGCTCGGTGTGGAAGCCCCAGCCAACAGCAATACCAGGGAGACAGGCATCTCTGCAAAATCGGAAGCGCAAACCGCGCTTTCGGAAGTCAAGGGGAAGATAGGCGCCATAAAATCCGCATCGGACAGCGCGGGAATCGCAAATTTCTTCGGTCTTTTGGGCGAGTACGGCAACGTGCTTGGGAAAGATGGGATAAACGAGGCGAAAGCTGCTTTCAACGCCAAGATGGCTGAGCTGGGCGCGGCTCCTGTGAAAACGAATGTGGCAGCAGATTCCGCGCAGAAGCCGCAGGAAGTTCCGGCAGCAGTAACGGCGGATTCAGCGCCGCAGACCGGGGCACAGGCGCAGCGGACGGAAGAGGTTGCAGCGGTACAAACGGGCGCACAAGACGGTGCGCGCGCAGAGATTGCGGCGATAAGGGCGGAGCTGGACTCGCTGAACAACGGGTTGAAGACGGCAAGCGACTCCACGTTTGCAATCGTTGAAAATAGGATAGTCACAGCTGAAGGCAAATGCGCAGGCAGCCTCGAGGCAGATGCGCCGCTTGCAGAGGAATTCACGGAATTGAAATCATACTACAACGCAGTGCGCATGAGCGCAAAGGAGTAAGGGGTGGAAACGTGTCAACAACAATACCATTTATTTTTGCTGCCGGAGCAGCGGCCTTGCCGGCTCCGAAGCCAGCCATCACAGTGCAGATAAAAACACAGGAAAGTGGAAAAGCCACAATCGCATGGAAGGACGCCGCCGCGCTTTTCCAGAACAAGGAGGTAACGGGCACCAGGGAAGGCGTCTCCGAAGGGACAAGGACAATCGGTTTTACCGACCCCGCAGGGAACCTCCGCGCGTTCGTGGTCAAGAAAGAGGTCATGCAGAAGTATTACGGCAAGGAAGGCGCGAAATTCGACAACGCAAATGAGTGGATTGCGTCGCCAAAGCAGAAAATAAAGATTGGCGGTGAGGGATTTGAGATAACCGCCATTGCGAGCGAGAGGGGCGCGTTCGTCATCAAGGTCGCGGAAAAGGACAGCACCGCACAAAAAGCGCAGGTAATCTACCTGACAAACGGGATTTACAGGGGCAAGAGCGGCGATTTCGCGATGAACGTCAGCGACCAAGGAATAGGCACTGTGGAAAAGGACGGCAACGGCGGCTACAGCGCTGTGGCGCGCCTCTGGAATGCATACGAGGGCGCAAACACATATGCTGCGGGCATGGGATACCTTTCAGGGCAGGCGGCATCGGTTGAAATCACTAAGGAGGGCTTTTCAGCCAAGGTGGACACGCTGGCTGCGGTTGATTGCAGGTTCATAGGCATGCAGAAGGAAAGCCTCAAGGTGCGAGACAAGGCATATTCCAGCAGCAATTTCTTCGAGCAGTACGACGACGGCGGGGCGATTGTGGGGACAAACGACTTCACCGCGGGCGCAACGCACTATGTCTGCCCGGAAAGAACGATGGAGCTGTTCGAAAGACAGGACAGCAGCTTCAGCGGCTTTGAAAGCAAGACCCGCGTGCTGAAGTATGAATACGCGGTTTCAAGCGGTGAAGGGAAGACAGCTGCCGTGGAAAAGGGAAGGGCATATGCGGTAATCGGCGCAGGCGAGGAAAGGAAGGGCGCGGCGCTTTTCATAGTGGGAAGCATGCAGGTGGATGGCTTCGCCTATGCGCTTACAGGCGAGAGCGTGGTTGCGCTTTCTCCACGCGTAAAGGGGGCGATAGGCAATTCCGGCGGGCAGGAAATAGGCTGCGCCTTCGCCAAGGGCCAGACATCCCAGTCATTTGCCCTTCTTAGCGTGGACAGCACTGATGCTTACGCGCGCGTGGGCAGGATATATTTCCCGGACAACGGGAAGGGGATAGAAATCAGGACCGGCTCCGATGTGATGCTTGGAAGCGCGCCAGCGCCGCTTTCGGCGAAGGAGCAGAGGCGCAATGAAAGGAAGGGCATAGTTCAGCCCGAGACCGGCCCCGCAAATATCTCCGACCTGGCACTTGGAAGCAACGGGCTTTTCGTTATCCTTCCCGACAACAGCAAGACGTGCGTGCTGGGCTGGAACAGCGGCTTTGAGCAGCTGAGCCTGGCCAATGAAAACGACGCGCCAAAGCCAAAGTAATTTTTTTCGGCAGCATGCGGATGAGGCAACGCCTATCCGCTTTGCCATTTTTCCAGGGGCAAGCGCGCGCTAGCCGCATTCTTTTCCTAGGCAGGAAGAATCAACAGCAGCCGCAATCGTGCCCTTCAGGGGAATTGTCCTCCACTATTTTCACGCCTGGAAGCTCCTCGCCGGACAGGTATTCGATGAGCGCCTTGCCCGCCAGCGAAACATAGCCGAGCTTTGCTTTGCTTATCTGGAATTTGTCAAGCGCGGAGAGCGTGTGCCCGCCGCCGAACACGGAGAACGCCTTGCTGGCTTCGATGGCCTTGAGGAGCGTGCGCGTGCCGTACTCGAACTCCGGCTTTTCATAAACGCCCGCTGGCCCGTTCATCATCACCGTCTTGGCAGACGATATGCGCTTGGAGTACTCGGCTGCCGTTTTTTTGCCAATGTCCATTATGCCGCTTTTCGAAGGAAGGGAGGAGATGGGAATTTCCTTGCGCCTGCCGGCCTCGTCCACCGCAATGTCCTGCGGGAACAGTATCTTGCCAGGGTATTTTTCCAATAGCTCGCGCGCCTTTGGAAGGTAGGCAATCGCCTTCTTTTCCTTCAGGAAGTCAAGAGTCTTGCCCAGTTCCTTTCCAGATGCAAGCACGAACAGGTTGCCAAGCACGCCGCATGTGAGCGCGCAGTCTATTTTCCCCTCGGAGAGCCAGTTCTCCATTATGCCGATGGAATCGTCTGGCTTTGCCCCGCCGAAGATGAAGACGGCGGGGTGCGCTGGCTCGCGCAGCTTGTTGAGGGCGGCAAGCTCGCGCTCCATCACCCTGCCTGCGACAACCGGCTTTTTGTAAAAGCCCACTATGGATGCCTGCGCGCGGTGCGAGGCGGAGAACGCGTCCAGCACGAACACGTCGCAGTAGGGGGAAAGCTCCTTCACGAGCGTGGCGTTCGCGTTTTCCTCGATGGTCTTGTATTTTGCCTCGTCGTCAAGGAAGCGGACATTGTCAAGCAGGAGGATGCCGCCCGGCTTTAGCGCGCGGATGGCGTCCTTCGCCTTTTTCCCGCAAACGTCGTCCACGAACGCCACGGGCTTTTTCACCTCGGAGCCAAGAAGCAGCGCGTGCTGCGAAAGGGAGATGCAGTCGTAATCGCCCTTCCTTCCCTGGTGCGCAAGCACCACGACGCGCGCGCCCAAATCGGACAGCTCGCGCACCGTCTGCGCATGCCCGGATATCCTTTCGCCTTTCTCCACCGCAAGGGTCTTTTCGTCCACGGGCGAGTTCAAATCCACGCGCACGAACGCAGTTTTTCCCTTGAAATTGTAATTGTCAAGCGTGAGCATCCAACCACCGCAGGAAGAACTCGGCGAAAGTTTTAAACGCTTGAGCAGTGAAAGATGCGTGTGGAGGGCGAAAACCGCATCTACACCGTTCTTTCACTCGCAGGCGGGCTGTTCTGCCTCGCTGCAAGCCTTTTTTTCGGCTCGGCACCCGCTGCCGCAGCAGGAGCGCTGTTCTTTTTCCTCTCGTTGCTTTTCTGGAAATACGGATATGCGCTTTACCCTTATTTTGCAAAGGGCGCGAAGATTGTCGAGGCCGGCAGGAACTTCGAGATACCCCCGTCGCAGGACGTGGTGGTGGGAAAGGAGGGCGGAAGCTTCCTTGCAACCATTTTCCTTTCCGCGCGCCTGTATGAATCGGCCTCGGAAGGCAATGCGGCTGGTGCGGGAAAGATGTTCGAGAAGGCGATTTCATCGTCGGGCTTCCCGTTCAAGGTGTGCTGTCTGGTCTGCCCGCTTTCCCTGCGCTCCGAGCTTGACGAGATGCGGGAGAAGCGGAGCCTTGCCGAGTCGCGGCGGGGGAAATTGGCCACCGGGAAAGGCAATGAGTCCGAGCGCGCGCGCCTTGAGCGCGAGATTGCCATGTGGGGCAGGCAGATAGAAAGGCTCTCGTCGGGCGAGCGCCCGCTCGAGGTCGTGTTCTATCTTTCCACCACGGCGGCGGGAAGGACGAAGGAGGAGGCCGTGTCCCGCGCGCGGGCGCAGTCGGAGGAGCTGTCCGTTGTTGTCGGGAGCGCGCTTTCCTGCGAGATAACGCCAATGAAGGGGGAGGAGATGAAGCGCCTGTTCTGGTGGGATTTTTTCGGCCCGGTAAACAGGGAGGATTTGGCAGACCAGCTGTTCTGATTCCGGCTTTGCCCTGGGTTTTTTTCTACCGTGTTATTGCAAGCGCCAGCGAAAGCCCGCAGGCAATCGCGGCGCCTAGCAGGAACACGAGCGCCGCCTTTGCCTTGCCTCCGGCGCGGAGCGCGTCGGGCATCAGCTCGGAGAAAGTCACGAACGCCATTGCGCCCGAGGAGAATGCAAGCGCGAATGGGGTGGCAGGCGCCACCGCAGACAGGAAAAGGAAGCCGGCTATCGCGGCAAGGAACTCCACGAAGCCTGAAAATGCGCCCCAGAAAAATGAGTGGCGCGTGCCCAAGCCGTAAGCCATGAGCGGCGCGGAAACGATAAGCCCCTCGGGAAAGTCCTGGATGGCCATCGTGCCCGCCACCAGCCAGCCAAGCTGGGGCGAGGCTGCGAATGCCGATGCTATGGCAAAGCCCTCGGGAATGTTATGGAGCGTGATGGTGCCCGCCAGGAGCGCGGCTTTCCTCTTTTCATTTTCCATGGGCGCGCGCCTTACAAAGGCATGCACGTGCGGCAGCACGCGGTCAAGGGCGAGGAACGCGCACAGGCCGAGAGCAAGCCCTGCAAGCGCGACTATGTCGCCGGAGACCGCATGCGACTGCAGGAGCATCTCAAGCGCGGAAAAAGCCATTACACCCCCTGAAAATGCAGCAAGGAGCGCGAAGAGCTTTCCGCGCACGCCCTTCAGGGGAAGCACCAGCGCGGCGCCCGCAGTGGTGGCGGCAAACGCGAGCGATGCGCCTAGGAAGAGGTTGAAAAAAGCCATAAGAGCGCCTTGGGATTGGATTGGTTGGGGTGCCGCTTGCGGACTAGCCAGCCTTGGCATACATGTTGCAAAGGTCAAAGTCAGCGCTGCCGGAAAGCGGGGCGCACACATCAGGCGCCTTCACCTGCTGGGCCACCTGCACGATGCAGCTTGAGCGCGTCGAGGTGTCGCCTATTGTCGTGCACTGCGCCATGTTGTTTGCAGCCACTGCCTGCGTGTAGGCCTGGGAATCGGCTTCGGACACTCCGGCTGGCGGGTTCACGGTTGCAGCTTCGGGCTCGGTGCCGGAGTCCGGCTGCCCGCCCACGATGGAAATTGCGTTGGTGCCGTTTATGCCGTAAGCATCAATCGCCCCGGAGATTGCCGCGAATACCTTTGCGCGCTCTTCGGGGGTCATCTGCTCAAGCAGCTTCTTTGCCGAGGAGTCTGACGAGTCGCGCAGGCACTTCTCCTTCTGCACGCTGTTGTTGAGGGAATAGCAGTCATACGGGTTTTGCTCAAGCACGGCATTCGTGTAGACGCAGTTTGCAATCGTGCTCATGGTCGAGTTTGCGCAGGCCGCCGGGATGCCGCCCTGGGTGCAGCCAAAAAGGGCGAGCAGCAGCGCGAGCGACAGGACGGGAAGGGTAAAATGCCTCATGCATGCATTGTCGCTGCGAGAGTTTAAATTAATTCTCGACAAAAATGCGGCTTTATGTTCAAAGACCTGTTTTACCCAAGGCAGGCGGTGCTTGTCACCGCGGCCTCAAGCGAGAAATCGAACGTCACTGCGGTGGAGTGGATTACGCCCATCGGCGAAAAGCCGCCCATGCTTGCCCTGTCGCTCCACAACACCTCGCTCACGCTGGACCTGCTTTCCACGTCGATGGAGTTCGTGGTGGCAATCCCGACTGAAAAATTGCGCGACGCAGTATTGTTGTGCGGGGCGACTTCAGGGAAGTTCATAGACAAATTCTCCGAGGCGAACCTCACCCAGGTGAAGGCGAAGAGGGTGGCTGCGCCGCTCATCATGGAGGCGGCGGCAAACGTCGAGTGCAAGGTGCTCAATTACACGAGCGCGGGCGACCACACGCTGGTCGTCGGCGAGGTCGTGGAAGTCACGCTGTCGAAGGAGAACGGGGAATTCGCGCCTGTCATGTTCGGGGTTGCTGAAAGGAAGGCCAAGGGGCAGGAAAAGCCAGCTGAGAGGGTTTTGGAAAAGTCTGAAAAGCAGCCAGACAGGGGGCAGGAAAAGCAGGCTGAGAAAGGTGCTCCTGAAAAAACGGCCTAAGCCTTGGTTCCCTGATTGATTAATTGTAGCCGCATTCGAAGTAGTCATAGCTCCGGCTGTATTCGTTATAGGGCCCGTTGATGCAGCAGGGAATCGCGGTGCAGCCAGTTGCAATGTAGTCGCTGAAGTTCGCATACCCTTCCTTGGGCTTTGGCACGTTGCAGTTGCCACCGAAATATTCTTGCCAGTGCATCCTATAGAACTCGGTGTCGCGGTCGGTGCAGAACCAGACCAGGTGCTCCGGAAAATATGTCGTGTATTTGTGGAAGTACTTGAAAGTGATTGCAGCAGTGGAGTTGTTTGCCGCGCTTGTCGCGTTGGTCGTGTTTTTTGCAGTGGTGTTGTTGGTTGCATTTGTGGAGTTTGTCGTGTTGGCATGAGTGGTGTTGGTTTTTACCGTAGTGTTTGTTTTCACAGTTGTGTTTGTAGTGTTGGTTTTCACGGTGCTGTTTGTTGTGTTGGTTGGCAGGGTTGTGTTGGCAGCAGAGGCAGGATTCAGAAGCGTGAGGTTTGCCGAAATGTTGCTCGGGAGCATGGCCAAGTACATCTTTCCACTGCAGTCTGCCCCGGACAGGTCGTTTGAAGAATAGTCGCCCGCCTTCCAATTGGAAAGCAGCGCGGGCAGGCGGCTGGCGTCGAATGCGCAGGTTCCGCTCGCACCGATTGCCGCCTTTGCCTGCGCAGTGGATGCCGCTTCCTGCGCCCGTATTTCAGTAATGGTCACCCCTCTTGCAAGCGCGGAGGCGAGCGTGGAGTCGCTAAGCTTGACGGATGAATCCAACGTCAGCGAGTAAAGCGAGCATTTGCCTGTCTTGGATGCATTTTTTATTTCCATGTACGAGGTGCTGGAGATGAGCAGGCCCGAAACGTCCACGACGGAGCTGTGGGTCACGTTTGCAGGCTGGCATGTGCCTGATGCCCGGATGAAGCAATCCATGTCAGTGCCGCAATCAATCGGGCTGGCTGCCAGCGGAACAGGAGTGGAAGGAGTGGCATTCTGGACCGGGGTGATGGGCTGGCTTGGCACCAAAGGCGCGCTGTTTGCAGGCGCTATCACAAAAACGTAATATGCCCCGGCTGCAACCAGGATGAGGGCAAGCGCGATGATTGGCAGAAACTTCATTATTCCTGCCGCGGGTTTTGCTGGTGCGGCAGGCTGGGAGGGCGCCTGGGGTGCCGCTGGCGCTTGCTGGGCAGAGATGGGTTGCGTTTGCTGCGCCAAGGGGGATGCCGTGCCAGCAGGCATGGCGCTCGCACCCGGCCGGGAAGGGGCGCCTACAAATGTTGGAAGTGTTGATTGCCCCTGCGCAGCAGGCTGTGAGGAAGAGACTGGCGGCTGATTGGCAGGTGGGCGCGGGAAAATAGGCGGCCTTGCAACTGGCACGGATGGCGGTTGTACAGGCGCGCCCTGTTGCTGCGCAGGCGGAACTGGCTGCGAGGGCAGTGGCGAAGCAGGCTGCGCGCTTGCCGCTTGCGGCTGAAGCTGTTTTTTGCCAAATAAAGACGAGAAGAATGACTTTTTCTGGGCTGGAAGCTGGATTGGGCTTGCAGGCGGAATGGGGGATTGTTGGGCGGGCTGAAGAGGAGGCATGACAGGCGGCATTTGAGCCTGCGGCATTGCCGGCGCCTGCTGCGCGGGAGAGGCTGCGGATGGCGGCTGGGTGGTTTGCACGGCTTCAGGAGATGCAGACGAGGATTGCTGCTGGGTGGAAGAAACAGGTGCAGTTTGCTGCTGCGATGCCGCTGTCTGTGCAGATGATTGCGTTGCAGGCAGGGCAGGCGGGGCTGTTGCGGCAGGCTTTACCCAGGGGGGCGCAGTCTGGGCGGGCTGGGTTGCTGCTTGGGCTTGCGCCGCCTTGGCAGCTTGCGCGGCAGTGGGGGCAGCCAGCTTTTGGGATTTTATCGCTGAAAATGCGTCGGATACCGCTTCCTGCTTCCAGCCAACCGAGAGCAGCTGCTGGGTTATCTGGTCGTCATTCCTCTTGTTCTGGCGCGCTTTGAGGATGAATGCGATTAGTTTTTCGCTGACCATCAGACCACAGGGCAAATACGATATCCCAACTTATAAATTTGCCTGAGGAAAGAAAAACATGCGCCCGCTCGTAGTGATTGCCACTGAAAACCAGGCAAGCCTGAACATAAAAAATGCGCTTCTTTCCCTTGTGCCGGCTCTTCGGCAGCAGGGGACCGGCTTTTGGTCATCGCCTGAGTTTGACATGGCAGAGTACCCGGGCAGGATAATTGACATTGTGCCAACGCATGAGGCAGAATGCTATATTTTTGCAAGCACGCACAGGAGCGAAAGCGCAAAGCCGTGCTTTACCGCGCACACCCCGGGCAATTGGGGCGCGGCGGCCATGGGCGGCGAGCCGCGCACGCTGAACATCGCATCCGCTTCGCGCCTGTCTGCGGCAGTGCGCAGGATGAAGGAACTTTCAGATGCATCCTCCCTGAAATGGGAGGTTGCCGTGGAAGTGGACCACCACGGCCCGAGCCTGGGAAAGCCGGTGCTGTTCGTGGAGATTGGCAGCTCTGAAAAGGAATGGGGCATCCTGGAAGCGGGCATCATCTGCGCACAGGGAATAATCGCAGCCGCCACCGCCGAGCCTGTTTCCGAGGCGTGCGTGGGGTTCGGCGGCACGCATTACTGCCCGAAGTTCACGCGCACCATACTGTCAGGAGTTCCGCTGGGGAATATCGTTTCAGGCTACTCGCTGGAGAGGGACGGGGCGGATGGGGCAATGGTGCGCCAGGCAATCGAGAAAAACGACTGCAAAATCTCGCGCGCCCTGCTTGACTGGAAAGGGATAAAGGGGGAAAAGAGGCGCGAGCTTGTCGCCTGCCTGGATGCGCTTGGCGTGAAGTGGGAGAAGGCGTAGCAGCCGCCAGCACTCAAGCACGGAGAGCGCACCGGCATCCTGCCTCCGCACTGATTTTAAACCCTAGAATGCATATTTGGCGGCATGGCGGACTTGCTCTTCTGCTCGCACTACCCATTTTCTTCTGCTGCCAAGGCATACGTGAGCGAGCGCGGAATGGAAATCGTCTCCTCCTACGTTGAGAAGTCCGAGGAGCGCGTGCGCGAGGCGATAATGTCGGGCAAGGTGGGAAAGGTGCCCGCCATTTCGGATGCGCAGGAGGAGGAGCTGGCGCTCTACGCGATTGCGCGCATGATAGTTTCGTGCGCGAACAACAGGTACCTCATCAACAGGTATGCTGTCGCGGAGGCGAAGAAAACAAGCGACTACCTGTCGTCCGATTCTTCCGCGCACCCGGAGTATGTTGATGCTGTTGCCGCGGAATTCGGGATAAAATTCGAGAAGGCTGGCGCGCAGTTCCTGGTGCCGCTCGGCAAGTATCTTGCCTACACCCCGCGCTCAACCGACTACAAGCTGGCGAACAGGGAAGTCCTTGCGGGAAAGGTGAGGGTGAGCAGCCATGAGCGCGTGCGCATGCTTGAGGAGGCGGTGAAAAAGAAAATCGAGCGCGAGCTTCCCATCCGCGCGGCTTTCCCCGACGAGGTGAAAGCGTCCGGCGCGCGGGCGCTTGCGCTCCTCCCCAAGCTAGAGGCGAACGTGGTGAAGGTGGGGCAGGAGAATTACCCGCCCTGCGTGAGAAGGATGATTGAGGAATTGGCGCTCAACGTGAATTTGCCGCACACCGCGCGCGTGGCGCTTGGCATCTACCTGGTGAAGGCCGGCTTGCCGACAGACAAGATAATGGACATTTTCAGGGGCGCGCCTGACTTTTCCGAGAAAACGACGCGCTACCAGGTGGAATACCTGCGCACCAAGGGGTATTCCATGCCCTCGTGCGCCACCATGGACAGCTATGGCGTGTGCGTGGCTGAGTGCAGGTGCGGCACGCCCCTGAATTACCGCGCCAGCATCCACGGAAGATGGCTGAAGCAGGCGGAAGACGAAGGCAAGAAATAAGATGGATTGGAGAGAGGCAAGACAATGAGTTCGCTCGTGCAGACACCGGAGGAAAAGTTCCTGAGGAAAAAGTTTTCCGATTACTATGGCGGCAGCACAGTCGCTGTGCGCGGGCTTGAGAAGCGCGAGTTCGGCTTTGGCGGCTGGGAGAAGAAAATAGAGTTCAGGCACCTCGCCTTCAAGAACGAGGGGGAGCTTCGCGCGCGGCTGGTTGCCGAGGCGCCGCTCTACATTTCCCATTCCGTCGCATACTACGAGTTCCCGGACGCGCGCCCCATGCCGCGCAAGAACTGGCTCGGCTCCGACCTGATATTCGACCTGGATGCGGAGGGGCACTCGTGCGGGAAGTTCACCTGCCAAAAATGCCTGGACGAAGTGAAGGCGGACGCGATAAAGCTCATCGAGGAATTTTTGCTGCCGGACTTTGGCTTTTCAAAAAGCGAATTGGCGGTGAATTTCTCGGGAAGCCGAGGCTACCACGTGCACGTGGTGTCCGATGCGGTTTATGACCTGGACAGGGAGGCGCGGCGCGAGATTGCGGATTACGTTTCCGGCACCGGGCTGTCGTTTGAAAGGCTGTTCTGGAACGACGGCAAGAAGTTCTTCGGCCCGACGCCGTCGCAGGGCGGGTTTGGCGGGAAGTTCGCGCGCGCGTTTGCCGCAAAGCTGTCCGATGATTCGTTTGCATTGTCAATTGCGCGCAAGCTGAAGAAGCCCGAGGAGAAAGAGAAATTGAAAAGCGCGATTGCGAACGGCAACTGGGACAACATCGGCATAACCAACCGCGAGAAAAAGCTGGGGGAAAAGTTTGACGGGATGAAGCTCACGATGGCGGGAAGGATTGACGCCAATGTCACCGCAGACACCAGCAAGCTGATTCGCATGCCGGATTCCATACACGGGGGGAGCGGGTTTGCCGCCAAGCGCCTATCCTCGCCGGATGCCATAACGGAGTTTGAGCCCATGCGAAGCGCGCCAGTGTTTGGCAGCGCGCCGCTGCGCGTGAAGGCTACTGAGGCCGTGCCTGCGCTTTCCATCCGCGACTTTTCATTCGGCCCGATTCCCGCAGGCGAGGCGCGCGAGCTTCCGGAGGCGTGCGCCATCTACCTTCTTTGCAAAAAAGCCGCAGTGCTTGCCTAGTTACGCCCCAAAAAGCCCGCCCTTGAGCACTTCTTCCATGCCGCCTTTTCCGCCGGGGCGCGGCTGGCTCCCCCTCTTGCCTTTTTTCCTGAAGACAAGCGCCGTGGAAATCGCGTTCGTGAAAAATATCGTGAAGAGCGCGAGGAGCTGAAGGTCCATGGGAAGCGAGGCTGCGGGAAGCTCGCCTGCCGCGATGACTGCGATGACCGCGCAAGTCAGCCCCCTGCCCGAGAAAGTCTCGAGCAGCCTGTCCTCCTTCGCGGAGCTGTCAACGAGGCGCACCAGCTTTCCCGAGAGGAGGCGCGCGGCTGCGAGCAGGAGCGAAAGGGCGAGCGCGAAGAGCGCGACATCGGCAGGCTTTGCCGAGTGGAACAGGAGCGCGCCCAGGTACACGAAGAAAAAGGTGCGGAGGAAAAAGCCTATTTCCGACTGGAAGCGGCGCACCTCGGCAATTGATGAGTGCGACGTGTTGCCAAGCAGGAAGGCGAATGCGAAAACCGCTATTACCCCGTTTGCCCCGACTGCCCCGGAGAGCGCATAGAGGAGCGCGGCCAGCCCGATGACAAGCAGGTGCGTGTTCTCGTGCTCCATCTTGGAGAAGATGGCTTTCCATATCGCCGCAAAGATGCCGCCGAGCGCAAGCGAAAGCAGGAAGATGAACGCGAGCTGGAGGGGAAGGTCGGAGACTGGAAAGGCCGCCTTCACAAGCATTGCGGAGATTATGGTAAGCGAGAGGATTACCGAGAGCGCCTCTGAAAAGACGGTTTCAAGCTCGCCGATGCCCTTCACGCTTTCGGATGTCCCGATGCCGGACAGGAAGCCCGAGAGGAGCTCGGGCGCGACGGAGGCGAACATGGCGCCGATGAGAATGGAGAACAGCAGGGGGAAGCCGGCTATGAAATAGAACAGGCCTGCGCCAAGCGAGAATGACAGGAGGAAGGAAACCGCGCCGAAAATGAATGCCTTGTGCACGTGCTTGTGGAGGTTCTCGAAGGGGATGAGCATGCCTTCTTCCAGCATTATCATGAGGAGCGCGACAGCGCCGAGCGGGAGCATGATGCCCTGCATGCCCGCAACCGCGCCACCAGGAAGCACGGCGCCGGCGGCGACGCCCAGGAGCATGAGGAGGAATACGTCTGATATCCCGGTCATCTTGAGAAACGCGCGCGAGAACACCCCTGCAAGTATGAGCACCCCAAGCGCGCCTATTGCTGCTTCCTGCCCTGCCATGATGGCAATGCGGAAAGCACTGATTTAAAACCATACTGCATACAAAAAAACCTGGTAGCCCCATCGTCCAGTGGTCAAGGATACGAGGCTCTGACGAACCGGATCTTGCCCGCCTTTCGGGGCGGAGATACCTCGGGACATCGGTTCGAATCCGATTGGGGCTACTCTTTTCTTTACATTAGGTTTCGCCCCAATTCTCGCCACCCTTCGGGTGACGATCCGATTGGGGCTACTTTATCTTTCCTCTTTCCATTAGCTGCCGCCCCAATTCCCGCGGGGCTCGGCTGGATTGGGGCTATTCATTTTTTTACTTTCTTGCCCAAATCGGGGCATGGCAAGGCACCACCCCCGGCGCTCAAGGACAAGCGGGAAAAAAATCGTCTACATCACGCCGTACCGGAACCTTGCGGTGGAAATGAAGCAGATGTACGAGAAGAAAGGGGAGCATGCCGAAGTCGGGTCAGAGACGGACCGGGGCGGCACCACGCTGTTCATGGTTTATGTATTCGAGAAAGGATATTGAGATGATTTGATGGAAAATGGCAGGCGCGCGGCGGTTTTGAGGAAGGGCGAGGTGGACATACGCCTCAAGCGGATGGGAATGTACCAGGTGCTGCCCTTCAAGATAGAACGGGTTGACACTCCGACAGGCAAGGTGCCTTACCTGTGCAGCGACCGCGCGATTGAGATGCCCGAGCTTTTGAGGATTGCGACGGAATTTGACCTTCCCGTCTGCGCGCAGAAGAACAGGGTAGTCCCGCGCGGGAAGATGGAAAAGGATTTTGTAGGGCTGTAGTCAGCCGGAAAGAGCCTTGCGTATCTTCTCGCCCGTGATTGCCTCGCGCATGAGCGCGTCCGGGAACGACACGCGCGCGTGTTTCTTGGTCTTCCCCGAGATGATTGCCTCCGCCTCCTTCTGCACCTGCGCAAGCGTTTTTCCAGTCGTGTCAATTTCCCACACCTTGCGTGCGCCAAAATTCTTCTCGGACTGCACGGTGCAGTAGTCAAGGGCCTCGGAAAGAGCATTCTGCGAAAGCTTGGAGGGGGAATAGCTGCGCGGCGACAGGCGCTGCCGGAGCTCCTTGGGGTCGCAGCGGAGCACCAGCACCTTCTGCACGGGAAGCTTCATCTCGCAGCCAAGGTGCCCCTCGGCGACAATGCTTTTCTTTTCGGATTTTATCGCCTCGGCCAACTCGCGCGAAAGGGCGGGAAGCTTCACCACCTTTGCCCCGTCGCTCTCGTCGGTGTGCGAGTAAAGCCCGAGCAGCTCCGCAAGCTCGTTTATCTCAAGAAGGGAGGCGCCCGATTTTTTGCAGATGGAATGCGCGAGCGTGGTCTTGCCCGTGCCCGGAACGCCGGTGATTAGTGTTGCGGTGCGCGCCATGGAATCACAGCTTCTTGGCAAGCGAGGACAGCAGCTTCTTGCCCTCGGACAGCGCTTTTTTGCCCGCCGGCGTGAGCGCGTAGTACTTGCGCCTGCCTTCGAATTTCGAGGAAATCAGTTTTTCCTCCTCAAGCTTGTAAAGCACGAAATAGGCCATGAGCTTGGATGGCTTGTAGCCGAATGCGCGCGAAATCTCGCCGGGAAGGGCATAGGCGTATGCCTTGCGCCTGTGCATGAGCGAAAGCGCGGCAAGCCATATGTTCCCGTGCGTAAGCGAATAGTTGAGGCGGTTCATCGGCTTGCTTTCGTTTGCTGGCATAGGATTGCCCCGTTTGCGCGCGGGTTTGGCATGCTTGCCGGCGCGCTCGTATTTGTCAGTGCACTCTCCATTGCTGGCGCGCCAGCGCTTTGCGGCTGCGCCCGTGCTGGCTGGTGCGCTCATTCCTGCTCTTCCCAGGCGCGGATTCCACTCTTGTTGCCTGCGGATTTCATTTTCCTGGCAATGTCAATGCCGATTTGCGTCGGATACGCCTCGTCAAGGCACCCAGTGCAAAGCTCCTCCTTTTTCATGCCGATTGCCTGCACAAGGCCATCCATTGCCTGGTAGACGAGCGAGTCCGCGCCCACTGCCTTGCGGATTTCCTCCACGCTTTTCCTCGTGGCGATAAGCTCCTTGTAGGTGGGCATGTCCACTCCGTAGAAGCAGGGCGCCATGATGGGCGGGCTCGTGATTCTCAAGTGTATTTCCTTTGCGCCCGCCTCGCGCACGAGCTTCACGATAGGGCCCATGGTGGTGCCGCGCACGATGGAATCGTCAATGAGCACCACGCGCTTGCCGTCCAGCACGTGCCGCACCGCGTTGAGCTTGAGGCGTATCGCGTCCTCGCGCTTTTTCTGCGACGGCATGATGAATGTCCTGCCGATGTAGCGGTTCTTTATCAGCCCTTCGGCGACAGGTATGCCGCTTTCCTGCGAATAGCCCTCCACTGCGGAGCGCGCGGTGTCCGGCACCGCGACAACCACGTCCGCCTTCACCGGCGCCGCCCGCGCGAGCGCGCGCCCAAGGCTGTGGCGCACCTCGTATACCCATTTGCCGTCGATTTTCGAGTCGGGGCGCGCGAAATAAACGTACTCGAACATGCAGTGGCGCGGGTTGCTGCCGCCCACTGTTTTGCGCTTCACAACGCCGTTTGAGACGACCACCACTTCGCCGGGCGCAACGTCGCCCTTCAGCGGGCATTTGATGATGTCGAGCGCCACCGACTCCGAGGCGAAGACAATCTTGTCGTCGTCCCTGCCCCAGCAGAGCGGGCGGATGGAATGCGGGTCGCGGAAGGCGACCAGGTCGCCATCGTCGGTTATGAAAACCACGGAATATGAGCCGTCAAGCGTCTTCATGAGCGCCGCGGCGGCCTCGAAATAGTCCGGCTTCTTGTTGTATTGGGCGACATACTCGGCGAGTATGAGCTCGGCGTCGCAGGTGGAGCAGAATTTCGCCCCCGCATCCTCCATTGCCTTGCGCGCCCTGCCGTAGTTTGAGATGTTGCCGTTGTGCGCAAGCGCGAATTTCTTCCCGTTAATCTCAGCCATGAATGGCTGCGCGTCCTCCGCGCCGCCTGCGCCGATGGTGGGATAGCGCACATGCCCGATGCCCACGTGCCCTGGGAGCGACTCGATTGCCTTTGGGCTGAGCACGTCCGGAACAAAGCCCAGGCCGCGCACCGTGGTTATTTTCTTGCCGTCCGATGTGGAGGCGCCTGCGGAGTCCTGGCCGCGGTGCTGGAGGTTCATGAGGCCGAAATAGATGTCGCCTGCAACGTCCTTGCCTGAAAAGGAATAGATGCCGAAGGCGCCGCAGTATTCGCGCTTGTCCGCGTCCGAGTGGATAGGCTGGGAGGAGGTTACCATACGGATAATTGGAAGGAAAAGCTTTTGAAGCTAGTTTCCCAACGATGGACATGGACAAACTTCTTTGCATGCCGCGCCCGAAAAGGGGGAGCCACAAGGGGCAGAACGGCGTGGTGCTCATAATCGGCGGGAGCGGGACATACCATGGCGCGCCCGTGCTGGCTGCGCGCGCAGCCGTCAGGTTTTGCGACCTGGTTTACTTCTTTTCCAGCCCTGAAAACCAGTCCGTGGTCAGGAAAATGAAATTCTCCACGGCAAACGTCATCTGCGTGCCGAAAAGCAAATTCAGTTTCGCGCTTGCGCACGCCACTTGCGTGCTGGTGGGGAACGGGATGGACACGGGCGCTGCCACGCGCGCAATGGCATCCCGCGTGCTGAAAAGCGGCAAGCGCTGCGTAATTGATGCTGCAGCCTTGCGCGTGCTGCCAGTGAAACTTCTGCACAAGGGCGTAATTTTGACGCCGCACATGCGGGAGTTTGCGGCTGCATTCGGCTGCGAGGCAGATGAGGGGAATGTGAAAAGGATGGCGGAAAAATACGGCTGCACCATACTTCTCAAAGGGGAGCGCGATTCCGTTGCCGCGCCGGGAAAGTTTGCAAGGGTGAAGGGCGGCAATGCGGGCATGACAAAAGGCGGCACGGGAGACGTGCTTGCAGGCCTGTGCGCTGCGCTGTTTTCGCGATGCGATGACCCGATGCGCGCGGCATACACGGCTTCGGCGCTGAACAAGCGGGCGGGGGAGCTGCTTTTCAAGCGATACAAATACAACTTCTCATCCGAGGATTTGGCGGACGGGCTTGCCTGCGCAGCCATCTTTTTGCAGGGCAAAAAGCGGGCGGCCCGTGCGCCTTAGCCGAGTTTCATTGCGGTTGCGCGATGGAAAAGCCCTTCCGCAAATTCAAGCGCGCCTTCAACGTCCTTTTCCTCGAATGAGCCATACCTGTAGCCCGCTTGGTGCAGCTTTGCAGCATAGGAAAAATATTTGTCGTAGTCGGGCCTCGTTATCAGTTTCCTATTCAGCAAATTGTCCCGGACCAAAAACTGCAATGCCATCCTCCCGGTGAATTCCTTTTCCCTGCCAGGGTAGGCAATCTTATCCACCCCTTGGAGATAAAGCATCGCCTCGAGTGAATTTTCTATTGCGCGAAATGCCTCTTCGGCAGCGACGAACATGTGGTCTTCCCCTAAATTATATCTTGATGATTGCAGGTATTGCTCGGCTTTTTGCAGCGCCCAGCCAGCCATTGCCGCCCTGTCAGGCTTGGCGGGCGGCTGCGAACCTTCTTGGTTTTTTGCCATAAAGCTCCACCCCCTCTGCTTGAACGCTTACCGCAAATCGCTCCTGCTTTTTCAGGTCAGCCAGGTATTCGTCCTGCGTGAACACCACAGGATAGCACGAAATGCCGTATTTGGCTGCCACTTCCCCATCCACGTATGGAACCAGCGCGTTGAAAAGTTGCTCTTTTTCCTTTTCAGCCTTCACTATAAAGACCATGTCTATGTCGCTTGGCGCGCCCACCAAATCCTGGCGCACCTGTTGCCTTGCCGCACTTCCAGCAAGGAGGACTGCCTTGATGCCGGGTGTTGATGAAACTGCGAACTTGCATATTTCATCAGCCGCTTCCCGATAAGCCGCATTCAGGCTCATAAAAAGCTTTTTGAGTGCCGGCGTGAGGAAGTGCCTTTCATTGATTTGGTATAGCTTGCCCTTTCCAACACGCTCCATTTTTACAAGCCCGGCCTGGACAAGGGAGGGCATTTGCCTGTTCACTTCCGACACCGCCATGTTTGCTTTCGATGCCAGTGCAGACTCGAGGAATCGCTGGCCCGGGTTGTTCAGGAGCACGTCCAGCGCAGCCACCCTGGTGCGCGTACCGATTATTCGTTCAAGATACAGACACTCACCTTTTGGTTTTCAGAAAACGTTTTCGGAAAAAGGAAATATAAAGGTTTCCCTTGCGGGAATGGCACGCTTTTATACCCCTATCAAGCCTAATCCGCCATATGGACAAAAACGTGTCTTTCAAGAGGAAGATAAGCTCGCGCGCCATCAGGGGCTCGGCGCTGATGCCAATCAAGGGCTTTGCGCTCAGCCCGGGCATCACGGCAGAAGAGCTGCTCGCGGCCTATTCGTCCATAGGCTTCCAGGCAAGCCACCTTGGGAAAGCCGCAAAAATCGTGCGCAGGATGCAGGACGACAAGACCACCATTTTCCTTTCCTTTACCTCGAACATGGTGTCGTCCGGCCTGCGCGAGATAATAGCCCAGCTTTGCGAGAGGAAGCTGGTGCAGGCCATCATCACATCCACCGGCTCAATCGAGGAGGACGTGATGAAGTGCTCGGAGCTTTTCACGCTGGGAAGCTTCACTGCCGACGACACGCAGGTGAAGGCGAACGGCATGAACAGGATTGGCAACATTTTCGTAAAGGACGAGCAGTATGCCAACTTCGAAAAATTCCACCTCGCATTCATGGACGAGATGCACAAGAAACACAACGGGAAGATGTGCATGAGCGAATACGTTGCAGAGCTTGGCGCGCGCCTTGACGACAGGAACTCCTTCCTTTACTGGTGCTCGAAAAACAGGATACCCGTCTTCCTGCCAGGCCCGCTGGACGGGGCGATGGGCGACCATTTCTATTTCTTCAACAAGTCGCATTCCAGCCAGCCGTTCGTCATTGACGCCGCCGAGGAAATCCGCCGCTTCTACGACATCATGCTCCTTGCGGACAAGACGTCGGGCATAATACTTGGCGGCGGGATTGCGAAGCACCACCTCATCGGCGCGGCAATATTGAGGAACGGGCTGGACTATGCGGTTTACCTCTCCACCGGCACCGAGGGGGACGGCTCGCTTTCCGGCGCGCGCCCGCGCGAGGCGGTGTCCTGGAACAAGCTCAAGCGCGAGGAGGATTCGGCGTTCGTGGAAGGCGACGCCACGCTCACTTTCCCGCTTTTGGCGTGCTCCATGCTTCCGAGGGAAAAGTAGCATTCTGCCGGCGTGGCGCCAGAGGGCGAATGTGAAGCTTTTTAAATTTGAATAGGCTACTTATGCCAGACAGCTAACAAAGGTGAGCTCATGGTGAAAATAGTTATCGCAAAACAGCTTGCAGGCAAGAAGATAATCACGAATGACGGCGAGGACCTGGGAAGGCTCATTGACCTTGAGATTTCCGAAGGCTCAGGCAAGATTGAGAACCTCCTTTTGGAGCCCAACCTCGACAACCCGACTGCAAGGCGCCTCAACAAGGAGGACGGCCTGCTCGTGGTGCCCTACTCATCCGTGCTTGCGGCTTCCGACCACATCATCGTGGACAAGAAGACGATTGGCTGATTTCCTGCTTTTTGGTTATTTTTTCCGCCCCTTAGCGTGCGCGCTGCGGCGTTTTCAAGCCGGTTTTTAATCCTAGCCCCCATAAATGCACCGGGAGGTAATGCTATGGCCCTTGAAATTGCCCTGATGATAATCGGCGCGGTGATTTTGCTTCTGGCGCTCTTCTTCGTGCTCGCCTACAATTCGCTCGTCACGATGCGCAACAGGATTGACAATGCCTGGTCGCAGATTGACGTGCAGCTGAAGAAGAGGCACGACCTCATACCCAACCTCGTGGAGACCGTGAAGGGATATACCAAGCACGAGAAGACGGTGTTCGAGGGCGTGACAAAGGCGCGCGCGGCTGCGCTTGGCGCGCAGTCGGTTTCCGAGAAGGCAAGGGCTGAAGGGCAGCTTTCCCAGGCGCTCAAGAGCGTTTTCGCGGTTGCCGAGGCATACCCGAAGCTCGAGGCAAGCGCAAACTTCAAGATGCTCCAGGAGGAGCTGTCGGGCATCGAGGGGAAAATCGCCTACGCGCGCCAGTTCTACAACGACACCGTGATGTCCTACAACACTTCCATCCAGACCGTGCCCACCAACATGGTGGCAGGCATGTTCAACTTCAGCGCGCGCGACTTCTTCAAGGCCGACGAGGGCGAGCGCGAGAACGTGAAAGTGAAGTTCTAGCGTTCCGCTTTTTGTTTTTCTTTTACCGGTTCAGCGTGCGCCGGTTCTTTTTTTTTAGGGCGAAAGCAATGCCTGGCGCGCGCTAGCTTTTCTTTTTTCAAGCCAGCATCCATTTTCAGCGGATGTAGGAAAGGTCGTGCTTGTGCGGCTCGGCCTGGGGCGCCATTCCCTTCGCCGCGAGGGCTTCCTTTTCCATCTTCTTCGCGAACGCCTCGCTTTCGCGCGCGCGCTGGTCAAGCTTCTTCAGGTCCAGCTTGATGTCGAGTATCTTGCAGAGCACTTCGAGCTGCGCCTGCGCGCTCTTCGGGTCCACGAAGCTGCCGTGCGTCTCGCCCATGAGGCAGATGCCCTGCATGCCGCGTATCTTGCCCAAGCCGAGCAGCAGGCCTGCCGCGCCGATTATGGAGCCGCGGCACTCGCCGAAAATCACGCCGTATTTTTTGTATGGCTCCACCATCTTCTTGTGGCTGGCTATCCCGAACACGCGCGGCTTGTCATGCACTTTTCCCGTGCCATAGCCGCCGAGCGTGATTATGAGCTTGACGCCTTTTTTCTGGCAGTAGTCCAGCATCTTGCCCGTCGCCTCGTACTGCGCCTCGGACGTGACGGCCTGGACGTCGCCCGCAAGGATAAGGAGGTCGTGCTTCTTCCCCTTCACGACGTAGAATCGGTTCTTTATCATGCGCATTACGCCGTTCTTCTGCATGATTACCTGGTGCGGGAAGTGCGGCGAGTAAAGCTCCGCCACCTTCTCGGCCTTCAGCTCGGCAATCATGTGCGCGGCGGCGATTTTCCCCACCAGGCCGATGCCCGGCAGGCCCTCAATCAGGATGGGGTCGCGCAGCTTCACCTTGCCTTTCTCCACGATGGTTGTTTCAATCATGCAATCAGTTCCCTTCCTGGAAATTCATGCGGCGGTATGCGGCGTATTTGTCCTCTATCGAGAATTTTGGCGGGTGCGGGCTGCTTGTGGGCACGCCGCAGTGCAGCGCATCGAGCGTGTAGGCCTTGCAGATTCCGCACTTCCTCATCCGCTTCATTTTTCGCCTCTTGACTGCGTCTAATTTGAGTGAGGGGTTTAAATAGGCTGCTCATTTCGTGCAGCGGGAAAAAATGCGCATTTTGCAGTGCCAGCGCCGTGCCTTAAGCTTCAATCTTCGCGAATTCAAGCGAGGACGGGAACGGCTTTGCAGCTGCGGTAAGCATTGCGACAATGTCCTCAAGCACCTTGTCCGCAGACTTGAAGTCGTCGGCCACCACGCGTATCTGGTAGCGGGGCGCGCCAAGGTAGAGGAATTCGACATCCGCGCCCGCCGGCTTTTTTACGGAGGAGAAAATCTTGCCGATGGCTTCCACGCCGTCGGATGAGAAAACGGTGAGCGAGAGGATGCCATTGACTTCCGCGCGCGCCTTCTTCATGCTCTTGGACGCGACTTCAAGGAGCGCCTTGCCAAGCCCCTTCTCGATTTTCAGGCCGGCTATTGCGGATTCTCCCTGGTCGGACAGCGCCTCTATCGCATCAATCAGGCTGCCGTGCTTTTCAATGAGGGCGGAGCGCGCCGCGATTTCCTCGCCCTTCGTGGATTTTGCAATCTTGAGCGCGACCTCGAAGAGCTTGTCCGCGCGCTTCTCGCGGCGGTTGCCCTCGACCTTCGCCTTCTTCTCGCTTTCGGTGACGCGCTTGAGCGACAGGTCAATCTGGCTTTTCTCCAGGTCAACGTGGTAGACTTTCGCGACGAGCTTCTGCCCCTCGCGCAGGAATTCGTGGATGTTCTTTATCCAGCGCGGCGCGACCTCGGAGATGTGGACGAATGATTCCTTGGCGCCGTACTCGTCAAGCGAGCAGAACGCGCCGTAGGGCATGATTTTCTTTACTGTTACCAGCACCAGTTCGTCCTGCTCGGGCATATCGGCCATGTTTAATCAACCTTTCAAAGATTCAAAGCACTTTGAGGACTTTGCAGCCTTCGGCGACCTCGACGCGCGAGCCAGACGGCCTGGCAAGGACTTCGTTGCACACCAGGCAGGAGACCGCGGTTGCGGCATTGCCGAAAACGTTCTGCTCGTTCCCGCACTTGCATTTTACCCTTAGGAATTTGCTCATCAAAACACCTTAGTTGAATTCGAGTTTCTTCTTCGTGCGCGTGCCAATCACGCGTTCCTGCTTCTTCTTGCACACCGAGCATTCAAGCGTTATCTTCTGGCGCTTGCCCTGCTTCTTCACGGTCTTTTCTCCCGCGCGCTTTCCGCCGTGGCCGAACAGGCTGGCTTCGTGCTTGCGGTTGCCGATTGCCATCGGGCGCGCCTTGCCCTTCCCTGCAAGCTTCGCCTTGTGCGGCGTGTGCTTGCGGCATTTGGGGCAGTATGCATTCACTTCCTTCGGATACTTCATGGTAACACCTGTCGTTCGTGGCCTTGACGCCACCTATATCGTTTCCGCGATTTTCTGGCGCAAGAGAAGCTCAGCCTCCTGCGAGGGCATGTCGGATTCCTGCCCGGCCTTGAAGGGGCCGAACCTTTCCCTGTTCATGCCGACGTATTCCTGCACTTCCTTCGTGAACCTCACGCGCTGGACATCTGGCTTTTCCGGCGCGGCGGCGGCTTTCTGCCCGTCGCCGGCATTCTCCTTTTTCCTGGACTCGAAGCGGGAAAGCAGGGAATCCAGCTTCCCGTTCTCCTCCTGCACGATGCCCCGGAAGCGGTCGTACACGTCGTACTCCTCCCGCGTCATTTCCTCCACCTTGGCATCCTGCCCGCCGCTCCGAATCACGCGGAACAGCAGCTTCTGCTGCCGTATGAGCACGATTTCGCGGATTGTTGCAGCCGCGTTCTCGAACTCGCGCATCTGGAGCACGGAGCGGTTGGACTCCATCTCCGAGAATTTCGAAGACAGGAATGCCTGCACAGACGGATAGAAATCATCGGGGAGCTTCCCAAGCCCTGGCTGCGCCTTCTCTTCCCGCGCAAAATCGCGCAGGCTCTTGTAGGTCAAATCAGCCATGCTCGCATCCCGTTGCAGTTGCAGCCGTCTAGGGAGGCTGCGCTACAGTTCCAGTTCAAAAGGTATAAAAAACAACCTCTTGTGTTGTTTTTTAGATTTGGAAGTGGAGGCGCACTTCCAAACAGAGGACAAATTTCCAGAGAAATTTGTCCGCATATGGAAATCCGATAGGATTTACATATACAATGAAAAACTTCCAGAGAAGTTTTTCAGCAGTGGAATTATAGAAATTCCACTACAATAAAAACCAGAGCGTAGCGATGGTTTTTAGAAGCCGGGCGAAGTTCAGCCGTGATGCCCCCACGCATGAGGCGCGGTTTTTTAGCATTGGAACGGGTGGATTCCATTCCAACCGGAAAAATGCGCGCCAACGCGCATTTTATAAACAATTGGGGTCATTAAAAGCCAGCTCTATTCTGAGCTTGGCATTGGAAAGGTGATTTCTTGAGCAAGATATTCTCATCAGCAAAGGAACTGAAGGAAGGAAAGTACGTCATAATAGAGGACATCCCTTGCAGGATTGTCAACATAGACTCGTCAAAGCCCGGGAAGCACGGCGCCGCGAAGATGCGCGTGACCGGCATCGGCGTGTTCGACAGCCAGAAAAAGATGCTTCTCGTCCCGTCCGACGCAGACGTGGAAGTGCCAATCATCGAGAGGCAGACAGCGCAGGTGGTGGCAGTGAACGGCAACACCGCGCAGCTCATGGACACCACGACTTACGAGGTGTTCGAGCTCTCCATCCCGGAGGAGATAATGAAGGACGCTGCAGCCGGGAAAGAGGCGGACCTCATGTGCGCCATGGACCGCAAGGTAATTACAAGAATACACTAAGGGTTGATTGCATGCAGGTAAACGTGAAGGACAAGAAGGAAAACAAGTCGCTCTCAAGGCAGGAAATCACCTGCGAGATATCGTTCGAGAAGGCAATGCCTTCGAGAAAGGATCTCCGCGAGGCAATATGCACGGCAACGGGCATCGCGCCCGAGCTGCTGGTCATCGTTTCCTCGAAAGGGAGCTTTGGGCAGAAGTGCGGGACAGTGCTCGCGCACGCATATGCCAGCAAGGAAGCGCTTGCCGTCGAGAAGAAACACCTGCTTGTGCGCGACGGGCTGATGGAGAAGAAAAAGAAAGAGGGCAAGAAAGCCGCGGCAAAGAAAAAGTAACGTAGGGTGAAAATATGGCTGACGCAAAACCAAAACCTGCAAAGAAAATCAAGCCCTACAAGGCAACAAAGCCCTGCCCGAAGTGCGGCTCAAGCGTAAGGCTCGCAGAGCACAAGGACAGGCGTGCATGCGGCAAGTGCGGCTATTTCGAAAAGAAGTAGCTGCGGCAACGGGGGCATGAGGGAAGTGGAAAGGCTTGCTGCAGTTTCCATCCTAATCCTGCTCATCCTCTCAGTTTTTATCTTTCCCATAGGCAACGCCAGCTCAAGCGTATTTTACACCTCCATTGCGTTTGCAGCCTGCGCGCTTTTCCTCGCATCCTGGAACACTGACATTAAGCGCGGGCTCGCGTATTTGCGCCTCGCGCCAAAGTGGAAAGACGCGCCGCCCCTTGCTTGGCAGTCGCTGCTGCTTTTTGCCGCCTGCGCAATCGTGACCGTCGCCATTACGGGAATTTTCATGCTCGCAGGCGCGCTTGACACGGACAAGGTCTATGGCAAGATGGTCCTCCTTCCCTTGCCGGTGCTTGTGCTTGCATTCACGCTTGCCCCGCTGGGCGAGGAGATGTTCTTCAGGGGCTTTCTCTTCAGGAAGGCAGGCGAGTGGGCGGGCGCAAGGCTTGGGGGCGCGCCGGCATGGGCAGTGGGGGCGCTGTTTTCCTCGCTCCTGTTTTCGCTCATGCATGCGGCCTATGGCTCGCTTGCAGAGCTTGCGGTTGCGTTTGCAGTGGGCGTGGTGCTATGCATCGGCGTGAAAAGGACAGGCTCGCTCGTGCCCGCCGTGCTTGCACACGCTGCTTTTAACCTTGTCTCCGTTTTCATGGCGGTGTTCCTTTGATTTGCCTGGGGATTGAAAGCACTGCGCACACGCTTGGTGTGGGGATTTGCGAGCTGCAAGGCGGCAAGCGAACAAGGGGCGGCGGCATCCGTGTTCTTGCAAACGAGAAAAGCATGTACAGGCCGCCCGCGGGGCAGGGCATACTGCCGCGCGCTGCAGCAGACCACCACGGCGAAAATTTTTTGCCGGTCCTTGCCAGGGCGATGGCGAGCGCGGGGATAGCGCTTCGCGACGTGGACTTGTTTTCCTTTTCGCAGGGGCCAGGCATCGGGCAGTGCCTCCGCGTGTCGTGCACCGGCGCAAAATACCTTGCCTTGAAATGCGGCAAGCCCATCGTCGGCGTGAACCACTGCGCAGCGCACCTTGAGATTTCGCGCGGGCTTCTGGGCATGCGCGACCCGCTTTATGTTTACGTGAGCGGGGCGAACACGCAGCTCATCGCAGGAAACAGCGCAGGCGCGCGGAAAGGGCGCGCGGATGGCTTGGCGCGTGGCGCCCGCGGTTATTCCGTGCTTGGCGAAACGATGGATATGGGGCTGGGCAACCTGTTCGATGTTTTCGCGCGCGAGGCGGGCTTTGCCTACCCCCATGGAAGCGAGGTCGCAAGGCTCGCCGAAAAGGGGAGATATTTCCCGCTCCCTTACACCGTGAAGGGGATGAATTTCGCATTTGCAGGCCTGCTCACCTCGGCAGTGCGGGAAGTGGGCAGGAAAAGGGCAGAGGACATCTGCCATTCGCTCATGGAAACCGCCTTCGCGGAGATTTGCGAGGCGTCCGAGCGCGCATTATGCCTCACCGGCAAGAAAGAGATGGCGGTGTGCGGGGGCGTGGCGCAGAATGCGCGCTTCTGCGAAATGCTTTCCATTGTCGCGTCCGAGCACGGCGCGAGGTTCGGGGTGGCGGCGCCGGAGTACAATGCAGACAACGGCGCGATGATTGCCTACCTCGGGATAGTGCAGCAGGCGCGCGGAAGGAAAAAAGGCATAAGCTCGCTTGCGCCAAACGGGTATTGGAGGATAGACGAAGTGGCTTAGGCGGAAAGTTGGATGGGAAACGCGGAAATGGCGCATGGCTGGGAGATATTGATGGCAAATTTCTATGACAGGATGGAGGAGAACAGGCGCAACTCATACATCCTGGTTGCGCTTGTGTTTTGCGTGTGCCTTGCTGCGGTGTGGGGCATTTCGGTGCTGTTTTTCGGCGACAGCGGGCTCGGCTTTGCCCTGGGCGCGCTTTTCTCCGGGGGCTATGTCGCCGCCACTTATTTCGCTGCGGACGGAATGATTCTCGGGGTGTCCGGCGCGCGCGAGGCGAAAAAGGAGGAGTTCCCCTATCTCGTCAATGTTGTCGAGGGGCTTTCCATTGCGGCGGGCGTGCCCATGCCGAAAATATATGTGATTGACGACCCTGCGCCAAATGCGTTCGCAGTCGGCACGTCGCCCGAGAAAGCGTCGGTTGCATTCACCACGGGGCTGCTTTCCATGATGGGCCGCGCGGAGCTGGAAGGCGTTGCAGCGCATGAGCTGTCGCACATCAGGAATCTGGATTCGAGGATGGCGACCATGGCGGTTGCAATGGTTGGCTTGATTGCCATACTTTCCGACCTTGGCCTGCGCTCCATGTTCTGGGGGGGAAGGGGGAACAGCAGGGGCGGGCGGGGAGGAAGCGGGCTTGCCATTGTCGGCCTGATAATAATCATTCTCGCGCCAATAGCATCCCAGCTCGTGAGGCTGGCGCTCTCGCGCCAGAGGGAATATTTGGCAGATGCAAGCGGCGCGGAGCTCACGCGCTACCCGGAAGGATTGGCATCCGCGCTTGGGAAGATGGAAAAATCCGGCACCATGGTGCGGAAAGCCACCGACGCCACGGCATCGCTTTATTTCGCCAATCCACTTTCCATGGGCGGCTTGCTCTCCACCCACCCGCCAATCAAGGAAAGGATAAGGCGGCTGAAGGAGATGTAGCTATTTCTGCAGCAGAAGCTAAACCGAAGAAAAGTAGGGAAGGAAAATCGGCGCGGAGAGCAGCCTGTAAAGCTCGAACGCCGCCACCATGGAAACCGCGAGCGCGAGCAGGGGATAGATGGCAAGGTCGGCAATGGAAAGCGCAAGCGCGCGCATCGCGGAGGGGAGGAGCGGCTGCGCCTCGCCGCCAAAATCGCCGGATGAAAGCTCGTCTATTTTGTCCTTGACAGCGGATGTTTCGTCAAGCTCGAGCAGCGGGAGGGATGCGAACTTGCCATCGAACTCCGACGCAAGCTGGGAGGCCGCGGCAAGCTCCTTTTGCGTGCCGCTCACCGAGAAGGTGTAGGTGAAAAGCAGCGGATAGACGGCATACGCCGCGATTGCAATCGCCATCGCAGCTGCGCCAAGCTTGCGCGTGGCGAAAAAGGTGCGGAGCAACAGGCCGGCTGGAAGGAAGACGGCAAGCGCGGATGACTGGATGAAGCCTGCCAGCTCAAGCTCAAGGAAGGAGAGGGCTGATGAGATATAGAGCATGTTGGAGGCGCCTGAGAGCTGCTGCGAAAGAGATTGGAGCGCGAAAAAAGGCTGGGCGGACACCACGCCCAATGAAAGCTGGAGGGAGGAGGCGAACCCGGTGATGTCTGAGGCGCGGAAAAGCAGGGAGGCGAGAGAGCGCTGCGAAAGCTCGAGCGCGGCAAGATTGCAGGCAAGATAGGCGTGCGGCGATGATTGGGGGTTGGCAATTTGCGGGCAGGAAGGCGGCACGGGAATCGGAAGGGACGAGAAAGTGGCCTGCAAAAGGAGCGCAAATGACATCACGCAGCCGAGCATTGCGGCGGAGATTATGCCCTGCCCGAGTTCCTCGGCGCCAAGCAGGCGCAGCCTGCGCACGGAAAAGCCCAGCCCCACGCCGAACAATATCCCGCCGATGAGTATGGATATGGTGGCGGCAGTTATCGCTAAGTCAAAGTTGGCAGAAGACGCGGACATGTCAAATGTCTGCTGCATAAGCTTGCAAGCCAATCAACTGCCAGGGCTGCGTGCCGGGCAGGTCGGGCCATAAGGCGCGGCGGCATGCGTTGACTTTAGCGCCTTAGGAAGTGAACTTGACCACAAGAGCGCCGCCGAGCGCGGCGAGCAGTGTGTCAAGGCCGATGGTTACGAACAGCACCACTGCCACCATCAGGGTGGAGGAGACCGCATCGCCCAGCGGGTTCTTGTTGAGCAGGGCGAGTATGAGAAGGACGATGGATGACGTGAATGCGCCGAAGAACCCGGCAAGCGCGCCCACCAGCGCGCCCCGCTTTATGCCCATTGGCGCCTTGCGCAGCTTCTCAAACACTATCGCCGCAAGCGCGCCTGCGAGCAGGGGAAGCAGGCAGATTACGGGCACGAAAGTTATTGACATTAGGGGCGTGTCCGTCATGAAAAGCACTGCGGCTTCGGACGCCATGAAAAAGAGGAAAAGCAGCAGTCCGCCCGCAATGGCGGCAACTAGGTGCTCTGCAACGCTCCTTATCCTGCCAGCAGGCAGGAAGGAAAGCAGGGGCTTTTCAGGCGCGGACGATTTCCGCGGCTCTGAGATGATTGGCTTTTGCTGCTCTGATGCCTTGTGAACGTCAATGGCTGGCTGCTTGTAAGATGGAACGGGCAGAATATCACCAGGCTGACTTTTGGATGCAAGGTATAAAGGCTTATCGGCAGGCAGGATGGCGATAGTATGGCTTTGGTTGTTATGGCAGGCGGGAGTGCGGCACGGAAAACTGCGGCGTTACTGCGTGAGTATCCTCACGTCCGTCCTGTTGCCCGGGGTTGCATCCACCGCCGCCTTGAACGCGAGCGGGTCTGCGCGCGTGTCGGACAGGTAGTTGTAGTGTATCGGGATTGCCACCTTCGGCTTTATGCGCGCGACGGCCTCCGCCGCCTCCTTCACATCCATGGTGTAGGTGCCGCCGATGGGAAGGAGCGCGATGTCGCAGTCAATGCCGGACATTTCAGGAATCAGGTCGGTGTCGCCTGCGAAATAGACGCGCGCGGACTTGAAGCGGATGATGAAGCCCGCCCCCTTGTCGCGCGGGTGGAATGGCTTGCCGATGTTGTAGGCGTGCACGGCCTCGATTGCCACGTGCCCCACCATTTCCTTTCCGCCGATTTCTATTATGCGGACCGGGAGCTTGCAGTTGTTGCCGATGAGGATGGTGCGCGGCGTGGTGACGGAAGGCGCTGCAACCGCGTGGTCGGTGTGCCCGTGGGAGTAGAGTATGGCGTCCGCCGCGGGGTAGCCGCGCGGAAGCACGAACGGGTCTATGTATATCCTCAGCCCGTCAGCCTCGAGCATCACGCTGGAGTGGCCGAACCATACCACGCGTACGCCTGAAAAAACCGTGCTGTTTGCCATGCGCTTAACTTGGGGGCGTGCGTTTTTATTAGTTATGAAGAGAAATGGCTCCACGGTGCTGGTGATTTGATGTCAGAGAACATTTTCTACGATTGCATAGTTGTCGGGGCTGGCCCCGGCGGCTCCACGGCAGCCTCGCTGCTCTCAAAAAAGGGGAAGCGCGTGCTTCTCATTGACAAGGAGAAGTTCCCGCGCGACAAGACGTGCGGCGACGCGATTTCCGGCAAGGCGCTCTCCATCCTCGAGGAGCTGGGGCTGGTCGGCGCAGTAGAGAAATCCGACCACGGCGAGATTGACGGCGTGCTTTTCTCCTCGCCCAACGGCACTGTCGCGTCCATCCCGTTCGGCAGGAGCGGGGAGCAAATCTCCAAGGGCTACACGTGCAGGCGCCAGGTGTACGACAACCTGCTTTTCCAGAACGCGAAGAAAGGCTGCGACGCGCTGGAAGGCATGGCGGCAACCGCGCTTGTGAAGGAGAACGGCACCGTCGCCGGAGTGAAGGCGAAGGGCGCTGACGGGAAGGAATACGAGTTCCGCGGGAAGATGGTGATTGGCGCGGACGGCGTGAATTCCATGGTGGCGCGCGAAATCCGCGGCAGCGAGGTGGACCCCAAGCACACCTGCATCGCGTACCGCGCGTATTACTCGGGCATTTCGGGCATGAGCGGCAAATTGGAAATCCATTTCGTGAAGTCCATAATGCCGGGCTACTTCTGGATATTCCCCATGGAAAACGGGCTGGCAAACGTCGGCGTGGGAATGGTGATGGACGACATGAAGAAGCATGGCACCGACCTCGGCAGGGCGATGGAGGCGATGCTCAAGGAGAACCCGCTTTTCAAGGAGAGGTTTGCAAACGCGAAGATGGTGTCGCCGCTGAAGGCATGGCAATTGCCGTTCGGCTCGAAAAAGAGGAAGCTGCACGCGCAGAACGCGCTTCTTGTTGGCGACGCGGCAGGCCTTGTGGACCCGTTCTCCGGGGAGGGCATTGGGAATGCCATGCTGTCCGGCAAGCTCGCGGCAGAGGTTGCATACGAGGCGCTGGCAACAGGCGACACGAGCGAGGCGTTCCTTTCGCGCTATGATGAAAGGGTCTGGAACACGGTGTGGAACGAGCTTGAGCTGAGCTACAAGATGCAACGGCTCGGCAAGGTGGAGTTCCTGCTGAATTTCGTGGTGGGCAAGGCGGCGAAAAGCCCCAAGGCGCGCGAGGCGATTTGCGGGACGATGTCAAACAAGGAGGCGAAGAGCGGGTATGCCTCGCCCCTGTTCTACCTGAAGCTCCTGTTCGAGTAGGCATATGGAAACCAACATACTTGGCGCCGGCCCCGCAGGGCTTTGCGCTGCGATAAACCTTGCGCGCGCTGGGAAAAGCGTCAAAGTGCATGAAAAGCGCGAAGGGGCGGGGATGCGCTTTTGCCCCAACCTGCAGGGGTTGCGCTATCTTTACATGCCGCCAGGGGAATTCCTGCGGCAGGTGGGCGTGGAAGCTGGCGTGGAATTCCGCTACTTTTCGCGCGCGGTCATTTGCACAAGAGGCAGGAAAATGGAGCTGGACTGCTCGGGCGGAAGCCAGATGCCCTTTGTGCTGCGTGGCAGCGGCGGGAAGCTGGGGGATGGAACGCTTGATGCCGCGCTCTTTTCGGAAGCAAGAAGGCTCGGCGTGGAATTCGAGTTCAATTCGCGCGCAACCGAGCGCGACGCGCAGATAGTGGCGACGGGCAGCAGGGGCGAGCCGGACCAGGCCGCGCTTGGAAGCGTGTTTGAGAACAGCGATTTCCCGCGCGACTGCCAGCTTGTCATGTTTGACGACAGGTATTCGCCGCGAGGCTGGTACTCTTACATATTGCCCTTGGGCAAGGACGAAATCGAGTTTGTCACCTGCGTGTCAAAGCCGCACATCCCGTTGCTTTCGCAACTGCATGCAAAGGCGATGGAAGGGAGGAAGGAAATTTCCGATGCTGTTGGCGGCAGGAAAAAAATCGCTTCCTTCGGAGGCTCGGCGTCCTCGCGCATCCCGAAAAGCGCGTTTGTTGGCGGCAAATATTTTGTCGGCGAGGCAGCCGGCTTCCAGGACCCGTACATGGGCTTCGGGATTGCCTACGCGCTGCGGAGCGGGCATCTTGCGGCGCGCGCAATGATTGAGGGAGAGGATTATGATGCGCTTTGGAAGCGCGAGTTCGGCTATTACCTGAGGAAGGACGCCGCCTACAGGTTTACGATGTGGCTGGCGGGCGATTCGGCTGCATCGCTCGTGATGTCAAAGTACAAGGACCATCAGCGCGCGAACCTGTCCGCCGCGCTCCCTGAAAAAAATCCCGCTTACCGCGCGCTCGTCGAGGGAGTGTCGCTGCTCGCGCGGGCAAAAAAAAGAGCGAGCGGAAGCTGGTAGGTTCGCAGCAAGCCGCCCTATTTTTCGGCGCACCGAAAAATGGACATCTTGTGCGTTGCGACGCACAAGACCGTCCGCTGGGACGGGATTCGCCCGCCCTGAACACTACACACTGGCCATTTTCGCGTGGCAGATTCTCCCTATAGTGGTTTTTTTGTTTGCTGCGGAGCACTGGCGCCACCGGCTTGAATGGTGGTTTTCTGTTTCCGGGCCATTGCAGTCCGCTCCTTCAAGTCGCCTCGTTGCCTTTCGGGATCCATTGAATAATTCAAGTAGTCCATCTGTTTTTGTATCGTCTTGCGGATGTCCTCGCCTGCGATTTTCTCGCAGATGTAAAGCCCCAAGTCAATCGAAGACGTCACCCCGCGCGCGGTTATGACGTTCCCATCATCTACAATCCTCTCATTAGACACTTCTTTTGCAAATTTACGCAGATAATCTATGAGGGCAGGGTGAGTGGTGGCTTTTTTGCCATCCAAACCCCCTGCCACGCCAAGCAGTATGCTCCCGCCGCAAACAGCAGCTATTTTCGCGTCCTTGTCCGTGTTTTTGAGCCAGAGTATGAACTTCGCGTCCTTTACGAGTGTCCCTATCGAGTTCCCGCCTGGCACTATCACATAATCGTAGCCTGAAAGATTGTTTTTCACTCTGGATGGGAGAATCTCGAGCCCCTCCCATGATTTTACCTTTTCGCTGAACGCGCACACGTCCCATTCCAAGTCAGGAACAAAACCCATTGTCTTGAGCCGAGTTATTGGATCGAACGCTCCTGCGAAGTCCAGCGTGGTCATGCCATCGTAAATGACAAAAGCTATTTTCATGCTTCTCACGGAGCATTTATTCAATTCTTATATTTAAACTCCTTTTGTTTCCGTGGAATAGCTACGCCACAGCGCGGATGCCCATATTCTCCTCGCCGGGTGAGCCTCACACCTGTCTAGGGAAATGCCTGAAACTTGCCGAAATGCCCCCACCAATCCTCTAATTTTTCGTCCGTCTGATGCGGACTTGAGTATCAAACCGTCCGCTGGGTCAGTGACTCCGTCTCAGACGGTAAAAAGAGACCCCATTTCCTAGGAATCGAGGAGACGGTCGTTCGTCATTTCACTTGCTCTTCTTTTTCCTTTCATTGGTAGTTCTGTCCGCGGGGGCAGTGTCAGACTGCCCAAAGACACGTCGTTTCCTAGGAAATGATGGGGGCGATTGACTTGCTCTGCATTCATAAACGTTATTAATACGAAAACCATATCCATCCCCATGGCAAACGGAAAGCTGAAGAAAACAATCTCGCTCCTAGACGCGACTTCAATTGGCATAGGCGCGATTGTGGGCGCGGGGATATTCGTTGTCCTTGGCGTGGCGACCGGCTTGGCAGGCTCCGCAGTCATCGCCTCGATTATCATAGCAGGCGCCGTTGCCATGCTTACCGCATCAAGCTTTGTGAGTCTTAGCAAAACAACTCAGAAAGAAGGAGGCGCCTACGAATTCGCGCATAAGCTCCTTCCGCCGTTCTTGGCTTTCCTCACGGGCTTTCTCTGGCTTACGTCAAACGTGGTCGCGGGGGCGACCGTTGCGCTCGGCTTTTCACTCTATCTTTCCTCGCTCTTTCCCGGCTTGCCAGCGGCGCCCATAGCCGCCATTGCCTGCCTCGTGGCAACCGCCCTTAATTACTCGGGCATGAAGCATTCCGTCTCGATGAACAACGTGCTTGTGGCAGCCAAGGTTCTCGTTCTCCTGTTTTTCGTTCTAGCAGGATTTTTCTTCTTTAAAGCCGGCAACTTTTCAGGCATAGGCAGCACACCGCTTGGAGGCGTGCTTTCAGGCGCGGCGATAATCTTCTTCGCGTACGGGGGCTTCGCCAGGATAACCGTGGTTTCCGAGGAAGTGAAAAACGCGAAGCAGAACGTGCCTAGGGCAATCATTCTGGCGCTTGCAGTTTCTACGGTTCTTTACCTCTTAGTATCTATAGCCGCGGTCGGGCTTGGCGGCGCTAGCCAATCATTCACATCTGGCGCCTTCCTCTCTTCAGCAATAAGCTCCACCGGAATACCGTATGCAGCGCTTATTGTCTCCCTAGGCGCGCTGGCGGCAACTGCAAGCGTGCTTTTGACCACCGTGATGGGCGTGTCGCGCGTGGCGTTCGCAATGGCGCGCAACAATGACGCGCCTAAGGCATTCGCCAAAGTGGATTCCGAAAGCGGGGTGCCAAGAAACGCCGTCCTGGCTGCAGGCATCGCATCCGCGCTCCTCGCACTCCTTGGCGACCTGACGCTTGTTGCATCTGTCAGCAGCTTTGCCCTGCTCGCCTATTATGTAGCTGCCAATTATGCCGCTCTCAGGCTCAAGGCGAATGCATCTGCCAAGCTGATTTCTGCCGCGGGGCTGGTTTCATGCTTTGCCCTTATGGCGTTCCTTTCGCAGCAGGCGCTCATGATAGGGGCTCTTGCAGTCATATGCGGCTCAGCATACTATTATTTCAGAAAAAAATAAGCACAGGCGTTTTCGTGTGCGCAAGCCAATTCTTCTATGAGCAGCTAGAGGATGCGATTGCCGGGCCGTCTTATCCTTGTTTCATCCAAGTTAATGGGATCCACTTCGGGCTCCTTGAGGTCGTAAATGGAAATCACGGAAATTGACGCTGGAAGCGCGCTGAATTCCTTCTGGATGGCTTTCATTTCCTCTCTGGATAGGGGAGGGGTCTCTGAAGGCTTCCTGAGGGGCGTATCCAACTGGACCTCGTCCGGTCCTATCCTTCCAGCCAGGCGTGCCATCTCGCCGGCGCATCCCTTATTCTCGGCAACGAACATCATCTGCAGCACGAGCTTTCCCTTGAATTCCTTCCTGAAGTTCATTATGCCATCTACAATTTGCCCGAACTTCAAGCCTTCGATGGGCCTGCTGACTTTTTGAAAAACTTCCTCGTTGGAAGCATCCAGCTTCGCGGCCACTATGTCCGCGTTGCAAAGCGCTGCCCATGCCATCCGGCTTTTTCCAGATCAGGTTGTCGCGGTAGGTGAAGCCAGCGCGCTCCAAGAGGAAGACGAAGTGGAACGGAATCGGGTATTTCCTTCCGTTTGAGATTATGTCAGATATGTTTACGCAGCAGTACCGGCCGACCTGCAATACGCGGAAGCACTCCCTGAATACGGCCTCCATTGACTGGAGGTAACCCATATAGTCGTCAATCGCGCCTATGTTGCCCTTCACGTTTCCGTAGTTTTTCACATTGAAGTAGGGCGGGCTTGTCACGATGAGCTGCACGCTTTCATCGGCCAGATCGGCCATGTTGCGCGAGTCGCCGATTATCACGGAATGTTTCGTTTCCATGAAGCAGGCTGCGCTGAGTAGTCGATAAATATTTTGATGCGGATATAGGCACAAAAGTGTCTATATTCCGCGGAAATGGGGGGTGTACTTAAGTAAAATATCCGTTCAATTATCAATAAACGATTTGAAAAATGAAAAAACAGATTTGGATCTTTCACCCCTTATGATGACACCCATCTCCAGATTTTTCTTGAAACCGCCCTCGGTCCAATTCGCGCTACCTATGTATGTGGCATGTTCCCCAAAACAAATTATTTTGGCATGGAACCAGAGATCTTTCATATGATGCACTTTTATCCCGGCATCGCGCAACATGGATATGGAAAGTTCTTGTTCCTCTTTTTTATCGCTAAAAACAGACCGTGGCGGCAAAGTCAGAACCGTAACTACCGCTCCTCTTTTTCCAGCCGCATGTATTTCTACAAAAAAGTCAGATATTTGATCTGGCTGTAAAATTGGCATAACGATAATAATCTCAGTTCCGGCAATGACAGATCTGAACCATTTTTTTATAGTTTCCCTCGTGGTCAGCCATCCGGCTGGGAGACGTTTTGAAGGATATGTTACGACTATTTCTAAATCCTGTTGGCGTACATATTCTTTGATAAGATCATCAAGGATGGCGTCGTTTGCAGATACCTCAAACAAGTAGTCTTCTAAAGTGGCGCCGGGCATCTGGTTTCTCACACGCTTCAGTGCCTTGTTGAGTTCGAGAAAAGAAATGAAATCACGATAATCGAAGGGCGGTCTCATCTTTTCTGCCAATTTTCCAATCAGATATGATGCTGGTTTTATCATTCTTTTGACCTCTCTGCCAGTTTTATTGAACTGAAAACCTTGGATGCCAGCTGCCTTGAAAGATGCTTGTTGAAATCGCAGCAGCCGTTGGCGACGTAAGTACAGTAGTGACATCCGTCTTCGTCTCCGTCTTCAAGTGGACAATTTATGAGGGAATCCCAGCTATCGATCCATTCGCGAAGATTTCGGCGAATGGTATCTTTCATTCCGCCCAGTTTCACCTCCCCAGGTTCGCGAGAAAAAATCATTATAGCCGCATAGTTTCCTTCGTAATATATCCTTTCGCCAAGCATCCCGGCCTCTATGCCGCAATAAACTGGCAAAGCCTTAATCATGATATGACTTATCGTATGTAGGAATTTTCGTTTTTCCGCCTGAATATCTAAAACTCCCAATTCAGATAAGGCTTTTGTAAGTGCTTCGTTATCGAATCCGATGAGCAAGCCTTCGGTATCAAATTGATAGTATAATACTGGCCACTGATCGAAGTTGTTGTTTACTGGTAGCTGAAAAATGAAATTATCGTCATCGTAAGAACCGCTTAACCAACCATAAACGAAAGTGACTACGCGAATCTTTCCTGAATGGCCGATGTATTCCACGCAATGATCACGGAGAGCCGAAGCCATCCTCTTGGCAGAATTTTCATCGGTTTGTAGCCATTCCGGTAGCTTTTGTTTTTCTTCTATCTGCGATGGACGAAGGAGATCAACCTTTCTTTTTATGGACATTAACCGCAGGTACTCGATATTGGTTTTATATTCTGCAACATAAGACCGAACCTGTTCAACATCATCGGTTATTCCTAGATACGTGAGAATGGGAGTCAGGAGACTTTTAGTTAGTCCGCTCAACGGTTGATCGCTAATAAGGCATCCGATGTTTGCCCGTACCCGATCCAATTCTGTTTCGGAAATTTTTTTCCTGCAATCCCCGTATTTTAATGAAAGCCAGTCCAGAATATAATCTGGTTCGATACCATGCTGCAATTCTGAAATGTTGTAGAATATTTCATTAAAAATCAATGGAACGTATGTTTCTCTGCCCCTCGCCTTTTTCGGACTGGAAAACCACCTATGAGACATCGTCTGCTCGTCATATTCTGAGAAAGACGAAGGGTACACCCCCATCGGTTTTAATCTTATTTCTTGCCCGCCTGGCAAATCGAATCGTATTCGCCTATTGCTCCAGTTTTCATCGCCCTCTATCCAAGCCCTGCTAGTCTGAGACACAAATAATGGGCGTGCCAACGAGTATATCGGATATGCGCGGGCGTTCCATCTTCGCCCAGTCTCATTTTTACTATCGCAGAACACCAAGTCAGTAAAGAAGGACCCAAGTACTCTTTCTCCCGCCAGGATGTGACGCAGGTTATCAAGATTGCCCGAATGGTTTGTCTGGGCCGGATCGTCCAGCCAGTATAGAAATTTTCTCCTGTCTGCTAAGTGAATTTCCAATACTCGTGGGAATATTTCCAGTTGAGGAGATATGGAAGAATCCAAAACATAAAATACGAGATTTTTGCCCTCAGCACTGCGTTGAAGTAGAGATTTTACTTTCTGACCGACCTCAATTTCAAAATCTCTTGTAATGGACATAACGGATTGTAATCTTGGATAGATTACTCTCCCGTTCAAAAACTTGCTGGTAACACCAGGTATGCTAGGACTGTAAGCCAGAACCTTGCCTGGTAGATAGCTGTAAACAAGCTGGTGCTCCTGCCGGTTGAGGCCGTCATCAATATTGCTTCTTCGACGCATAATGCACCTCAACTGGTGTCCGATCCGTTTACCGATGGATCTTCTTCGTCTTCATCCACATTCCATAAAGGAATTCTATCAAAACCCCTTACAGTAGCTATTTCATCATTTTTAAGTGATATCAGAACACCTTCAGATACATCACGGAGGCTTAGCAAACCCAACAAGTTGCCTATATTTATTGGTCGTCCTTCTTTCTTTTCAAGTTTGTTTCTCAGTTCACCCAGTATCCCAACCCGTTGGAATTCTGAAAAATCCCTATCCCTTAACCGATCCAATTTACCCTGATTTCTCGTTATGCCTACCCCCAAACTGAAGATTAGATTCTCTCTTCCAAGGCGGGAATCGGACAATGCACTTTTATAGAACGCAATGAAGGTTTCAAAAGCCATCTCAAAATCTGAATTTTGTTCTTCTGAAACCGCCAGTGCCCGCCTAATTTTCTCCTTTATATCTGCAAGTATCCTGGCATCATCCAGTATGGCCTTGGTTTCTTTCATAAGGTATATTCTCCGTTCCGGTCTAACATCATATTGTGTGAAAAGAATCAAATGAAAAACACCAGGTATGATTTTTTCCATTACCTCGTAGGTTCTTTTATTTATTGGGGATGGCTCAAGTAAAAATTCTGTCGAATTGTGTGTTTCCTTGAATGATGTGAAAAAAGAGGCTTCCCTTTCCAGATAATGATTGAGTATGAGAAGAGACATTCCGCATGAGTTTCTGCCCCTGGCTATTCTGCTTCGCGCCTGAACATATTCTGATATGAGCGTCGGAAGCCTGAAAAATTGGATGAGGTTGAGTGACTCAAAATCAATGCCGTTTGCAACCGTACTGGTAGCGAAGGCAAATCTCACCCTGTCTGCGGGAAGTCGTCTCCGTTTAAGATCAGACAGAGCATATGCCGCTTCTTGAAACCGTCCGACTTCCTGAGGATCATCCGCCGTGACCTGTATTATCTCATATTGATTCCTTCTAAGGGAGAGTCTGTTAGATATCACTTTGTCTTCAACTGAAAATGCAACCCTTGCAAGGTTGTCCTTGCTTGTGAAATAATTCAGAACCATTGATTCGTCAGGTTGCATTCCGTTCTCTCGAATCTTGTTGATAATGAACTCACTGGTTAATTGAAATGCATAAATATCCGATTTTTCAGATGGCATGATGGCGCAAAGGTATCGATGAATATCCGAATATTCTTGAAGATAAGTTCCAAGGTCAGCTGGAAATAAACGAATCTTGTCAATATCTGCCGCAAATAGCTGCTCAACGTGAACCTGATAAAGTCGTTTAGCGCCTATTTTACTGTTATTCACTGTGGCGGAAGAGCATATGATAAGAGGTCGTTTTCCCCCAAGGCTGCATAATTCTAAAAATATTGCTTCATATGGTGCAGCGACGCTTGCGTATGAACCAGAAATCAGATGTATCTCGTCAACTATTAGAAGCGATGGTGGTGTTGCCCCCAACTTTCCGCCAAGCGTATCCCGTCCCGCTTTGATCACATCGGCTTGGGTCGGTGTTTCACCATCATGTGAAAGATGTTCCCTGAAATAAAAACCGTATCGGCTGTTCAATTGTAGTCTATCAGGCATGAACAATTTTTTAACATCCTGGTTCCTTCCGAGGGTCGCAAACTTGTCCAGTGTCATTATAACTATCGTCGGAAGATATCTGAAAACTTCCTCGTCTATGAGAAATAGGGGCAATTCCCCTGGCTGTCTCTCATATATGCAGTTCAAATTTCGCATTTCGCAATCAACATTAGAACAGAGATGCAACAGCCTGTGTTTCTCTTTTGCGGCGGTTACGGTTATTGGTGATTTGCAAACTGGGCATTTTTTGATATTTATAAGTCGATTCGCGTTTGAAGCAAATGCCAGGTATTTTTCATTGAATCCGTTACCCCATTTACCTTCCTTGGTTCGTTTAAACCCCCAAATATCGTTAGGAGTTTCACTTTGACCTATTAATATTCCAGTGGAGATAAGATCACGGTTACCTTCTGGCATCACATCCTTCAAAATCAGATTCGAAAACGTGATGATCTCGACAGTTCGCTCCAATTGCTGCGCCGAAAGAAATTTGCGCGGGTATTTGATTATTACGCTCGTTCCTGCCTTTTTTCCGGAAAGTCTATCGTAAAAAGCCAGGAATATCGACAGACCCAAGAAAGCTTCTGTTTTTCCAGTGCCAGTGGGAAAGTTCAGTGTTATTACTGATCCGTTTTTCTCCAATAAAGAACTCAAGGATGAAAGAATAAAGGCAAGCTGGAAAGGTCTCCAGCCGGTTATTTTGCTGAGTTTGTTGCTCCGTTGAAGCATAGATTTGTTCAGAAAATTGAACGCATTCATAGCTGTTGTGTTGTTTCGCAGAACGTTCACACCGCCCGCTAATGCCTTCATCTCGAAATCTATGCGCCCAACATCCTCGTTGAATTCCTGTTCTAGCTGTTCGCGCATAGGATGACTCTCAAATTTGGAAAACAATCGTTTCAGATCTGCCTTGCGTTTTTCGGCGTTTTTTAATATACCTGAAATAAGGACTTCGCACGTTTCCAATGTTGTGTTTTTATCACAAAGCGAATCAAAGGAGAGACATTTATTTTCATCCAATTTAAGATCCGGAATATCCTTGAGAAGCAGTCGTTTTTCCACGAATACTTGAAGGTCGCTCGTTCTTGCCACATTGGAACTCGATTGCAGGACACCGGTGCATATCCCCCTGGCCTTTACTTCCGGATTGGATCGGTAGGAAAAGGATGAAACGCGGTGATCAAAATCAAGAAGTTTTGAGTTTTCTTCAATCCCAAGCTCAAGCTTGACAGCTCTTGCTATTTTCTGCTGATAAATCGCGGCAGGGGGAACCGTATTGGCACCATGTTTTGTTTTTTCGAGCATGTCTATTTCTAAGTTTTCGAAAATAACGGCAACATCGTGTCCATCTGGGATTTTCTTTATTTTCGTTCTAAGACAGAGATTTGGAAGACTATCCGTGACGCTATAGCCATTCGATTGCAACCGAGACTTTGCGGATTCAATAGCTTCTGCCATCGCATCGTTGATAGTTTTATCATTTTTTTCGAGAAGTGCACAATCAACTAAGCAGCTAAATGAAGTTTCCTGTAAGGCATATGCGAGATGATCCGTATCTTTGAATCCGATTATACCCAATGAGACCTTGAGCGTGACCATCTGTTTCGGACTGATAACTTTCAACCCTATGCGAGAAGGGCGGCGGTATTCCGTCGATTCGGCTAGCTCGTCCTCCTCAGCCACGGGATATAGGGAATTTATTACTGCGTCGTCCGATTTGAATACAAAACAGTTTTCAGAGATTTTTTCCCGTTTACCCTCTAACCAACCCTCCAGTTCATAGAGGAAACGATTCGCCGATGAAGCTTCATAAAGCCCTGAGCCATCCGACATGTTCCAACCTTGCTTCGCTTCTTTCTAGTTTTGTAATAGTAAGGTTTAATCTAGCATCGCTTTCGGCGAGTTTGCTCAAAGGCGGCACCTCTCTGAGCTTCTTGATGTTTGCAAATGCCTCGATCACGGTATGTATCCCGTCTTCAGTATACCCCATCATTTTTCCAAGTTCTATTAGACAGTCGGATTTACTGGGTGACATAGTTATATCCACCCAATTCCAGACCGTCGACTCTTCTATCCCATATCCCGTCTTTTCGAGCTCCGATACGAGCGATTTTATATCCGAATCCGACAGTTTTTTCCTAAATTCTTCTGAAAGCAGAAGGTACTTTGATATCGTACCTTTCAAACTTTCGTCAAAGTCAGGATTGTCAATTATCATTCTTTTTATGGCGTCCACCAGAACTGTATAGTTCCAGGCACTTTTTTCCATTATATCGCGTATTTGCAATTCACTGGGTTTTGCTGAGACCTGAGATGCACCACGCTTAACAGTTATCCGATGTTCTGAATCTACTGGCAAAGCCAATTCCCAATCACGTGAATTCTGATCTTTCAAGGTAATCATCACACAGTTCAGTGTCATATTGGACCCTACACCCGTTTCCTCGGCTTTTTTCCTGGCTTCTCGTGCATAACGTTTCATCTCGGCATAACTCTCGAATACATCCACTGTCAAATCGTCTTCCCTCGGTAACTGCGCGCCCCTGCCTATAGCTGGAATGACATCGGTAACGTCCTTCTCGGTCAGCAAACTGTCATTTTTTCCCTTTTCTAAAACTTTGGCGTAGAAAAGTTCGTTTGACATTAGTAGGTCGAATAGGAATTCTTCCAATTTGCCAGCTAAAAGAATGATAGAGGGGCAGTCACACCGATTAAGGTATTTCAATTTGATCAATTCCTCATTACCGTAAATAAGTCTCGGTACGCCGTAGATAAGGTTTTTTCCCTTGGGCAGTTCACCTGATTCATCAGTGGCAAATACTTTTTCGGTTCCAGTCTCTAAACGTGGCGGATATCCAAAAACAACAAGATGGTCAAATGAAGAAAGATTGTCCTTGATATATTTCTCTTTGCCGAATGGATTAGCCGACATTGCGATATTAGCTGCGATAGACTGGACTGCTGAAAGTAGTTCGTCCTGTTTAGCATCTGAAAGATGTGAAAACAGACTCCGGTCTATTCCAGAAATTCGGTATTCCTCTCCAGGCATTAGCGCGCACATATTTGAAATAATTGAAAAAAGACCCTTGTACGCTATCCGATCCGACTTTCCAAATTCAAGAAGATTTTTTTGCAGCGTAGTCGCCGCTTTTTTGTCAAATATCGAATCATAATCAGGGATAACCACTTTCTTGATATCACCTATAATATCGCTTTGCGATGCACCTATGTGTATGAAATGACTTCCTCGAAGAATATGAGGTGAAGGAAGTTGATTAACGGATTTCGTAACTATTATGAACTTCGATTCGTTGGGAACGGATAGATATTTTTTCCACGATTCCAAAGAGGGCAACCAACGTTCATTTTCAAAAAAAACCAGAATGATTGATGGCCCGTGTTCGAATTTTGAAAGGGCATTTCTTATTGATTTTTTATCCATCGAACAGATGGGCAATGGCCTGGCCACACCGATATGCATCATAGACCTGATGTCGCTGGCCGTTAGCGATTTGCTGGTCGACGTCCAATTACTGCGCAAGCCTGCGTAATGTATGGATTCCGCATCCGCTTTTAAGTTTTCAATCTCTTTGGAAAGAAACGGAATAAACCAGCAGTGGTTTTTGCAACCTTGAGGGGGGATTAAACACGGATATTCCGGTTGACCCCGCGCAGTATTCTGGATAAAACTCCGCAAATAGTGGTGAGTGAAAAAATTTCTACTTAAGGGTTTATCAAAAATTATCAGCACATTGCAAGAACTCACTGGAAGTTCGCGGAGAAGGTTGTTGCACAAAACAAGTGGAAAGAAAGTCTGCCCAAACCACAATTCCTGTTTTTCTATTCCACCCCAATCCTTTAAAAAAAAGTAGCTGTTTTCTGTTTTTAACGCATCGTCTACTTTCGCTATAATGTCGTGTTGAGCAGGTGTGATTTTTGCATGTGTAAAATTTTCTGTTTTGCCTTTTGCCGCAAGACCTACACACACCGTCCGTGCGCTATCCATAACAAGCACCAACGAACATTTTGCCAATCACATGTGCGAGAGAAACGGGTACGGCGTTTCCTACGTGCCGTGAAATACTTTTTAAGTTGCCGTAAAAGATGTACTTGTCGGGAAAAGTCTGAATTGCTGCTGCTTCCCGCACGGTTATTGCTCTATTTTGTTCAGGGTGACCGAACCGGCCGTTGGTGATACTGGTACATTTGCACGTCAAAGTCGGCGAAGGCAGGTTCCAGGCCATTCTACCATATACGTCTCTGTGCCCACGGTGTGTTTTATGACACTCGAGGACAAGCTCCGGGGGCAAATCGCTTCTGGACCCCCCGTCTTTTCTTATAAGTTTTATTCGTTGAAGATTTTTTGGCCCGAGTTTCTGGGTAATGTGGTTAGGTGGAAATTTTGATGTTGATCGAGTTGTTATTCGCGGATATTTGGATATGGCATCTCTCACCGTAACATACGGTATCAACCCATGACCGTGGGATGCTAGAGGTATCGTTATATCCGTTCCAAATCCCTTCAGTCTTCCGATAAGCACGAATCTTTTCCTACTTTGTGGAACCCCATAATCTTTGGCATCCATTATGCCATACTGAATTACGTATTTGTAGGCTAACATTTTCCTAAATTTTCTGAAAAAGTAGTTTTTTTCCTTGCCAAAACGAGGAACGTTTTCAACAAATATGTATTCTGGTCTAATTTTGCTAATAAGACGTCCGAAGCTTAGAATCAGCGATTTCCGTTCGTCACCTGGTTTTGGATTACGATTATGAAGAGAGAATGGTTGACATGGGGCGCAACCAACAAACAACAGCACTTTTCCTCTTCTGCGTATCCCTTTCATGACGCTCTTTTCAGTTACAGTTTGAACATCTGCCAATACGAATTTTGAACCTGGATTGTTGCGCTCATATGTTTTTTTGGCACTCGGATCGATATCAAGTCCTTTCAATACTTTTATGCCAGCTTTCCTAAGGCCATGCGTTGCCCCACCGGCTCCACAAAAAAAATCAACTGCTATTATTTTTCTCATTCTTTTCCCCCAGCGCCTTCATTATCTTATATGTAACTTTATCGGAATTTTTTTCAATTTCCCAATCCCAGAACCTGAGTACCCGCCACCCATCACCACGCAATCCTCTATTTATTTTTGTATCCCTACGGATATTGGAGGATATCTTATTTAACCAGAAGGGAGCGAGTTTACCGGCCCATTTCTTAAACCGATATCCGTGCCAAAACGATCCATCACAAAAGATAGCAACCCTGTTTTTTTCGAATGCAAAATCTGGCTTCCCAAACATTTTTGGCTGGTATTTGAAGCCTTTCAGACCGTCCTTCCTTAATGCTTTTTGCAATGTGATCTCTATACCCGTGCGGCTTCCTCTGATTTTTGACATTATCTCGCTGCGTTTTTTCTTTGTATATATGTCCGTGTCGACCACCGTATATCCGAGATAATGGAGCGTTTTCTTTTTAAGACCTCATTCTGCTGACAGAATAAACCAAGAATGGCTAGACCGCCGATTTGTCACTAGCTCGTTTCTTCCTTATCATCACCCTGAACCCCTGCTGCTCGGTGCTGACCTTTTCGCACGCCTGAACCTGCTTTATGAGCACGAGGTAGCTCTTGACTGTCTTCGGGTGGAGCTTCGTCCTCCTGCAAAGCCCATAGAAACTTATGGGGCTTTCCGAAATGGCCTCAAGGATTTTTTCAGCTATTGCCGCCTTTGTCATGCTCCCACTCGCAAAGATGGTGCGCGAATGGGTTTATATGCGCGAGGAGAGACACCTCATTTCCGCGGAAACCCGTTTCTCTCCGACGTGGTGCTGCGGAAATTTGACCGCATTTCCGCGGAAATATATTTCCCAGGCACAAAAGTGCCGATATCCGCACTCTTCTATAAAACGACCGATCAGCACAGGCGCTGGAGGTGGTAAACATGAAGAAAGAGAGCGACGAAATCGAGAAATTCATGCCAGCATGGTATGTTGAACTTAGGAAAGCCTATCTCAAGCAGGTTGAGGATGAAGAGAAGAAAAAGAAGGAATCAAGCAAGCTTTTTTCCTAGCCCGAGCGCATTTGCGCGCTCGAGCATGGTAGTTTTGAATATCTCGTCCTTCATCAGGACGTTTAGGAAGTCGTTAGCTCCTTCTTTCGCCTTTTCTATCTCCAAAAGGCCGGGATTGCCCATCGGATAGCCGCAGGCGCTGCAGAATTTGGCAACCGCGGTATTCTGGACCTTGCATTTCTCGCAAGCCTTGAATTCGAGTATGCTGTTCTGGTGGTTGTCTTCCTTCTTTATCATGCCCCGCTTTTCAAGCATTTTATTGTCAACATCGCCGCCCGAAAGGTGGACGTAGGTGGCGGGCATTTTGGAGCCGCCAGCCCAGCCGAATATTATCTTGAGTTCCTGCTCGGTGAACTCCTGCGCCAGGTGCGTGGCACGGCTGTGCCTGAAAAGGTGCGGATAGATGCGCTTTTTCAGGCCTGAACGCCTCTTGGCAGCCCGAAGAATGGACGCAAGCGTGCTGTTGCTGTGTATGCCCCCGTCATTGTGGGATTCGGTGAAAAGGTTGGCTTCGAAATTGTCCGCGTGGGGGTGGTGGTTGAGCCAGATTTTCAGATCGGGCACCGAATCAATGAGCCTTATCCGCCTCATGCCGGTTTTCCCGTCCAGCATTACCTGGGCGCCGTACTGGTCAAACTGGATGTGCTTTATCTTGATTCCAAGCAGTTCTCCGGCCCGTGCGCCGGATTCATAGAGAATCATTATCAGGGCGCGATTGCGGGGGTTTTGCGCGGCCTCAACGAGCTTCTTGACTTCGTCCCTTGTCAATATCTCCTCAGGCAATTTGCGCTTTTCGAAGCCGTGCGTTTTTATCCAGTCAACGCACTCGGGATAGTTCTTGCCGCCATAAAGCCACTTGTAAAACGCCTTTATTGATACCTTTAGCGAGCGGGATTTGTACCAGGTATGCGCTTTCAGGAAGTCGATTATGTCATTTTTGGTTGCGTCCTTGAACGGCTTTTTGAGCGCCCGGCCAAGCTTCGCCAAGCAATAAAGATAGATATAAACCGATCCGGGAGCCATGCCCTGGGCTGACTTTTCGCGCTCAAATTCCTTGAACGTTGCGATTTGGCTTTGCGTAAGGCCTTTCGCGGACGCGATATAATGGTCAGGGTTTCTCGCTTCTGAAGTCATGCCCCTGTCCCAAGTCTTGTTCTATATAAACCTTGCGTCCGTCTGACGCGAAACTTTGCATCAGACCGTCCGTCAGCCGCCGAACTTGCTCATGTCTATGTTCGCGCCCTTCATCATCTTCTCCATTTTCTTCCTGAAGCCGCGGTTCTTCTTGAATTGCGAGAACATCCCGTTCACGCGCTCGAACTGCGTGAGAAGCTCGCGCACGTCCTCGGGCTTGGTGCCGGAGCCAGCCGCAATCCGCTCGATTCTTGTGCGGCTCTTCCTCACAAGCCCGGCATCCTCCATCTCCGCCTTGGTCATGGATGAGATGATGCACTCGTACTTCTTGAGCTTGCCCTCGCTGGTCTTCACCATGTCGGCGGGGACGTCAGCCGCCCCGAGCATGGAAAACACGCCGGAAAGCGGGCCGAGCTTTTTCGCGGCCTTGAGCTGCTCGTAAAATGTCCTGAGCGTGAGCTTGTCCTCCATTTCAGCCGGAAGGTTTTGCTCGTCGGCGATTTTCTTAACTTTTTCAAGCAATGCGCCGATGTCCGGGAAGCCCAGTAGCCTTCCCACGAACTTTTGCGCGTCAAAAGGCTCGAGCGCGTCCATTTTCTCCCCTGTGCCGATGAACGCCACTTTCGCGCCCGAGGAGGAGACTGCGGAAAGCGCGCCGCCTCCCTTGCCGCTCCCGTCGAGCTTGGTGATTATCACCCCTGTTAGCCCCACCGCGCTGTGGAACTCGGAGGCCTGCTTGCCCGCCACCTGCCCGATGTCGGCGGAAATCACTAGGAAGCGCTCGTCGGGAAGGAATGTTTCGTTTATCACCTTGAGCTGCTCCACGAGCCCGGTGTCAAACGCGCTCCTGCCCGCCGAGTCCGTTATGAGCACGTCCTCCTTTGCGCGCGCTTTCGCGTCCGCAAGGATTTTTTTCACGTCATGCTCGCCCTGGATGCCGTAGAATGCGGCGCCGGTTTGCTTGGAAAGCTGCTGGAGCTGCTCATATGCCGCAGGCCGGTCCACGTCGCAGGAAATCAGCCCAACGGAAAGCCCGCGGCTTTTGTAGAAGTGCGCAATCTTCCCGGCCGCCGTGGTATTGTGCACTATGAAGTTGTTAGCAACAAAATTATGGTAGCGGTCCACTGTCAGGTCATAAACATATTCTTCACTATCCTCAATCTCAAGACGGCATACCTTGCCCCATTTGATGTCTGAATTTGCAAGAAGCTCAAGGAATTCGGGCTTTTGCAAGTCAAAGAGCCTGTTTTTTTCCAGAAGAGCGGTGCCATGATGCGTTGCAACCAGTTGTCCATCATCATATGCTTGGACATATCCCTGCTCCCGCAAGCGTGCAATTGAAGCATTCAGGGATGGGACGCTATGCCCTGTGAGGAGGCGCACTTTTTGGAAGGTGGCGGGTTTTGCACACGCCTCGATGATATGGTTATTGGCGTTTTTCGAGCTTTTCACTGTTTTAAGGAACCCCCTAAGTGCCTTCCGTGAGATAACCCCGCGTGATTCGTATACTCCATAGGATGATACGTTTTTTTGCAGCTCCCCTATGGAGGCGCCAAAATATTCACGCACCTCCATTAGCGTGTTCCCAATGTTGAGGTTCTCAAGCTTGCCTTCGGTCTGGCCGATGCCAATCTCCGAGAGGGAAAGAAGCCGGTCGGACTTTTTCCTGATGGCGGAGCCAGCCAGTGCGGCAAAGTCCTCGGTTTCCTTCCCACGCAGGAAAACCCGATGGTATGTCCAGCCATCCACCTGTTTTGTGGAATATGCCGAAGATATGCCTTCGGAGAGAAGGAGGAGCCGCAATTGGTAGGCAAAATGCCGGCTCGCGGTGGAAAACTCGATGTGCCGTGTGCCATTTTCCACATAGCCGTCACAGTCGAAATATGCCCTTAGGAATGCGTGCCTGCATGCGCTGTCAGACCGCATCATGAATTTTGGAAGGCGCATAGTGCGGCTTTTTTTGCCTATGGGAAGCCCGAAGATGCCGTGCAGTATGTCCACCAGAGTTTTTGACGCGAATGTAACGCGGCGAAGCCCGATATTCCGTGGGTCAGGAGTGATGCCAGGCTCCAGCCCAAATAGGGTTTTGCCGAGGTGCATAACCCGTTCCACCACATCGTCGTCTTTGTTGGTTATGTTCACGCATCTGCGTTCCATGTGCCCGTCCCCGTAAAAGTAGCCCATGAACTCGGCAAGCGCGGGTGTAAGTGTGGTGGGAAAACGAATATCTTTTCGGCCTCCCCTGAAAACCACAGTCTCTCCAAACTTGGTCGCAAATCCCTGCGCCATGGCAGTGGAAAGGAGAGCGCAGTCAGCCTCGCCTGCCTTGAGTTCGGCAGATATGCGGCAGTATGGACGGTTGGAAAGTGAAGATGCCCTTTGGAGCGTCCCGAATTTTGACTTCAGGAAACCGCGTAGTTGCACGGCGATGTTTTTGTCAAGAAGCCTTACGCTTGCAGGGAGGGTGTTTAGGAAATTGAACTGCGTATTTATCGGTTCAATCGGCAGCCTGCCGGGAAGTGCAACGAAGTCACCGAGCGCAAGTTCATCCGCGCGCTTCTGCAATATGGTGCCATTTTTTAGGGTGAAAAACGGGTGCTCTGGCGTTGCTGTTATTTTTTCATTGCTTCCGTTGTCAAGCCAGACCGAGCGCAGTGGCTCTGTTTTCTTCAGTTTCCAGATGAAAGTGCCTTTGGAGCGCACCATTTTCAGGCTTTCCGGATCGAAGGAAAACACGCCGATGTCGCTTTTCTTTATTGTGCCACTGCCACACTCGTCCTCCGGCCCGGCAGTGGACTCGTAAAGTTCCTTTATTGTCATTGCCGAACCGTCGCAGAGTGGAACCATTGTGTCTGGATGTACGCATTTGCCGCTGCCAAAGAGCCCGAGGAGCAGTATTTTCTTCGGCGACACCTTGGGCTCGTAGCGCTCGCCCATCATGCCGGAAAGCTCCTCGTAGACGACTTTCACGACGTGCTCGCGCAAGGACAGCCCTTTTGGCAGGTTGGCGTCAAGCGCGCGGTTCTCAATCCGCTTGGTGAGGTCGAAGACAAGGCGCACGTTGACGTCGGAGGAAATGAGCACGCGCTGGAGCTCGCGGCATAGCGCCTTCACCGCCTTTTCATCGGCAACTGGCGCGCCCGTGAATTTCGAGAGAGCCTGGCGCAGGCTCCGTCCAAGGTCCATATGTATCTGTTGAGGATGGGATGGAAAATGGTTAAAACCCTGCCCTGCGCCGCGCGCGAAACCAGCATCGCCGGCACCGGCGATGAAATCGCCATGCGCATTGGCATTCTCCCACGACGGAGCAACGTCGGGAATATATTTATAAACTGTGCCGTCGAATTGCACCTCGGAGCGGGATAAAACGCTCATATCTATTTTGGAGGTGCGAATATGGGACAGAAGATAGGAACCGAAAAAATATCGCGCGAAGACGGCTACCTTTACTACATTGGTAAGGACGGCTATGTCTGGGCTGCACCGATGAAGCACAACAAGCGCGGCAAGAAGAAGAAAGTAGGCACAGAGAAGATTGCCAAGCAGGGCGGCTTCATGTACTACCTCGGCAAGGATGGCTACGTCTACAAGGCGAAGCTAAAGAATGCCTGAGTAGTTTGAACGTTTTTGTTTTTACAGGCGCGGCCCGGACAGGTCACCGGGCTGCGTGCGATTTTTTCAGAAATTGTAGATGCTTAGCGCGGGCTTGACTTTTTCCAGAAGATGCGAGTATGTCTGCCAGCAGTCCCCCTTCAACGGCCCAGAGTTTCCAGGAATCTTTTGATTGCCGCCGGTTTTGGCACCATCTTTTTAAATTGAAGCCATCAGATTTCTGTTGATATTTCATGACTAACGTGTATATCCCTACGAAGGCAGGCGAGCTTGACAGGCTTTACCCAGATTTAGCCAGGGCGGGCTTTGGCCGCGTGCCGAAAGAGATTGTCAACCCCCCTTTTGACATGGCAAATTACGCCAAGGCACGGGATATCTTGCAGAAAAAAACGAGGGAAGAAGGCCCGTTCCTGAAATATCTTATGATGAGGAACAATGGAAGCCCGAAGGGAACCGGCAAGGGAGACAGTGTTCCGATGTTTTTAGAGGCAAGTGAAAACGAGGTTAGACGGACTTTCAACCGCATAATGGACTCGGACAACGAAGCGACAGGGGTTATCATGCAGCCTTTTGTAGGGCAGAGGCTGCAGCTTTTTGAAAATTACAAGGATGAGAGGGTCTTTGCCCCTTACGTGTCAGGCATAGCGTACACTGCAAAGGCAACCGCGCGCGGCAATGCAGTAATTGAGTGGGTTTACGGGCATCCTGAGCGGGCGGTGAATGGAGCAGGACATTACCTCGCTTTCAACAAAGACACGCTTGAGAGGGAACTGAAGGAAGTGCAATGGCAATTTGCGGACAAGGAAGTTGCGGCGCTTCGCGCAGACCACGATGCCTGTGGTGAGCCGCGGCTGGAAATGCGCTCTTTTGACACCCCATCAGCCGGCAGTGGGATGGCAACCTATGCTGATGCTCGGCTTTTGAAGAAAGTCATGTCGTCTGTTTTAATGCTTGGCGATGCAGGCGCACTTTGCATAGAGTGGGCACTTACAACGATTGGGAAAACAACCCGCCTTTTCGCGCTGCAGGTTTCCGAAGCAGAAGGAATGCTGCCCGGGAATCCGGCCTGGATGCACGAGGCGCTCGGCAATTACCAGAGCCTTGTAAGGGAAGCCGTTCCAGACTGCCATGAAGGCGAAAGCTATGACTACAGGCGGCTTCAGAGGATGTATGCGAATGCTTTGGAGAATCCAAAGGTAATCGCCGTAAGCTTTGACGCTGTGGGAGAGGGGACGCGCGTTTATGATGCTTTGTTTTGGAAGCTGGACGTGATAGATGTTACGAGGTTGGCAAAAAAGGCCGTGATGCCGGCAATCATGGCATTCACTTCAGATTCGCCTGCAAAAGCCATGCTGGTAGAAGCCCAAAAAAGAGAATGCCGGGATTCGCTGGTTGAGCTTTCAAGAGGCAGCACCCATGAAACGTTCAGAGGCCATGCGAGGGCATTTGCACTGACGCATGATTTTTTGGCAATGGGAACGGGCACAATAATGGAGCATAAGCTCCGGGAAATGGTGGAAGCCGCGGGGTTCGGATGGGCATCCAGGATAAAGATAAATGGGAAGTTCGCCATAAAAGTTTCAGAAAAAGAGCCGTTCGCCACTTTAGAGGCGATTCGTGTGGATGGCGTCGAATATGCGTAGGATTGACTGCGCAAGCCGGTTCCATTACGATATCAATTAAAAGCTCGCGCGCGAATTTGGTGCCATGGGATGCAGACCGAGCTACCAGGGCACGAGGCTGGTCATGGACTGCCCGACATGCGGGCTGGGGCTTGCCACCCCGCAATGCATAAACTCACACCTCAAGGTAACCTCCGCGCTTCCGAAGCTCTGGAAGACCATGAGGTATGAGGAGGAAATAATGGTGGAGCTGAACGAGGACAAGGCGGCCATCATCTACGAATATGACGCGATTATCAGGCAAGTGGAAGGGATAATGCTCAACCAGAAGACATACGGGAAGATAGAGGACGAGCATTACCTGCAGAGGAAGAAGCTTCTCCGCGACTTTTACGAATACATGTTCATGAACCCGCTGGTGGCCGAGCAGGTGCTGCGCGGCTACAACGAGCCATATCCGCAGAAGGCGGTGTTCGTGGAGGGCTACAGGAACTTCCACGCGTGGATGAACGGGATACTGGACGCCTACACGAAATCGTCGCTGTACCTGCTTTGCAAAAAGACGGGCGACATGCGCGCGGCGTTCCTCGTGCTTTTGGGCCTCAAGTCGCTCCTTTTCATGCAGAATTTCATGCTCACCGTGCCAAAGGAAGCCGTGCTGATTGATGCGCCGGAGGCGAACTATGAAATCGGCCACGGCCTGAAGGTAAGGATATACGACGTGCCCGGCGGCGAGGCGCACATATACACGATTGAGAACGGCGTGGTCGAGTCCCTCCCGCCGAAGCTGCAGGAGATGCTGCGCGTTGCGATACAGGAAGGGCTGAAGGAAATCAGCCAGATGGTGGACTACACCACTATTTTCGACGACAAGAGCAGGGAGATGGCGCAGCAGTTCATAGACAAGGCATCGCTTGACAAGGTGGAAATCACGCAGGAGCAGGCGATTGCCATGGGGCGGGAAGCGGCCTCGTGGACGGTGGGGCTGGGCTCGCCAATCGAGAACATGGCGCTGGACCAGGACAATATAACTGATATTTACATTGACAGCGAGAACTCGCCATTGTACATTGAGCACGCAAAGTACGGGCTTTGCCACACGCTGTGGCGCTACAACCGGGAGATGCTCGAGCATTCGTTCAAGAACATGGTGGCGTCCACCATGGGCACGAGGAAATTCGACAAGAACTCGCCCGTCGTGGACGTTGTGCTCACGAGGCTTGCGATGAGGTGCCACCTGCAGCAGCCGCCGGCCACTTTCAGGGACCTGCAGGCTGCGCTGCGCATCATGCGCGACAAGCCGTTCACCTACCCCATGTACCTCAAGCTCAATTCCATGTCGCCCTTCTTTGCGGGCTACGACGACGTCATGGTGGGGCTGGGCTGCTCCGAGGCGGTGCTCGGCCTCAAGGGAGTGGGAAAGACCGCGTTCACATCGGCGAAGATTGCGGCGATTGGCACCAAGAAAAGGATATTGCCTATCGAGGACATTGAGGAAATCCCCGTCAAGGCGTACAGGAAAAAGGGGTTCCACATCGGCGCGGTGCAGGTGCAGTCGTCCGACAGGGACGAGGTGGGCACCACCGAACTGGACCTGGTGTCCATGACGAACGCGGCGCTGCGCATGGGAGATGCGTGCGTCATCATCAACGAAATCCGCTCGAGGACGGCCATCCAGGGCGTAATCAACATGCTCAACACCCAGCCGGGGATTTTCCTGCTCTACAACCTTCACGCCCAGTCGCTCAAAGACGTGCAGGACAGGCTGGAAACCGTGTTCGGCATACCGGCGGCCTCGATGTTCTCCACCGATAGGTATTCGTTCCTGAAAAAGATACGCTTCGGCAGGAAGACGCGCGTGTACAGGATGCTCGGCTTCCAGTATGAGACTGACATCAAGGAGCACAAGTTCGTCCAGACATTCGACCTTGAAAGGGGCGAGGACATTGGCGACACGGCGCTCAAGTGCCTGTTCCTCTCCGAGCCTGCGGCAAATGCAAAATCGCTGTCTGACGCGGATTTGGGCAAGATTGCAAAGGGCCTGAAGCTGGATTTCGTGCCCCCGGCGCTCGAGCGCAGGAGCGACGAGACGGGCATAACCCCGAAGCAGTACGTGATGGAGGCTTTCCTGAAGGGGAAGCTCTACTCGCAGGTTTTCGAGGCGTCTGAAAAATACGGCAACGCGCGGCTGCTGGAGCTGGATTTCGTGCTCAGGTGCACCACGGCGGCGAACAACCTCCTCAAGAGGGCGCAGAGCGAGAACGTGGACTGGGCAAAGGTGGACAAGGAATGGTCAAAGACGTTCGCGGACATCCTGAAGCGCGAGTTGACCGAGGCGTCCGCGGACGCGGTTGCGACGGGCACGAAGGAAGAGAAGAAGGCGTAGGTTTTCTTTTTTTACAGGCACTCATTTTCCAAGATATTTTGAATATTTTCCTAGCGCTTGCCTTCGCGTAAGCGGCTTCTGCCCTTTCTTTTCCATCTCGCGGTCTTCGGCATCCATGCGCCTCTTGAGGCGCATTGTTTCTGAAATTTTCCTGCCCATAAATTCACCAGAATGACGCGTGAACTACCCACGCCTGAAGGCGTGGGCTTCTTGGGAAATTAACAGAACGCAGACAGGCGCATCTGCATAGCTTCACTTTTTGCTTCCCTGATTGACTGATTCAGCTCCTTGAATTGATGC
>JBAYMR010000006.1:0-81956 GCA_041663445.1 Candidatus Micrarchaeia archaeon
CATCAATTCAAGGAGCTGAATCAGTCAATCAGGGAAGCAAAAAGTGAAGCTATGCAGATGCGCCTGTCTGCGTTCTGTTAATTTCCCAAGAAGCCCACGCCTTCAGGCGTGGGTAGTTCACTCCGTCACGAACATTTTCGGCGAACCGAAAATGTGCGTGCAAAGTGCTTGCACTTTGCACACCGCCCAAACCCCCGCCTCTAATGATTATAGTTATTGCTCAGAACTCAAGATCTTCATCACAGCCCACCTTCGGGGCGGGCGTCAGCAATACCTCGAGATCATCACAGCGTGCTGATGATTGATTAAAAAGAAATAAGAAGCAGCGTATCGCTTGCCCGCTTGATGCCGCGTGCATTCGGTGCTTAACCGAATATGGCACCGAATCCATGGTCAACTGCATCGGCAGTTGGCCAGACTTTGGCGCTTAACCAAAGATAGCGCCAAAGCCGAACGTCAAATTCCTCAGAATTTGGCGTGCATTCGGTGCTTAACCGAATATAGCACCGAATCCAAGTTCCGCGTTGTTTTCCTCTTCCTCGATTACCTTGGAAATCGCCGCGACAACTTCCGGCTTGCATTCTGCCGCAATCCCCTTACCCTCGGCATCAACAAGCCCTTTCAGCTTTTCGCGCGCGAAAACCGCGAACTCGTCGGTTGCGCGCATGAAGGCGTAGCACTTTTCCCTGTCCTGCCCGACAGAAGCGCCATCCTTCACCTTGTAGCCGTTCCTCGAGAAGCAGGGCTTCCCGTACGGGTCGGCTTCCAAAAGCGCGACCAGCTTTGCCTTGGATGCAACCGGGACCTCAAAAACCATATTCATAGTACAACCTCGTCATCTTTTCAGGTGCGGAAGGAGCATGAGGAAGCCCATCACAATTATTATGACCGGCCCCATCGGCAGGCTTGTCCTTATCGTGCCTATCTCCTGCGCGAGCCAGATGCTGCCAAGCGCGCATATCAGTATCCCGTAAAGCACGCCTTCCTTCCTGCGCTCGTTTTCCGGGGAGGCGGGCGAGCCCGCGTTTCCCTTCCCATTCCTTGCCATGGCATTTTCAGGGCGTGCATCGTTAAAAAGCATTCGGAAAGGGCCAAAATCAGCGGTAAACCCTGTCCCGCTTGTCAAAATCTAGGAAATAGACCGCATTCCCTTCAACCGAATATATTATCCTGAAAGGCGGCACCCAAACGCTCCGCTCCCCTTTCCTCTCAAACCGCAATGGCTTGCCGACGTCAGGCTTTTCCAATATTTCCGCCACCTGCCGCTTCACCCTTTCCTTGACCGCACCATCCTTGATTTTCCTGACTGCGCGCCTGAATGCCTCTGTATAAACGGCATCAGCTACCATGTGGACAGCTCCTTGAGGAATTCCGCCTTCTTCATCTTTCTTGCCCTGCCTGCCTCAATTTCGCCCCAGCCCCTTGCAGCCCTTCCCATCATGTATATCTCATCCTCAATTTCTCCAGCCATCTGCTCCACCGGGCGCGCGACTATGGAGCCATCCCTGTCCACGAGCATCACCTTGCCCCCTTTCTGTATGTTGTGCTTCCTGCGCATCGAGAGCGGGAGCACGAGCTGCCCCCTCGATGAAACCGTAACCACTGCAATGTCCATTCAAACACCCCTGGTAAGTAAAATAAGATTAATCATATTTATATTACTTTGTCAATGCCAGCGCCTACGTTTTCTGCCGAACGCCTTGCTTTTATAGCTTAATCTGCAAATGCCCATCATGGCAATCAGGCTGTCTAAAAGAGTGGCGAACATCTCCTATGAGATACGCGACATAGTCACGTTCGCGCGCAAAGTGGAAGCGACGGACAAGAAGATACACTGGTTCAACATAGGCGACCCTAACCAGTTCGGCTTCAAGCCGCCCCAGCACGTGACCGACGCGATAATGGAGGCGCTCCGCCAGCCGCGCTATTCCGCCTACTGCCCCTCGGAAGGCGACCCGCAGCTTCGGCAGGCGGTTGCAAAGATAGAGGGCGTGCCCACGGAGAACGTCACCATACACTCCGGGCTGTCCGAGGGCATAGACTTCCTTTTCCAGGCGCTCATTGACCCGGGCGACAACGTGCTTCTCCCCTCGCCGGGCTATCCGCTTTACAATACAAAGCTCATGGTGAGCTGGGGCGTGAACAACTACTACCCTACCGGCGAGGACTTCCTCCCAGACCCCGATGAGATGCGCAAGCGCATAAACGAAAAGACCAAGGCGCTCGTGGTGATAAACCCGAACAACCCCACCGGCGCGCTCTATCCCCGCCCGCTCCTCAAGAAAATCGCCGACCTCGCGGCAGAGCACAAGCTTCCCATCATCGCGGACGAGATTTACGACAGGGTGACGCTTGACGAGGAAAAGTCGGTGAACATGCGCGACATCGTTTCGCCCGACCAGCAGCTAATCTCCGGCAACGGCATATCCAAGAACTTCATCTACCCCGGCGCGCGCGTGGGCTACCTTGCGCTCCATGGCCCGGGCATGGAAGGCATGCGCGGCGCCCTTGCAAAGCTTTGCAACCAGCGCCTGTCCGTGAACTGGGAAATGCAGCGCGGCGCGCTTGCCGCCTTCACAATGCCCCCTGTCCACCTCGAAGCTTTCAGGTCCGAGCTCAGGAAAAGGCGCGACATAGTCTACAAGGGGCTCAACGAAATCCCCGGCATGCATTGCGCCAGGCCCAAGGCGGCATTCTACTCGTTCCCGAAAATCGAGACTGACAAGTTCGCGGACGACCGCGCATTCGTCTATGCCATGCTGGAGGACACCGGCGTGCTGGTGGTGCCGGGCATGGGCTTCTCGCCAGTGCTTGACGGCAAGTACTTCCGCCTGGTCTTCCTCGCGCCGCCCGAGGAGCTGCACGAGGCAATCGGGAAGATGGCGAGGTTTGTGGAAAAAAGATGCTGATTTTTTCCAGCAGCCCGGCGCAAGCCCGCCTCCGAGCGGGAAGGGGGCGGCGGGTGCCGATTTTCCAGGCGCATATCGCGCCAGCCGCAGGGAGGAAGCGCTGATTTTTAAAGAAATTACGGCATACTTCCCGCAGTCGTGATACTATGGCAGATGACATCGGCGCGCGCTCAATAGCACTACACCGCGAAAAGCGGGGAAAGCTCGAGGTAAAAGGCAAGATGGGCGCGCAAAGCACGGAAGGGCTTTCGCTTGCCTACACCCCTGGCGTTGCCGCGGTCTGCCGTGAAATTGAAAAAAACCCCAAGGCGGCATACGAGCTTACCCTGAAGTGGAATGCAGTCGCAGTGGTGTCGGACGGCAGCCGCGTGCTGGGGCTTGGGAACATCGGCCCGCTCGCGGCATTGCCCGTAATGGAGGGCAAGGCGCTCCTTTTCAAGGAATACGGGAACATTGACGCATTCCCCATATGCCTCTCCACGCAGGACGAGGACGAGATTGTGGAAACTGTTGCCCGGCTTGCGCCCTCATTCGCAGGCATCAACCTGGAGGACATATCTTCACCCAAGTGTTTTTCCATCGAGCGCCGGCTGAAGGAAAAAATGGAAATCCCGGTTTTCCACGACGACCAGCACGGCACGGCGGTGGTGGTGCTGGCGGGCGTGCAAAATGCGCTCCGGCTCTGCGGCAAGGAAAAAAGCAAGGCAAAAGTGGTGGTGTCCGGCGCAGGCGCTGCGGGCTATGGCATAACCAGGCTGCTTGCCCAGGACGGCTTTTCCGAAATACTCGTCTGCGACAGCAAGGGGATACTTGAGGAAACGGACGGCATGCTGGAAAGCAAGCGCGAGCTTGCATCAATCACCAACCCGCACAAGAGGCGCGGGGCTCTTTCCGAGGCGCTTGCCGGGGCTGACGTTTTCATAGGCGTCTCCTCCCCCAACATTGTTACTGCGGAAATGGTGAAAACAATGGCGCCCGGGGCAATAATCTTCGCGCTCTCCAACCCTGTGCCTGAAATCAGCAGGGAAGCCGCGCTTGCAGGCGGGGCGCGGATATACGGCACCGCACGCGCGGACATGCCGAACCAGATAAACAACGTGCTTGGCTTCCCGGGCATCTTCCGCGGCGCGCTGCTTGTCCGCGCCCGCACCATAAACGAGAAGATGAAGCTTGCGGCTGCGCATGCGCTTGCGGGCGTGCTTTCCATCCCGGAAATTTCAGATGAAAAGGTGCTGCCCCTGCCGTTTGACAGGCGCGTGGCGCCCGCCGTGGCATCCGCGGTGGCAAAGGAGGCGGTGGCGAGCGGCGTTGCAGGCCTGCCGCTGACAGGCGCGCAAATAAAGCATGAGCTTGCCCTGCTCGGGCTGGGCGGGGAATAGCGGATTCAGGATTCATTGCCAGTTGGGCGATACCCCGCCGCTTGCGGTGGGGCCCAACTGGCAACATTTCGACCGAATGGCGATGATACCCCGCTGCTTGCAGCGGGGCGCGACCAGAACTGCGAACCGTTCTGGTGCGCAGCAGAACGTTGCGACGTTCTGCTTGCGCCTTCGGTCGAATTCATATTGCATGGCGGCATGGCGCTGCGGAAAAACCTGCGCCTGCCTTTCCCGGAGGATTTCCATGGGCAAAAGGATTGAGAAGGACGCGATTGGCAGCGTAGAAGTTCCGGAAGGGGCTTATTATGGCTCGTTCACCAGCCGCGCCGCAGGCAATTTCCCGTTCGCAAAAAGCAGGGGCGCATCCGAGCTTTACCGTTCATACGCGATAGTCAAGCTGGCATCCGCGCGCGCAAACTGCAAGTCGGGCGTGCTTGCCGCGAAAAAGGCGGGCGCGATAGAAAAAGCCGCAAACGAGCTTCTCGCCGGGAAATTCGACAGCCAACTGCCGCTCGGCTTTTACCAGGCTGGGGCAGGCACGCCATTCAACATGAACGTGAACGAGGTGCTGGCAAACCGCGCCAACGAGATTCTGGGCGGCGGGCTCGGAAGCTACGAGCACGTCCATCCGAACAACGACGTTAACATGGGGCAGTCATCGAACGACGTTACGCCCGCCGCGATAAGGATAACGCTCCTGCGGCTCTCCCCCTCGCTTGAGGCGGAGATTGAAAACCTTTGCAGGACACTTGATGCCAAGGCCGCAAAGTACAAGGGAAAGATAAAAGTGGGCAGGACGCACCTGCAGGACGCGGTGCCCATCGGCATTGACCAGGAGATACTCGCCTGGTCTGGCGCGCTTGGCGAAGACCTGGGGCAGATTCGCGAGGCGAAAAAGCTGCTTTGCGCCATGCCCCTTGGCGGCACCGCGCTGGGCACTGGCATCGCCTCGCACCCGCAGTTCGCGGAGAACGTGGCGGGCGAGCTGTCCTCCATCACGGGCGAGAGGATAACCAGCGGCAAGAACAAGCCCATGCTGATATCAAGCATGAACCACTTCCTCGCCTATTCATCAGCCCTCCGCTCAGCGGCAGTGACGCTGGTGAAAATCTCGTGCGACCTCAAGCTTCTCGTGTCGGGCCCGCGCGCGGGGATTGCCGAGGTGCAGATGCCCGAAGTCGAGCCGGGCTCCTCCATAATGCCCGGGAAAATAAACCCGTCCATGCCCGAGGCGCTGGAAATAATCGCGCTCGACGCCATCTCGTCCGACTCCGCGGTGCTGCATGCCTGCCTGGGCGGGCAGATGCAGCTGAACGTGCTCACGCCCCTCATCGCGAAAAACACAATCGAGCCTGTGCTGGACCTTGCAGGGGCGATTGCCATGTTTGACAAGTACTGCGCAAAGGGGCTGGAATACGACCTTGCGGCAAGCCAGCGGCAGGTGGACGCCTCCTACATATTCGCAACCGCGCTCAACCCCTACCTTGGCTACCAGGCGGTTGCCGGGCTGGTGAAGGAATCCCTCCAGACGGGGAAATCCGTGCGGGATGTTGCGCTCCTGCACAAGCTCATGGAGAAAAAGGATATTGACGCCATACTCTCGCCGGGCAGGCTCACTTCCCCCGCGCCCATTGACGGCGCGCTTTCAGAAAAGGTGAAGAAAACGGCTGCTTACAGGGAATACCTCTCAAGGATAGGCAAGTGATTCGCGGCGCGCGCATCCGCCTTGTTCCTCGTTTCATGCTTCGTGCGCGCCTTAGCCTGTCTTCTTGCACACGCCCATCGCATCAGCCGCGCCCACTGGCAGGTAATCGGAGCATTCATAGCCAGACGGGCAGCCGAATCCCGCAATGCCTCCGCACTCGCACTGCTGCACGCACTGCAGCGTGCATGCCGTCCCCTCGGGAGCGCCGCGGCAGGCGGATGCGCACTCGTTCCAGTTCCCGCGCGCGGACTTGCACGCAGCCTCGGTCATTCCCTTGGGCTCTGGCGAGTAGGTGCAGTTGCCCCTGAAGAACGCCCATTCCTCGCAGCTGCTGTTGTCAGGGAACACGCAAATCCCGTACTCGCTGCCGTCGGCATTCTTCAGTATCTCGGACCGGTATCCGTTGTTCACGCAGTTTTTCGAGGCAGGGTTTGCAATCCCCGCCCCGTCTCCGTTGTTTCCATTGTTGGATGCCGCGCACCCGAACAGGAACAGCAAAAGTGCAGCCGATGCGAATACCGCGAAAAGGAACCTCATTTCATCACCACGGCAGAGCTGCGCGCGCAGCCTTTTTATTAACGCATGGTTTGGTTCGGCTGAAGCGCGCCCATGTCTCTTTTGTAAAAATCCAGCGCCTTGGACAGGCACGCGTCAAACTCAGGGACGTTCCTTACCAATGACGAAAGCTCTGGCTTCCATATTTTCCGCTTTGCCCTGCATCTGCGGGCAAATGCCTCATAATCCGGCTCAAGCCCTGCAAGCGCCAGCTTCTTTTCCAGGCATTCCCGCGTGGGCACCACTCCCCTGTCTATCAGGAAGCAAAGGTCGTAAATGTCCCTTGCAGAGTCCCTTTCCATCACCGCCCGCACCTTCTCAGCCATTATCTCGCTGTCGCGCATCACAAAAACATCAAAGACAGGGATTATGTCCATATGGTGCCCGATTGCCGCTATCTCGGGCTTTTCGCAGGGTGTTTCCCTGAAGCTCATCTCCACAGTTATGCTGCAAAGCGTCTTTTCTGAATTGCGGTAAAGCGGCCCCTCTATCTTTGCCATGAAGCTTTCGCCCCCTTCGTGGGAAGATGAGCTTTTGATGCGGCTTGCAATGCCAAACGCCTTCAGTCCGTCCGCGACTATGGCTTGGCAGCCGATTTTTCCAGTTGCAGTGAAATCCAAATCCTCCGAAAAGCGGTTGAGCCCAAAGCATTTGGCAAGTGCGGTGCCCCCTTTGAACACAAGCTCGCTTTTTGCCTTTTGGTAAATCACGAACAGCACAATGTTCTGGTAATAGTCCTTCTCGGCCTGCCCGAGGTTGAGCCCGCGCTTTTGCGCATATTCGGAAAGTTCATCCGCATTCATATCATCAGCCTCCATTTCCTGTTGATTTTTCTTCCCTTCACAAATGGATTCGCAGGATAATAATTCCTGCCAATTTTCATCTCGCCTGAAATGTCAATTCCCTTGTGCTTTTGGAGCATGTAGCCCACCTGCCTCCACACCCTTTCCGAGCCGAGCCTTTGCAGGTATGCCTTCAGCTTTTCCATGTCGGGCTTCAGCGCATTGGCAAACACATTCTCTATCTCCTGGAAATTCCCCATGCATTCGGGCTTGAGAAAGGCGTCAATCATCAGTTTTTCAACCTCGGCAACGAATACATCCTCCTCCCCCTGCCTTTCCTTGCGGAAGCCCCATGTGCTTTCCAGCTGCACGAACTTCAGGCGATAGCCCAGTGCTTCCGTTTCCTCGTGCCTCCTTGCGGTTGCAACATACACAGTGACCGGAATTGCCTGCGTGAACCCATATAGATAGGATGCGGAAATGAAGGATACGTAGGACGGATAGTGCAGGTTGGAGGCAATTGCGAATATGTTGTTGGAGGCAGAATAAGCGCCGCGCCCCACCCGCTTTATTTTTCCCGTGCGCACTAATCTGTGCATGAGCACGCGCGCATAGCCTGTGCTGCCTAATCTGCGCGCAACCTCGTTGAAATGCACCACCGGCCTGCTTTTCAGCCATTTCCTTTCTTCCATGCCATTGTTTTCTTTGAAAAAGTATTTAAAGTTATCATTTTTGATAACTTTAAGGAAGAAATATAAGAAAAATGGGAAAACTGGTGCATTTCGTTCAAAAATCCGGCAAAATACTGCATCTCCTGCTTCAATTGCCTCTGGAAGACGCTCCCGCCGCGCCTCCAAGCCGGCAAAGCTTCGCCGCCGACGTGCTTACATTTATAAACATTTATTCCCATTACTCTACAGGGGATGGTTTGCTTGGATGAGCTTGAAAAGAAAATCAACACGGAGATTGACACGATTCTCGCCAATCTGTCCGGCGGCCCGGCATTTGCCGACGCATTGCGTCAAATCGTGAAGTGCGCGGACGAATTCGACAAGGAAGCCGTTCTGGGGTATATTGAAAACTACAAAAACAACCTCAAGGCAAAGACATCTTCCCAGCTCATTGCCGACGGCATCATAGTGAATCTGGATGCCCTTGCGCAGGCGGTCAGGAAAACAGTGCCTGACGAGAACGCATGGAAACGCCCTGCCAATGGCAACATCGCCCCCAAGCCAAAATACGATGGCGAATTCCTTACGTGCCACACCATGGTGGGCAAGCGCAACATATGCATTCCCGTCCCTGTCGTGCAGTTTTCCCCTGCCAAGCTCCCGCAGGCAAAGATGCGTGTCATCCTCAATTGACCTGCCGACGTCTTCCGCCCCGCAAAACTCTTATAAACCCTTAGGGATGAAATAGTGCCACGCTTAAGCATTCTGATGCTGATTTTTATCGCAAGAGGTCAGTATATCAGACTATCCCAGAGGTTGTATTATGGTACGAAAGGAATACGTCGTTGATGAAGTCGTAAAGATGATGAACAACATCGACAATGTGCGCAACATCGCAATCGTTGCCCACGTCGACCACGGCAAGACGACGATGACCGACTCTCTCGTGGCGCGCGCCGGCCTGATAAGCAAGGAGCTTGCGGGCGAGCAGCGCATGATGGACTTCGACGAGCAGGAGCAGGCGAGAGGCATCACCATCAAGGCTGCCAACATCTCGCTCGCCTTCCAGCAGGACGGCAAGGACTACCTAATCAACCTCATTGACACCCCCGGGCACGTGGACTTCGGAGGCCACGTCACGCGTGCCATGCGCGCGGTTGACGGCGTGGTGCTGGTGGTGGACAGCGTCGAGGGCATCATGCCCCAGACGGAAACAGTGCTCCGCCAGGCCCTCAAGGAGAAGGCCAAGCCCACGGTTTTCATCAACAAGATAGACAGGCTGATAAACGAGCTGCAGCTCGACGACAAGGCAATGCAGGCGCGCCTGATAAAAATCATAAACGGGCTCAACAAAATCATCGAGCAGTACGCGCCTGCGGACAAGAAGGAGGAATGGATGATAGGCGTTGCAAAGGGCAACGTGGCATTCGGCTCGGCCTTCCACAAGTGGGCCGTGTCAATCAAGTCCATGACCAAATTCAACATCAAGTTCACGGACATCTTCAACTACTGCAGGAAGGGCGACCACAAGACGCTGGTGGAAAAGTCCCCGCTCGACGAAGTGCTGCTTGCGATGGTGATTGAGCACCTTCCCAACCCCAAATACGCCCAGCAGTACCGTATCCCTGTCATCTGGAAAGGGGACATTGACTCTCCCGAGGGCAAAGCGATGCTCAAGTGCGACCCGCTGGGAAAGACCATCGGCGTGTGCTTCGGCGTGGTGAACGACCCGCACGCGGGAGAGGTCGCCATGGTGCGCATGTTCTCGGGCACCATCAGGAAAAGCGACATGCTGTTCCTCGCGTCCCGCCTTACATCCGAAAAGGTGCAGCAGGCTGCCATTTACATGGGGCCTGACCGCGTCATGGTGGACAACGTGCTTGCAGGGAACATCGTGGGCCTGGTCGGCCTGCGCGATGTTTACGTCGGCGAAACCGTTTCCACCGATAAAATCCAGCCATTCGAGCAAATCAAGCACTACTCCGAGCCTGTGGTGACGAAGAGCATCGAGGCAAAGGACAGCAAGGACCTTGCAAAGCTCATCATGGCGCTCCGCCAAATCGGCAAGGAGGACCCCACCCTCAAGGTGGAAATCAACCACGAGACGGGCGAGCACCTTATCTCGGGAATGGGGGAGCTTCACCTTGAAATCATAGAGTACAAGATAACCAAGGAGCGCGGGATACCAATCGTGACCTCGCCTCCAATCGTGGTGTACCGCGAAATGATTTCCGGCAAGGCGGGCCCAATCGAAGGAAAGTCGCCCAACAAGCACACCAAGCTCAAGATGATAGTGGAGCCGATAGAGAAATCGGTCTACGACGCCATGGTGGAGGGCAAGATTCCCGACGGCAAGCCAAAAGGCAAGGCGCTTGTTGAGACGCTGGTGGAATGCGGCATGGACCGCGACGAGGCGAAGAGCGTGCTCGACATCCACAACAAGAACATCTTCCTCAACGACACGCGCGGAATACAGTACCTCAACGAGATAACCGAGCTCATGCTGCAGGGATTCGAGGAGGCAATGGACTCGGGCCCGCTGGCAAAGGAGAAAGTCGTGGGCGTGAAGGTAAGGATAACGGACGCCACCATCCACGAGGACCCGGTGCACAGAGGCCCCGCGCAAATCATCCCGGCAACCAAGCGCCCGATTTACGCAGCGATGATTTATGCCGGCGTGACGCTCCAGGAGCCCAAGCAGAAGGTTACCATCCTCTGCCCGCAGGAATACATGGGCAACGTGATAACCCTCATCCAGGGCAGGCGCGGCCAGCTCATCGGCATGGAGCAGGAAGGCGAGCAGTCCACAATCATCGTGAAGCTGCCTGTCGCGGAAATGTTCGGCTTCGGAAACGACCTCCGCTCTGCAACGCAGGGCAGGGGCATCCCGTACCAGGAATACGCGGGCTACGAGCCGCTCCCCAAGGAAATGCTTCTCAAGATTGTCAAGCAAATCCGCACGAGGAAGGGCGACAAGCCTGACCCGCCGACCCCGATGGACTTCCTGGACGCTTAAGTTCCTGCGTCCAGTTTCTTCTTTTTTCTTTTTGCTTTCCCTTAGCGCAGGCAATGCCCGCACACCATAACATTTTATAATGCTTTATTACAAATCATAATAAGGTGAGCAAATGACTTCCGCAATCGTGAACCTGACCGAGGAGAACAACCGCTTCCTCAACATCATCAAGGCGCATTTCGGCATCAGGAACAAGTCCGACGCAATAAATTTCGTGGTGGAAAACTTCCCGAAGGAGGAGATTGAGCTGGAAGTCCGCCCGGAATACATCCGCAAACTGCAGAAGATAAGGAAACAGAAGGGCAAAGTGTACAATTCAGCTCAAGAGATGCTGAAGGAGTTTGAGAAGGATGTATAGATCCGAGCCTGTCTCTGTCTTCGTTCGGAAAATGAAGAAACTTCAGAAAAAGGACAGGCTGCGGTATGAACGGGTCGCCAAAAAAATCATTGAAATATGCGATGAGCCGCACCACTATGAGTCGCTTGGCAACGTGATGGCAGGCATGTTCCGTGTGCACATCGACCCTTTCGTGCTCACTTTTGAAATCGATGAGGCAAGAAAAATCGTGCGCTTTTTGAATTTTGACCATCACGACAAGATTTACAAAAACTGAGAATAGCTCGCGCTGATTCTCGAAGAAAAATAAAGAAAAGAGAAAAAAAAGAAGTAACTTATCTAGACGACCTAGCCATCCTCTCCGTCTCGTCGCGCTTCTTTATCGCGTAGGACAGGTTGGAGTCGTTCTTCGCCGCAAGCTCGATTTCATCGGCAAGCGCGTCGGCAAGTGTCTTTTTCTTGTCGAATGCGCCCATGATTGCCGCAAGCGCGATGTTCCTCAGCGCCATGTCAAGCCTGCGCGATGCGGAAACGTCCACTGCGACCTGGTAGGACACGCCTCCCATGGACACGCGGGTGAAGTCTTCGCGCGGCGCGGCATTCTGCGCCGCGTCAACGAGGAGCTGAACCGGGTTCTTCTTGGTGCGCGTCTCGACGGTTGCAAGCGCCTGCTCCACGATTCCCATCACGCGGGACTTCTTGCCCTGGAGCCTTCCGTCCGTCCTGATGACCTTTCCCGACGTCTTCTCTCCCGTGCCTCCGCGCATGAGCTTGTTGGCAAGCCTCTCCGCGATGTTCACGCTTGACTTGCCGAACTGCTTCTTGGCATGCCTTCCGTGCGAGTGCGGCATGTTGACCGGGGACAGGTTGACATACGCCACGAATGACGGATCCGTCACCTTGACTTCCGAAAGATCGTACTTCCCGAATAGCTTTTCATCCATTAAAATAACACCTTTTGCTAATTTTATCTCTTAGGCTTTTCCTTCTTCTTCTGGACCAGCATCTGCAGGTCCACTCCGTTGACCTTTATCACCTTGTAACGAACGCCGGGGATGGAGCCCATCTGCCCGCGCTGCGAGCCTCCAAGGCCGTCAATGGTGACCTCGTCGTGCTCGTCAATGTAGTTGATTGCGCCACTGCGCGGTGCGAACGCGGTGACGAACTTGCCGTTCTTCACAAGCTGTATCTTGACGCATTTGATGAGCCCGGAGTGGGGCTGCTTCTGCTCAAGGGCCTTCTTCTCGATGACAATCCCCTTTGCCATTGGCGAGCCCTCGATAGGGTCGTACTTCTCCTTGAGGCGGAGCGATTTTCGCTTCCAGGTCTTCTTGAGCCAGCGCTGGCGTTGCCTCTTGCGGCTTATTGACCTTCCTGACAATTCCCCTCTTCCCATAAACAACTCCTCCGTAAACATCAATCATTTCCATAAGAGCTACTTCGAAACCAGCCTCAGGTCGCAGCCGAACCGCCTCTGCAAAAGCGAGCGGCCGACCTTTATCCTGTCCCCGTTCCTGCCAATCGCGTTCCCGCGGTCCTGCTCATCTACGGTGACATAGGCGATTTTGGAATCGCTTTTCTCATGAACGTTTATATTCTTCACTGCGATGCTCCCGAACAGGTTCCTTATGAACTGCTCCATGTCCGGCGAGTCCTCGAACACGAGGACCTGGCGCGCGAACGCCTGGCGCACGCGCGTGATGTTGGCGCCCTTCCTGCCTATTGCGCGCCCCAAATCCCCCTGCTTGACGATGAATGCGACGGCTGCATCGCTTATGAGGCAGTCCACCACGGCTGCGCCGGTCTGGGACTCGAATTCCTCGATGCACTTCATGTCGTCCTTTGATAGCTCAATCATTTACTTTCTCCTTTGAACGGATAAATATGCGGCTCATTGCTTTGCATACTCCATGATGTTCGAGTTGCCTACGTCGTAAACGGTGAGCACCGAAACGGGGAATGGCTTTCCCACCACCGTGCCTAGCTCCACCGACGTCCCCTCGAAAACCGCTGTCGGCACGCCCGAGAGCTTGCAGAAGCGCACCACGTCGTCCTTCACCTCGTCAGGGCAGTTGCTCGCAAGCAGCACCAGCTTTGCCTTGCCGGAAAGCGCGCGCTTCACTCCCGTGTTTGCGCCGAATTCCACCTTGCCGGAGTCCACGCACTGGCGGACCGCGTGGGAGAATGTCAGTGCAGCGGATGATTGTTCGGATGATTTTTTCCTTGCCATAAATACACCTTGGAATATCATTTATTCAGTGTTTCATCATTTTCCTGTGCCCGAAATTCATTGGGGCATGCGACCTTGCCTTGAATGCATCATTCATTTTCCAATCCCTTGGCTTAATCTTTGCTGTCGTCGGAATCTTCTTAATCAGGCTCGGCTTTTTTTCCTGCGCAACATCCGCTGGCGCTGCATTGGTTGTGCCGCGCAGGCGGTCAATGAAATTTTGGATTGCTTTCGATATCTTGTTCAAATCAATCTACTCCAGCTGTTTTTACTTCATGCAAACAAATAAAAACAGACCTCTCAGCCCAGCTTGAGCTTCAGCTTCACGAGGCCCGTGCCGATTGGGACTGTCTGCCCCACGATGATGTTTTCCGTGACGCCGATGAGCCTGTCGTCATCGCCCCTCACAGCCGCGTTTATGAGGTGCTTTATCGTTTCCTCGAACGCGGCGCGGGCGAGCACGCCTGCCTTTTCGCCTGAAAGCCCGTGCCTTCCGACCGATTTTATCGAGCCGCCCATTGTCATGGCGTCGGCAAGCAGCATGCAGTGGCGCTTGTCCACGGACAGGTTCTGCATTTCCAGCACCTGCTTCAGCTCGTTCATGAGCGAGTTCCTTGCGGCCTCTATGCCCAGCACGCGCGCAATCTCCTGCACGTCGTTGGTGTAGGCCCTCTCGGCTTCCACCTTGGGGTTTTTCATGACTGCCGCGAGGTTGGAGCCCGATGTCCTGATGAAGTAGCTTCCGTCCTTCCCCTTCACCACGATTGTCCTCTTGATTCTTTCCACCCCCTTGATGTGGAGCGCGCGGAGCTTGGTGGTGAGCCTGCGGATGTTCCTGAGCGACGAAGTGGTGGATTTCACCGTGATGACGTTCCCTTCGGAGTCCATGTGCGCGCCTGCGAGCGCCTTCACCCTCTTCTTCACTTCCTCCAGCGTCACGCCTTCCGCGTCCATTTCCTGCTGCTCGAGCGTGATGAGGATTTTCTTGTTCTCAAAGTCCTCCTCCACATAGGCGACCTTGTCAAGCGTGGTCCTCTCGATTTCCTTTGCGACTTCCTTCGCCTTGTCGTACGACGCGGCGTATTCTTTCTTCAGGAAAATGTCCATGATGGGCTTCTTCGGCTCCTTCCTCGCGTCCACAAGCTCTATCAGGCGGGGCAGACCCGTTGGCACCTGCTCTGCCACTCCTGCGTAGTGGAAGGTACGCATGGTCATCTGCGTGCCCGGCTCGCCGATTGACTGCGCGGCGACAATGCCCACTGCCTCGCCGACGTCAATGAGATTCTTTTTTGCAACCATATCAAACACCACGTGAAGCGTGCCTGTTCAGGCGTCGTGCTCCTCTTTCTTTATTTCCTCGATTACCTCGGTCTTGGCATTCGCCTTCATCGGGTCGAGCCCGTCGCCGCCGTACTTGAACTGCACGATGGTCCCGCTGCTGTCGCGCACCGACAGGTCGCTTACGACTATCATGTCCTGGAGCGCGTTGATGAGCCTGCGCTGCATGTAACCCGAGCGCGCAGTCCTGATGGCCGTGTTGACCAGCGATTCACGGCCTCCCATCGAGTGGTGGAAGAATTCCGTGGGCGAAAGCCCTGTCTTGAACGAGCCGAACACGAACCCGCGCGCGCCTGCGCCCAGGTCGCCGCGCCTGAAGTGCGGGAGCGTCCTGCCGCGGTAGCCGCGGTTAAGCCTCTTGGAGCGGACGGCCTGCTGCCCCACCATCGCCGCCATCTGGATGGCGTTCAGGAGCGAGCCTCTCGCCCCGATTTTCGCCATGATGAGCGCCGTGTTGTCAAAGCCCATCGAGTGCTCCACGATGGTGCCGGTCGTCTCTCTTGCGCGCGAGGTAATCTGCATGATTTTCTCCTCGAGCGACTCCTTGAGGGACAGCCCCGGCGAGCGCTCGAGCGTCTTGTTCTTGTACTGCACGATTGCAGCCTCGATTTCGCGCTTCATGCTGTTCTGCTGCTCGAGCAGCTCCTTCTGGTGCTCTGGCAGCAGCGTGTAGTTCCTCAGCGACACGGAAAGCCCGTGCGCGGTTATCACGTCAAGGAGCATGTGCGTGGACTGGTCCACGAAGTCGCGCGCAGCCTCTGGGCCGCGCGAGTGGAAAATCTGCTCCAATATCTCGTTCTCGTAGGACCTGGACTCAAGCGCGCCGGAGACGAGTATGCCGTTTTTCACGACTATCATCGCGTCCGGGTCGTCCTTCGGGTCCTTTGTCCTGCAGAGCTTGGACCTGACCTTGATGTTGAGCTCTTTCGGGAACAGCATGGAAAGTATGAGCTTGCCCGAGTATTTCTCGCCGCAGTCCGGCTTTGGCAGGCGCGAAATGCCCGCCATCGCAAGCAGGTGGCACGCCTCGTCCCTTTCGAACTCGGTGTCGTGGCGCGTGAAGTAGTAGGCGCCCGACACATAGTCTTCCTGGGGCTTGATGATTGCGTGCCCGTGCCTTGGCGAGATTATCTGGTGGTGCACCTTCATGAGCATCTCGGCTTCCACCCTCGCCTCCTCGTTCTGGATGACGTGCATGTTCATTTCGTCCCCGTCGAAGTCGGCGTTGTACGGCGGGCACACGACTGGATTGAGCCTGAAGGTCCTTCCCGGGAGCACGCGCACCGAGTGGCACATGATTGACATCCTGTGCAGCGACGGCTGCCTGTTGAAGAGAACGGTGTCGCCGTTTATCATCTGGCGCTCTATCACATAGCCTGCGCCGAACGCAGTCAGTATTTCCTCGCGCGCCGTTGCGGTCACGCGAATCCTCTTGCCGTCCGTCCTCACCACGTATTCCGCGCGCGGGTAGGTGTCCGACATTATGTACTTCTTGCACTCCTCCACGTTCCACGAGGTAACGCGGACGGGGATGGTCATCTCCTCGGCGACTTCCTGCGGCACGCCCACCTCGGAAATCGAGATGTTCGGGTCGGGCGAGATGACCGTGCGGGCCGAGAAGTTGACACGCTTTCCGGACAGGTTGTACCTGAACCGGCCTTCCTTTCCCTTCAGCCTCTGTGAAAGCGTCTTGAGCGGCCTGCCTGACCTGTGCCTGGCGGGCGGGATGTTGCTCGTCTCATTGTTGAAGTACGTCGTGACGTGGTACTGGATGAGCTCCCACAAGTCCTCGATGATGAGCTGGGGCGCGCCTGCGTTGATGTTCGCCTCGAGCCTCTGGTTGATTCTCATGATGTCCACAAGCTTGTGGGTGAGGTCGTCCTCGGACCTGTCTCCCGTTTCGAGCGTGATTGATGGCCTCACCGACACCGGCGGCACAAGGAGCGCGGTAATCACCATCCACTCCGGGCGGGCGTACTGCGGGTCGAAGCCGAGCATCTTGAGGTCCTTGTCGGGCACCGATGCGAGCCAGTCGCGCACCTCGGTTGGGAGCATCATCGCCGCGTCCTTCGAGAACGTGGTGGGGCGCAGCAGCTTTATTTCCGGGATTTTCTCCTGGCAGTGCGGGCACTTCTGCTGCTTCTTCTTCGCCTTGTTCCTCATCTCTTCCTCGATGTCGGCGTCAATGTGCGCCATCAGCTCCTCGATTTCCCCCTCGGAAATCAGGATTCTCTTGCACGAGTGGCACGTTGACTTCAGTATGAAGAGTATCTGCTTGGCAAACTCGGGGTGGATGACGGGCCTCACGAGCTCGATGTGCGCAAAGTGGCCCGGGCAGGAGCGTATCTTGCCCCCGCATGTCTTGCATTTCAGGCCGGGGTCAATGACACCCATCCTGGGGTCCACCAGCCCGCCGTCAATCGGGTAGGAGTCGTCATTGTAGGTGTCCGGCACCGTTATCTTCACTGACGACGCCCTCCTTATCATCTCCGGCGAGAAGAGGGAGAATTTCACGCGGTCAACCATTTTTGTTACAACCATTTGAACACCATACCGATTTTCTTTCATCCATCGAGCCAAGCATTTTATGCCAATATCAAATCAACAAAATAAAAAAAAAACAAAAAACCCTCAAGCCTTGTCGCGCAATATCAGCCTCGGGAAAATCCCCAGCGCCTTTATTTCGTCGAGCAGCAGCTTGAACGCGTAGCTCATTTCCACCGCGTAGATTTCCTTCGCGTCCACGGACGGGTCGAGCGGGTCGTACAGGCGGTTCTTCGTGTGGTCCTGCACCGCGATTGCGCCCGTCTTTGAGGAAACGAAGAGCGTGGTCTTGTCCGACTCGTCAAGCAGCCTTTCCTTGATGAGCATTGACGCGCCATAGCCTATCAGGCAGTCGCGTTCCATCTCTCCGAACCTCAGCCCTCCTTCCCTTGACCTGCCTTCCGTCGGCTGGTGGGTGAGCAGCTGGACCGGGCCGCGCGAGCGCACGTGCATCTTGTTTGAGACAAGGTGGTGCAGCTTCTGGTAGTAAATCACGCCGATGAATATCTTCGTCTTGATTGCCTTGCCCGTGAAGCCGTCGTAGAGGACTTCCTCGCCGTACTCCTCAAGCCCGTGCTCCCTCATGATTTTCTTCATGTCCTCGTCCTTGTCGCCCTCGAATGCCGTGGCGTCAACGAGCTTTCCCGAGTAGCACGCAGCCTTGCTTCCCAGCATCTCGAGCAGGTGCCCGATTGTCATACGGGAAGGGATGGCGTGCGGGTTGATGATGAGGTCAGGCACAATGCCGTCCTTCGTGAACGGCATGTCCTCCTGCGGGCGGAGCATCCCGATGACTCCCTTCTGCCCGTGGCGCGAGGCGAACTTGTCGCCCACCTCGGGCACCTTGATGGAGCGCATCCTCACCTTCACAAGCCTGGTGCCTGCGAGCGAGTCCGACAGGAGCACGGAGTCCACGACTCCGCCTTCGCCCGACTTGAGCGTGAGCGAGTTCTCCCTCTTCTTCTCCTCTGTCACTCCGAAAACCGTGATTTCCTCAAGGAACCTCGGGGGCGATGTCTTGCCCACCAGCACGTCCCTCGAGCCTGCCTCGCACTCCGGCGAGATGATTCCGTCCTCGCCGAGGAAGCGGTATGCCGATTCCTCGCGGTAACCCGATGTCGTAGCCGCGGGAATTTCGAACTTGTCGCGCTGCCCGCCCGGGTAGCGGCGCTCCTCGCTGTCATGCGTCTTGTAGAAGACCGACCTGCCAAGCCCGCGGTTCACCGCGTTCTTGTTCATGACCACCGCGTCGCCGATATTGTATCCGTACGAGCTTGTGACCGCGACCACGAAGTTCTGCCCTGCCGCCCTTTCCGAGAAGCCGAGCAGGCCGTACGCCTTTGTCTGCGCAAGCGGCTGCTGCGGGTAGTATAATATATGCCCGCGCGAGTCGTTCCTCATGTTGAAGTTGACGGTGTACGTGCCCAGCGACTGCTTTGCCATGGCGCACGCCATTGTAATCCTCGGGGACGAATTGTACTCGGGGAACGGAAGCACTGACACCGTCACTCCGAAAATCGTCGAAGGCGACAGTTCCAGGTGCGTGTGCTCGGGCGTGACATCCTCGGGCCTGAGCGCCACGTAGGCCGTCTCCTCCTCTTCGGCATCGAGGTACTCGATGACGCCGAGCTTCACCAGGCTCGTCCAGGAGATTTCCCCCTTTGCAAGCTGGTCAAGAAGCACGGGCGTGAGGCGGGACTGCCCGCTCTCCACCACGATGTATGGGCGGCGCGCCCTTCCCTGGTCGCCGTTGATGAAAAGGTCCTCGGTCTTCTGGTTGTAGTGGAAATTGACCTGCGGCGAGAGGCTTCCGCTCCTCCTCTTGCTGCGGAGCTCGGAGATGAGCGCCTTCCCGCTGTCATGGAAACCGATGAGCCTTCCGTTCAGGTACACGCTGGTCTTCCCAGACTGCCCCATCGGAATCTGCTTCTTCCTCTTGATTTTTTTGCGTTTCACAAATATCACCAGATGCCTAGGGCTTGACGCCGAGCTTCACGATTGCCTCTTCCACTGTCTTTTCGTCCTCTCCAATTGAAACTTCGCAGAAAAGCGACATGTTCTTCACCAGTGCGCAGGACGGGCCTTCGGGCGACTCGTTCGGGCAGAGCTTGCCCCAGTGTGTGCCATGCAAGTCACGGGCCTTGAAGTGCGGGTGCTTGCGCGAAAGCGGGGAGATGATTCTCCTCAGGTGCGACACCGTGGAGAGGTAGCTTGTCCTGTCCAGCAGCTGCGACACTCCGGTCTGCCCGGCTATCCAGTTGCCCGTCGCCATCGAATACCTGATTCTGTCCGTAAGCGCATCGGGGCGCACGAGCGTCTGCACCGCGAGGTGCCTTCCTCTCGAGTCGGCCCTGCCTGCCTGGTATGAAACGTCCTTCACAAGGAACTGGAACGCGTAGCGGAACAGGTCCTCCATGAGGTCTCCCGCGAGCTTTATCCTCTTGTTCGCATAGTGGTCCTTGTCGTCCTGCGGGATTTCCTTGTATGCGACCTTGGATGCGTACTCCGCCATCTTGCAGAGGTACCTCGCCTTCCTCACCCTGTCCGCCGGCGTGTTGCCGATGTGCGGCAGGAGGTAGGTGTCAAGCAGAATCTCGGCGCGCTTCTCCTGGTAGTCCTTTGCCTGCCCGGGCGCAGCCTTCCTTCCGATGTATTCTATTGCGGTCTTCCTGTCGTTCACCTTGTTCACGCTGTCCACTTCAAGGTTGAGGAGCACGTCGTTCTTCACATTCCTGTCGTCCGAGAAAACGGACATGATGTCCTCCTTCTTCTCAAGCCCGAGCGCGCGGAGCGTCGCGGTGAATGCCAGGTCCTTTGGCGATGCGGGGAAAACAACGCGCATGACGCCGTCGTTGGTCCTCTCCACGACGGAGCGGGCCCTGAAGCCGAAGCGGGTGGAGAAAACCTTTGCCGTGATGAGCGTGTTGTCCTTCTCGAACGTGCACATTATCTTGTTGGGCGCGAGGTCCTCAATCGAGGTGAGCGCGCGCTCGCTGCCGTTGATGATGAAGTAGCCGCCCGGGTCGGCAGGGTCCTCGCCCGCGGCGATGAGCTCGTCCTCGCTCATGTTGTCGAGGTAGCAGAGCTTGGACTTTATCATGACCGGGAGCTCGCCGATGAAAACTTCGGAGAACATGGTCTTTTCCACGCCGTTGAAGACGGGGACAATCTCGAGAAAAATAGGCGCAGCATACGTGAGGTTCCTCAGGCGCGCCTCGGATGGCAATATTGCCCTCTGCGCGCCGTCGGCCTCGATGATTTTGGGCTTCTCAATCCTGATTTGCCCGAAGCGGAGCTCAAAGCCCTCGACTGCGGGCTGGATGACGCCCACGCGGTTCACTATGGTCTGCAGCCCGTTGTCTATGAACTTGTTGTACGAGTCCAGATGCTGCTTGACCAGGCTGTTCTCCTTAAAATACGCCGTCAATAGTTCTCCTGACATATGAAACACCCTGGCAAATCTATTCAGTTTGCTTATTTTTGTATTGGAATTTTCATATTCCAATTCTGAAAAATTTCTGCTGAAATTTTTCATCTAGGCTAAGGATTATTCAATCACAAGCCTGTAGTACTGCGAGCCGTCGAGCCGCGTTATCCCGACGATTTGGCCTGCCTTTGCGCCCTTCCCCGCCAGCGCGGCGTCCTTGGCGTGGATTTTCGGTATTTGGATGCGCGACACCCGGAAGTCCGCCAGCACCTTTTCAGCGTCGTCCTTTGACAGCACCCTGTGTTCGGGGATTATCTCGTGTGATGGAGCGTCTTTATCAGCCAAGGAAACACCTAACCAAGTCGTTGCTTACCGTAGCCTACAATTATGGGGGAAATGTTTATAAACTCTCGCGCGGGCGCTGCAAAATCCAGTTTCCCTCACTCCACTACCACGAACTCCGCCCTCTTCCCGTTGCCAAGGAAGGCCGCCATGTCCTTTTCGCGGAAAGGGCTTGCGGCGATGAAATGCACGCCGCCCTTCTGCGAGAAAAGCCAGCCATCCTGTTTCGACGGGCGCGCGATGCCGCCCGGGTGCGAATGAAATGTTCCCACCAGCCCCTCTATCCACGGGAGCATCCAGTCCGAAAACGATGTCATCGTCTCGCTCACCATGATGCCCGGCGGGATGAGCGTGTCCTCTATCACCAGGTCGCCCCCCTCGCGCTTCCCGCGCAGCAGGCATATGAACTCGTTCGGGGACGCCGCCTTTGCGCCTGCGAGCATGGAAAGGAATGCGTTTTTCCGTATCTTTATTGCCATGGAAACAACACTCCGCAAAGCGTTAAGAAGCCGTGCGATGGCACACTATGCATTTAAATATCTTATTTACCACAATAGGCTGAAAGTGGTTCCATGCCCCCTCAGCAGCAAAACCTTCTGCTTCGCGTCGCCTGCCCCCGCGTGGACGGCTTTTCATTCTCCCATGCAAGGCACGTCATCCAAAAAACAGTGGAGAGCTGCAAGCGTGCAGCCGACAAAGAAGGGCTGGCCGTGCCTCTTGCCGTCGTGCTTCCCGAGCATGCCCACGATTTCACTTCAAAGCACGGGGATGTGGCGCGCCATGCCGAAAAAATAATCCGCTTCCTGCCAAGCGACATATGGGTGGCGGTGCTTTTTGCCGCCATGGAAGTTGACAACAGCGTCGCCTCCAATATGGGTTATTTTGTCACGAAGAACGGGCATGATTTTTCGCCCAAGCGGGCGTACACTGAATATGACGAGGCAATCCTTGGCGGGCGCGTATTCGGCTCCAGGTATTACCAGGGCTGGGTTGAACGCGGCGAGTGGCTGCAGTCCGAGCAGGTGCCGTTCCCCTCGAAGGCAACGCCAACCGGCGTTCAGCTTGAGCACCGCATCTGCATTGACGTGGTGGGCGAACCCGGGCAAAGCAACTGGAACACCGTGCTGCTGGTGTCCGCGCACAAGCTGTACACTCCGCACAGCCGGCTCGCCGGAAAGCAATGCGCCTCGATAGTGAATTATAACTGCCGCAACGAAGTGGCGCTCATGAATTCCGATGCAAACCCCTCGTGGTCCTGGGAGTTTGAATGCAAATCAGAAAATGAAGCCTTCATTCTTCTTTCGAAAAAGCCATCGCTGAAAAATCCAGCCGCGCAAGCCTAGGCTGCGCCTGCCTGCGGCTTCAATGCAGCCCACTTCAGCGCCCGCATCCTTTTCACCACCGAGGGGAAAAGCAGCGGCGCAAGCACAAGCGAGACTGCGGCAATCCCGAGCAGGTGCTTCGCTGTGAACGGGATTTGCCCGACGAGCGCGTCGCCCCACGGCATTCCCCACACCAAAGACGAGAGGATGACGCCCGTGATGGCGTCGAATACGAGCGTGCCGCCGATGCCGAGCTTTGCAAAGGTGAAAGGCGAGCCGTCGGGCTTTTGCCGCGCGAAAAGGACGGCGACAATTCCCCATGCAAGCGCGCCGGTGAGCGTCCACAGGCCTATTGACTGCGCGCCAAGCAGGATTGCCGGCAGGACATCCACAAGCGAGTAGCAGAGCGCGCCTGCGAAGAATGCGTACCTTCCCCTGAAGAACGGGAAAAGCAGCATGGAAAAGACCGCCAGCGCGCCAAACTGCCAGGAAATGCCAAGGGAAAAATCAAGTGCCATGCCCAAATTTTGCAGCATGGTATTAATAGCCTGCCCTTGTCCTGTGCGCGGCTGCACGCATGCGCCTGCAAATCAGTTCGCGTCCGGCCTTTTCGGGAGCAGCCCGAGCCTGTCCACCGCCCACCATGAGAAGAACGTGGCTACTGCGGTGGAACCAACTATGAGCAGGAGATACCAGCCCTGGTCTTCGGGCCTGAACGAGAACATGGGGTTGCCCATCACGGTGGCAATGGTGTTCGGCACCAGAAGCGCGGTGCCTATTATCGTAAGGTATGCAACCAGGAGCGCAAGGCGGTTGTTGAGGATTTGCAGCTGGTTGTTGTAGATTGACTGCAGCACTTCAAGCCCCGATGCCAGCACGTCCGACAGGTGCTCTGCCAGCCCTATCTGCGCGTGCACCTCTCCCACCAGGCCGGATATCCTGTCCACGATTTTCGGGTCGTCGGTGATAAGGTCGGCATCGCCGTAGCGCAGCGAGGAGAGCGCGTCCACCGTCGCCCACAGGCCGGAAAGATAGACAATGAGCGCGTGCTTCATGAGGTATATCTTGTTCCCAATCACTTCGCGCGAGGTGCTGGCGTCCGAAAGCTCCTTGGAGAGCTGGTCGCCATGCTCCTCTATAACCTGCAAATACTCGAAGTTCTTTGCATTGCTCTCGTCTATTATCCTGATGAGGAGAAGCGTCATCTTGTCGTTCTGCGGCATCTGCATGGGGAGCTTTTTCAGAAGCGTGGCGGCGTAGCGGCGCACGCGGAAAAAGCGGGTGGTCTCGCTCGTGTGGAGCGTGAGTATCATGTTCTTGCGCAGGAGGATGAGCATGGGGCGGAGCGCAACCTCGAACCCTTCGACGTGTATTGCCGGGAGGAAAAGCCCCATCTCGGTGTTGAAGTCCTCGTAGCCGCTCCTTGAGTTCTTCAGCAGGCTCTTCACGAGCATCTCGGAGAATCCGAACTTCAGCGCGACCTGCAGCGATTCCTTCTCGAAATCGTCCACTATGAAGTCCACCCACGCCACGTTCGCCTTGTTCACAAAGTGCCCGAGGTCCTCGACGTATTCCGAGCGCACGCACTGCGTGAGCTCCCCTGCAAGCGTTGCGCAGAACCCGCGCGCCTTGTACATCTCAGAATCAGAATCGGCAGAAATATTGCCGTTGTCGCCAGCCGTCTTCTTGATGGGGGATTTCTTTTTTGCCACGCCGCCTTTTCCCGCGCAGGCATTAAATACCTTTTGCCAGCCCAAGGGTGGCTGCGTTGTCGTCGGCTCGCCGACGACTTCGCGTCAAAAACCTCGTGGTTTTTGCCGTCCTCCTTAGTCCGGCATGTGCGTTTTCGGCGCTCCGAAAACGCATAATCAAAGAGCTCCGCTCTTTGATACCGCCCAAACCCCCGTTTATCTTACGTCGTTGCGCGCAAGGATATTAATTGCTCGCGTTCAAATCCTGCCTGCAAATGATGACGAAGGTGATCTCTTACGCTTTTTTCCCGCGGAAACGCGCGAAACATGCGGGTGATGAGAGACAGGCGGTCTGATGCAAACAATGATTATTAGACCTGCGCCGCAGGCTTATCCATCATCGTTCGCTTCAGATGCCCACTCTGTTGTGAATTATTTTGACAGACCAACTTGTCCAATGGGGCAAGTGGTCCACTTGTCGGTGCGCCGACAAGTCGGGCCGACATAGCCAAAACCGGTCTGGGCATGGCAAGATTGTGCCATATGAAAATGAAGGGAAGAAGAACAAACTCAAACAGAACTATGGTTTCTTATGCGCATGCGCAACAGTTTTCTGAGGAGATTTTCCGGCAGCCTCGAAAGAGGCCTCGAAATTCTTGCGGAAAGCCCTCGCAAGCTCTGCGTTTTTGACAAAAATGGTGGTTATCTCTTTCTGTATGATAAATAGCACCACCCGGTCTGCATAAGTCCACCAGACTCCTCCTGACGGAGAGGTCGGGTCGATATATTTGAATTCAGCAAGCATTACCTTTTTTGCCCTTTCATGGACCTCTGGCAGGTCAAGCACCATGAACCTGCCCCGTATCCCAAGCCTCTTCCTTTTTTCGTTGAATATCGTATAGAACTTGGGTATTATATCCACAAATTGAAGCTGCCCATGGTAAACGCAAAAATCGGCGCGGAGCGAAATTACGTCCTCAAACATCATCTTTATGCCGTTGACTCCGTAAATCACAGATGTGCCGACCCGTTCGTCCCCTTCAAACGAGCGCGCGAGGCGCGGAAGGAGGCGCTCCACCGCGTTCCTCTTTTCATCCACAAACGTGAGCAGTGCAGCGGGGGGCGATGTCTCAAAACTAAGCACCCCTTTCACTTCTGCCTTGCCAGCCAGCCCTTTTCTCTCAAGCTGTTCCAGCGTGTCATAGACGGTTACCCTATGCAGCCCGGATCTCTTGGCAAGCTCGGTTGCCTTCATCCTGCCGTGTTGCACAAGAAGCATGTATAGTTTTGCTTCGTTGGGCGTCAGCCCAGCCTCCTGTAGCGTTTCCAGGTCGTCAGCCATATTCTTATTTTTGTAGTAATATTTATAACAACATATCTATATATAGTTTGAATGTGGCAAAGAAGAAAGAGGCATGTAAAATGAAAATGAAACCTGTTGTAATAACACAGAAGCATTCCGAACAATACAAAAAAACCCTTTATAGAGCGGTATATAACTCGGTTTTTTACGAAAAAGGCACGGGTAGGGAAGAAGAATTTGGGCGCAATTGGAAATTTTGCCTAGAAGGCAAATCTTCCCCTCCAATCTTATTCCAATCTGAATTGGCTTATGACGAAAAATTTCTGGCATTAGTCAAATTCGTTAATGCGGCGCATCAAATAATACCTGAAAGCTACGTGGATGGCTTTCAAATCGACTGCCACACCAGCTCAAAAAGAGGCAGCATCTTGGAAATCGGCAGGGTTGCAATGAAACACGTGAAATCCACTCATTTGATGGATTGGAAAACTCCTGTAAAACTATGGCGCGCGTGGAAGGATGAGAAAGAACGGTTTGCTCCTGCTGCGGTTGAAAAACAGATTTTGGATATGCTGAGTGAGATAGCCGACAGAGTGGGTTTGAGTGAATTCCATTTGCTTCCTCGTTCCGAACAAACATAGCCTGATGGAATCGGGAAGATGTAATATTGAGAAATGAGCAAACCGCCCTCATTTCTCAGGAAACTCGTGTCACTCATGCAGACGTGCACGAGCCTGCCGGGCGGTCTGGCGCGCACTTGATATAAGCCGGATTCAGCGCGGCGGTTCTGGCGAAAAGGCGATGCAAGCATCACCTTTATTTAATTTCGGGCTTACGGTTTTTCATGGGGTATATTGAAAGTATTCTTCTTGGATTTTCTCTTGCCGCACTTCCTGGCCCAATTTTCGTTGAATTGGTAAGAAGAACCCTAACCAAAGGATTCTGGTCCGGCGCACTCGTATCTGTCGGGGAATTCCTTGCAAATCTCTCAATTCTTTTGCTGACTTTTTTTGGTTTAAGTGCCTTTTTGTCTTTGCCATCAGTAAAAATGCTGCTTTTTCTCTTGGGGGGCGCGGTCTTAATTTTGGTCGGATATAATGCCTTCAGGATAAAAAAGGAAGAATTGGCTTCCGATTCCAAGAAAGACGTCCCAAAAAGCAATTCTTTATTCGTTGGTTTTATATTGGGGATATCAAGCCCGTTGGCAATCGCCGTATGGATTACAATTGGTGGCGCGTATATCGCGCAATTTAGCTCTCAGTCAGTTGCGCTCATAAACATATTTCTTTGCGCTTTGGGTGTCATGCTGTTTTTCTTTATCCTGACTTCAATAATTCATTTCTCTAAACACAAGATTTCTGAAAAATATGCGATTCTTTCTTCAAAAGTATTTGGCACGGTTCTGATTTTATACGGGCTCTATTTCTGGTACTTGCTATCGATTCTTCTTATGGGGTGGCCGCTTCTGGCGGCTTGAAAGTTTAAAAAAATTGGAAATGCCCTGTGTGTCCAAAAAGCCGTCACTCTGGCTGACGAGTTCCGCCCTGGCAGGCGGTCTGATGCATATTCATTAGCCTGACCTACATAGTATGTTAGTCTACCGCATCCAAATAAAGGTCCAGTGCCTGCCCGACATCTTTTGCAACCAGCATGGAAAATGCCCTGAAGTCGCCTTTGTCAGCCTTTTCAAGCGCGGAGTAGTATGCGCGCCTCTCCTCTCGTTTCAATATAGTTGGGGGAAAACCTGCCTTCATGAGGCGCAGGTTCATCAGCAGACGCGACAGCCTGCCATTCCCGTCAACAAACGGATGGATTCTTACTGTGCCGTGATGTATCTTTACTGCAGATTGGATTGCAGCAATGCCTTTGCTTTTTTCGTTCAACTCAGTATAGACGACTTTCATAAGCTTCGGCACTTCCTTCCATTTTGGGAGCCTGATTTGCGAGCCTTCTATAAACACCTGTTCGTGTCGGTAAAACCCGGCATCCGGCGGGCTGATTTTGTCAAGAATGACTGCATGAAGGTTAAGCACGTCCCTCTCGGTTATTTTCTTTTTCCCATCTGCCATTTTCTCAAGCAGACCTATTGCCTCCGCATGATTGGTCGCTTCAAGATGCTCGTTCATGGACTTGCCGCGTATTGTCATGCCTTTGCGCAGCACCATCCAGGTTTCGCGAAGGGTGAGCCGGTTCCCCTCTATCGCGTTGGAGTGGTATGTCATGTCCACCTCAAATTTCTCGCGGAGACGTTTTACTGCCTCTGGTGGAAGCGGGCGCAGCTTGTTTAGCCGCTCCAGCTTGCCTTCGAGTACTTTTGCCAGGCTTTGGTCAATCCACGCGCCATTGCTTGTGCCGAATGCAATTCCTGCTTTTTTTGCGTATTCTTCGGCTTCGGCAGAGCTTGGGAAATATTGAAGGACGGACTGTTTTACCTTGTTCCCTTCCCGCACGCTTTCAACTAACTCGTAGTAGTAGGTGTTGCCTCTTGTCCTTCGCCTTATAAATGCCATGGTTATTTGTAGTGGCGAAGATTATTTAAGTATAGTGGTTAGAGTTCGCCACTACATGAATTGACTATGGCGTGAACGTGCCGCGCGGACCGACTTGTCTCCGCGGAGACAAGTGGTCAATTTTTTCCAGCTGGAAAAAATTGGAAATGCCCTGCGTGTCCAAAAAGCTGTCACTCCGGCTGACGAATTCAGCCCAGCCGCCCTCGTTATTTCCTGTTTGCCAGCACAAAATACGCGCCGGCAAGCGCGAGAGCGATGCCGGCTGCCGCGGTTTCGTCCGCAACGGCGTTCCAGCCCGCAAGGTAATCCAGCAGGTTCAGCGCGAGCACAAGCAACCCAACCGCGCCGAGCATTGCGCCGAGTTGCGCCTGTTTTTCCTTGTCCATGGCATCATCCCCTAGTCGCCGATTCCCAGCCGGTGGTACGCCCAGTGCTTGGGGAAATCCGTCAGCGCGATGCAGGCCGCGCAGATGGCGAACGTGATGCCTATCTCCCCCGCAGGCAGCTTGTCCATCGCCACCCCGTAGATTCCCATCATTGTAAGGAAAATGACGGCGAACCACAGCGTGAGCGCCACGTACCTGTGCGGCCAGGACTGCCAGAAGTGCCCGCGCTCGCGCACGATGTAGATTCCCATCTGCCCGGTATAGACGAGGGACAGCAGCATCAGGGTCTGCATCCCTCCCAAATCAAGATGGAAGTAGCTCATGCCGGCGAAGAACACGGCAAGCTCGATTGCAAAGAATATCGCGCCGACAAACACCGACGCCAGCGTGATGCTCTTCAGGTCCCACATGTTGGGCATTTTCGTGGCGCGCGAGTTGTCGATTGCCAGCGTCATCGTCAGGAAGTCGTTGATTATCATCAGCACTATGAGCCCGTTTATCGAAACCACCACGTCGTGGAAATAGAAGAAGCCCACCATGAGGATGAGCATGAACTGGATGGAGCGCGAGATTTTCTTGAGCGTCCAGGTGAGCATGCGCTGGAACGATTCCCGGCTCACCCTCACCGCCTCCAGTATCTCCTTCGTGCCCGGGTCGGTGAGCACCACGCTCGCTGCGGCTTTTGCAACGTCCGCGGCGTTGCTCACGGCAATGCCAAGCTCGGCCTGCTTGAGCGCGGGCGCGTCGTTCACCCCGTCGCCGGTCATGCCGACGGTCTTGCCCTTGGACTGGATGAGCTTCACCACCCAGAACTTGTCCTCCGGGTAAATCTCCGCAATCCCGTCGCAGGCGAGCACGGCGTCGGCCTGCTCAAGCTCCGGGAGCTTCCTTATGTCCGCTATGCGCAGTATTTTCCCGCCGATGCCTGCCTGCATGGCGATTTCCTTCGCAACGGCCATGTTGTCGCCGGTTATCATGATGGGCTTTATGCCCGCCTCGCGCAGCGCGGCGATGGTCGCGGCGGAGTCCGGCCTCAGCGGGTCGCCCAGGCCTATCACGCCTGCAAGCGTGAGCCTGTCGAACTTGCCGGGCTCGGAATAGGCGACTGCGAGCGCGCGGCATCCCTTCCTGGAAAGCCCCTCAACCGCCCTGTCCAGCGCGTCCTTCTGCGCCCTCGTCGCCCCCTTGCAGAGCGAGGCAATCATCTGCGGCGCGCCTTTCATCACCAGGAAGCGCCCCCTTTTTTCCTTCACAATCCCTTCCGCCCTCTTTGTCGCCGGCTCGAAAGGCTTGTAGGAAACCTGCTCGCATCCGGGGAGGCGCGCGCCTTTTGCCTTTGCATGGCGGAGGATGGCGGAATCTATCGCGTCCCTGCTTCCCTCGCTCGAGGCAAGCGCCGCGAGCGCAAGTATGCCGCTTTCCTTCCCGAACTTTCCTCCCGGGACGGGGATTGCCCCGGTAACCTCCAGCTCGTTCATGGTTATCGTCCCTGTCTTGTCAAGGCAGAGCACCTCTACGGAGGCTGCGCTTTCAAGCGAGTCGAGCTTGGTGACCAGTATGTTCCTCTTCGACAGCTCCGTCGCGCCCTTTGCCTGCGAAATGGTGAACATCATCGGCAGCGCCGCTGGCACGCCCCCGCCTATGAACATGATGGCGAACGTGAGGAGCACGAACGGCTTGGTGTCAATCGTTGCCGCGTAGCCCAGCACTATGATGAAGAGGGCCGCGCCTATGTAGGAGACATTCCTGGAGAGCGTGAACATTATCTCCTCGGTCTTGGACTTGGGCTTTGCGATGTTGACAAGCTCCACGGTTTTCCCGAAATACGTTTTCATGCCGGTGTTCACGACGACGCACTTCGCCTCGCCGCGCTTCACCACCGAGCCGGTATAAATGACGTCTCCCCCCTTCAGCTCAACCGGCAGCGACTCGCCCGTGAGCGCAGCCTGGTCCGCCGAAATTCCCCCTGAAAGCATTTTCGCGTCCGCGGGCACCACGTCCCCCAGCCCTACCATTATCACGTCGCCCGGCACAAGCTCGCGCGCGTCAAGTGTTTCCCAGCTTCCGCCGCGCAGCACGCGCGACTTTATGGTGAGCTTTTTCTTGAGGAGAAGGAGCGCCTTTTTCGAGTCGTGCTCGTTGTAGAACGCGACTGCGCCGTTCATTATCACGAGCAATGCGAGCGCGAGCGCGTCGAACCTGTTGCCCACGATGAAGCAGAGAAGGGTGGCGATTTCCAAAAGCCACGGGATGGGGCCCCAGAAGTGCAGGAACAGCTCGGCATAGATGTTCTCCTCCTTTTCCGCAACCTCGTTGTAGCCGAATTCCTTCACGCGCGCGGAAACCTGCGACGGGGAAAGCCCCTTTTCGGACGCATCAAGCGCGGCAAGCGTTTCCTTGGCATTCATTTTCTTGAAATCAGTCGTTGGCGTGGCATCCATGCTACCCCTCCCGCGTCGAATGCTCTCACTAGGTAAATAAAGCTTCCGGCGTGGGAATCTGGCCGGCAAGCGCGAATGGCGCCGGCAAGCGCCGTCCCGTGGCGGCTGGGCGCCTGCGCAATGGCCGTGCTTGCTACTCAGTCGGCTTGCCGTCGTACTCCTCGGGCATCGCCACCGCGTCAGCCTTGGTCTTCCTCACCGTCCTGTCAATGTGCTCGGGCGGCGAGTAGATGGTGTAAAGCTTCAGGTCCCCGCGCGGGGCGGTGTTCACCACGTTGTGCTCCGCCCCTGCGGGAACTATGACGGCGTCGCCGCCTTGCACGTTGTGCTTCACGCCGTCTATGAAAACCGCGCCCTCTCCCTTCTCGAACCTGAAGAACTGGTCTATGTTCGGGTGCACTTCCATGCCGATTTCCTCGCCCGGCGCGAGGCTCATGAGCACCAGCTGGCTGTGCTTGCCCGTGTAGAGCACGCGGCGGAAATCAGTATTTTTTTCCGTGTGCCTCTCGATGTGTATTGCGTATCCCTTCAGTGCCATGTTACCACCCGTTTTCTTTCCATTCCCCGCATTCCCTTCCCAAGCAGGATTCTCCTGCCACATAAATAAAGCTTCCCACCCATTCTCCACCTGCGCGCCTTCGGGGTGGAAAAATGGCAAGTAAACATGCAAATGCTGCTGGAACTGCAAGTAAACCTGCAAATTCAGCCGGAACTGCGAGGAAACATTCAAATTCAAACGGGGCATCCATTGCAATCGGCTTCCCGCACATGCTTGCAGCCATCATCGCAATTTCCATAGCCGAATGCTCGCTTGCGGCATTCGGAATCATCCCTCCCATCCTTTCCTATTCCCCCGCGAACATGCTCTTTGCCTTCCTGCGCCTGGCAATCATCGTCTATGCCGGCGTGGAATATGCTGCATCCGGCCCTGCGCGCGCAGCCCTGGCTGGCGGCGCGCTTTTCTTTGCCTCCTCGCTGGCATTATGCACCTTTGTTGTTGCCGCAAAAGGATTCGCCGCCCATCCCATCCTCGGCGTATTTGCCCCTGACGGCGCGCTGCCCGCGCTGTTCGCCGTCATAATATTGGAAAACGCGCTCGTTGGCGCCGCACTCGCGGCTGCTGTTGCGTGGCTTTCGCAGAAAAAGGTTTTCCGGAAGCTGCTTGCTTCCAAAAAGAACTAGGCTGCCCGTCAGCCAAGCGCGCTCTTGATTGCTCCGCCCCCCAAGCACGCATTTCCCCTGTATATCGCGCAAATCTGCCCTGGCGCAACGCCCTCTATCGGCATTGAGCATTCCACCTGCAGCGTGCGCGCGCCCCTGCCTTTTGGGATTATGGTTGCCGCCACCTCGGGCTGGTGCGTCCTTATCTGCACCATTGCGCGGAATTTTTTGGCAGGAGCTTTCCCAGCAAGCCAGTTGAATTTTTCCACCACAAACTTTTTCTCAAGCACGCGCGAGCGGTCGCGCGTAACAATGAGCGCGTTCCTCTTCACGTCAAACCCCTTCACAAAATGCGCCAGCGGCAGGCCAAGCCCCTTCCTCTGCCCGACGGTGTACAGGAAAAGCCCGTAATGCGTGCCCACCCGCTTTCCCTGCTCGTCAACAATGTCCCCCTCCCGCTTGCCGAGCTTCTCGAACAGGAAAGGCTTCATCGCATGCTCGGAGACAAAGCACAAGTCCTGGCTCTGCGAAACGCCCGCGTAAAAGCCAAGCCCCTCGCTTATCGCAATCTCGTACACCTGCCGCTTTTCCAGCTTTCCGAGAGGCAGCACAAGGCGCGAAAGCCACGCGCGCGGAATCAGGCACAAGCCGTACGTCTGGTCCTTTTTCATGTCAAATGCGCGGAGAAGCTTCCCGCCTTTTATTTCCGCGTAATGCCCTGTCGCAACATGGCGGATGCCGTGCTTCCTTGCCCACTCGAAAAGCATCCTAATCTTCAGGTCGCGGTTGCACACAAGGCAGGGGTTCGGCGTCCTGCCGCGCGAAAGCTCGCCGACGAAATATCCCATCACGCGGCGCTCGAACTCGCGCTCCACATTATATATATGGTGCGGCACGCCCAGCCGCCTGCACACGCGCGCGGCATTCCCGAAAGACTCGTCCGTGCAGCACACGTTCTCCCGGAGCGCGTTGCACTTGCCCCTCCACACCGCCATCTTGAGCGAAACGCCGACAGGCTCCCAGCCCTGCTTTTTGAGAAGAAGAAGCGCGACTGACGAGTCCACCCCGCCCGACAGCCCGACCACTATGCGTTTTCCTATCTTGGTGCCTGCCCCTGCCCTTCCCCTGCCTGCAAACTCCATGGCGAGGGTATTGCAAGATCTTTTTATTATTGTATTGGAATCCCCACATTCCAATGCTGAAAAAGCCGTCTGCACCTTTCATTGCTCCCTTTCTGGGAATTTTGCCGCCGGTGCAGGCAATGCCATCGCCTGCTTCATCCCATCCACGATTTTTATCACAAGCCCGTCCAGCATGCCGTCTGCCTCGGACAGGAAACGCTTTCCGGCGTTTTCCATGAACTGCTTTTCCAGGTGCTGGTAGCCATCTCCAAAATACCCGCCCATGCCTGCGAAGACTCCGTAAAATGACCGGAATTGCTTGGAAAGTGCGCTTAATGCCCATCTGTCAAGCACATCCCAGGAAAACTCCTTCACGCTCGACTCGCATGCGTCCTGCATGGAGCCAATTTTCCCCTTTGGCAATGAAATCTGGTAATACGATGATTGTACATCCACATATTCCTCAAGTATCGGGCCTATCTGCTCTGTACTTCCTGTCCCCTGTTTCATGAACACGTTGAAAACAAGCGCGCGCATGCATTCTTTCTGTGACAACAGGTCTGGCACATCTTTGCCATCGGTTTTCATTGTTTCATAAAACGAGAATTCAAGCTGCTCCCCCCTGAACTTGCCTCGCAGCGCCACCGCGGTTTTCCCGCTCATCATCGGGATGAAATCTCCTTCGAATATTTTCTTTTTCATGTTCAAAAGGGCATCAAGATATGCTTTTTCAGCAATGCCGAATACTTGCCGGTGGGTTTCCTTTCCGAATTCGTCAATCCTGCTTTCAGGCGGTTTTACTTTAAGCTGCATCAATTCATCCGCAAGCACTTTCCTAATCAAGGAATGGGACAGCTGCGCTGGGGGGTCAAAGTAACGGTAATAAACAAAAAGTTCGGCTTTCTCAAGCCGAGTGAGCGCCGGAGTTTTCCTTACTGTAGAACCATGTACCATGCAATGAGAGTTATGGCAACAGTTTAAATATCTACCGCAGGCTCCGCAAATGTGTTGCATTTTGCCCGGGATGGCGCCTCAATCAATTTTCCGCAAGCTTTTTCTTCAGCTTGTCAAGCTCCTCGTGAACTTCAGGGTGCTTGTGCAGCGGGTCCATGCGCGCCTTCACTTCAAGCTCGGCTACCCTGTTCTTCATGTTGTGCGTCTGCTTTCCCAAATCCTTCTTGCTTTTTCCCATTGGAACACCTTCTCGTCCGCCGCGCGGCCATGGCGGCGCGCGCGTGCCTGGAAGCGAATTCACCCTGCAACATTTTTATACCAGTCGCAGGCATAATACTGTTGTGGGGAGGACAAAACATGGAAAGCGGGGCGTTTCCGGCAATGCGCTTCTCCAGCGCAGGCTTTGGGGCGCGCTTCTTGCCTTGTGCACCGTGGCATTCTTCGTGATTGCCGTGGTGCTGCTTTCCGCGGAGTTCGGCGCGATTCCGCCGCTTTCAGCGGAAGTTTCCGATTTGCTGGAGCTTATCGAGCTTTGCGCCATATCCATATTCGCAATCGAGCTCTACTTGCGCTACAGGGAAACGCCTGACAAGAAAAAGTTCCTCAGGCAGAACTGGCTTGCCATACTCGCCATCCTGCCCGTCGGTGTTTTTGTCCGCTCCTTCCGCGCAGCCGAGGGCATCGGCCTGCTGCGCCCCCTCTCGGGCACATTCCGCATCGCCGAGGCGGACTTCATCGTTCCTGCGGTGGCGGTTTCCAGCCGCCCATTGCTTGCCGCGCAGAAATGGCTTTCCAACATCCAGGTCTTCAAGGACTTCTTCGCCCTTGCCAGGGGCTGGGCAAAAGCGATTTTCAGGTAGCCTGGCCCGGCGCGCCCGCGCAAGATGCAACTGGCGCGCCAACCATTTTCCCGCACCGGCTAGGCCGTGCCTTCCTGCCCGCGGTGCTTCCAGAGCCTGCTCACCTTGACAAGCTCGAACGCGGCGATGGACAGCGCTCCGGCGGCAAAGCACATCACGATTTCCTGCCCGGAAAGCTGCGTGAAGCGGAATAGCTCCGAAAGGGCAGGGACATACAGCACAAGCGCAAGCATGCCAAGCGCGGCAATGCCCACATAAAGAAGCGCGCTGTTCGGCACGCGGAACATCTCGATGGCGGTCCTGGTCTGCGAGCGCGTGGAAAGTATGATGCAGATGTTCGCAATCACCAGCGTGGTGAACGCAAGCGCGCGCGCCTCGCCCTCAGGCCTCCCTGCGGAAAGCGCAAGCCAGAAAATGCCGACGGTTATTATGAGCGCGGAAATGCCCTGGAGCACGCTCCACACAAGCGTGCGGTTGTCGAACAGCGGCTCGTCCTTCCTGCGCGGCTTCCTCCCCATGATGTTCTTCTCTTCCGCCTCGCCCTCGAACACTATCGAGCAGACCGGGTCAATGATAAGCTCCAGGAATGCGATGTGCACGGGATAAAGCATGAGCGGCCACCCGAAAAGCACCGGGACCATCGCCGCGCCTGCAATGGGCACGTGGATGGAGATGATGTAAGACATCGCCTTCTGTATGTTGTCGTATATTTTCCTTCCCATCCTCACGGCTTTCACGATGGATACGAAATTGTCGTCGAGCAGGACAAGCGCAGCGGACTCGCGCGCAACGTCAGTCCCGCGCCCGCCCATCGCTATGCCTATGTGCGCCGACTTGAGCGCGGGCGCGTCGTTCACGCCGTCCCCCGTCATCACAACGACTTCCCCGTTCCTCTTGAGCGCGTCCACTATCCTCAGCTTCTGCTCGGGCACCACGCGCGCGAAAATATCCGCCTTTGCAACCATCATCTGGAGCTCGGCATCGCTCATCTTCTCGAGCTCAATGCCGGTTATCGCCGTGCCGGCGTTCCGAAAGCCTGCCTCGCGGGCGACATGCTGCGCAGTGCCGGGGTAGTCGCCGGTTATCATCACCACCCTGATGCCTGCGGCATAGCACTCGCGTATGGAAGCGGAAATGTTTTCGCGCACCGGGTCCTCGAACCCCACGAGGCCCATGAACCCGTAGTCAAAATCATGCTGGTTGGACGGGAGCGCCCCCTTCTTGAAAATCGCGCGGGCAACGCCGAGCACGCGCAGCCCCTGGCCGCTCATGGCGACCACTTCCGCCATCACCTTCCTCTTCTCGGCAGCATCCATATGGCACAGGTCTATTATCGCCTCGGGCGCGCCCTTGGACGCAATCACGAAATCCCGCCCCGAAGGCGAGCGCCAGACGTGCGAAAGCGCAAGCAGCTCCCTCGAAAGCGCATACTCCCTCATGAGCTCCCAGTCGCCGTGCAGATGCTCGGTGTCGGCGAGCTTTTCCCCGCCTGCCTCCTTGAGCGCCTTCTCCATCGGGTCGAACGGGTCTGCCTGGCTCGCAAGCACCGCATACTCCATCAGCCCGTGGAACTGCTCGGGCATGCCTCCCGCGTCGTCAATGGAATATCTCTTCCCGCCCGCGGCAAGCATCCTCGCCTTCATGCTGTTGAGCGTAAGCGTGCCCGTCTTGTCCACGCAAAGCACGGTGGCCGCGCCCAGGTTCTGGATGGCGTTCATGCTCCTCGTGAGCACGCTGTGCTTTGACATGCGCCAGGCGCCAAGCGCAAGGAAAATGGTGAGCACCACGGGGAATTCCTCGGGAAGCACCGCCATGGCGAGCGCCAGGCCCGCCAGGAAGCCGCCCTGCCAGTCCGCGCGCTGAATCCCGAAGACCACGATGACGAGTATGCACAGCAACGCGCCGGCTATCGCGAATTTCCTGACAAGCCCGCCAGTCTCCTTCTGCAGCATGGTCTCCTCCGGCCCTATCTGCTGCAGCGACTTCCCGATTTTCCCCACTTCCGTATTGATGCCGGTGGAAAGCACGCGCGCAATCCCGTGCCCCTGCACGATGAGCGTGCTTGAGTAAGTGAAAGGCAGGTCATCGCCGCCGGGCAGGCACTTCTCCTTCCTGCCGTCCCATTCCATCTTCCTCACGGGCACGGCTTCGCCGGTGAGCAGCGATTCGTCAATGAGAAGGTTGCTGCACGAAAGCACCACGGCGTCGGCAGGCACGCGGTCGCCCTCGGCAAGCACGAGCAGGTCGCCGCGCACCACGTCTTTCCCGGCTATGCGGACCTGCGCGGCGTCGCGTATCACGAGCGCGCGCGGCGAGGACAGGTCCCGGAGCGCCTCAAGCGCGCGCTCCACCTTCCTTTCCTGGTAAACTGTGATGCCGATGACAACGAAGACAAAAGCCGAAAGCATAATGGCATCCGAAAGCTCGCCCACTGCCAGGTAAATCAGCCCGCAGGCGACCAGTAGCAGGAACATGGGCTCGTGCATGACGTCTATTATGACATCAAGTATTGTGCGTTTTTTCGATGTGGGCAGCTCGTTTGGGCCATCTGACTTGAGCCGTTCCTCTGCCTCTTTTTGCGTAAGCCCGTGCATGGGCGATTCTGGCCCGATTGCTGCGTTTAGCGTGTTTTTCTCTCCCATCGGGAAAATTCCGATGAAAACGCTTAAAAGAGAGGGGCAAATCTCCAGAGCAATTTGCCCGCATTGCCCCACTGCAAGGATACAAGGCAAGCAACAGGAATCCCGCCGCCCCTATCCCTGCCTTGCTGGAGCCTGCCCGCACTGCACGCCGCCTATCGAGACGTTTATGTAATCATCCTTTGGCGCGCTTGGGAAATCGCAGGAAACCACCTCGAAGCGCGGCATCCCCCAAACAGGGCCGCTTGATATCGTTTTCTTTGCAACCGTCCTGCCGCACGCCCATGTCAAGGTGTCCCCGTCGGAAAATCCGTCAAAGTGAATTGTCCATTCATAGTAAAATGATGAAAAGCCCCTCACCACGCTGGCGGAGCCTATGCTGCAGTTCTTGCTTTCCGTGGCGTTTTGCCCGGGCGTGGTGGCCTGGGTGCCTGTTTTTGCCGGCTGCACCTCGTTTATCAGCCCTTCCGCATTCTGCACCACTATGCCCTGCATCCCCTCTGCCGGCTTGGGCTCTGCCATGCATCCGAAAAGCAAAAGCGCGGCCATTGCGGCGAGCGCCAGGGCATATGAAGCAATTGCCATGCCCCTACATCAGAGCCGTGCTTTATAATTTTTGCTGCGGAATCCCCTCTGGTGGTCATGGTGTCACGCGAACTTCTTCCGATATCAATAATCATCCTGATGTTTGCAATCGGTTTTTTTGCCGGCCCGCTGGTCAAGACCAACTATGACGGGCAGGTGCCTGCGCAATGGGGCGAGAACGGAATGGTGTCCGGCTGGGAAAGCAAGGCAGTCTCCCTTTACCTGGTGCCAGTGCTCGCCGCAATTTTCTACGCCGCGTTCATGTCCCTTCCGCACCTGGGAATCTACAAGCGCGATGCAGAGCATTTCGCCAGCCAGTTCCAGGGCTTCAAGGTGATTTTCGTATTCGTGATGGCGGTGATTTACGTCGCCACGCTCATTCCCGCGCTTGGCATCTGGGGCAGCTTTGACCCGCTATACATAATGGTGCCGGCAATCGCGCTCATTTTCTTCTATGTCGGATACATGCTCAACTTCGGGCACCCTGCCGCGCAATCCAGCTCCGACAGGAGCAGGCTGGAGGCGAGCGAGCGCACATGGGAAAACGCCAACAGGTTCGGAAGCATGCTCTTCTGGCTCTGCGCCGCGCTCATCCTCGCCGCGCTCGTTGCGCCTGCCGACGCGCGCTTGTGGCTCCTGCTGCTTCCGCTCATCCTCTGCGCGCTTGCGGTTTTCTCCTACTCCCTCCACGAATACAGGAAGACGTGCCGTATGCACGGCATATTCGCGCAGGCAAAACAGGCGCCAAGCAAGGGCAAGAAGGCAGGGAAGAAAGGGCGCAAGTAAGTAGAGGCTGCGCACGCGCAGATAGAGATAAATAGAGATAAGCGAATGCAGAAATAGCCGCGCTTCAGGCTGGCTCGCGGCATTTTATTATCAAGTCCTTGCCTATCTGCCTTTTCGTGATTTGCTGCCCTTCCATATATTGTATGTACTCAAACCCAAACGTCTTGTAGTCCAGCACGCCGGGCGAGGAAGTGGAATTCTGGCAGACCGAGGAGGCGCCACCGACCCAACCTTTTGAGGTGGAGACGCCATCACTCGAGTATACGTACCTATTGCAAGGCAAGCCATACCAGCTGCTAACTGCAATGTATTTCTCTTCTCCAGGTGCCAAATAGTAGTAGTCGCTGAGATTTTGAAGACCGGTGAGCCCGCAGTAATCTGCCAAGTACTGTGTTATCTTGCCACCATCTCCTCCGATAATGCCAGTTATCCTTATCGGGTACATTCCAGTATTCCTGAGCAACAAATATGGATATGTAACAGAGTTCCATGACCCTGCTCTCGCCCCAGTCTCCACAATCGCAATCGGCGTCGCGCTTCTCCAGTAAATCTGCGACTGCGTGATTTGCGCGTCGGATGCCATTCCTGGAAAGAAACCGAGCAAGGCAACAGAAACGAGAGCGACAATCAGCACTACTGCAAGAAGAACAAGGTATTCAGTTGCGCCCTGCGCGCGATAACAATTCCGCATGCTTATTGCGAATGAGGCAGAACTTTTATTCCTATGCACCGTGCCTGCGCGCGTTTCGTCAAACCGGCTTCAGGCTGAACTTCTTTTCCCTTTCCGAGAAACAGATGTGGAAATTCTCAAAGAAGCCCGCGCGCCCAAGGATGACTGGCAGCTGCATGCGCCGTCTTCGCCGGAAGGTGGAAAACATGACCATTCGCAATGCCATAAAAGTGGAAAACATGACCGTCTGCACGGTCATTATTTCCAAAGCATTTTAAACTTTGGCGCCAATATCGTGGCATGGAAATCGAGCGGCAGAACCCTCATTGGGAGGATGGCTTTGCATACCCCTACGGCAAGAAACGGCAAGCGTTCGAAAGCCTCTGGCGCTCCTCAAAATCCGGGCACATAACCGCAATTTACGGGCTGCGGAGGGTCGGCAAGTCCGTGCTCCTCAAGCAGCTCATAAACGAGGCGATACAATCCGGCGCCGAGCGCAGAAGCGTGCTCTATTTCTCATTCGACGAGGAAAAGCCAGACTTCTGGGACGTGCTGCACGAATTCGAGAAAATCCAGGGCAGGAAAGCGGACGCAAAAAGCTGGCTGTTTTTCGACGAAGTGCAAAAAGTCCCCGACTGGCGCGCGAAAATAAAGGTGCTTTACGACACGTCGTTTGCCAGGATATTCATCAGCGGCTCCAATTCATCCGGCATAAGGAAGGGCGGCGAAAGCCTTGCGGGCAGGATAAACGAATTTTGCCTTCCCGAGCTGTCCTTCCGCGAGTTTTTGGAGTTCAGGGGCAAGGGCAGCCTGCCTTCATCAGGCATGGAAAGGGCGGCAGAGCTTGAATTCCTGGATTATGCAAGGCGCCCATTTCCCGAAACGGTGCTGAATCGCAGCCTGGACCCGAAGGAATACGCCTCCTCCATAGCGAGGAAAATCATCTTCGAGGACCTGGCGTCATCTTTCCCTATTGATGAACCTGAGCTTCTCAACACGTTGTTCCTCCTGGTGTGCAAAAGCCCGGGCATGCTGCTTGATTATGGGCGGATAGCATCTGATTTAGGGCGGAACCGCAAGACCATCTCGCTTTACATGGACTACCTCTGCTATGGCTTTTTGGCAAGGAAGCTCTTCAATTTCTCGCCAAATATGCTCTCATCAGAGAAGAAGCTCAAGAAATTCTACCCGAGCCTTGCCGCCTTTTGCGACTGCGATGAGCCGCGCTTCATGGAAACTGCGATGGCACAGTGCATCAAGCCAGAGTTTTTCTGGAGGCACAAGGATAGGTTCGAAGTGGACTTTGTGGCAAAATCCCCCCTCGCCGCATTTGAGCTCAAATACAGCAACCTGCTCTCCTCCTCAGACTGGACTGGCCTTCGGAAATTCAAGGCTGCCTTCCCGCGCGCTTCGATATGCATGATTTCCAAAAAGCCGCAGAAGAATGCCGTTCCTTATTACATGGTGGAAAGCATCCTCGCCGGGTTGCGCGCGCCGCGCAAGCGGAAATAGCCGCGCTTCAGGCAGGCTCACGGCATTTTATTATCAAATCCTTGCCAATCTGCCTTTTCGTGATTTGCTGCCCTTCCATATATTGTATGTACTCAAACCCAAACGTCTTGTAATCCAGCGCGCCGGGCGAGGAAGTGGAGTTCTGGCAGACGGAGGAGGCGCCACGGATACTCATACCTGAGCTGTTGCCGCCAACATACGAGACTATGAATCGATTGCAAGTCAGCCCATACCAGCTGCCACCAGGTGCAACATATTCCTCTTCACCTGGCGCCAGATAGTAATAATCGGATATGCTGTATGAGCCAGCCGTGGCAGGGGTGCACGCGGTATTATTTGTACTAGTGTAAAAAGTCGTCGCCTTGCTGCCATCCCCGCCGATTATTCCCGTTATCCTTATTGGATACATTCCTGTATTCCTGAGCAGCAAATATGGGTACGTGGCAGCGTCAAATGATGCTGCCCTCGCCCCAGTCTCCACAATCGCAATCGGCGTCGCGCTTCTCCAGTAAATCTGCGACTGCGTGATTTGCGCGTCGGATGCCATTCCTGGGAAAAAGCCCAAAAGCGCGACAGAAACAAGCGCGACAATCAACACTACTGCAAGAAGAACAAGGTATTCAGTTGCGCCCTGCGCGCGATAACAATTCCGCATGCCTACTGCGAGAGAAGACGAAGCTTTTATTGTTATTCCTTTCCGTCAATTTGCCTTAAGCTATTTATTTTTCTTCCTGCTCTCTTTCTTGTGCTCCGCATACTCCATGAATCTCGCCACGGCGCGCATGGCCGATGACGGCGAGGCGTAGGTGGGCACGCCATAGGACTCCATTATCCTCTTGTGCATCTCCGTGTATTCCCCGCCGGTGCACACCGCGATTATGGGCTTCTGCCTCAAGTCCGACGCGCGGATGGCGATGTTCGCCACCCCGGAGTCAATCGCCGCGGTCTGGAAAAGTATGATGAGGACTATGATGTCCACGTTCTCGTCCTTCATCATGGCGTTTATCGCAATTTCGTAGCGGTGCGAGTCCGCGTCGCCGATGATGTCGAGCGGGTTCCTCACGTTCGCATACGGCGGCAGCGCAAGCCGCAGCGATGCGTTTGTGGCGTCCGAGAGCGCGGCTAGCGCCAGCTTCTCCTCCTCCAGCGAGTCGGTTGCCAGCACGCCCATGCCGCCTCCGTTCGTGATTATGCCCACCCGCTTCCCCTTCGGGAGCGGCTGGTCGAAAATCTTCGCAAAGTCAAACAGCTGCTCCAGCGTCTCGGCCTCAATCATGCGCGCCTGCCTGAACGCCGCCTTGTAGGCCTCAGCCGCGCCGGCAAGGGCGCCCGTGTGCGACTTTGCCGCTTCCGCGCCTGCCGCGCTCTTCCCCGCCTTTATCACAACCACCGGCTTTTTCGGGGTGATTTTTCTTGCGACTTCCAAAAGCCTCCTGCCGTCCTTCACGCCTTCGAGGTAAACGACTATTATCTCGGTTTCCTTGTCGTTTGCAAGGTACTCGAGCAAATCGCACTCGTTTATCACCGCGGCATTCCCGTAGGAAACGAACTTGCTCATGCCTATGCCCACCCTCGCGGCAAGGTCAACTATGCAGCCGCCCACCGCGCCGGACTGGGATATGAATGCGATTTTCCCCACGCGCGGCCTTCCCAGCTTGTAAATCGGCAGGAACACGGAGTCCACGCGCGTCGCGGGGTTGAGCACGCCCATGCAGTTCGGGCCAATCAGCGCAATGCCGTACTTCTCAGCAATCGCGGCGATTTTCTTCTCCTCGTCCCCCTTTCCCACTTCGGAAAAGCCGCCTGTTATCAGCACCACGCCCCTGATTCCCTTCTTCCCGCACTCCTCCAGCACGCCCGCCACCACCGCGGCAGGCACGGCAATCACCGCCGAGTCCACCTTCTCCTTGATGTCAAGCACGCTCCTGTACGAGCGCAGGCCAAGTATCTCCTCGGCGCCCGGGTTTATCGGATATATCCTCCCGCCAAAGCCGCCGTCTATGAAGTTCTTCACTATCACGTGCCCTATCTTGTTCGGCTCGCGGCTTGCCCCTATGACCGCAATGCTGCCCGGGCGGAACACCGCGTCGAGATTCCTGATTTTTTTTGAAAGTGCGACCATGCGACAACCGTTTTACCTCAATATCCTCATGTCCACCGCAACGCAGCCCTTCTCGTCTGCCATGAGCGGGTTGATGTCGAACTCGGCGGGGTTTTCCTTTTCCAAAAGCCTCGAGGCGTTGACAAGCGCATCCACAAGCGCAGATTGGTTGACGGGCTTCCTGCCCCTCGCGCCTGCAAGTATCGGGTATGCACGAAGCTCGTGTATCATTTCCTGCGCGTCTTTTTTTGTGATGGGGCACACGCGGAACACGACGTCCCTCATGACCTCCACAAATATCCCGCCCATCCCGAGCATGATGAGCTGCCCGAACTGCGCGTCGCGCTTGCCGCCGATGATGAGCTCCACGCTTTCCTTGCCCGCCATCTTCTGCACCACAACCCCGTCAATCTTCACCTGCGCGAAGCGCGCGATGAGCAGGTCGTAGGCTTTCTGCGCCTCGTCCCTGTTTTTCAATCCCAGAATCACGCCGCCCCTGTCGGTCTTGTGCAGCACCTGTGCTGACGATATCTTGAGCGCAACAGGGTAACCCATCCTCTCAGCCGCCTCGAGCGCCTGCATGCGCGTCTGCGCGACTTCGGTCTTGGGGCAGCTTATGCCATATTTAGAAAGCAGTGGGAAGTCCATGGAATCACGAATTCATTGCCAGTTGGGCGATATCGAGCTGTGCAGCGGAGTGCCTTCAGTCGAATTCATCCGTCGTCCGCCTTCGGGCACGGGCCGTGCAGCCCTGCGCAGGCTAAACCATTTTTGAAATCATGGAGTAGACCGCGCCTGCGAATACCACTATGGCGATTATTATCAGGAGAATCCACGCCCAGTATTCCGTAACATAGTACTTGAGCTTGGAGGCCATCCTGCGCTGCTGTTCCTGCTTCTTGATTTCCTCGGGGCTTTTCGGCACGGGCGGCTGCTCTTCCTTTTTCTTCTGCGCGTGCTCATGCCCCTTGCGGTGCTCCTGCGCGTGGCCGCCCTCTTCCTTCTGCTGCCCGTGCGCAGGCTGCTCCTGCTTCTTCTCATCGTGCTCCAGTCCGCGCAGTATGTGGAATATGTCCCCTTTCTCGCCCGTTTCCACTCCCTTTTCCTTCTTCTCCTCAGCCTGCGCAGACGGCTGGGCTGTTGGCACGGGCGCCCCCTGCACCTTCACCCCGCCGGTGGAGTTGAACCCCTGCTCGGTGAGCATGAGATTGACCTTGCTCGAGCGGACCTCGAAATCCATGAAGCTTTGCGCCACCATCTTGTTTATGTGGTACGCCAGGTCGCCGCTCCGTATGTTGAGCTGCGACTGCAGCGCCTCGGGGTCCTTTGCCCCGCCCGCAAGCGCATGCAAAAGCGCGTTGTCAAGCGGCTCGATTGGCTCCGCCGCCTTCTTTTCCGCAAGCGCCAGTATTCCCATTCCCGCGTCGGTAATCGTTACCTTGCTTATCCCGCCAATCGAGGTCTCGATGCTGATGTATCCCTTGATTTTCACGGTGCCCAGCAGGTTCGCGGTCTCGAAAAACGAGGTGTTTATCTGGCTGCCGAAATTCTCGACAGACGAGTTGGCGTCTATCTTCTTCAGTATTACCAGGTCCAGGAAAGTTAGTTCGTTCATGGTTTTCCCCTGACGCTATCCTCGGATAACTTTTATATAGCCTCCCTACCCCTGCCCGGGCAGGGCGCCAGCCGGGGCTGGGATGGGCATCCCTCTTTAAACATAGCCGCGCAATTCCCGCACATACGGTGATGAAAATGGCGGCGAAAGACAAACTTACGTTCCTAGGCGCGGCGGGCGAGGTGGGCAGGAGCAGCGTCCTGATATCCTCGCAGGACGAGATAATGCTGGACTGCGGGCTCAAGATACACTCCGAAACCCCGTATCCGGTGGAGCCGCCTGCGCAGCCTGATTTTGTGGTGCTGTCTCACGCGCATCTTGACCACTCCGGCTTCCTGCCGGCGCTTTACCGCCACCACACGCCGGAAATGATTTGCACCCCTGCGACGGCTGCAATGGCGGAAATAATCATTGACGACTCCATGCGCCTCATGGAAAAGCGCGGCGAGTTCCCCTACCGCCCGGCGCAGATAAAGCAGCTCCACCAGAACACCACGCTCCTTTCCTACAAGAAATGGTATGAAGCAGGGGAATCAACGGTGACGCTTCACCAGGCGGGGCACATACCCGGCGCATCTTTCGTGGAGGTTGACACCGGCTCGTCGCGCATCGTGTACACCGGAGACTTCAAGGGCGAGGAAACGAAGACGACATTCGCGTCCGAGCCTCCGCCTGCCAACCCCGACGCGCTCGTGATGGAAAGCACCTATTCTGACCGCGACCACCCGCCGCGCAAGGAGCTTGAAATCCAGATGAAATCGCTGGTGGAGGAAACGCTCGGGCAGGGCGGCACGGTCCTTCTCCCGGCATTCGCAATCGGCAGGACGCAGGAGCTCATCAGGATAATCCGCTCATTCAACCGCGACTGCGACATCTGGGTGGACGGCATGGGCGCCCGCGTCTCGGAGACGCTGTCCCACCACTCGCACTACGTTAAGGACTTCAAGCGCTTCAAGAACGACCTGGACACCTGCAAGAACATCCACCACCCTGGCGAGCGCGGCAAGGTGCTCAAGCGCCCTGGCGTGGTGATAGCGACTGCCGGCATGCTCCAGGGCGGGCCTGCGCTTGGCTACCTCCTGAAAATGACCCAGGAATCGCGCGCGATATTCACGGGCTACTGCGTCGAGGACACGAACGGCTACAACCTCATCAACAAGGGGTATGTGGAATACGACGGCGTGAAAATCAGGCCCAAGGCGCCGTGGAGCTATCTTGACTTTTCCGCGCACGCGGGGCGCTCGGAACTGTTTGCCCTCGTGGAGACGCTCAAGCCTAAAAAGGTGTTCTGCATCCACGGCGACGCGTGCCAGAAGTTCGCGGACGACCTCGCGCTTGAAGGGTTCGATGCAACCGCGCCGAAACTAGGCGAGACCGTCGAGATTTAGCTCGGGGTTTTTGCAGGCGTGGCGCTTTCTTTCAGTTTTCAATCAGTCATAGCCCGCATACGCCTGGCGCGTCTTGTCCACTTTCAGCCCTATCATTGTTCCGGCGCCGCCAAGAAGGTTTTTCACGTCATCGTATATGCGCTTGGTTTCCCTGTCAACCGCGCCGTAGAATTTTTCGAGCGGGCTGCCCCACTCGATTGTGGACATGCTGTTCCTGCATATTGAATAGCCGTCAACCATGTAGCCGCTGGCAACAACGTACAGGTCCGCGTATATCATGTTCCTGCTCATGCCTGCCAGGATTGAATCCGCTCCCTTGGTTTTTCCAAACGACTCTATCGTTTTGCAGTCATAAACGTCAGTGAGGACGAACATGACTTTTATGGCGTCCATTTCCCTGTCAGCCGACTTGAAAAGCACATGCACGCCGTTTGCTGTTTTCTTTGCATGGGCGTCCATCTCCATCATGTCAAACGCCTTTGCGATTTCCCTGAATTCGCCGGTAAACGCGCGAATGCCCCACGTCTTTTCCACGATGGGCACCTGCTGCCTTGCCTTTACTATGATGGGCCATGCCTCATTTCCGTTTGCCAGCAGGTCTAAGGCGCTTTTGTCGGAATCAGGCATTTTATGCACGTGGTGCTGGTAATGGGTGTATATAAACGAGAGGTCGTCGCCGCCTTTTACCTGCGGCGCGCCCTCCAGTGCCTTCAAGCTTGAACCAATGGATATGTCTGCCAGCCCGCCTTTGCCGTTGCAGCGGCCCACGCAGCCCCCTGCCCACGGCATGTTGTAGCGGAGGAACACATTCAGCCTCTTGTCCTCCTCAATGCACGATGGCACGGACAGGGAACGGGCCCGGATTTTCGTCTCATTCAGGATATTGCGCGATGGAAGTATTGGTGCCATGAGGGATTTTATGTCCATATATGTTTTAAACCAGGCGGCTGCCCGGTAGCCGAAAAAGAAAACGCGCGCAAAAAAAAAGAAGCAAATCAAAAAATCAAATAAGGGCAAAAAACCAAACAAACGGGAAAAAGATGAAAAAGAAAACAAAAAATAAGAAGAAAAAGAAAATAAAAAACAAGACGGGCAACCCGGGCAACCGCCTACGGGTTCGGGTTCTCGGGTATCAAAAGCCACGCCACCAGGTAAATTATTATCCCGACAAAGCCCATGAAGAACAGCAGCACGAACAGCAGCCGCACGAGCACCGGGTCAATCTCGAAATATTCCGCAATGCCGCCGCACACGCCGCCAATCATCTTGCTCTTCCTTGAGCGGTAAACGCGCTTTATTCCATCCTTTGTTTCTTCCTTTGCCATATTTCCACCAAGCCTGAATTCGCGCGCACCATTAATAAAAGTAGCCTCAATCCGGCTCATCGAAATTTCAGGATAAACAGAAACTTCGCCCCAGCCGAGATATGCCTGTAGCGGGGAACTTAGGGAGATTTACTTTGGTAAATACTCTGCTCGCAGACTTCTTCACATCATTAGTCAATGTAATACGGAACCTCATAGTAAGGCGCCCATCCAGAGTCAAGATTGCCCCTCATTTCCACATAGTCATCAAGCGACTTGTCCAAAATGTTTGCATAGTCAATGTCTTTTTGGGCACTCACATTATCTCCAAGTCTGTATTCTGCAATGCCTTTTCTCCAATAATAGAGGGCAATTGTCTCATTCACGCCCCGCCCAAAAAAGGTGTTAGGCGCCCTTGCATATATTGGGTCGAATTGCGAAGCATCCTGAACCTCGATGGCTTTTGTGAGGTATTTCAGAGCCTCGTTGTAATCCTTTAGTGCCAGCAAAGAAGCACCAATATTGTGATAGGCGATTGCCTTATACTCGCCCCACTCAACACCCGTCTGATTCTCGTAGTCTGAATAAAGGTCAAGTGCTTTCTTGGCATACTCGATAGCGCCCGTGTGATTGTGAAGCATTGCCATATTCAGCCCCATAGTAATCCATCTGTTGGGGTCGTATGGTCTTTCAGAATTTGCTATTTCGCAATCTGGCATCGCGGTGAGATATTCCTTTGAAAAGCTTATTGAATTTCTTCGCCAAGTCTTAACCTGGCATCGAACGAAATAGTTGAAAGTATCATTCGGTGCAAGGCTTATCGCATAGTTTGTGTCTGCAATCCCGCCCTGATGGTCTACAAGGTCTGCCTTTTTCCATGCCCGATATGAATAGTAGTTGGATTCGTTTGGATCTAGGGCTATCGCAGTGTCGCAGTCCCTGATTGCTTTGCTTGAAGAGTAATGATTAACACAGCGAGAAGCATAAGCTTCGCTGTTATTACCAAATCTTACGATAACCGCATCAGCTTCATCAAATGCCACGGAGAAATTCCCAAGGTTATTGTAAATGGATGAGCGAAGAAGGTATGCGTCCGTGTAATTTGGATTCAGTGCGATGGCTTTGTTTACATTGACGAGAGCACCCAATGTCGCATTGTAGAAATCACGGGTTTTGTAGATGGCGTAATTAGAATCATTTGCAAGCTTGAAGTATTCTTCCGCAGTTAAATCATGTTTATCAAACGTAGTATTTTTGGGCGTTTCAAGCATCGAGGTGTTGTTGGCAGTGATTGGAACCTCTATAGGTTTCGGCTCAACTGTTTGAGGAGTAGACGACGTTGGAGTCTGCACAGACTGTTGCACTTGTGGAGTGGGAACATTTGCAGGCTGATTATTTGATGTGGTGCCTGCGCAACCAGCAAGAAGCAGACTGAAAGCGAGAACAGCTATCACCAAAACAAAGCGCACCCAACCACCGATGTAATCTGCCTAACAAGAAGTATAAACATTGCTCTGGCAAACTGCACGTAAGAAAAGAAAAAAACGAGTTCGAAGCCCTAACAGAGCTTTTAACTTCGGTGAGCACCCAAAGTGGAACTCACTATTTCCAATTCTACGACGTAAACAGAAATAGTGCGCCCCAGCCGAGATTCGAACTCGGATCAAAGGCTTCGGAGGCCCTCATTCTATCCATTGAACTACCGGGGCAGAATTGATTCAGATTTGAAGGCAACGAATTTAAGGAAGACTGCTTCTGCGGAGCGAGGCCCTCATTCTCGCCGCGAGCGAAGCGAGGGGCGAATTTTCGTGCGCAGCACGAAATCTTATCCATTGAACTACCGGGGCAGACGAAAATGTAATTTGAAGAGAATGAATTTAAGGAAGACGGCTTCGGATGCCGCGCTTCACTTTCTCTTCTTGAAGTGCAGCATGCCCGCAACCTTTTTTATGAGCGCGCGCTTTTTCGGGGAATCCACGAGCGCGTACTGCAGCACTTCCACAAAGTTGTCCACGGGCACAATCCTGATTTTCCCGCGCAGGCCGTTGGAAAGGTATATGTCGTCCGCGTTGCTGCGCGGCACCACGACTGCCTTCATGCCTGCCTCGATTGCGGCCTCGGTCTTGCCCGTGACGCCGCCGACGGGCAGCACCTCGCCGCGCACCGAGAGCGAGCCGGTCATGGCAATGTCCTGCCTGACGGCCACGTTCTCCATCGCGGAAATGATTGCAACCGCTATTGAGACGGATGCCGAGTCCCCTTCCACCCCTTCATAGGTCTGCAGGAACTGCACATGCATGTCGTATTGCGAAACGTCCTTGCCGATGTGCTTCTTTATTATGGCGGAAACGTTCTCCACCGCCTCCTTGGCAATCTCGCCAAGCTTTCCGGTGGCAATCAGCTTCCCTTCCGCCTTGGACGACGCAGGCGTCACCTCGGCGACAATGGGCATAATCAACCCCGCCGAAGAGTCGCCGAGCACGGCAAGGCCGTTCACCTTGCCCACGCTGCTCCCCTCGGTTGCAAACACCGGGTAATCCTTCCTGCTTTCCACGAAGCGGCGGCTCACCTGCTGCTCTATCGTCTGCGCCAGCCCGCGCGCCTTCATCACGTGCTTTGCATCAACAAGCTTCGCGCCTTCCTCGTTTGCAATGTCGCCGGCGGCCCTCACCAGCCCGCCAAGCTCGCGCAGGTTCAAGGAAAGCCTCTTCTTCCTGCCTGCCTTCCTCCGCGCCTCGTCCACGATTTCCTGGACGGCTGCATAGGTGAAGTGCGGGATTTTCCTGTCCTTTTTCACTTCCTGCGCCACGAACTGGATGTACCTGTCCTCGTTTTCAGGCGTGTCTGGCATGTTGTCCTGCACGAAAATCTCATAGCCGTTGCCCCTGATTCTCGAGCGCAAAGCCGGGTGCATCCCCTGCATGTCGGTGTAATTCCCCGCGGCCACCAATACAAAGTCGCATGGCACTGGCTCTGTCTTCACAATCGCGCCCGAGGAGTTCTCGCTTTGGCCAGTTATGGAATATTTCTTCTCCTGCATCGCGGTCAAAAGCTCCTGCTGGCTCCTGATTTTCAGCGATGCGACCTCGTCAATGAAAAGCACTCCCTTGTTCGCGCGGTGTATTGCGCCGCTCTCGACGCGCACGTGCGCAGGCGTGCCCAGCCCGCCAGACTGCAGCGGGTCGTGCTTCACGTCGCCCAACAGCGCCCCCGCCCTCGTGCCTGTGGCGTCCACGAACGGCGCGTTCTTCCTTCCCGAGTTGTCAACGATGAGCTTGGGGTCGTTGTAGTCGAACGCGCCCATCTTCCTGCCGAACGTGTTGGTGAACCTGTACAGCAGGTACATCAGGCCGATTGCCACGAGCACCGCGAGCACGAACCACTTGTTGTCGTTGTTCAGCGAGCCTGTCGCATAGAAGAAAATTATCGCCGCCACCATGATGAAAAGGAACATCGTGCCGCCGTTCCCGCCGCGCGACTGCGCCGCGTTCTCGCGGTTCCTCATCGCCTGCTGGAGCATCCTTCCCTGCCCTATCTCCTCTTCCTCCCGCTCCTTCTTTGCCTTTTTCTCGCCGGAAAACTTGGCTATCGCCTGCCTCATCTGGCGGAACGAGGTGTACATCTGGAAAAGCCCGGGGTCCTTCTTTATCTCGTCCTCGCTCGGGTAGGTCAGCACCGTTTTCACGAGCGGGCGGTTCTCGTCGTTCGGGTTCGGATAGACCAGGATGTCCTCAAGCGCGGTGGCGGGCATGAGCTCCGCCATTGCCTGCGCAAGCATGGACTTGCCGGTGCCGGGCGTGCCAATCATGAGCACGTTCCTCTTCTGCACCGCGGCTTTCTTGACGAGCTTTACCGCCTCGTCCTGCCCAAGCACCTGGTCAATCAGCTTGGCCGGGATGGGAATCTCTTCAGTGGTTGTAAATTTGCGCATGTTTTCACCCTGCCTCTACCTTGCGTCCCTGCCTTTCATTGCCAGTTGGGCGATGCCCCGCCGCTTGCGGCTGGGCGCCTTCGGTCGAATTCATTGCAGCTACTGCCCCTTTCCCACGATGGCAGCCGCCTCAAGCTTCAAAAGCGTAATCTTGCCGCCGATGTATGCTGTGAACTTTTCCTTTGCATCGTCACAGCCGCTTATGCCCTGGCAGTTTTTCACATTGCTCCAAAGCCCCATAATCGCGCTGTCGTTGAGCGATGATGCCTGCGTGTCTATCTTCTTGAGCCGCAGCGTGTTCGGCACCTTCCCGGGCCCGAACGCCTCCAGGTAATATTTCATGGTAATATTATATTGTTCCGCAAGGGCCATCTTCGCCCTGGCAGAATCGAGCACCGCCTTTTCCTCGCGCAGCTCCCCGTTCTCCTGCTCCCTCACGGTCAAAAGCTCCTCCAGCGACTGCTTCTCCTCCGTGCAGGCGGAGAGCCTTGAATTCGCCGCGCCGGTTTTTGCCATCTCCCCCGCAAGCGAGGATGCGGCATCCGCCTTCGCCTTTTCGCACGAGGCTGAAAGCGCGTCGTACTTCTCCTGCGGCACGCCGTTTCCAGTGCAGCCGAAAAGCAGCACTGCCAATGCTATAAGGGCAAATATCTTCCGCATGTGTGGCATTTCAGCCATGCTATTTTTATACCTAGCTTCGCCGCGCTTGCGTGGCTGTGTTAACATATGCCTGACAGTGTTAACATCATGTTAACATTTATTAATCTATGTTAATACATTGTTAACAGTTCTATTGGTGGTAATGATGAAAAAACCGAAAACCGAGCTTGTAATGTCGGGCAAGGAAGCCGGCCCTGACGCCGAGCTTGTCGGGCTTTGCAGGAAAATGCGCCTGATGTCCGAGCGCGACACCGACGCCACGCTTCCCCAGGTGCTGCGCGTCATGATGGTGCACTCGCGCGGCCAGCCTGTCGGCGGAAGCGAGCTTTCCGAGCTGTCCGGCATCAACCGCATCACTATAATACATCATATGAAGCGCCTTGAGGGCGCTGGGTTCGTGAAGCGCGAGGAAGGCAAGTATGTGCTGCGCGTGCGCTCGGCCGAGGACATGCTGCTGGAATTCCGCAAGGACATGGAGCGCAACTTCGCCGAAATGGACGAGATGGCACGCGAGTTCGACGAGCAGTTCGCGCAGATGGAGCAGGCATTCAACGAGCAGTTCAAGAAGCGCAGACGGCTTCCCTAGACGTGGTTTTTATGGAAAAAGACAAACCCGCCCCCATTGAACAGGCTGCAAAAGCAGCGGAGAAAAATCGCGTTGCTGCGCAAGCGCCCGCCGGCAAGGGCGTTCCTGCGGCAAAGCCGGATGAAGAAAAGCACGGCTTTCCCGGGGAAAGCGCCCAGAACGAAATTGAGCAGGCATTTGCCTCCCTTTCGGACAGGCTGCTCCGCTTAGGCGCGGAATTTGACAATTACAAGAAGAGGACGGCAAAGGAAAAGGAAGCCATCGCGCTGCAGTCCGAGGCGCGCGCGGTGCTCCGCATGCTTCCCATTTACGAGGAAATCGGGCTTGCAGGGAAGGAAGTCGCGCGCCTGCCTGAAAGCGAGGCGAAGAAGGGCACGCTATTGGTGCTTGCCAAGCTCCGCAAGGCATTCGAGGGCGACGGGCTGCTGCCCATGAAGCTTGAGGGCGAGAAGCTCGACCCGTTCAGGCACGAAGTCGCGTTCCGCGAGGAAAGCGATGCCCCCGAGGGCACCATCGTGCACGTGGTGAAGCAGGGGTACCTATACAAGGGCGAGGTGCTCCAGCACGCAATCGTGTCTGTTTCATCAGGGAAGAAAACAGTGGAAGAAGAAGCAAACGGCGGGGGCAAGCCGGCGGAAAAGCCCGAAGCAAGGCAGGGCGGCGGGAAAGCCGGAAAGGCGGCAGAAAGCAAGGGCAACGCGGGGAACAACGAGGTGTGAATATGAACGGCTACGCAATAGTGAAGCTCGAGGCGAACAGTGATGCAGTCTCGGACAACGTGCTCCAGGACTTCAGCCAATACATGAACACGCGCACGCACGCGCCGTCGTTCGTGACGGAGCGCGACGGGTATTTCCGCGTGGAATACAACGAGCAGGTGGCTGCAAGCTCGGCTGCAATCGAGGCATTCGGCAATTTCCTCGTTTCGTCCGGCTACTGGATAAACGGGATGGCAAACGCAAAATCGGCTGAGGGCGGCGAAGGCACCGAAGTGCGCTTTTCGCGCGGGACCGGGAAAGAAGCAAGCGTGGTGCTTTCCACGCTCAACGTATATTGATTGGTGGAAAGGCATCGGCGGCTGAAGCAAGCGGCCTGATGATTGGGGCGGATGGACTGGCAATCGAGAAACGGACGGACTGGCAATTGAAAAGGTGAAATATATGGCAAAAATTATCGGAATTGACCTGGGTACAAGCAACTCTGCGGCGGCAGTGATGGAAGGGGGCCGCGCGGTGATACTCCCTTCGGCTGAGGGCGCCACGCAGTACGGCAAGGCATTCCCCTCATACGTGGCATTCACTAAAGAGGGGCTGAAGCTGGTGGGCGAGCCTGCGCGCAGGCAGGCCATCGCCAACACGGAAGGCACGTTCTCGGCATTCAAGCGCAAAATGGGCACCGACTTCCGCTTCAAGGCGTTCGGCAAGGAATACCGCCCGCAGGAGCTTTCCGCATTCCTTCTCCAGAAAATAAAGCAGGACGCGGAAATGTTCCTCGGCGACAAGGTGGAAAAGGCGGTGATAACCGTGCCTGCCTACTTTGACGACAACCAGCGCCAGGCGACAAAGGACGCCGGCGCAATCGCAGGGCTTGAAGTGGTGAGAATCATCAACGAGCCGACGGCGGCAGCGCTGGCATACGGGCTTGACAAGGCCGGCAAGGACCAGAAGATTGTGGTCTTTGACCTTGGAGGCGGCACGCTCGATGTCACGGTGATGGACTTCGGCAAGGGCGTTTTCGAGGTGAAAAGCACAAGCGGCGACACCGCGCTCGGCGGCACCGACATGGACAGCGCAATAGTGGACCATCTCGCAGGGGTTTTCCTGCGCGAAACCGGCCTTGACGTGCAGTCCGACAGGCAGGCGATGCAGAGGCTCCGCGATGCAGGCGAAAAGGCGAAGATAGAGCTTTCCACGCTGCTTGAAAGCGACATCAACCTGCCTTTCCTCTCTGCGGACAAATCCGGCCCAAAGCATTTCGCATACAAGCTCACGCGCGCAAAGCTCGAGGAGATAGTGGAGCCGATAGTGAACCGCTGCAAGGTGCCTGTGCAGCGCGCATTGTCCGACGCAAAGCTCTCTCCCTCGCAGATTGACAAGCTGATAATGGTGGGCGGGCCGACCCGCATGCCAATCGTGCAGCGTTTCATAGAAGGCATCTTCGGGAAGAAGGTGGAGCGCGGCGTGGACCCGATGGAATGCGTGGCAATGGGCGCATCCATCCAGGCGGGCGTCATCTCGGGCGATGTGAAGGACATCCTCCTGCTCGACGTTACGCCGCTCTCGCTGGGCATCGAGACGATGGGCGGGGTCTTCACCAAGCTGATTGACAGGAACACCACCATCCCGACCAAGAAGTCGCAGATATTTTCGACAGCGGCAGACTCGCAGACATCCGTCGAGGTGCACGTGCTGCAGGGCGAGCGCGCAATGGCGCGCGACAACGTTGAGCTCGGGAAGTTCCAGCTCATGGGCATCCCGCCCGCGCCGCGCGGCATCCCGCAGATTGAAGTGTCGTTCGACATTGACGCCAACGGCATAATACACGTGGGCGCCAAGGACATGGGGACGGGCAAGGAGCAGAAGATGCAAATCGTCTCCCCGCACAAGATGGACAAATCCGAAATCGAGAAGAAAATGCGCGAGGCGGAGGAATTTGCGGAAACCGACAAGCGCGCAAAGGAGGAGGCCGAGCTGAAGAACGAGGCGGAGTCATTGGTCTACACAAGCGAGAAGACGATTGCCGACCTTGGCGACAAGCTGGACAAGGCGCTTGCGGACAAGGTGCGCGAGGCCGCAAAGGAAGTGAAGGACACCCTTCCCAAGAACGACATGGCCGCGCTCAGGGCATCGGTTGACAAGCTGAAAAAAGTCCTCCAGGACGCGGGCGCCTCGCTCTACAAGGGGCAGGGCGCAGGCGGCCCCGGGACGGGCGGGGCAGGCGCGCCGGGCGATGACGGGCCGACAGGCTACGGGCCGCAGGGCGGCTCGGGCCCCGGCAGCCAGGGCGGGGATGGGAACGTTTATGATGCTGACTTCAAGAAAGTGTAGTTGCTTTCTTGGAAGCCGAGCCGATTCCTGCTCAAGATAAGGAAGTGTAAAGGTTGATTCCATGAACCAAAGCCAAAAACTGTTCCTCGCCTGCGGCATAATGGGCGCGCTGGTGGGCGTGATGACGTTTGCAGCAGCCTCGGCATTCATCCCCAAAAGCAACGCGGACGTTTACCGGGATTTCTACGCAACCGAAACCGCCGTAAGCGTGAGCCCGTCCGATTACCTTTTCGAGCTCCGCGCAGGCAGGCAGCAGGGCCTGCTGGTTGACCTCCGCACGCCGCAGGAATACGCGAACGGGCATCTTGTCACGGCAATAAACATCCCTGCCGGGCAAATGAACGAAACCGAAATCGTGGCTGCATTTTCCCGCCTTCCCAGGAACACGGTGGCAATCAACTACTGCTACAGCAGCTACTGCATGCTCTCGCGCAAAGTTGGCAAGGCGCTTGCCGACAACGGGATTTATGCAAAGCACCTGACGGCGGGCTGGCTTGAAATCGCGCGCGATTACCAAAGCTACGTGGTGAACGGCACTGCGGCGGGCGCGCTTGGGGCAAACCAGGCAATCAACCCGCTGGTGTGCGACCCGGCGCAGAGCGGCGAGTTCGGGTGCTGAACTCTATCCATCAAAAGAGGCAAGACCATGGCTGAAAAACGCGATTACTATGAAATCCTCGGCGTTGCGCGCGATGCGACAGCCGACCAGCTGAAGGACGCCTACCGCACGCTCGCGCTCAAGTACCACCCTGACAGGAACAAGGAAGCCGGCGCTGAGGACAAGTTCAAGGAAATCTCGGAAGCCTACGCCGTGCTCTCGGACAAGGAAAAGCGCGCGACTTACGACCAGTACGGGCATTCCGGGTTCGACCAGCGCTACTCCCAGGAGGACATCTTCAGGAACGCGAACTTCGAGGACATTTTCCGCGACTTCGGCTTCTCGTTCGGGGGGAGCGGCGGCTCGCCGTTCGATGACATGATTTTCTCCTCCATGTTCGGCCAATCGCCAAGGCGCAGCCAGGGCAGGGGCACGGATTTGCGCTATGACCTTTACATCACGCTCGAGGAAGCCGCGCACGGGGTTTCAAAGGAGCTCTCGTTCAGGCGCAACAGGAAATGCGGGGCGTGCAAGGGCAGCGGCGCAGAACCTGGAAGCAAGGTGGCGACGTGCTCAAAATGCAACGGGCGCGGGCAGGTCAGGACGGTGCGCAGGATGGGCGCGTTCGGGAGCTTCACTTCCGTTGGCGCCTGCCCCTCGTGCAATGGCAAGGGTGTGCGCGCCTCCAAGGCGTGCAAGGCATGCGAAGGCAGCGGCATGGCGCAAGCGGACGAGAAATTCTCGGTTGACATCCCTGCCGGCGTGGACACGGGCTCGCAGCTCCGCCTGGCGGGCCTGGGCGAGGCGGGGCCGGCGGAAAGCGGCGACCTTTACGTCTTTGTCACGGTGAAGCCGCACCCGGTTTTCAGGCGCGAGGGCGACGATGTCTTCATCGAGGCGCCGATAGGCTTTTCACAGGCGGCGCTCGGCGCGGAAATCGAGGTGCCCACGCTTTCAGGCAAGGCAAAATTCACAATCCCGCAGGGAACGCAGACGCATACGGTTTTCCGCCTGAAAGGCGAAGGCATGCCCCATGTGCGCGGCAGGGGGAAAGGGGACCAGCTAATCAAGGTGATAGTCCGCACTCCCGCCAACCTGTCTGAAAAGCAAAAGAAGGCGCTTGCCGACCTTGGCGACGGCGACTTCAAGAAAGGCGTGTTCGACCAGATGTTCCGCTAGCGCACGACGCGGAACAGGCGGCTCACAAGCCGGATGTTTCGATGAAGAATGAATCGAAACAGACAGGCGCAGCCTGGATGTTCCGCTAGCGCACGACGCGGAACAGACGGCTCACAAAGCCGGATGTTCCGCTAGCCCTGAAGCTTCTCTATCCTGGACACTTCCTTCTCTACCCGCGCGTATACCTCAAGAGGGACCCTGCTTTCGTTTTTCAGGTCAGCGTGGCAGGCGTCCGCAAGTATCTGCATGTTTTGCACTCCGTTTTCGTTGCGCACTCCGTACTGCGTATATGGGAAAATGGCGGTTATGCGCGCTTTCAGGTTCCTGGCATCCGTGCTGTTCGCATAGACCTTTCCGCTCATTTTTGCAAACATATAAACGTTTGCCAGCACCGTGCCCAGCCCGCCCTTTGCAACATCCAGGCCGTTTTCCGCCTGCCCTGGCTTTTTTCCCGCGCGCCCCGCCTCCAGTTCGTCAAAATAAATTTCAGACGGGCTTTTCGGCTTTTCAGGCAGGCACTGTATCGCAATTTTCTGCCCATTGCCCTTTGGCTCGGCAAGCGCGTATTTGGGGCTGGCCTCGATGCCCTTGATGAAATCAATTTTGCAGGCGTTCACCCTCTGCCTGAGGTATATATTGCTTATATCATCCCTGAGAATCAGCTCGCGCCAGCTTACGTTGTCCTGGTGCCATTCGCAGTATGTTTTCGCCCTCTTGAACTGCCGCAGGGCGCGGACCAATTGCGCATTGTCCATCTTTTCCGGAAATCCCCTGATTGTCGCCTCAAGGCGCATCACCGGGTTGGGCATCTTCCTGAGAATAAACTGGTTAACGCTCACAATATCCACCTCTTATCATATCTTTACTATTAGTAACACTTTATAAAATCATATTCGCGTTCAAGTGCAATAGGCACTTTTTTATTACATTTCCCTCCAATCCGCTTCATGGCAGATGAAAAAAACGAAGACGAGGCAAAAAAATCCCTTCACTGGTCCGAGCTGCTTGCGCAGGAAATAATCTCCACCAAGCGCGAGCCATACGTCATCAGCGGAGGCCTGACCACGTCCGGCCCCACGCACCTGGGGACGGTGTGCGAATTCCTTTTCCCGCAGGCGATAGTGGACTCGCTCCGCTATACCGACAAGGAGGCAAAATATTATTTCGTTGCCGACATCTTCGACGCATTCGACGGCGTGCCCTCGGTTTTCGAGCAGTACAAGTCCGTGCTCGAGCCGCACCTGGGCAAGCCCCTCACGGCAGTCCCAGACCCGACGGGCAAGACCGCGTCGTTCGGCGACTACTTCCTTGCTGACGCAAAGGCGGCGATGGACAAGTTCGGAGTGAAGCCCGAGATTGTACGCGCCACGGACCTGTACTCAGGCGGCGCGATGGACAAGTACGCAAGGATGTTCCTCAAGGAAGAGAAGAAAATGCGCGAGCTTGTCGCCCGCACATCGCTGCGCGAAGCGCTTCCCGACTGGTGGTCGCCCATAATGCCGGTATGCGAAAAATGCGGCAAAATCGCCACCACGCGCGTGGTTTCCCACGACGGCGAAACGTACGAATACGCCTGCGACCGCGACGTGAAATACACGAAGGGCTGCGGCTATGTCGGCAAGGCGAAAATATCCGGCCACAGCTACAAGCTCACCTGGCGCCTCCACTGGCCGGCATGGCAGGACCATTTCAACACCGCGGCGGAAGGCGGCGGGGTGGACCACTTCACGCGCGGAGGCAGCCGCGACACGCTCGTCGCGGTCTTCAAGGAGATTTTCAAGAAGGAGCCGCCCATCGGCTACAAGTTCGGTTTCATTTTGTTCGAGGGCAAGAAGTACAGCAAGAGCAAGGGCACCGGCATGGGCGTAACGGAACTGATGGAGCTCATTCCCATCGAGGTGCTCAAGTACATGCTCCTCAAGCCCGACATCCAGGAAAACGTGGACATCAACCCCACGCCCATCAACGTGCTCCGCGCCATCGAGGACTATGAAAAGGCGCTCGCGTTCATCTCATCCGGGAAACTGGAAATCCTCTCGCGCGCGGACAGGAAGCGCGCGCTTGCCGCAAAGCTCTCGTCCGAAGGCGCAGCCGGCGGCAGGGGATGGAAGACGCCTTTCATTGACCTCATACTCTACCGCAACCTCCAGTGGGGCTGGGACCAGATAGTGCAGGCTACCGGCGACGCATCCGCGGTGGTGAAGCTCCAGCCTTACATCGAGGCGTGGGAAAAGAAAGGGTTCATCCCCGAAGAATATGCATTCGCCTACAAGCCGCAAAAGGCAGGCGAGAACGCAGCTGCGTTTTTCAGCAGGCTCGCGCCGGGCATGCCCGCGCTCGACATACACAACGCGGCATTTGCAGCTGTAAAGGAAAGGAACGTCCCTGCTGCAAAGATGTTCGAGGAATGCTACCTTGCCCTGCTCTCAAAGCCGCGCGGCCCCAAGCTCGGGAAGCTTGTGGAGGCGATAGGCATTGAAAAAGTGAAGAAGGACGTGCTTTAGATGAAAGCCGATTCCATCAGATTCGCCGAAGAGCGCCGCTCATCTTGCGAACACTCGCCAAGCCGGCAGGGAAGCGGCCTGGCGATGCAGGCTGCCAACAAGGAATACTACTCCTCCAAGGGCAAGGCGATATACTCCGACTTCTCCACATTCGCGCAGGGCAGGGCGCTTGCCACCGCCAACGCAATCGAGTTCGTGCGCGATTTCCCGAACCGGAGCGGCGAAATAACCGTCTGCGAATACGGGGTGGGCAAGGGCGACTTTGCCCGCTCATTCCTGGACGAGGTGAAGCGCCGCAGCCCCAAGCTTTACAGCCGCACGCGCTACCATCTTTTCGACATCTCCGAAAAAATGCTCGCCGATGCGCAAAAGGGCCTTGCAGCGCACGCCGCGCGCTGCGAGTTCCACGAATTCGACGCGGCGCAAGAGCTGCCCTCGCTGCCATTCGACTACTGCAGGATAAACGAGCTTCTCTCCGACCTGCCCGCCGAGATTTACGCGCGCAATGGCAGCAGCGTGCCGACCTCGAACCTTTTCGTCCAGAAGTTCCTTTCAAGGGTGGACGACAAGAGGCAAATCCCGTTCCCGTTCGTGGCTGAAAAATTCCTGGTCGCGCTCTGCAACTGCGGCAGGCGCAATTTCAGGATTGACGTGTTCGACTATGGCTTTTACACCGCGGATGACATCTTCTCCATGCCGCGCGAGGAATGGAACGCACTCGTCGCGCGCGAGTACGGGGGGCAGATAACAGTTGACCTCAACTTCCTGCAGCTTTCCTCCGCCATCCGCTCCGAGCATTTCGGGGTGGAAGTGGAGAGGCAGAAGGAATATGCCGAGCGCGCGCTCGGCGCCAAGCTCGAGCTTTGCGAATTGGACGGCCCGCTCGACTATGTCCCGAAAAAGGCAAACGACGGCGTGGAGGAGGACGACGGGTTCTACCATCTCCGCATCGAGGCATGACGTGCGCTTTTCTGCCTTGCAAAAAGCAAAGCTTTCCGGGCTTACTCCGTTCCAGCGCAGTGTCCTTTTCGAGTGCGCGAAAATCCCGAAAGGGCAGGTGCGCACCTATTCGCAAATCGCGCGCGCAGTTGGCAAACCCCGCGCCGCGCGCGCAGTGGGCAACGCGCTTGCGGAGAATCCGCTCGCGCCCATCATCCCATGCCACCGCGTGGTGCGCGCCGACGGGCAACTCGGCGGCTATTCGGCAAAGGGCGGGCAGGCGAAAAAGCGGTGGCTGCTAAAGTCAGAAATGGGCGAGAGTGGAAGAAGCGTTTAAATACACTTCCATACACATTACAGCCCTGCGTGGGAGAAAAAAGGGCAAATTTGCAATTTGCCGGTGGCCTTGCCAATCGCAAGCGCGCTACGCAAGATTATTAAACAGTTCGGGAATATCTCAGACACTCCTACTTACATAAGGCGCGGCACATGCGGCGCCACGGAGTTCGCTGCCTGATTTGCCGAGGCAAATGGGCGCTGAACCCCTGAGGGAGTTCACTGAGGTGTCATTATGGGACTTAGACCAGCAAAAACATGCAGGACGCTTGAAAAGAAGCCGTGGGCCCGCTACTCGAAGAGGAAGCCCCGCAAATCCTTTGTCAAGGCAATGCCGCACCTGTCGCTCCTCGTCTATGAGATGGGGGACAGGAAGGGCAAGTACGATTACACGTACGACCTGGTGGCGGACTACGACGTCCAGCTGCGCGACAACTCGCTTGAGGCTGCGCGCCAGGCTGCGAACAAGTATCTGGAAAAATTGATCCTCAACCAATATTTCTTCAAGGTGCGCGTATATCCGCACAATGTGATACGCGAAAACAAAATGATTGCGGGCGCAGGCGCCGACCGTCTGCAAAAAGGGATGAGGAAAGCGTACGGCAGGGCAACCGACCGCGCGGCGAGGATACACAAGGGGCAGGAAGTGTTCACGGTTGACATCGCGAAAGCGAACGTGCCGTTCCTCATGGACGCATTCAGGCGTGCCAAGCTCAAGATGTGCGGGAGCTTCACCATCCGCCAATCGCCGTATAAATCACGGTCATCTTAGGGGGTATTATGGGAGAAGGGCACTACATAGAAACGGATTTCGACGTTCTTCTCTCAACCCTGAAGGATGCAAACAAACCCCTTAGCGCAGGCAGGCTCGCCTCGATTTGCGGCATGCGCGAGGTTGAAGTGGTGAAGTGGCTGCACGTGCTTGAGAAATCCGGGCAGGTCAGGCTTGAAAACCGCTTCAACGGAATCCACGCCTCATGGGCAGGCGCGGAGGAAGAGAAAAAAACCGCGCCCCAGGTTTCCTCGTCCGCAATAGACGTCGGGGATGTCGGCGGGCAGGCTGGTTTTGAGGCAGACCTGACACTCGCGCACCAGCGCGAGGACGATGCCTCGGGCAAGGCTTCAAGGAAAAAGAAAGGCGACGTTCCCGCAGTCCAAAACGGCATTTCCGTTTCATCCGCAATTGATGTTGACGACTTGCGCGCCGAGGGGCCGGCGCATGGCATCAAACCCATCCGCGCCACAAGGGAGGAAAACACCATTGACGCCATCGAGCGCGAGGCAATGGATTCCGAGGAGACAGTTGCGACTGAAATTTCCCCAAAGCCGGATTTCGAGCGCGAGCCGTTCACGGACGGCAAGGAAGTCGCAAAAGACGGCGTGCTTGAGCTTGAGGAAGAGGCGCGCAGGCTTGCCCCTGATGCCGACGTGCGTGAAAAGTGGAAAGCCGAGCAGGAGCTTGACCGCGCCGCAGCCGAAAAGGAAAGCGAGGATGCATCCTATGAACGCGAAGGCAGCGCCTTTGCGCGCGAAAGCGAAGACGGGGCTGCACGCGAAAGCAAGGGTGAGGCGCCGGAACGCATTGGCGAAGAGGAAACCGCGCCCCGCGCGCGCGTCCGCGTCCCGCAAAAAGGCGTCATCACCCCGAAATTCAGCCGTGCCGGCGCCAGGCCTGCAAAAATCGCGAAGATGAAAAAGCCCGCCCCGGTGGAAATAAGCGGCGTCACGCTCCAGTTCTCCGAAAGGATAGAGCGCCAGATGAGGCGGATTGAGCGCCAGGCGCGCGAGATAGACTCGCTGCGGCAGGAAAAGGAGAAGCTGCTCAACGACCATTACCTCCCGCTCCAGAACAGGCTCGAATCCGAGCTTGAGACAATCTCGGACCGCGTGATGCGCGTCCAGGGCAAGGTGGCGGGCCTCCAGAAAAATGCCGCCGACCTGCCATCAAAAATAAGCTCCGTGGAGAAAGTGCAGGTCTCCAGCATAAAGGCGCACGGCGAAATGCGCCGCGCCTACGACGAGGCGTGCGCGCTCCTTGAGGAATCGGAGAAACAGCTCGCGGAAGAGCGCGAGAAGATGGAACTCATACTTGACCAGAGCCGCGAGGAGCTGGCGCGCCACTCCGCAATGTCGGGCGAGCTCCACAGCACGATGGAGCGCATAGGGGAGATGGAAACCGAGGCCGCGCGCAGCGTCTCAACCGCGCGCGCCGCGCTTGCGGAGCAGGCGGAAAGGCTGGCATCCGCGGAAAGCCATGCGAACGACCTGCGCGCGCTGCGCGGCGAGATAGGCGAGGGCATCGTGGAAATGAAGCGCGAGGTGGCGTCCGCAAAGCGCGTGCTGTCCGACCTCGAGCGCCAGATGGGCCAGATGCGCCAGATTGAGGAATACACAATCAGCATACGCAAGGACTACGACGAGAAGATGTCCGACATTGACGATTACATCAGGAACGGCAACCGCGAGTTCGAGACGCTGCGCGAATCGGTGGAGGCGAACTTCGTGCGCCGCTACCTCCGCGAGCTGCGCGCGCTCACGGAAAGCTACTCATTCGAATTCAACCAGGCCCGCCGCATGGAGGGCGACATAGACACGCGCATCGCCGACGAGCGCAAGAAGCTCGAGTCGCTGTTCGAGGAAGGCAAGAAGATTTCCTACCTCTTCGAAACGCAGAGCCGCGCGCCTGAAAATGCAGGCAAGTTCGAGGAGCACGCCGGGACGTTCAACGCGCTTTCGGAAATCTCCTCCAACCGCTCGCAGGTCGCGCAGATGATTGCGCAGGTGATTGGCGGCAGGACGGAGAACCTCCCCATGCGCGCGCGCATCAGCGCCACCAAGGGGAAGGCGGAAGAGCCCGAGCCGATTGGCATCACGAAAATCGTTGACAGGGCAGGGGCGAAGAAGCGCAATGCGAAAAAAGCCAAGCGCGCCGCCCGGAAGAAGGCGAAGAAAAAGGCAAGGCGCCAAAATTAGCAACCTTTTTAACCATTTCCATGTTTAATGGAAGCCACAGGCGGGCTGATTTGTGCCACGGCGCAAACGGCCCATTTTTCCGCGAGGAAAAAATCGGAGAGGCATCTGCTTCTCCCGCTTACCAATTCAGCGGCAGTCGCCTCGAATTGGGAGGGACTTAGATGGACAAGAAGACGATAACCGAAGCAATAAGCAAAGCCCTGGAAGCCAAGGGCAAGCGCAAATTCACGCAATCCCTAGAGGTAATGGTGAACTTCCGCGGCATTGACTTCACCAAGGCAGAAAACCGCCTTAACCTTGACATCATCCTGCCGAAGGGCAAGGGCAAGGAGCAGAAAGTGGTGGTTTTCGCCGACGGGCAGATGGCGCTTGACGCCAAGAACGCCGGCGTGACTGAGATAATGGACGCGGCGGGCATACAGAAGCTCGCAGCCGACAAGGGCAAGCTCGCAATCATGTCAAAATCCTGCGAATTCATAGCCCAGCCCAGCCTGATGATTCAGGTCGGAAAATCCCTGGGCCAGGTGCTCGGCGCGCGAGGAAGGCTTCCCCGCCCGGTGGTCGGGAACGTGAAGGACGCAGTCGCGCAGGCAAAGAGCCGCGTGCGCATGGTGTCCAAGGGCAAATACCTTCCTGTTGCGCAATGCCTGATTGGCAGCGAGGCGATGCCGGTGGCGGACCTCGTGGAAAACTTCAACGCAGTGTATGACAAGGTGCAGGCGAAGGCAACCGAGCCGAACATAAAGTCCATTTATGTCAAGCTTACGATGGGCGCGCCTGTCAAGGTCGCATAAGGGTGTTTATGATGACAAAGAAAAAACTCAAATCCGTCCACGCGAAGAAGGAAAGCGTCTCCATCGCGGCGAAGAAGGAAAACGTGATTGCAATCACCAAGATTGCGGGCAATTTCCCCAACGTCGCCCTCCTCAACATCAGGAACCTCCCTGACCGCATACTCCAGAAGAGCAAGAAGCAGCTCCGCGGCAAGGCTGATTTCGTGGTTGCGAAAAACTCCACCCTCATCCGCGCGATTGCGGCAAGCAAGAAGGGCAAGGACCTCGCCGAGCAAATCAACTTCCCGACTGCGCTGGTCTACACCTCGCTCTCGCCATACCAGCTGTTCAAGTTCTTCAAGGACAACAAGGCAAACGTGGCTGCAAAGCCCGGGATGATTGCGCCCTTCGACATCGTAGTGCCTGAAGGCGAAACCGACCTCATGCCGGGCCCGGCATTGTCCGAGCTCAAGGGCGCTGGGATAAATGCCCAGATAAAGGGCGGCAAAATCATAATTGCAAAGGACTCCGTGGTCGCCAAGAAGGGCGCCAAGATTTCCGACAATGTTTGCAAGGCGCTCCAGAAGCTGAACATCTTGCCTTTCGAGGCGATGGTGAACATGGTGGCTGCCTACGACGGCAAATTCACCTACACCGGCTCAGTTCTTGACATTGACGAGCACCAGCTCAACGCTGACCTCGTTGAATGCCTGAGCCAGAGCTTCAACGTGTCCTTCAATGCATCTTTCCCGACATCGCAGAACATCGACGCACTCCTGTCAAGCGCATTCGCGCAGGGCAGGAACATGGCGATAAACGGCTGCATCTACTCGGCGGCATCGACCGAGTTGCTTCTGACGCAGTCCGTGCTGCTCGGCAACACGCTGGGCAGCAAGGTCGGGAATCTCGAATCGCAGTCAAACGCGCCCGCAGCCGCTTCTACTGCAGGCGCGCCAGCTGAACAGAAACAGTGAATGTAGGAGGTAGTAATATGATGAAAATTGACCCGTATCTGCACGCGGCTCTTCTCCTGAAGGGCGCTGAAAAGGAAATCACCAAGGACTCGCTCCTTTCCGTCCTCAAGGCGGCAGGCGCCAGCGCCGACGAGGCGAAGGCATCTGTTCTCGCAGAGGCAGTGAAAGGCGTGAACTTCGAAGAGCTCCTCAAGGCAGCAGTTGCGCCGGTGGCAGCAGCCCCGGCAGCGGCGCCAGCAGGCGAGCACAAGAAGGAAGAGAAGAAGGAGGACCCGGCCAAGCAGGAAGCTGCGGCGGCAGAGGGCCTTGCATCGCTCTTCGGCTAAATCCAGCAGTCCCGCAAAGCTCGGCTGCTAGCTGGCAAACCCCGGTTTGCCATCAGGCTGAAGTTTTTTCAGCCTGATTTTCAGTTTTTTCCTTTCTCTATTTCTTTCTTCATTCTTCCACCTTCAGCTACTGTTTAAATACATTTCGTCCCTGAAAAATGTGGTGATAATATGCCAAGAGGTTATTTCAGGCCAGGTCCGATGCACACTTCCCAAATGGCAATGCGCGCGCTGGAACTTTTCCATATAGGTTCATTGCCAACTGAGCGATACTCCGCTGCTTGCAGCGGCGCGAAGTTGGCAACATTTCGACCGAATGGCGATGATACCCCGCTGCTTGCAGCGGGGCGCCTTCGGTCGAATTCATTCTCCGATCCCCCTTCCGCGTTCAAGATGGCAAAGATGCGGCTGATTGGCGAGGGGCTGGAATTGATGGAATACGACAAGCTCGCAGCACAGCTTGTCCGCTCGCCCACCGACGTTGACTATTACCGCGCGCTGCTCCGCGGAAGCAATTTTTCCATGAACACCGGCGGCAGGATATTTGACAGGGTCGAGAAAGTCCTTGACCTTGCATATAAGCAGGGCGCCGACCTTTCAGGCCTCCTGCCGGGCCTCAAGGACATCTTGTGTGCTTCATGTTCCGGAAACGACTCAATTGACCAGGCATACGCCGCCTACAATATCCTCAACGGTTTCATCAATGCGCCTGAAAGCGGAAAGCCAAGCCAAGAGCAGGTGGCGAAGGCGCTCATGCAGTGTGCAATCTCGATAAGCCTTGACCGGGATGCATGGCGCTACCAGGCGGACATCAAGGAAATGATTGAGCTCACGCTGCAGAACGCGATATTGTACGGGATAAAAGTGCCGAAAGGGCTTGAAGTGGCGCTTTTCGGAGTTAAGCCGGATTCGGATTGAATGCAGGTGTTTCCATGGGCGGGCAAAACAAAAAGATGATCAAAAATTGTGTCAATTCCATTGGGCGCGGCGAAAAGGACAACTTCGTCCAAGTGCTGAAATTCGCGCCCAAATTTGAATATTCCCGGGAATTCGAGGAGAAAGTCCATAACATGCTTCGGATTGGCGTGGACAAACATTTCTCAGCCCACCATGATAAGCTGGTTGGCCTTGCCCTAAGGAACCCGTTCAACATGGCATATCTGATCAACATCTATTTTTCGGGAGATGAAACTGTTTCGGCGCGCGCGGGCTCCGTGATATCCCGCGTCTGGTATGGTTCGTTGGATAATAGCTGCAAAACCGGCATCAATCCTGAAACGTCAAAATCCGTCGTTGAGAGCCAGCTTAGGCAAGGCACACTGTCCGAATTTGACATTACAAGCAATTTCTTAGAGTCTTATGAAGGGAAACGGCCTGACTTTGAAGCTTGCCTGAACAAGTATTGCCTAAACGGCGGCATTTCCAAGGACAGCCGCGAACTTCAGGCAAACAATCCTTCCGCGCTTGCAACAGAAGACATGGCGCGGAAAATCATTTCCGAGCTCAAGTCGGGCAATCCAATGCGCATCAAGCGCTCGGTCACGCTTTTGGGCAACTTGCCGCTGATGGGTGGCGGGCTGGTGTCAGATGGGTGCATGCTGGAACTTCTGGCTCAGCTCAAGCCGCTTCAGGATGCAATTTCCCATTCCGTGCGCGAAAAGGAAAACAAGCTTGCAAAAACAAGCATTTGGGCGAATAAGGACGCGGTGGATGACCTTCTTAGCCCATATTGGAGGGTTGAAAAAAAATTCCGCAGGGTCATCTCCACCCTCAAGTATGCCTATGAAAAGCGGACTGGCGCTCCCGCCGTGGTTTCTTCATCGCAAAAACAGCTCCCTGCCAACGCGCAAGGTCTTGTTGGCGCAATGGATAAGGAATAACCCCGGTATCTTTCTTCATTCTTCCACCTTCAGCTACTGTTTAAATACATTTCGTCCCTGAAAAATGTGGAGTGGGTAAATGTCCAAAAATTCATTCAAGCAAGCTCTCATTTCGCACAGATGGGTCAATGTCCCGCAAGATAACAAAAAGCCAATAGAAAAGCGCCCAGCCCCTGCTCTCGCGCAGCCCTCCCGCAACGTCAAGGACATAATCGAGCGCTCGGCAAGCAAGGGCGCTGACGAGTGGGAAAAGGCAAAGGACGATTGGTACGAGGCGTACCTGGAAGGGGGAGTGTCTGAAAAAGACATGGGCACACTTTTCTTGCGCTTTCCTGGCAGGCACCTGAAGCTCGGCTCGTTTGCCGCAAGCGAGGAAGCCATGTTTGCAGAGCTGGAACGGCTCAACAAGGAAGGGCTTGCGAACATACGCATAAACAATATGGATTTTATCATGCTCAATAAGCTGGGTGGGCGGTGCTATCATCTCAAATCTGATTCCGATGAAGGTTTTTATTGGGTCTTAAAGGACGGCGAAAACTACGGAATATACCCTCCCGATTCAAAAACCGACTACGAGCTTGTACTGCGGACAATCTACATGCTGGGCCTGCCGATTTCCTGCAAGCCCGACGATTCCATTCCGAATGATATGGACAGGAAAATCGCATCCGCGCTTGTTGACGTGCTGGTCTATGTCAACAATACGGGCGGCGGCAATAATTACGTTCAAGAAAATGCTTCTGCCAATGAGAAAAACGAGCACATGAAGCGCATGTGCCTGCGCCAGATTACCAGCTTTTTCGTGGAACCGCAATTCGAGCGCATGATTCCAAGGAATATCTTCAATTATGCCGAGCGGCTGGAATACGCCTGATGCTCGGGAAAGAAATCAAATGCGGTTATCCGGTTTTTTCCCAGCTTTCCTTCCTCCCTTTCTTCACGGCAAAAATAGGGTGCGCTTCCATTTTTGAGCGCGCGTTTTCCTTCATCTTTTCCCCATCGCGCTTCATCAGCTTTTTCCTCAGATGCCGCCATTCGTGCCTGAGCTGCCCGTCCGTCACGGGCATGCGCACGGCGCGCGCTTTCGGGAACATTATTTTCCCCCTGTCAAATTTGTAGCCGCGCTTCCTCCCTTCCTTCTGAACTTCCGACAAATAGGCGCCGATTGCGCGCAGGGGCGCGCGCTGCGCCCTGAAGCGCTGAAGCTGCGGGTGGTGCCTGTAGCCGTTTGTTTTTCCGGCAAGCACTGCCTGGGCGAGCAAAGCCTCCCGCCACAGCGCGACCAGGCCGCGCGCGTCAAGATGCCTGGGGTGCAAGGACCAGAGCCTCATGCCATCAACCGATCTGCCTGAGCAAATCCTTGTCAAATGCCAATGGCTCGGCGAGCGCGGTTTTGCATGCTTGCATCACGGAAATATCTGCCGTGCTCAGCCTGCCTTTTTGCTTCAAGAATTCGGATAAATTTTCCTTGCGCTGGTCTTCTGTGAGGTAGTGGACTTGCAGCCTGGAATTCGATAAAAGCTGCTCATAAGCTGCCCGGGCTGCATCCATGCCCAGTTTTCGGTTCAGAACAGTGAGAGTCTCGAAAAGGATGGAGTCGGTAATCAGCATCTCCTCGTTGCGGTGCTTCTCAAAAATCTCAAGTGCTTTGGCATGATTCACATCCAAAGGATGGAAAAGAGAAAAAAGGAACGAGGTGTCAAGAACCATCATATGGATCATCATAGAGTATCTTGTCGTGGTCCAGCCTTGCCTTCTCGCCCTTGAACTTCTTGTCGTTTTCCCTTATCCAGGCAATCAGGCTGTCCCAGTTGTCTGTTTTTTTTGCAATCTGGGCGGGTTCTGGAAGCATGCCAGCAATCGCCTCGCTGTAGCTCTGCCCCTTCGCGCGCTTCATGCGCGTCAGCTGCTCGTACACGGAGTCGGACACGTTTATCAGCCTGCTCATAGTGTATATGTATACATATATGTTTATATAATTATCTCGCCGCTAGGCCCCCTGTCCGGTTTCTCAGGCTTGAACAACGCAATGACTTCCTGCGTGGACAGGACAGCCACCTTGGATTGCCTCTTCAACAGCTTGTCATTGGACCAAAGCGGGCAGTCAAGCAACATTGCAAGCGCGAGGAAATCAGCATCATCCCTAAGGTCAGCTTCCTCCTTCCCTGTAAATGCGCTGGCAAGGCGTTCGGCTTCAGGCAGGAATTTTTCATAGCCGCTCTTCGGCACAATTTCAACTTTCTGCCGCAGCGAATGCAAAAGCCCGTCCCGCTCTTCCAGCCTAACCCCTGCCTTGCCTGCAATTTCCTGCCAGTGCTCTTCCAGCTCCAAAAGCGCGTATTCTGGTGAAAAAAGCCTGGCGCCCTGGTGGATGATTTCTCGAAGTGCCGAACTCTCCCAAAGATATGTGAAAATGACGTTTGAATCGGCAACGAAGCGCATCATTTTCTCTTGCCCTCTCCCATCTCTTTTTTGAGCTCTTCGTACCTGCCCTTCCTTATCTTTCTTTGGAACTCAACTGCCCAATTGTCGAATTCCTCCTCGCCTTTCAGGCGTTTGAGCATCTCCTCCCGCCAGGCAAGCTCCTGCGCCTTTTCGCTTATCGCCTTCTTCACAAAGCCGGACCAGTTCATCTCAGGAAAGCGCTGCATGAGCTCCCGTATCTCAGGCGTTACTGACACTGTTATTGATACCATGGCACCACCTACTGTTAAAAAACGTATAAACGTTAAAATATTTAAACCAATAGGTGTGTGCCACATCCCAGTCACCCATGTTTCCTCCTCTCGAATGCCGCCTGGAGCGCAATGTACCTGTCAATCCTCAGCTTCCACGCGCCGTGCCCTATCCTTGCCGTTTCGTATTGCATGAATGCCACCTCGAAAGCTAAAACACCGCCGGGATGCCGAAAAGCTCCACCGCCTCGTTTTGCGCGACCACCATCGGCCCCTGCTCGGTCTGAAGGATAATGCTCGAGCCCAGGCGCGCGAATTTGCTCTCAATCTTCATGGCGCGCAGGCGGTCCACCACGTCCTTTATCTCCTCATACGACAGTTCGTCTATGTTGAATTTCATTTTGGTCACCTTGCCGGGCACTTTCGCCCTGGCAGATAGAACGGGCTTTCGCCGGTATATAAAGCGGCGGAGAGGGTAGGATGCCGGTGGACGAACCAAAAGTTACCACTGGCTTTCAGGGATAAAAAAAGAAATAGGGGAAAAAAATACTACTGTTTCCTGCCTTCATTTAAGGTGGCATCAATAGTTGCTGCCTTGATGTTGTATGCCGCCTGGATCCGATATGTCTCCTTCATTTCCTTGTTGTGTTTCATTCCCTGGCTTCCGACAAATCCCCCGCAAAGAACGTATAATGGAGCTAAAATAATCGCCATATTGGCAAACCGGCATTTATCAACAGTGCCAATGATAATTGAAATTCCCGCTCCAACTATTGCGCCTATCGTGCCCTTTATTCCTGCATTCTTCTGTTTTTTGGCATGATCCGCTGCCCAATATAATGGCTCCATGGAACTCTGCATTGCATCCTGCGTAGCCATTTCGATTTGTATCGGCGTAATGTCTATTCTCTGGCTTGCTGCAACTGTATTCACCATTTTCTCGCAAAGCTCAACATATGCCGGGGAACATGCTATTCCCTTTACCTCTTTGGCGCGCGTTTTTTGAAGGAGTTTCAAGTCTTTTGCCGATATGCCTGTATCCCTCTTTACAATCTTAAAGTTGGACTTGATATGCATTGTAGTCTGCGCATTCTTAGGCATGCGAATAGTAAGTTCTCTCATCTTCAAAATATCACCTATGTGGTATTATATGGTAAAAGCTTATAAATGCAGATTTTTTTCCTAACGCCTTGGTGGGCACCCTCGAGTTATCCTCTTATTCGCAACTTCGTTGCGAATTCGGACATGTGCATTTTGCAATGCAAAATGCATCAGACATCGAACGCTTGTGCGTTCGATGCTGAAATTGAGCCTGCTCAATTTATCCTCGTAGAAATAGCCTTCTTCCCAAGAAGCAGCGCCAGCACGCGCGCGGGCTTTTTCGCGTTCACTATGTACGCCGGCGCGCGGCATTTCATTATCTCCCGTATCTTGCCTTCCATGCCGCCGGTGACGTCCGGCGCGCCCGAGCAGCAAAGGTGGCGCGAAACCTGCGCGAAATTCCTGCGCGTGATGCGCGGAACCACTTTCCCGCACGCAAGCACCCCGTCCACGTTGGTCGCCATCACCACGCGCGAGGCGTATTTCCCGAAATAGGCGGCAATCTGGTCTCCCGAGCAGACCGAGCAGCCGAGCTTGGAGTCCGGCACCATGTCCCCGAAAAGCACGGGCACATAGCCTGCCTTGAGATGGCCGAACACCACTTTCTTGTCCATGAACACCATCCTCCTGTTCCTGCTGCGCGCGATGTCCGCAGGCGGCACGGAAACAGCCGGCACGCCCGCCTTTATGAGCGCGTCGGTGACGTGCGAGGAGAAGTGCGAGCAGGCGGAGTGGGTGAGCGCGCATGCCCACACCTGTTTCCTGGTGCGCACGCCGTCGTTGAGCTTGTACCTGATTACCGGCGCATGGCCGAAGGAGCCTGCCCCGTGCACGATTATGAGGTCGCGCACCCCTGACTTGTACGCCTTGCCCACAACGGCGGCAAGCTTTGCAATGCTTCCAGTGTCGGCCTCCATGAACCCGCGCTTCCTCGTCAGCACGCTCCCGCCGAGCTTGAGTATCTGCATGCTTCCTGATTGGAAAAGCCTATTTAAAAGGGTTATCGGCTGAATTCCCGCATGCGCATCCTCGTTGCAATCACCGGCGCCTCGGGCATCATTTACGGGAGCAGGCTAGCCGAAGTGCTGCGCGCATCCAAGCACGATGTTTCGGTTGTCGTCTCGTCCGGCGCGAAAAAAGTGGCAAAGGGGGAAGGCGCGCGCCTTCCGAAAGCCGATTATGGCGAATTCGACTTTTCAGCGCCGTTCGCCTCGGGCTCTTCCGCGGCTGACGCGCTCATCGTCTGCCCCTGCTCGCTGAAGACATTGGGCGAGATAGCGAACGGGGTCGGCAGCAGCCTAATCACGCGCGCGGCTGAAGTGTGCCTGAAAGAGCGCAAAAAGCTCGTGCTGGTGGTGCGCGAAACCCCGTACTCGCTCATCGCAATCAAGAACATGGAGCTGGTGACGCTGGCGGGCGGCACGGTGCTGCCTGCCTCGCCTGGCTTTTACCACAGGCCGCGCGAAATTTCCGACCTGGTGGATTTCATAGCGGGCAAGGCGCTGGACGCCGCAGGCATCCAAAACAAGCTATTCAAGAGGTGGCGGGAATGAAAGCCATGGCATTCAGGGAATTCATCGCAAAGCTGAGGGAAGAGGGCAAGTGCGTGGAGCTGAAAAAGCCAGCCTCGCTCAGGCTCGAGCTTGCGGGCGTGATGGCTGCGTTTGACGGCCAACCCGTCTACACCGAGCGCGTGCCCGAAGTGCCCGGCGCAAAAGTGGCGGGCAACGTTTTCTGCACGCGCGAGCTGGTTTGCGGCTATCTTGGCATAAAGCGCGAAGGGCTCATCCCCGCGCTTGCGCACGCGATAAAAAACCCGTCCAAGCCGCAGCTTGTTTTGGCAAAGGACGCGCCCGTGCTTGAGGTTGAAGAGCCAAGCGTTGACCTTTCCAGGCTGCCCATCCCATTCCACGCCGAAAAGGACGGCGGGGCATATTTCTCCTCTGCCGTGGTGATTGCGCGCGACAAGGAATTGGGGCAGAACTGCTCATTCCACCGCATGATGGTCATCGGAAAGGACAGGGTGGCCGTCCGCATATTGCACCGCCACCTTGAAGAATTCATCAAGCGCGCGGGAGGCGAGCTGGACGTCGCTTTCGTGGTGGGCGCGCCCATAAACTTCCTCCTTGCCTCGGCCTGCTCGGTGGATATCGGGGTGGATGAAACCACAATCGCAAACTCGCTTGCGCCCATCCGCACCGTGAAGCTTGAAAGCGGAATAGAGGTGCCTGCCGACGCCGAATTCGTTTTCGAGGGGAAGATAACGCGCGAGCTTGCGGACGAAGGCATGTTCGTGGACCTCACCGAGACCTATGACATAGTGCGCAAGCAGCAGGTGCTGAAAATCACGAGAATGCGCCACAGGCGCGACCCAATCTGGCATGTTCTGCTGCCCGGCGCGCTCGAGCACAAGCTGCTCATGGGCATGCCGCGCGAGCCTACCATTTTCAACGAAGTTTCCAAAATCGCGCCATGCACGGGCGTGAACATAACGCCCGGCGGCTGCTCCTGGCTGCACGCAGTCGTGGGCATAAAGAAAACGCGCGATGACGACGGCAAGCGCGCAATCTCCGCCGCGTTTTCCGGCCACAAGTCCCTCAAGCACGTGGTGGTGGTGGACGACGACATTGACATCTACTCGCCAGCGTCCGTGGAATGGGCGATTGCCACCCGGTTGCAGGCCGACAAGGGCGTGGCCATCCTAAGCGGGCAGAAAGGCTCTTCCCTTGACCCGTCCGCAGACCCGAACACCTATGCAACCTCGAAAATGGGCATTGACGCCACGCGCCCGCTGGTCGCGCACGGCAAGAATTTCGAGAAGGCGGAATGGATGAAGGTAAACAGGGAAAAGTACATTTGAGCGCAGGCATCCGAAAAGAACCTGATTTCGCATGGTGAAACCCTTGGACATTGAGCAGGCATTCCGGGCAACCTCCAAAGTGATTTTCGGCGAGGAAATCGGCAGCCTGAAGGAATTTGCGCCCTACTTCGAGGAATCAATGTTCCCCTACCAGATAAAACGCTCCGCTGTCTCAGGCAAGCCCGTCATGCTTTCAAACCACCTCTATCCCGCTGGCGGCAGGTTCATCTCCCAGGATGAAATCGGCATGCTGAAGTTCCCGCCGCTTTCCGTGAACGAGATAAAGGACATTGACTCGCTTTTCGCAGCCGCCTCGGAGCGCGCGGTATTCTGCGGCAACAAGCAATTCGGCAGGAACACGGAAGTGAGCGACGTTGACAACTGCGTGGACTGCTCCTCCATCCTCCACGGGCACAGCCTTTACCAGGTGAAATACGGCGCCTATGTTTCCACGCTGCGCGATGCCGAGCACGTGTTTGGCGTATGCGGCTTCCCCGGCACGCAATTCGGCATGAGGATGTGCGACGGCGTGGGCGCGAACCGCTGTTTCGAGACATATTACGGCACCAGCCTTGCCGACATGTACTATTCCTTCAACTGCGTGGGCTGCTCCAACTGCATATTCGCCTTCAACCTGCGCTCCAAGCGCAACGTAATCGGCAACCTTGAGCTGCCCAAGGATGAATTCATGCGCCTGAAGAAAAAGCTCGTGGCGGAAATGGCGGATGAACTTAGGAAAAAGAAGCGGCTTTTCTCGGTTGCCGACATCGCATATTTCGGCAGGGACAAAAAAGACATTCCAGGGGAGAAAATCGCGTTCGACAGCCCGCCGCCGCAGAAAATCGAGGACGCATTTTCCTCCACCTGCTGCATTGTGCTCGGCAAGGAGCACAGGGGCATCAGGCGCTTCGGCCCGTGGCTTTTGAGGCGCGCAATCAGCGTGAAAAAAGTGAAGGGGGCGAAAGGCACTCCCACCTTCAAGGTCGGCCTGCTGCCCACGATAAAAGAGCTTCCTGCCGACAGGCTGGTGACAAACGCGGAAGGGGCGGAAGCATCCCGCCTGCACCCGATTGCAATAAAGCCGGGCGAGGAACTCACCCTTCACGAGGCGCTTTCCCGCGTGGCAAAGGTGGCGCTTTTCTCGGTGGAATTCATTGACGGCGTGAATGACAGGTGCGTGGACACGCCCAACCTGTACGGCGGAAGCGTCATCTACAAGATTCTGGACACCACCAATTCCAAGTGCGCGGCATACTCGTCAGCCGTGATAGAGTCCGAGCACATCTTCGGCGGCTACTTCCGCCTGCTGCAGTCGCAGTTCTGCATGAACATATTCGACTCCACCAGCCTGAAAGGCTGCTTTGAAGTGGACGCCTCATATTCCTCTCGCAACTCGTATTTCTGCCATAACTGCGAGAACGTGAATGACGCGATGTTCTGCTTCAACGCCAAGGCGCTCCAGTATGCATTCTGCAACCAAGTGGTGGGCAAGGAGGAATACGCGCGCCTCAAGAAAATACTGCTCGACTATGTGAACGCCGAGCTTGAGAAAAATGGCGGGCTTGATGCTTCCATTTTCAGCATTCCTGCCGGGAAGAAAAAGCAAATCTAAGCCCTCATGCCTAGCCATCTTTCATACTGCTTGTGGTCGCCGACAAAGTGGAGCGTGCGCGTTTTCGATTTCCTGTCCTCATGGAAGCAGATGCGGAATTGGTCGTGGAATTCATCCTTGAAAAAGGGCAGCCCCTTGCCAAGATGCCCATATTCCCTGTCGTTTTCCTCTATTCTTGCAAGCCGCTTTCCGACAATTTCAATGACTGAATTGTCAAGTTTCTCGTACCAATAATTCCATTCCTTTGCAAATTCAAGCTTCCACATCAAAATCGCCTAGCCTTTGATGAATTTGCGCAGTTCAGGGTGCTTTGCAAGATACTCTTTGGCAGGGGTTGCCTCAATCTTCCCCCTGCGGTAGTCATCGTCCAAATCATTTGCCTTCCTTTCCTCTGCCACACGAAGGAGATAATCGCTTTCGCTCGGTGCTCCCACTGCCTCGGCAAGCTTGCGGATGGCAATTCTCAGTGCATCGCTTTTCGTGGTTGCCAGGTCGTTTTGGTAGACGAAATCAAGGATGAAATTGCTGTAGCCGTCGAGGCGGTAATTGCTCAAAGTGCCCATCATATCACCTGCTAGAAAGATATTGGAACAATATGTTTTTAACCTTACGTTATATGACGGCATCTTCATCACTTTTGATGGTGGAATGCGGGTTAATAAATCTGAGCAGGGTAGTGTGCCAGTGATTCCAGTGGCGCTACGGCGTCACTAGCGGGCAAACCGCAGTTTACCATCTGGTGATTATGCAATGGAATTAACGTCTGACCAGCAACTCATGCTCAACGGCGAGCAAGGCGAAGCAGCGCGCCAGTCCATGGAAATACTTGCTGCGCTCGGCAAGATATACGGCGCGCGCGGCATGGTGCCGGTCACTTCCGTCCAGGTGGCGGGCGTTTCCTACAAGACGATTGGCGAAGCCGGATTGGAATACCTCCAGGACTTTGCAGCCGCGGGCGCGCGCGTTTGCGTGCCAACTTTCCTCAATCCCGCAGGCATGGACAGGGAACAATGGCAGGCCCTCAAAGTGCCTGCTGCATTTGCGAAAAAGCAGCTTGCCATACTCTCGGCATTCTCAAAAATGGGCATTTCCTCAACCTGCACCTGCGCACCTTACCTTGTCGGCATCCGCCCGAAAAAGGGCGAGCACATTGCCTGGTCCGAAAGCTCTGCAATCTCATTTGCAAACTCCGTCCTGGGCGCGCGAACCAACCGCGAAGGCGGCCCTTCCGCGCTTGCAGCAGCCGTCTGCGGCTGCACGCCAAATTACGGGCTGCACCTTGACGAGAACAGGGTGGCGAACCTGCTTGTGAAAGTGGATGCGGAACTGAAAGGAACATCTGACTTCGGCGCAATGGGCGCATTTGTCGGTGAAGCGGCAAAAGGCAAGGTGCCTGCGTTTGTCGGCGTCAAAGCCGCTTCCGAAGACCGCCTCAAATCCCTCGGCGCTTCCATGGCAGCCTGGGGCTCAACGGCAATTTACTTCATGAAAGGCATCACGCCCGAATGGCGCGTGGCTGGCGGGGCGGAAGAAATCACATTCGGCGAAAAGGAGCTTGCGGCAACGCGCGAAAAAATGGGTGGTGACGGCAAGCCTGACATCATAGCAATCGGCTGCCCGCACGCATCGCTTGCCGAGATTGAGGAAGTCGCTGCGAAAGTGCGCGGCAAAAAGCTGGAAACAAGGCTCTGGGTCTGCACCGCGCGCAAGATAAAGGAGGCGGCGGACAAGGCAGGCTTCACGCGCGAAATCGAGGCGGCAGGCGGCAACGTGGTGGCGGACACCTGCATGGTGGTCTGCCCGCTTGAGGAAATGGGCATGAAGCACGCGGCCTGCAACTCGGGCAAGGCGGCAAAATACCTTACAAACATGTTCAAGAGAAAAGTGGTGTACGGCGACGTAGGGGATATCATATGCAAATGAAAGGCAGCGGAGGGGCAAAAGAGGGCAAGGGCGTTGCAGTGAATGCCCGCGCAATCTCGAAAGGCATTGGCGAAGGGGAAGCAATGGTGTCAGCGGATGCCATCTCGTTTTTCGGCGGCGTGGACCCCAAGACGGGGATTGTGGTTGACAGGGGGCACCCGCTTGAAGGCAAGTGCGTTGCAGGCAAAGTCCTCGTCTTCCCGCGCGGCAAGGGCTCCACTGTCGGCTCGTACGTGCTTCTGCAGCTTCGGAAAAACAACTGCGCGCCGGCAGCAATCATCAACGAGGAAGCCGAGCCCATCATAGCGGTGGGCGCCATAATCGCGCGCATCCCCATGGTGGACAAACTGGAAGGCGGCGCGTACGCGAAAATCAAGGACGGCGCGCGCGTGAAGGTGGATGGCAGCAAAGGGGAAACCGTTTTCTAGACAGGCTCGCGGCATTTTATTATCAAGTCCTTGCCTATCTGCCGTTTCGTTATCTGTTGCCCTTCCATGTACTGAATGTACTCAAACCCAAACGTCTTGTAATCCAGCACGCCCGGCGAAGTGGTGGAGTTTTGGCAGACCGAGGAGGCACCATTGACATTCGTGCCCGAGCTGTTGCCGCCAACATACGAGTATATGTATCTACTGCAAGTCAGCCCATACCAACTGCTGCCTGGTGCAACATATTTCTCTTCTCCAGGTGTCAGATAATAATAATTAGTTAAGCTATATGTTCCTTCCGTGGCAGGGGTGCATAGTGCGTTATCACCAGCATAAAACTGTGTTGCTTTGCCTCCATCCCCGCCGATTATGCCAGTTATCCTTATTGGATACATTCCTGTGTTCCGAAGCAGCATATATGGAAGTACAGCGCCACTGCTCGACGCCCTCGCCCCAGTCTCCATAATCGCAATCGGCGTCGCGCTTCTCCAGTAAATCTGCGACTGCGTGATTTGCGCGTCGGATGCCATGCCTGGGAAAAAGCCAAGGAGCGCGACAGAAACAAGCGCGACAATCAGCACTACTGCAAGAAGAACGAGATATTCTGTGGCACCTTGGCCGCGATAACAATTCCGCATGCTTATTGCGAGGGGAAGCGAAGCTTTTATTCCTTCTGTGCGCTTTGCCACTTCAGCGGAGGAAGACGCCTCCATTGTCAAAATCCATCAGGATATGCTCGTGGCAAGCTTGGCGGAGTTCTGTCGAGCTTCCACTGTAGGTATGAAGGTTCACGGTCTTTACGCCAAACGTCCTGATAAGGTTGATTGCAGGGACAAAGTCGGCATCGCCCGAGAGCAGGATTATCGCGTCGAACTGCTTTGTGCGCGCCTGTTCTATTGCATCTGACACAAGAAGCACATCAACGCCCTTTTCCTTTGTGACGCGCACAAGCCCAAGGCGCTGCAGGAATTGCCAAAGCTTTTCCCTGCAGGAATCAACTATCCCGACCTGTGTTGCAGCGGAGTTTGCGTCCTCTTGTGTTATGTTTGCTATGTACTTGAGCTTGCGCGTCCGAAGCTTGATTGGCCATCCAAGCTTTTTCAGCCCAGCGTGGAATTTCTGCTGCTTGGCATAGCCATCCGGGTCGCGCCCAATGTCTTTCACGGCATCATAGAAGAATATCTGCTTGATTTGATATGTTCTTGACAGCTCTGAAAATAAGTCATCATAGTTGAATGGCAGTTTGCCTTCCTGTTTGAGGGCATGGTAAAGGTTCGAGCCATCAATGAAAAGCGCAACGGAAGAGGGCATAAAATCGCAAATATTAAGCCCGGGTTTGACCCGCCTCAGATGAAACGAGGCAACCCCGGGGACGCAATGTTTTACATCTGCCTATGGGAATTTATAACCCTTTCGTCACGCCTGGCGGCTCCGCTAAAAGCAAAAGAAAAAACAAAAAGGGAAAAAGAAAAGCCGAGCCTACTTTTTGATGCGCTTTTCCTTCTTGTAGTCCGACCTTGCGGTCTTTGCCTCCTTCAGGGCATTCGCGATGTCCTTGAAGCCGTCCAAAAGCTCGAGCGGCAGCGGGATTACCACTGTGTTGGATGCCGATGGGCCAAGCCCGTCCAGCGTCTGGAGCACACGAAGCTGCATGCCGCCTGGCGTGGAGTTCATGGTCTGTGCCGCATCCGCAAGGTTCTGCGCAGCCATCTTGTCGCCTTCCGCCTTGATGATGGTGGCGCGCTTCTCCCTCTCTGCGGATGCCTGCCTGCTCATCATGCGCTTGAGGTCGTCCGGAACTTCCACGTCCTGCAGCTTGATGTCCGTCACGTCAAGCCCCCAGTCCTTGGTTCCCTCGTCCACGCTGTCGCGTATCTTATTGCCAATCATGGTGCGCTCGGAAAGCACCTCGTCAAGCGACATCGCGCCAACCACATCCCGTAGCGCGGTCTGCGCGTACTGGCTCATGGCATATTCGTAGTTCTGTATCTTGATTGTGGCGTCCTCGGGCTTCACCACCTTGAAATACACCACTCCGTTGACTGAAACCGGCACGTTGTCCTTTGTCATCACGGACTGCTTGGGGATGTCAAGCGTGAGTATCCTCACGTCCACCTTGCGCAGGTCCTGCAAGATTGGGATGACTATCACAAGCCCGGGCTCGCGCATGCCGATGTATTTCCCGAGCTGGAACATCACGCCGCGCTCGTACTGGTAAATCACGCGCACTACCATGGGTATGACAATTATCGCGCCCACTATTGCCACTGGCAAGCAAATTTCAAACGCCATATACGACACCTCTCCTCACTCTATTCTACAGTTATATTTATAACGGAATTCCCAGCGTCAAATTCCCGAGAATTTGGCGCGTTTTCGTGCGCCGGCAGGCAGCACGAGAGGCGTGCCTATAATGGCACGCCCAGTGCTGAAAACAAGACCACCAATGCCACGCCCAATACTCCCCCAATCGCCGCGATTATGAACGTGACGAAATTGAGCGGGACGCTAAGCACGCCAAAATAATTGAACAGCCAGAACACCACCATCCCGAAAACTCCGTGGAAAATGAGCGCGCCGAACTTGCGCGTGAAGTGGAACACGAAGTAAGCGATGAAAACCGATGCTGCGAGCGCGAGCCAAAGTCCAAATCCCATGGGCAAATAAGGGGGCGAAGGAATAAAAGAACTAGTGCGCCATCCTGCATCATGGCACAATTCAATTTCCTGCTTATCGCAGGCTCAGTCATCGTGCTTTACGCGGTTTCCTGGCTGCTCGCGCGCCAGGGGAAGCACCTGTCAGTCATGCTCCACAGGAAGATTTGGAACGGGGTGCTGATTCTCTCTTTCGTGGGCATGGGCATCTTTTCCATGCTGAAGGCGCTCCGGGCAGACCTCGGCATAAGCGTGCTCCCAGATTTTATCAACGTTGGCTTCTGGCATGTGGAATTCGGGATAGTGTGCGTCATCGTGGCGGCTTTCCACGCGCTCTGGCACATTCCCTACTTCAAGCAGTATTTGCCGAAAGGGAAACCGAAAGCGCAGGAAGCGGCGCCCGTTGCGCCTGC